>JAKSLB010000013.1 GCA_024401435.1 Paludibacteraceae bacterium | reverse complement strand
AATGAATACGATAGTTTAGCCGATTGGAAAAAAGAAATCAATGAATATCGTAAAACACTAGAAGTGTATAAAAAAATTTGGTCAAAAGGTGAGGAAGTGAAATGATAGAAGTTGAAGGTGTAAATTTTAAATGTGTTGTTTTTGACCCTAATAATAGGATTTCAAGATATATCTATAGTCAAGAAATAATTGATAGAGAACTTTCTAAATATGTTGAAAGCGTTAAAGATGGTACAGCATTAGGAAGGTTTAATCCACCATTATTAGATGAGAATAGTGAACCTTATCCAACTTTTTATGAAATTAATCCTTTAAATTGTGCTTTTGAAATTACGAATCTAGCTAGAAAAGAAGATGGTAGTTGGGAAGTTGAAGGAAATACATTGAAAACTCCTTATGGTGAGATATTGAAAAGTTTGTTGGTAGATGGTGTAAGACTTAAACCAACATTACTTGGTACTGGCAATGTTGATGAAAATAATGTTGTAGGTGATGATTTCTCATTGATTGCCATAGACATAATGCCAGAAGGTACAAAGGAGTAGTTATGAAGTATAATGAACTACCTTATTTCGTATTAGGTATGGATGGTAAAATTCACGCAGCTTTCATTGATTGTGATGTATGCGTTTGTGGTATGAAAATTAAATCAAGAAAAGATAATGACATCAAATATGCTAAAGAAAATGGTGCACTTTGGTGTAATGATAAATGTATGGAATACAGTTACTAAAGAGTAGAATATGAAGTATAATGGCAAAGAACTCATTGAAATGACCCCAGATAAGTGGGATGGTAATACAAGAGAAATGTTAGTGTGGGATGCTAAATGTAAAGAACCTTATAAAAAAATAGTTGTTGGCTATTTTCCACCAAATAATCATTGGATGACTCTTGGACAATATGATGATGCATATAATAGTTATCATCATTGTGCTGAAATACCAAAGGAAGATTCATATATTACTAATAATATGACTTCAGATGAAATCATAGAAAAAATTAAAACATTAAGAACCGAATTGAAACAATGGTTAAAAAATAATGATTTCAATAATCTATTAGTGAATAACCTTCAATATGGCATTAAAACGGCTTTAAATCTAACTGATGTAAATCATCATTTTATTGATGTTGTAGACTTTAGTAAGATTGATACTAATGTAAAGAAAGTCCGTAGAATGACTAAAAAAGAACTAGCAGAATGGTGTGCTAAAGGAAATGGTTATTGTCATCATATTGAATATCCAAATGCTATGCCTTGCTATATTTTTAATATAAATGAAGCAAATGATGAAGTTCCAAATACTATTCAAATCCGTGCTTGGTATGAAAGTGAATGGCATGAACCAATGATTGAGGAATAAAGATATGAAGTACAAAGGCAAAGAACTTGTAGAAATGACCCAAGAGAACTGGGATGGAAAGTCACGAAGAATGTTGGCTTGGCGTGATGATTATAAACCTTGGTTAACGATGATATGCGGTTATAATCCATTAAGTAAGTCTTGGATTTGTGCTGATTCTTCTATTGGTTTTAGTCATTGTGCTGAAATTCCAAAGGAAGAAACTAATCAAGTACAAAGCACGGATGAAATGATTGAAATCCTAAATGCCTATAAAAAAGGTAAAAAGATTGAATGTAGATTTAAAGACAGAACTATGCGTGATTCTTGGAGTTGCATTGAGAAACCTAACTGGAATTGGGATTCGTATGAATATCGTATAAAACAAGAACCACGAAGAATGACAAACAAGGAATTGAAAGAATGGCTAAAAAAGAATTGTGGTCAATATTGTATACCATCTAACTCATTTGTTGACTTACATGTAAAAGCACAATTTGGCTATGGTATCGGTAAAGATGATGAATTTGTTAAAGAAGGTATTCAAATCCGTGCTTGGTATGAAAGTGAATGGCACGAACCTTTGATTGAGGAATAAAAATTGTATTATATAATTATCGCATATTTAATAATACTTTTTTGTACATTCATTTGGGCTATATTTAAATTGGAATTGTTAACTAGAAAAAATAAATTTAAGAACATATTAGTAAAATCTAGAAAATGGAGTAAACTATGAAATACAATGGAAAAGAATTGGAAGAAACGAATGGAGAGAAATTACCTTGCTTTAATTGTAAGGGATTAGGCTATATTCAAGTGGGTGTATCAAAAATTCCTTGTCCTACTTGTAAAGGGAAAAATTTATTAACCAAAAAAGAAGAAACTGAATTGACAAAAAGAAAGTTTTTAGTTACATATCACGATGAGCGAGAAGTTCTAGCTGATAATGAAGAAGAAGCCGAATGTATTGCTGCCGATTCTATGTTTCCAGAAAACATTCCAAATTGGTGGAAATTAAAAGCAAAAGAAATCTAGAAAAAGGAGTAAACTATGAAATACAATGGAAAAGAACTCATTGAAATGACACCAGAAAAGTGGGATGGGAAGTCACGGAAAATGTTAGTTTGGTGTGATGGGTCTCCAGAACCAAGTAAGTTTATTGTAATTGGATATGACCCAACGGAAAAAGGATGGATTGACACAGAAACATTAGGTTGGTGGGCACATTGTGCGGACATTCCAGAGGAAGAACCAAAATATGATTTCGTAGAAACCATTTTAAAGACTACACAAGAACAAAATGGCTGTATCACTATCCCTAAAAGGGCAGTTGAGCAAATGCGTGAATTGGAAAAGACATGTGGTATTGTTTATGAAGAAAACAAAGAACTTAAAGCCAAGAATGAGTCGTTGCGTATTGAGCGTGAAGAAATGGCAAAAAACATTTCAGCAGATTTATTATTTGAATTAACCGAAAGAAGCATAAACGCAAAACCGTATGATGGCATCATAGATTCGTATGGTGAATTACATAAAATTGCTGAATTTGTACAAAATAAAATCCTTGATTATGTTACTTATGATTTAAGTAAAACTATTAAATATGAACCATCAACATTTGATAGGATTGAAGAATTGCCTACAAATAAAGTTCGCAAAATGACTAATAAAGAATTGGCTGAATGGCTTGCTAAAGGTAATGGTCAATTTAAAAACGGCAATTTTGGAAGTATTAAAACAGTATTGGTTTACACACCAAAGGAAGAAAACACAATGGTTAATAATACTTGCCTAATCCGTGCTTGGGGTGAAGATACTTGGCATGAACCAATGATTGAAGAATAATAATAATAAAGGAGTAAAGGATGAGCAAGCATTGGAAAATGAAATTGAAAGCCGTGTAGAAAATATTGCCAAACTACTTGAAGAAGTCAATGCTTAATGAACCAATACCCCTTGTCAAATGACAAGGGTTTTTCTATTTTAATTGAAAAAACTTGCAAAAAAGGTCTTGAAGATGTCAAATACTGTTAACAAGGAAGAAATCATCAAGTATGTTGAGAATATTGAACAATTCTCTTATAAAAACTTCAAGACCAAGGAATGTCTAAATGAAAATGTCAAGCCGATTTGGAATGACATTGATGATGTTGATTCCTCTTGCCTAACACTTGAATTTAGATATGAGAACTTTCCAGAATGGAAGTTCGGTGTCTGGGGATACGGATATGACAACGACCATATTGACACCATATACATATTCACACAAAATGTAATGAATATAGATAAGTTCAAGCCATCAAGGAGTGTATTTTGTTGCAAGTATAGGGTTGGATACCAAAATCACCTATACCACAATGCCGAATATGAACTTGAAGACATCCTATCTATGTTGAAGACACAACCATATATCGCCTGGTATATGGATATGAATGAAACGAAGGCTATCAACTTTGACATAAAGGATTGCAAGAAGGAATACCTACGACATAGGAAAGAATATATCAATGGCGTAAACAAGCACAAGAAAAAACTTACAAAGATACATGAAGGCTTGAAGGAAGAAATTGAGCGAAATGTAAACCTGTTAAAGAAACTTGGTTGCCCATACAAGTTATGCTATTGCCACGAATACTATGGTATTGACTGGAAACCTACGGATGAAGAACTATCTTGTAGATTGTATGTTGAAACATATTTCGCTAACAAGTACCTCAAAAAGACATTCAACTATGCAAAACATATCGGTAGTGGCAACTATGACCTATCTGCTGGTATAGGTAAACCTCAAAAGGATGTCATCTTCATTAAAAGTGGCATGTTTGAATATTTCCATATCGTAATTGGAGAGAACATCCAACACATCAACCACGATGATACTTCATTCTACCAAGAGTGTAAAATTGAAACATTTGATGGAAAAGATACAAAAATATCAATCGGCAAGGATTATAAAGAATATAACCCTAATGAAATTCGCTATTTCTAGCCACTTTCTAGCCACTTTCTAACCAAGGGGCTATAACTTATACCCCTAAACCATAAAATGGGCTAGAAAGTGCCTTTCTGCTCAAATAAACCACATATACACTCTAGGACTTGTAATATGGACAACAAAAAAACCTATGATGACTTTAGAAAAGAAGTTGCCGATTTCGTAACCGCAAACCTTGACAAGGTTGACTATTGCCAATACAATAATTTTGATTTGAGAATCGTATTCAATGATGTCAATGATAGACATTTTGAGTTAAAGTATGAGTCTAAAAAGGAACACCTAGTTTTCCAATCAAGAGGTTATGATGATGTCCAAGTAAAAATAGACCCAAACAAAAAACTAACCGACTATGAATATGATACTTTGATGAAAATGTATGAAGTCCAACTAATGGACTATCAAATCAATGAAAATAGAATGAAAAAACTAAATAGTCTATTGGAATTGGAACTAAATGAAAGATTGAACCACATTGAAAACCTTAACAAGGATAGTTATAGGTTGTATACCAACATATTCTATAATGAAGAAGATAAGAAATCATATATGAACATTGAATTCTGTTGTAATCCATATGGAATACTAGATGAATATGCAAGCACTAATAATGTCATCTTAAATGTTTCTTCAACCGAATACTCAAAAGAAAACATTGATACCATATTCAATGCAATTAAACAATCATTCATTCAATTGAAGAATCTAAAGAAAAGTGCCAAATTAGATTAGAGTTTTATACTTTAATTCCGTCTCTAATCCCTTCCGTTAAGAGTTTCTGCTATCCTAATTTGGCACTTTTTTATTCATAACATATCATATTATAACATATGATTTGTTCTTTCCTTTATTATATGATAGGTTATGATTTGTTTATGTCTAGGTATGAACAATTAAACCATATCGGGAAAAGTGCCAAATTAGATTAGAGTTTTAAACTTTAATTCCGCCCATATTCCCTTCCGTTAAGAGTATTTGCCATCCTAATTTGGCACTTTTTGATACTTTTTACACCTTTGAGCATGAAAAAAGAAAAAAAAAAGAAAAAAAAATTATAAAAGGGGTTGCCAAGGAAAAATGAAAATTATATATTTGTATTCGTAATCAATGACTTGTAGGTGATACAGCAAAGCAAACCTTTTTTATTGGTCATATTAAAAATCATCTAGTAACAAGTTAGAGGTTATGAAAGACATTAATGGCATTAGGTAGTTCAGCGATAGAAACACACTTTCTAACGATGAAAAAGGTAGCAATACCCGCTCCAATGAGATTACTTGATAATAGGTGAAAACTTACTTGTCAGGTGCAAGGTGGAAACCTCCCATTCCGTAGGTAACGGAAACCAAATTAAACCTATCTAGATATGCCTTTGATGTCAAAAAAAAGAAGATGGTTCAGCAATTTTGGATGTATCTGCTAAATACTAACCAACACCATCTTGAACTTTGTGGGTTCGGTAAATGAATGTTGATTTGGCGTTTTATTTATTGAATCCACAATACCTTTTTGGAGAAAAAGAAAAATGAGTTTTACCGATGCGTTTGAAAACAAGGTTATTGAGAAGGAAACCGAAAATGGTGCTTTCGCATACAAGACCACCAAGAGTGCCGTAATGGACTTGTATGGTGTGGTTGGTGCTATGCGTAGCCGTGACGATGCCGACATTGTTGATATGTTCAACAAGGCATACGCAGAGGACAAGAATTTGGCAGAACGCATTGTTCTGTATGCCCGTAACATCCGTGAAGCTGGTTTGGGTGAAAGAAGGGTTGGTAAGGTGCTCTTGAAGGCACTTTTGGAAAAGGATGCCGACCTTATCCGTAGGAATTTTAAGACAATCGTTGACAATGGTCGTTGGGATGACCTTTTTGTGTTCTTTGACACCGAGGTTGAAAAGGAAATGCTTTTCTTCGTTGAAGGACATTTCAAGCGTGATTTTGCTTGTGCCAAGGAAGGCAAGTCCATTTCTCAACTTGCAAAGTGGCTTCCGTCCATCAATGGTGGCAAGAAGTCTAGGGTTCTTGCAAAGAAGGTAGCAAAGTTCTTTGGATTTAGCGAACCTGAATACCGCAAGACCCTTTCTACGATGCGTGAATATCTTGACATCACCGAAAGGAAGATGTGTTCCAATGAATGGGGCTTGATTGACTACAAGAAAGTTCCTTCCGTTTGTATGAACCGAAATGGTGTAAATTTTGGCGTTCATGATAACGAACGATACACCAAATACTTGGAAGATGTGAAGAATGGTGTAACGAAGGTAAATGCCTCCGTACTCTATCCTTATGACATCATTGGCAAGTTCCCCCTTTCTTGTTATGGTTGTCGTGATGTAGATGACCATACCCTTGAAGAAGAACAATGGAAGGCTATGCCCAACTATTTCACCAAGGGTTTCAATGTAATCACTATGGCTGATGTTAGTGGTTCTATGGCTGGAAGACCTATGGACACATCCGTAGGTATGGCTATCTATTGTGCCCAACATAATGAAGGTGCATACAAGAACAAGTTTATGACCTTTACGGACAAGCCCCATTTCTTCACCATTAGTGAAGGTGCGTCCTTGAAGGATACATTAAGTGAAGTTTGTTCACCGAGCAATGTGGGTTATAGCACAAACCTTGATGGTGCTTTGCAGTCCGTATATGAACTTGCGGTTGAAAGCAATGATTCCCCTGATGCATTGCTAATCGTATCTGATTGCGAAATTGACAAGTTCTGCTGCGACTTTGATAAATTCGGTAAGGACATTGTTGAAAAGTATGAACATAAGTTCAATGAAGCCAATATCAAAATGCCTATCTTGGTGTTTTGGCAGGTGGCTGCAAGACAGAATACTTTCTTGGGTAAGGCAAGTCATCCTAATGTCCGTTTCATTAGTGGACAATCCGCAAGCAATTTCACCAATCTTGAAACCATCATCAAGAAGTCCAACTATGATGCAATGGTGGAAGTTTTGTCCAAGTATTCTTGGATGTAGCAATTAAGGTTGCGAAATGGAGAAAGCCCACCCTCATATTTGGGGGTGGGTTTTTTGATATATTTTAGGATATGTACAATGATATTATAGTAGCCGTAGTGTTGTTTCTTGTGTTATTGACCGTATTGTATCTTGCAGGTGCTAGGATTTTTGAATACTTTAAGGTTGCGATAGACTTGACACTTTATGTTGCGTTAGTTATATTGTTCTTGCCCATATTGGCATTGTTGTATTTGTATATCAAGGTCTTGGACAATTTCTTGGAAAAGATGTGAGGAAATATATAAATGTATTCAACCATAATGGACATTAGACTGTTGAAGCAATTCAATCCAACATTCTTTTTGAATGTGAAGTCTAATAAGTCCGTCATTCAACCAAAAGGATAAAATGACGGATTGTGTGAATTATGATTTTGATGTACTTGACAATTATATTGGTTTCCTTTGCGTTGGGCATATATTATCGTGTCACAACCCAAAAAGAAGAAACATTGAATAGAATTGATAGACTTCGTAGGGTGGTGGAGTCAAAAGTGACCACCTTGTATGTAAAGCACAAGCAAGCTGAAACACAAGATGAAAAGAAGAACATTGAACAGATATTGAGCAAATGGTTTTTGCGTTCATCAAAGTTGCTTGAAATAAGATGGGAAGTCAAGAATAGAAAGAAGATAAATATTTGAAGGAAAATGTAATGATTTTGTTAGAAAGTACGAAAGATGATTTTGATATGGCAGAGAGGATAGCCCAAGAGGTATATAAACTTGGTGGTCATACTTATTTTGTAGGTGGATATGTCCGTGATAAAATCCTAGGCAAGGAAAACAAGGACATTGACATTGAAGTACACGGAATAACACCAAGTCAACTCATGGATATCCTAGAAAAGCTGGGTGAACCTATGAAGATGGGTTCTTCCTTCGGTGTTTACGGACTTAAAGGCTATGACATTGACATAGCACAACCAAGAAAGGAACACGCTACGGGTAGAGGTCATAAGGACTTTGAGGTTGATGTTGACCCATTTATGGGTACGGAGAATGCCTCAAAGCGAAGAGACCTTACATTCAATGCACTAATGCAAGATGTAATCACTGGCGAAATCCTTGATTACTATGGTGGTCAAGTTGACATAAAGAACAAGAAAATCCGTCATGTTGACAAGGACACCTTCATTGAGGATGCGTTGAGAGTGTTGAGGGCTGCTCAATTCGCTGCTAGAAATGAATTTTCCGTGGATGAGGAAACCATAGAGCTAGGAAAGACTATGGACTTGAAATCATTGTCTGCCGAAAGAATCTATGGAGAACTTCACAAGGCTCTAATGAAATCAAACAAACCTTCAATATTCTTCAAGGAATTGGACAAGATGAATGGTCTTGACTATTGGTTCAAGGAATTGAAGGACTTGCAAGGCGTAAGACAAAACCCAGAACATCATCCAGAAGGTGATGCCTATGTGCATACTCTAATGGTGTTGGACAAGGCAGCGGAAGTTAAGAATAGTTCAAGTGAACCGTTCTCCTTTATGCTATCCGCACTTTGCCACGACTTGGGTAAGTCCGTTGCCACGGATGATAGTGATGAATCACATATCACCGCCTACGAACACGATTCTATGGGTGTACCTATTGCCGAAAGATTGTTGAAAAGACTCCGTTGCTCAAATTCTGAAATCAACTATGTGTTGAATATGGTTGAATACCATATGATGCCTAATATGATTGCGAAGGAAAGTCATAAACAATCAAAGTTCAACAAGATGTTCTCAAAGATTAAACATCCAAAGGACATATTGCTATTGGCAAAGTGCGACCATCAAGGAAGGTCTAGGGATGAGGATTATTCAAAGTATGAGGAAATCTTGAAGAATAGATATTCTCAATACGAAGAAGATATGAAGCAACCTAGGGTGACTGCAAAAGACCTCATTGAATATGGTGTACCTAGTGGTCAAATTATGGGTCAACTCCTAAAGAGGGGAGACCAACTTTACCTTTCTAGGGTTCGTAAGGAAGTCATATTGAAGGAACTCCTAAAGATATATAGACACTATACGACTACTGGCGAATTTAAAATATAAACATAAGTGCTATGTCCAAATGGACATAGCATTTTTTAATTTAACCATATTGGATTTCCTTATGCAGTTAACTATATTTATCGTGAATCATATAAGGAAAAATATGTCCGTAGAATATAAGATTTTTACTGCTAAATCGTTGCCATATTCAAATGAGGAATATGCTGGTGAATTGTTTGAAACATACGCCACAAATGGGAAAAAGTTCTATGACCTACATTTGGCTATTGATTGGTTGAAAACTCATTCCGCTGATGTCTTTAACGGACATAGATATGCTTGCGTAAAGAGAATGTCTGGAGATAATGAATATGATTGTCATTGGTACGAATATCATAGCAACAAGTACAATGACATTCCAACACCAACAAAGCAAATGAGCGAATGTATGACATTGGATAGAATCTTATACAAGTACAAGTACCGAGATGTTGTGTGGAAGGAAGATGTCAAGAAAATGGCTGAAGAATATGAAAAGCGAATTGAAAGTCTTGAAGCACAATTAAGAGATAAAGAATAATGAAGTATAAAGTAGAAAAAGACAACTATGGAACTTTCAAGGTCTATAAGTGTACTTTCTTTGGAATGTTCAAAGAACCTATTGCTAGATTTCAAACGGAACTTATGGCTAACTATTTCATAGACTTTATGAAAGACCCATTATTTGCATTTAGGAATACAGGTTGCAATGATAACACTAGAAAGTATTTGAAGGAAATACTCAATAGAATGGCGAAGGAGATGTATAACTTATGAAGTCACCTTGTACTCATTGCTTTATTGATTACTGCGGAAAGAAAAATCAATCATTTTTAGTGGTTGATATGAATTTCTGTTAAAATTAAAATTTTTCATAACTTAAAATATAAATAATATATAGATTATTGAAAAGGTAGCAGCTTTCAATAATAGGAAAAAAGTTTTTAAAAGCTAGTATTAGCTTCATCCTATTGATACCACTACTAACAATAGGATTTTTGTTTGTATGAAGAAAGGATTAGAAATACGATTATATCCAAGCAAGGAACAAAGGGTTCTAATGGATAGAACTCTAGGTTGTTCTAGGTTCGTATATAATCATGTTCTAGCCTTGAAAAAAGAATTATGGGAAGACTATAAGTCATCATTCAATCCTAATCTAAAGAGTTTCAAAGAAGAATGGAAGTTCTTAACTAAAGTACCAAGTCAAGCATTAGCAAATAGCTATATGGACTGTTTACAAGCATATAACAATTTCTTTAATTCTCTTAAAGGAAAATCTAAATCTAAACAAAGTTTTCCAAAGTTCCATAAGAAAGGACAAAAAGATTCTTTTAGAATTGCTTGTACTTATAGTAAAAAAGGCATTGGTGACATAAGAATTGAAGATAAAGAGCATATTAAAGTCCCTAAATTAGGTTCAGTGAAATTCAAGAACTATAAAGACATTGATTGGTCAACTATACATATCTATAACATAACCATCAAGAAAACACCTACAAACAAATACTTTGCTAGTCTTTGCTGTGAAGTACCAGAAAATGAATACATTGAACCTAAATTTTATTCTTGTGGATTTGATTTAGGATTAAAAGATTTTTGTATTTTTGATAGTGGTGAAGTCATAGAAAATCCTAGATACTTTAGAACAAGTCAAGACAAACTTGCTAAAGAACAAAGAAAATTAAGTCACTGTACTAAAGGTTCTCAAAACTATAAGAAACAAAAGTTAAGAGTAGCTTTAGTACATGAAAAGATAAAGAATCAAAGAAAAGACTTTCAACATAAATGGTCTCATAGAATCGTTAATGAAAACCAAGTTATCGTTTCCGAAGACTTAAATGTTAGAGGTATGTTAAAGAACCATAAATTAGCCAAAAGTATAGCAGATGCTAGTTTCTCCAGTTTCTGTAATATGATTGAATACAAATCTAAAGAAATGAATAGAACTTACATAAAGATAAGCACATTCTATCCAAGTAGTAAGTTATGTCATTGTTGTGGTTACAAAAATACTACACTCAAATTAGCAGATAGAGAATGGACTTGTCCTAATTGCCATACATATTTAGATAGAGACAATAATGCAGCTTTGAACATACTTCAAGAAGGTCTTAAAATTTTAAAATGTAGAAATACCGTGGGAATAAGCACGGGAAGTGATGAATCACTCAAGCCTGTTGATACTGGTTTGGTTACAAACCTTGAGCAGGAACCAGTCATAGCAAGTGGTTATACCATTGCCACGCTGGGAAATCAACTGTCTTTAGCAGTTGATTGCTTCATGGGAATGAATTGTCAATAGTCAAAGCAGAAATAAATGAAATTTAAACAATAAAGGAGATGTAATATGTGCGATGTTGAAGATGCTATGAAAACAGTTGGTGGTAGTGTGCTAGTAAGTAAGTCAGTCTACGATAAACTTGTAGAGGAATATGAAAAGCAGCACGGAGAGGAAGAAACCACAAGAATGATTGATGATGAAGGTCATTATGGTTGTGCTACCGAAGGTGAGATTCTTATTCTACTAGATGTATTGAAGATGAATGCCAATAAAAGTTACATTGAATGGCATTATATCAAAAATGAAGACTTACCTAAAGAAAGGACAAAGGTTGTCGTATTGACGGAAAAAAATGAAACGCATATCTGGTGGTTGGATTCTCAACATGAATGGCACGATGATGAAGAAGACTATGATGAATATGAAGATTTCGTTGGCTATGACCTAGATGTAGTCAAAGCCTGGTATTATCCGCAAATGGTGTAGTATGGACAAGGAAGAAATCATTAAGTACCTAAAGAAAAGACTAAAACACGCAAAAGAGCGTAGTCTTGGCTTGGGTTTTACTATGGATGATAATCTAACCAAGTATGGTGGTTGGGATATTGGTTATTGGTGTGCTTGCGTTTCCACGATTGAAAACACATTGGATGCCATATATGGTAATGATTCTTGGGAGTGTGATGATGACCATTAAGGATATGATTGACAATGTGTTTTCCCACAATAGTCTTATAAAGATTTGGGGTTCTTTTGAGGTTGACAAGAATCATTCCTATATGTTATGGAAAGGTGTTGCTTGGGAAACTCCAAAGGAATTCCTTAACTTGGAAGCTATGATTTTTGGTTCAATTGTGGAATCTGTTTGGGAAAGTGACTATCTTAACCTAGAGGTTAAAAATGGATAGCAAGGAATGGTGTGGATTGCATTGTAGTGTTCCTTATGAAGATTATGTTACCTTTTGCAAGGTTAACAACATCAAAACATACGATGAATACAAGGAACAAAGAAAAAATAATGAAAATGTGCCTAAAGATGAAAAGTGTTTCTATTGTTCCAAAAATGCCGAATTTAAGACTGGGGATTCTAGATACTTCACATTTTGTTGTGAGAATCACGCAAATATAGAAATTGATTATCTTTCCCATCTAGAACTCATAATCCGCACACAAAATTACGATATAGATGAATATATGTGTCTTGAACATACGGAATGGTTTAAAAAGTCATTTTGATGTTGTGAGAATATATATTTCATTGTGGCGGTTAAAAAATGTCAAGTAAAGTGTTTTTTGATAGAATCCTTAATAGGTTGGCTGGATTTGGGAATGTGTCAAATACCAAATGGCTAAAGCGTTCAAGTGGTGTCTCAATTGAGAAGATAATTGAGAGAGTTAGATTTGCTCAAAAAACAGCGGAGAAATACCGTGGTGATGTTGAAAAGTTTTCATATTGGGTATATGTTGAAAGATATTGGTACAATGCCTATCTTGCAAAGTATAGAAAATATGAATTGACTCATCCAATTAGTATCCATTTTGACAATGAAGATGTGTTGATAACCGACCCTTCGTATTTTCTACAATATGAAACTTGGAATACCATATTGGATGAATGTAATGAATTAAGTTTCCCACCCAAACTAAACAATGGAATGTTGATTAAGAACATAATGAATAGGGATTGGGATTACGATGTATTCAATTGTGTTACATTGGAAGATTCCAAGTTTATTGGACAAATTTCCTCCAATTCTGGTCATATATGTGTCACCTCATTGAATAATCCAATTGTTGATACTCAAATGTTGGCATCACGGAGTGAAAAGCCTATGACTATAATTCACAACTTTACTGGTGATATCTACATAAAGAGAATTCAAGTGAAGGGTGAGGAAGATAGTGTTGTCATTGAAGGCGTAGGCAACTTGAATTTCATAACAAAGAAGATAATTTAGTTGACAATTGTTATATAATTTCATATATTGTTTGTAGAGGTACTAGATATGAATAAGAATACTCGCTATAGGTATGACTTGGTTGGTCAAGATGGAAATTCCTTTGCTTTGATGGCTTATACACAAAAGGCTATGCGTGAGTGCAATTTCACGAAGGAAGAAATTCATAATGTTATGGAAGATGCTATGCGTTCAGATAGAAACCATTTGCTATGCGTTCTTTCTGATGCCATTGATGCTTGTAACCAATGGTGTAGGGACAATGGTATCAAACTCATTGTAAGAGAAGTCATTGAACATGAAGAAGATTAATTGTGTTTTAATCTTGTTAATCACTTTTGTTTTCATAGGTTGTGGTGATAATGGTGTTTCCTCTTGTGATTGTAAGAGAGAAATTTCATATACAACCTATTTTGGATTAACTTTTGATGAACTTGCACCTAGATATTTGAAGGATGAATATGTTCGTTCTTTAAATGCTAGTGAGCTACTTGATTCCTTGAGGGAATTGGATAAGATTAGCTGTGAAATGCGAAATAAAAAGTATGAATATGGTGGAGGGAGAATATGTAATGATTTCCCTTACGATAATGCACATACTAATAGCCTAGAAGAAGCAATAAGTGTATGTTCTAAAATTGAAAATGTTGAAGAATTAGCAAATCAAGCTAGAAAGAAATTAAAGAATAATAATGATTATTTTCTAGTTGAATATATAGGCGGTGAATATGAAACCGCTCTTGGTTATGATTCCTACTATTGTTTTGTTCGTAGGGAAGATAAACTTGTTTTAAATGATTAACAAAAAATATGTCATTACACGAAGAATTGATTAAGTATTCCAAAAAGTATGGTTCTTCCATTAAATTGGAAGGATATAACCCTACTAGCTATTTTGACAAATATTTTAGGATAACCATATTTAGGAATGGTTCAATGGAAGAGTCTGGAACTTTTTCCATCGCAACTACTTGTCGTGATGGAATGGACTATACCATTGAAATAGATACCAAATGGGATTATGACAAAAATGACTTTTATGTAGATAGACGGAATGAATTAAAGGATTTTTGGAATTACGAACCAAAGGCATATCACAATTTAATATGTGATGTCGTTGAAAGAATGAATTTTGAATGGCGGTTAAAAAATGAAAGAATGAAAAAGAAATTATCTTTGACATTGCTAATTGCAAATGAAAAGTGGAAACTTGAAAAGTTGTCTGAAGATGAATTCAAATGCAATGCTATTGGCGGTAAGTTGTTGTGCATTTACATAAATAATGATAAACTATACATACGCCCAAAACGCAAAAAGAATGCATTTCCTACCTATATAGAAGAAAGTTATATATATAGTGTAGGTTTAAATGGTGATTGGAACATCCATATCAATGATGCTCTAACACAGATTATGAACAAAGAAAAACTCAACTAAAGTTTACAAATTTTTCTAAATTCGTTGTAGATTTCTTCCATATCAATCTTTTCATTTAGCGGAATCTTAATTTCGTGTGATGGTTTGTTGGTAATTATTATAAATTTGATATAATCCATTCCAGTTCTAAAACTGTTAATTTCTTCTAAAATATCAACAAAAACAACCTTATCCATATCGCAACCTTTTGTATAGTTCATTGCGTAGCGGTGGTTTATAACATTTGTCAGTTTAAACTCCATAATCAAACTATTTAGAATGAATGTATAGATTCTATCAATATTCTTAATTCTTATGCGTCTTCTAGTGATGGCTTGATATAGGATTTCAAAAAGTTCCTCAGGCGAATATGAAGAAAAGTCTATAAGCCTTTCATCATCTTGTATTTTAATAGATGCTGAGTACAAATCATATTTCCAGCTAGTTAGAGCGAAAGTTTTTGCTAACGCAACAAATGCTATTTCAATGTCATTAAATCGTACTCTTTTGAATTCACCGCAATTAAAATGCCGTAAACACCAATCTGACCACATAGCATTATAATCGTAGTCTACATTTTTGTGGCTACTTCTTTCGTACTCTTAAACGAATTCTTGATTTTCTTAAAAATGTTAGTCATATCTACAATATACAAAATTATATCATAATTGTCAAATGAAATTTTTTTAATTTTTTTTAAGAAATGTCTTGACAAACCTTATATAATTTTATAAATTTACTTATGTAAAAGAGAAGAAACCCCATTCAAGGAGATACACTATGGCACTCATTCTTAAAAACGCAAAGACTAACAATGAAGAAGTTGTTCTTCACGAAGGTAAGGTTGTTGGTATTGAATACCGTCCTGGTGGTTATTGCTATAACTACTATGCCATTGTCTATCACAAGGAAGAAGACCGCATTGAAGAAATCCACTATGAAAGGGATGACTATGAGTCTTACAATATGTCTTGGTGTGATGGCACTTGCAAGGTTGATGCTACCGAAGATGTTATGAGTGCTTACAAGGCTCGTTTGCTCCGTGATGAACGCCATAATATGGCAGAAAAACTCTATAAGGAATATCTTGATAGACACGATGCCATCAAGATGACTCGTCTTTCCTTTGGTGAATATATGAAGTTGGCAAACGCATACAATGGGGACGCCAAGTTTGAATGGATTGTTGCCCTTCTCTGTGTGAAGAATTTCCGTAGTGAATTCCGCAAGAAATTGAGCGAACAGGTGCGTTCTTGGTTGAAGGAATTGACCCCCAAGTTCAACCGCCCCCTTTCTCCAAAGCAGTTGGAATGCCTCCGTCCCTATACTCCGTATAGAAGATTTTAACCATTGACAACTAGTCATTATTTTTGTAGGTTTGTTATGAATAGGTTTCGCATCGGTAGTAAAGTACGCATTGCTTGTGGTTGTGATAGTCAAGGCAGAATCGGCAAGATTACTGCAAAAGACCCAATGGACGGAAAGTATTGCGTAACATTCTTTGACAACAATGAAGTTGAATGGTTCACTACAATGTGGTTTGAAAGGGTTTGATTATGTATGAAAAGAGTGTAGCTGAAAAAAAGTTCAGCCAAAAGCTAATTGAAGAATATGGTATTGATGTGGATTGGAATACACATCACAAGACACCTTGTAGTCATTTGCGTGGAGGAGACCCCAATACTTGCACACATTTCGTACAATTGGTGGATGATAATGGAAATGCAAGTAGGCAAACATTATTGCTATATCATCCGTTAAGCATATACAACCGAAAGAATGTGAAACTTATAATTGTGAATGAATCCTCTAAATTTGAGAATGACTTGAAGTATGGCGACTTGAAGTGCCTTTTTACCATTGAGGAGTAACCTTATGAAAGAATATATGTTGGAAATCAAGAACAAGGATGGTATTTATGAACCAGTAGCGGTAGGCAAGTTCAAGGAAGTTTTGCCTATGGCTTTTGGAAATGTTTCTAGATTCATTTGTCTTGGTGCTGAAAAGGAACTTTCAAATGACAAGAGTGCTAATTAGTATAATTGCGGTTGCGATGAGTATCATCGGTTGCTCTTGTTCAAACCAAGACAATGTTGGTAGGAAATACTATGCCGTTGTCAACCACAATGGTGCGGTTGATACTCTGGAAATCCTTAATTTCTATTGGAATGCAAACACATACCATCTAGTTAAGATTGATGGTACATCTACATTCATCAATATTGATAGTGCTTTTGTTGTGAAGGTTGACAATGATACTACATACTATTAATTTCAACAATTTCAATACAGACATTCTCCGTAAGTTCTATGATGAAGTTTATTCATTGCTTCCAAACCATAGGACTCTTGAAGAACTTGGATTGAACATTTGCACGGAAATCAAGGAAGCAACTTGCAATGCACTTGTGGTTGAGGATGAATCCACAGGTGAAATTATTTGCGGTATGGTTTATGACTATTTCCTTGACATTTCTTGCTGTTGTATTGAGAGTATTTGCGTAAAGGAATCATATAGAAACAATGGTGTCGGTAAGGAACTTTATGCAAGCCTTCTTGAAACAATCCCATTGGAATACACCTATTACATCTTTGTAGAACTTGATAGCTATGATACAAATGTTTTTTGGAAATCATTGAACTACAAGAAGATTAATTTCAATTACATTGGTAATGTTGATAATGATGTTGACCTTTGTTGTTATCCGTTGCCTATCTCAAAGAGTGACAAGTATGTGTCAAAGTGGGTTCTTGAAGAGTTCGTACAAAGATACCTAAAGTATTTTATGGGCGTTGAAAACCCCAGTGAAACTGATAAGTACAAGAAAATGTTCAATGGATGTGGAGAATTTTCTTCAATTACCCCTTTACAATAGAATAGACTATTTCTATATTTTGCGGTATGAGTATAAGTTCAATAAGAAAGTCTTGCTTGGTTTCAAGTCTATTGAATTCCAAAAGAGAAGATGTAAAGACATTCATTGATGAGTTTAGAAATCACACTTATTCAAACGATGGTGAAGAAGATTTGATGTTTCAAATGGCACAATGCTATGAATTGCGTATGTTGCTTGGGAAAGATGCTATAAGAAATGAAGCATTTCTACAATCAACAAACAATGACCTAATGGATGTGGTAAATATCATAAGAAAGTTTGTAGCATAAGGAGAATGCAAATGTACAAGTTGGATGAAAAACTTTTTGATAGGGATTTCTCAAAGCCCCTAGACAACATTGAACAAATCCGTTCATTGTTAAAGTTTGAAAAGGAAGGTGAGTTCTATTTTATTGAAGTCCTCCGTAGACATAAGGATGGACACCCAGGTTGTAATGGCAACAATTTCAATAGGACTATGAGTTCTTTTTGTATTTACAACTTTGAAGAATTTGACAACATCATTCCTACAATCAAGTTGATGTGCGAAACATTCAATTGTAGAGCATATATCCGTCTAAATCGTAGAAGTGATGACAATACGGCTTTGCGAATGATGGCTCAAATCACCGCAAAGTATGCCGACAAGAACAAGATTAGAAAGATTCCTGCACAATTGCATTCCGCTATCGGTCATCGTAGTTCCATTGCCGATACCAATGAAAATACACGATTGGTGGATGTGGATTGGAAGAAGGATGAAAACGGAAAGCCTATCATTGACTTGGAATACTTGAAGAAGATGATGAATGATATTGAAAATCTCAACATCTCCAACAAAAACGACAAGTCCATTGGTAATAGAATTGTAACTGTGATTCCTTCCAAGAGTGGTTGTCATATCATCACCCGTGGATTTAGGGAACAACAGTTTAGGGAACTTGGCTATGAAGAAATCGTTCAGCCAGACAATCCTACAATTCTCTATATGTTTTAACTAAACACTAAAAAACAAACAACAACAAAAAAGGATAATTGAAATATGACTATTTCAACTTCTGCAATCATCGGTGGTTCTATTGCCTTTGTAGTAATCATCATTGCCCTTTTCATTTGGGCATCCTATATCAAGTCACCTTCCAATGTGGCTACAATCATCACTGGTTTCCGCAAGATGCGTATTGTAATCGGTAAGAGTGCAATCCGTATTCCTTTCCTTGAAAGAGCGGATAAGCTACCTTTGGAACTTATTCAGGTGAATGTTGAAACATCTTCCGCAATTCCTACAAGTGACTTTATCAATGTGAGGGTTGATTCCGTTGCAACCTTCCAGATTGGTATGCGAACTGTGAAGGATAGTCATGGAATGATTACCAATCCAAATGGTGTTGATGAATCCCTCATTAGAGCAGCAGCATCCGCATTCTTGAATTGCGACATTAGTGATATTTCTGGTAAGGTTACGGAAATCCTACAAGGTTCTATCCGTGAAATCGTTGGCAAGATGGAACTTGTCAAGATGATTAATGACCGAGAAACCTTCAACAAGTTGGTTATGGAAAATGCCGAAAAGGACTTGAACTCTATCGGTTGTACCATCAAGACCTTCAATGTTCAGAACTTTACCGATAATGACCATGTGATTGAAAATTTGGGTATTGACAACATTGTAGCCATCTCCAAGTCAGCAGCAATCTCCAAGGCAAACGCAAACAAGGATATTGCTACCGCACAGGCAGAAGCCGATAAGTTGGCTAATGATGCAAGAGTGGCAAGTGAAACCGAAATTGCAATCAAGAACAACGAATTGGCAATCAAGCAAGCTGAACTAAAGATTCAAAGCGATATCAAGAAGGCTGAAGCCGATGCTGCATATAGCATCCGCAAGGCTGAAAAGGATAGAAACTTGAACCAAGCCGAAGTTGATGCCCAGATTATGGCAATGGAAAAGACCATTGAACTCCAACAGAAGCAGGCTAGTGTTCAAGAACAAAAGTTGAATGCCGAAGTTTGTAAGAAGGCAGATGCCGTAAAGTACGAAATTGAAAAGCAAGCCGAAGCCGAACTTTTCAAGCGTCAAAAGGATGCCGAAGCGAAGAAGATTGAACAGCAAAAGCAAGCCGA
This sequence comes from Paludibacteraceae bacterium, assembly GCA_024401435.1. Taxonomy (GTDB): domain Bacteria; phylum Bacteroidota; class Bacteroidia; order Bacteroidales; family Paludibacteraceae; genus UBA1181. The sequence continues at coordinate 58,654 of JAKSLB010000013.1, read as the reverse complement.
AGCCTTGAAGATTAAGGCAGAAGCCGATAAGTATGCCCAGTTGCAAGATGCCGAAGCGGTCAAGGCAAAGGGTGAAGCGGAAGCTGCTGCTATCCTTGCAAAGGGTAATGCCGAAGCTGAAGCAATCAAGCAAAAGGGTCTTGCGGAAGCCGAAGCCCTAAAGCAGAGAGCTATGGGCTTGAAGGAAAACAATGAAGCAATGCTTGGCATTGAACTCATTAAGCAGTTGCCTGAAATCGCAAAGGCAATTGGTGAACCTTTGAGCAAGATTGGAAACATTACTATGTATGGCGAAGGCTGCGTTGGAAAGACCATTGGTGAAATCACCACAAGTTTCCAGCAGGTAATCCAAGGTGTCCAAGGTGGTACTGGTATCAATCTTGGTAGTGTTCTTGGCGGTATGCTTGGTGGTAAGATGGGTTCTTCTAACAACCCAATTCCTGCCGAAGTTGATGCCGAAGCCATCGCAAAGAACATCATCAACGAAATTAAGAAGTAATTTTTGTTGTTGGAGTGCAAAGGTAGAGGGCAAGGACATAAGTCCTTGCCCTTTTTTCTATATAAGATATGCTAAACCATAAGCAATTAAAGAAAAAGTATAGAAAGTATGCAAAAACCACACTAGGAGTGCGTTTCTTTGACTATGACAAGTTTAGGGTATGGCTTAAAGAAAATGGCTATACAACCTATGTATGCCCTATTTGTGGGGTTACAAAGCCATACGATGATGTTTCAAATAGGGAAATGCGTTATGGTCGGTGTTTTAATTGTGAAAGTGCTAGAAAAAGCAACAAAACGGATTTCAAGTGTCCTCATTGCGAATTGCATTTGAAGTCAAAGTATCAATACCTATATCACACAATAAGACATCATAAAGAATACATAGGGGAGGCTTACAAGAACTTTAAACCACATAGATGTGTTCTATGTGGAAATGATACCGAATTGGTTCTATCAGAATCAAAGTTCCTTGTAGAAGGAAAGTATAGCGGTCAAATGTTCAAAGCCTACCATTTTAATAGGTTTTGTAATGAATGTTTAAAGATGAAGGAAAGTGTAAGGGATAGGTTATTGAAGATGAAACTTGAACAAATGAGAGAGGAAGATAGAAGAAATAGGTTGAAGAAATATGGATTGAATGATTATACTTGTTCAAGGGAAATGTTGGAAGAACCAGTTATCATATAGAAAAAAAAGACCTCGCTTTGAGGTCTTTTTCTTTTTTAATGAAATGATTGAATTAGTATGGGAACTTTACAAGTTCGCCCTTGTTAATGCAATAGTAATAATTGCCTTCATCATCAACGAACAACTTTGCGGAAAGGTTTCCATTGATGTCCATAGCGAATGCGATTGAATGGAGATAGGAAATCTTGTTCAATTCATTGAATTCTTCATAGGACTTGATTTCCTTTCCGTCATTCTTCATAGCCTTATGGACTATCTGTGCTCTTGTCATCTTCTTGTAGTCCTTGGATTCATTAATCTTTGTGGACTCATTCAAAGATTCAATGTATTGTAGGCAATCCATACCATATCTACATTGACAAATCTTGTCAAGGGTTTCCATAGTGTTGCCAAAAGACTTTAGTACAAGTATTAATTCATCTTCAGAAAAAGCAGCCAAATTAATCAATTCTTCAACAGCATCGTTGATTTGTTCTTCAGTTGCTTCACCTAGAATCTTTGAAACCTTTTCATATTCCCTTTCGGTTAGAATGACTTTGTATTGCATTTTAAATCCTTTTTATTTTATATATGAAAAGACCACCGTTATATCATTTTCAACCATTTTAAACAATAATGTACCATTTTAACTTATTTTGATGATAAACCTATGAAATATAATATATAAACTATATTTAATATGGAACAGCATTGCGGTAGAAAGATGGAGCTACGGCTCACCAAGGAACAAGAACGGATATGCATTCGTTCCTGTGCTGCTGCACGAAGGGCATACAACTGGAAACTTGCCCAACAGAACGCTGCCTATGATGAAGCCAAGAAGTTGACTCTAGAAGGAAACAAGCCAAAATGCAAGCTAGGCACTCCTATAGACTGGCACAAGGAGTGGGTATCGTACAAGAGGCTTGAAGGTAATGAATGGTTACTTGAACTATCCAAGTGTTGCGGACAGGAAGCCTTGCGAGACCTAGGTACTGCTTGGAAGAAGTTCTTCAGTAACAAGGGTAAGCACCCACGATTCCATAGGTCTGGAATGAATGATAGTTTCCGTGTCACTGGTTCGGTCTATATCGGCAGAGATTTTGTTCAGATTCCTACTCTAGGCAAGGTCAAGCTAAAAGAGAAGGACTACATCACTATTCCAGAAGGAGTGGATAAAGTACCTTTGTCTATGGCAACCGTATCTAGGACTGCCGATAGATGGTATGTATCGTTTGCCTATGTTACAGATATAGTTCCAGTTAACGAATCCATAGAAATCACGGATAATGAGTACGATATCGTTGGTGTAGACCTAGGCATCAAGGATTTAGCCATTACATCCTATGGTGAGGTTATACATAATCCTATTGCTTATAGAAGACACTTAAACCGTTTGAAAAGACAACAACGCTCGGTGTCTAGAAAAAGAAAAGGTGGCAAGAATCGTAGGAAAGCAGTTAAGAAGTTGGCTCGTATCCACCATAGGATAACCAATATCCGTGTTAATTCAGCTCACCAGTGTACTACGGAACTGACTAGAAAACTTGCTCCGAAAGTATTGGTTATAGAGACCTTGAAGCCAAAGAATATGAGTCGTAACCACAAGCTGGCTTCATCTATCCTAGATGCCAACTTTGGTAGGATTCATACTCAGTTAGAATACAAATGTAGATGGTACAACATCCATCTAATCAAAGCTCCCCAGTTCTACGCTTCTAGCAAGTATTGTTCAAACTGCGGATGCTACAAGAACGAAGATTTGAAACTCACGACTCGTGAATGGACTTGTCCTCATTGTGGCTTTCATCACGATAGAGATGTAAATGCAGCCAGGAACCTTCGGTTCTATGGCTTGTGGTTGTATGGCTATGCCACACAGCAAACTACGGCAAGTTATGCCGTTGAAGCCTGCCCTTGTGATGAATGTCGCAAGGATGGTAGTGGTTCTGAACCACGCCCTAGAGACTTGAGGTTACAGTTCTTTGAAACACAAGAGCAGTGCAGGTCGTTGAAGCAGGAAATCACTCAATCATTGATAATAGATGACCCTATTGTTTAAAATGGTTGAAAATGATATAACTGTGGTCTTTGTTATTTGAGGTACAATTTCTTCATTCTTCGCTATTTGCGGTATCAACCACATTGTAAGCCATAGTTGAAGCCTTATTGACATTAGCACCGAATGTAACATTTTGTTTCCAATCGGCAATCCTATCAATGCGGAAGTTTCTTTCACATTTGCTTGTGATTGGGGTAATGGAACGGAGGAATGCCTTTTTCATTTCAAGATATTCTTCTCTATCTTCCTTGTCCAATTCCTTTGATTGTCTTTGGATGATGTTACCTTTCAAGCCGAATTTCTTTGTAGATTGGAAGAAATCACTAATGTCATCAAACAATGTCTTGATTTCTTCTCTATCAAGGTAGTTGAGGTCAAGAGCATTTAGCATAGTTGATGTCTGGTAGTTGACAACCACAAGTCTAGTCCTTTCCGTACCATCTGCCTTGGTGTACTTGAACAAGTCCATACGGACTTCATCAATGTCATCAACCACATCATTGGTGGAAGGGTTTTCATTGACCTTGACAAGACCTTTTTCTTCATACTCATCCAAGGACATTGATGTGGATAGAATGTCAATGAAGTCGGTTACAAGGACAACATCGTTGTTGTCAATGACATCATCAAAGTCGGCATATAGGAAGTTGTCATTGTTGCTCAACTTGTATATGGCATCTGCAACTTGTCTTTCGCTCTTGCATCTTGTTCCAAGAGATACATCTTCCCTATGTTCGCTAATCCTATCAATACGGAAGTTTCTTTCGCACTTTTCTGATAGTGGTTGAATGTCAAGGAGGAAATTCTTCTTTATTTCCATATATTCCTTGCGGATTTCTTTGTCCAACTTCATAGAAGGTCTTTGGATGATGTTTCCGTCAAGACCGAACTTTTCCGTGTCCTTGAAGAACTTTGCAATCTTGTTGGTAAGTTCTTCAATTTCATTCTTTTCAAGTTTCATCACATCATAGCAATTAAGGATATTGCCAGATTGATAGTTGACATATACGATTCTGTTTGATTCCTCACCATTTGCCTTGGTGTAGTGAAACAAGTCCATTCTACAAATATTCATTATTTCAAAACCTCATTGACATTATTAACAAACGCATCCATATATTTCTTCAACATATCTTGGTCTTCAATATAGACACCAATAGCCTTTTCGTGACCACCGCCCACATTAGTTCCAAGTGACGCATTCACTGACTTATTTATTTCAACCAAGTTGATTCTATCATTGTATGAACGGAGTGAAATCCTATTTGGCTTAATCATAAAGATTGCATAGTTAGGTTTCATCTTCTTTTCCATAAAATATGAAACCTCTGAAACATTGTCAACACAAACATAGAAAATGCCGTTGGAAGGTAGTTCCGTGATTTGTGTGGACTTCAATTGCTCCTTGATTGCCATAAACCTTTCCATTATATACAATTCTTCTTCTTCAGTCAATGTAAGGTTGCCATCGGAAAATCTTTGTGTAAACTTTTGAAAACCATATTTCCAAAAGAGCATATTGTATGTAAATGCCTTCTTGTAGTCCTTCAAGTGCCACATATCGTAGTCATTTACAGTTTCAATAAGTTCACCAAATGGGGCAAAGTTTACAAACTTGTTGTAATATTTGTAGACCAATGCTGCTCCACAATAACCAATCTTGATAAATACATTCTTTTCATTGTTTAGATGTTTCACACTTTCGTGATGGTCAATCACAAGATACGGAATATGGATGTTGTCAAATGTCTTGGGTGTAAAGTCCGTAAAAATGACACCATCGTACTTGTTAAAGTCATACGGCATAGAACCATCGTATTCCGCATACTTACAATCAATGTTGCGATAGATTTTCTTCATTAGGATGGAACATACTGCACCATCAAAGTCCTTGTGTGAAATGTTCAATAGTTTTGAACTTCTATTACGGAAAACTTGGTTAATTGATAAATTGTCAAACATTTGATACCTCAATGTTAATATAGAAAATGTTATATATTTTTTCAAGAGAGAATTTTGGTTTAATAACGGCTAAAATACATAATATAGAAGAATAAGAGTATCAAAGTATGGATTTAAACTATAACCTAATCACACACGAACAATTAAAGGAATACTTCAACACTAGACTTGCAGCCGACCCTAGGTTTGCAAAGATGTCTGAGGCTAGTATATACAAGACTTGGGAAAACTTGTTCACTTCCACTACGGAATTGACCAACTACTATATGATGAGAACCGCCCAAGAGTGCTTCATTGATACCGCAAGACTAGAATCAAGTGTGATTAAATGGTGTCATAACCTTTGCTATTCCCCAAAGAGAGCCGTTCCAGCAAAGGCTAACCTAAAGATAAGATTGAAAGGACCACTCAATCCAAAGATTGAGGTTGGTGATATTATTTGGTTCAATACATCAAATCTAAAGTTGTCCTTCAACAATCTTCCATATATCCTTGATACTACATATGCCTATACTTTTACTAGGGATGACATCATTAATGGTAAGTTGTCCACTTGGGTGAAGGAAATTGAATACTCCATTCCTCAAAAGGAACAAAAGAACTATTCCGCTCTACAAAGCGGTATATACTATGTAAAGAATGGTCTTTCCAAGATTAGTATCTATCAAGGTGAAATCAAGGAACTTGAACTAAAGGCTACGGATAATCTAGACCAATTTGGCGAAAGTTATCAACATTACGATATAGATGACATAGAATTTTCCAATTTCTATGGTAGCCGTGACCCATTTGCTAATCAAACATCTGATTATAACCCTAGAATGGGCATCACCAAGGTCGGTATCGCAATGGATAAGGATACCGCATATAACGAAAACATATTTGATATTGAACTACTATCTACCGCATTGAACTATAAGGCTATGAAAGCCTTGAAGACAAACAACGACCACAATCCAGACAACATTAGAGTTGTCCGCATCAAGACTAACCCAGACAAGACGGTAAGACTTGAATTCGGTGAAGGCGGTGTTTCTAGTTGCGGTATGAAGGACAAGAATGAAAAACTATATATCCAATACCTAGCAACGAAGGGTGCAAAGGCTAACAAGACTGGTGTAGTTGACTCCATACTAAACTTTGAAGGAAACATATATTCTAGTGGAAAGAACCTTGTTGATGTTACCTCAAATGTGGAATTCATATTTACAACCAACATTTGCAACGGAGCTGACTTTGAAGGCATTGATTCTATGAAGATGAATGCAAAGTTGGCATTTGCAAGCGGTATGAAGTTGATTTCTATGAATGACTACATAGCATTCCTAAATCAATTGACAAATCCTTTCAATGTATTTGCTTCAACCGCATTCGGTGAAAATGAAGTTATGACTTCACTAGGTAGTCAAACTACTTCTAGGAACGCAAATCAATTCTCTAACACTATCCTATATAGTGTCATTGGAAACCTTTATCTTGAAGATGATGTCATTAACATATATGACAAGTCAACCGATTGCTCAAACTTGATTATGTACGATAGTCCTAAAGATATGATGGACCATATCAGTGACTATACTAAACTATTTGTCATTGGTGCTGCCAACAATTTTGATAACCTCATTAACAAGAAACTTGGTCTTTCAAACAATGAAAACACCAATACATTGCAAGAAATGCATAACAAGATTTCAAGACAATGCCAACCACAAATTGAAGTGGGTAAGACATTGTACCCAGTTCCTCCACTTGTACATTACTTTGACCTAGTTGGTAACATAACACTTAACAAGTCCGTACAAATAGGCGAATTCAAGAAAGAACTTGAAAAGAACCTTTATGCTTATTTTGCAGATAACTTAAAGTTCAATAACAAGATTTACAAGTCCGCTATTGCAAAGAAGATTTATGAATATGGCAATGTAGTTGCTAGTGATATTGACTTTGTTGTATCCTCATATATCAAGTCAGATTCAAAGAAGTATGTATATAGCAATTATAACAGAACAATTGATAATTCAATGTTTAAGGTTGAAAACAAGAATACAATATCGGTTGCTCTTGTTGATAGCAAGAATAAAGAGTTTGACTATAATATCATAGGTAAACCAGTAACAATAAGTGTACCTACTACAAGCACAACAACAGTTGGTAGTGGCGGTAAATTTGGATATATACAATTGAATATTGATGATAATAAGATAACAAGGTTTGCTAATAGTAATTTGTTAAACGAATTGAAAAACCATACAACTTCTTCAAATGGAACGACTTATAATAGTTCGTTTAGTTATAATAAATGGGAATATGTACTTGCCTACATAATGATGTATAAGTTTGAAGTTGATGAATTTGAAAAAATATTGGGAGAAAATACTACAAATAATAAGATTGTTTCAGTTGAACAAGCAAATAACATATTAAAGGCAATAAAAAATTATTGGTCAAGTTCTAATAATAGCACATCTAAAAACATTTTTGGTAAAATGTATAACCTTAATGATTGGTTGAGTGCAGCTTTTTTGGAATCTTATCCTAACATACAGAATTTTATTGAAGTTTTTGTACATATTACACGCATAAATAGATGGAATAGCACTACTCAAACAAATACTGTTAGGGGTGAATCTAGATATTGGGAAGATAGATTTATTGATGGCGTATATAAAAGTGGTGCTTGGTCGTACTGTGAAGAAGATACATCTTGTGGATTCAATTCAAGCACAAGCAATACATTATATGATGATGGTAAAGACCAAAATTACGATACAACAGGTACTCTTTTTAGAGGACTTTATAATATATTGACTACTAGTTATAGGTTTGAAAAGAATTTAAATCTAAAAATTAGTAATGATGGTGAAGCTACTGTTAGAAAGTGGGATAGTCCTAATGGAGAACAATATACACCAATTGAATTATACAAATACGATACCTTGCAAAATTGGATGTTGCAAGAGTTGGGATTTAGTAATGTTATATTTGTTGGTAATGAATACAAAAGTACCGCTACGGCAACCGTTAATTATGGAACTGTTCCTAGATATTATCTAATGTGTGAAGATGTTGAAGTAAGATACAATAGGGCATACTTGACTTTTAGAAATACAATACCAACAAAAGAAGTTGATTTTGGTATGGATAGTGATTTGAGTGTTTCCTATTATGATAAAGATGGAAAAATACATTTTAGTGTCATTACATTAAATGTATCAGAAGACCCAGACATTCAAGACTTTGGCACTACTGTTGGTAATGCTAATGCTATAGCAATGAAATGTCAACAGAAGTTGAAGACAACCGATAGAGCGAAGAATCTTCCATATGAGTTGAAGGTAAGTAACACCACTGTTCATAGTGAAACATATGAGGATATCGTATGTAGTGAAAGTGATGTTCTTTTCAATGATAACTTGACGAGGTATGTCAAGACGGATAATACACCACAAAAATGGAACACTGCCAACAAGAAAATATTGGATACATATTCCACTATCAAGGTGGCTACATCCAATACAGTTCTTGATGAAAATTCAAATATTGTAAACTATTCAATACCTTCTGAAATTTCCTTTATTAAGATTAAGTTGAACTATGTACCAGAGAGTTAAGGAGTAGTCTATGGATGAAGTTTATAGAGCATTGGTTGAGGGAATTAAAGAGGTTTGTATGAAACCTGATTGTCCAAAGTGGGTTTCAGAAAAACTTAAAAAGACCGTCATAAAGGCGAAGAAGATAAAGGAAGGGAACAAGGAAGAACAACAAGAAACAATCATCAACAATAGAGAACCTGTTGTCGGTGATAAGTTGCGTAACAAAGAAAAAAAGGACAAATCACTATATCAAATAGTGGAATTGTCCTATAAGATTGATGGAACACAACTTTACAATGTACGGATAATTGAAGGAAACAATTGTGGTGAAATAATCCACAATGTTCCTTCCTCAATGTTTGACATCCTAGCCTAGGATTGTGTGAACATAAGTTTCTTGAATTCAAGATATGAATGAATCTCATAACCCATAGACTTGATATTGTCTATGGTTTTCTTGAAATATTCCAAGTATGAATCTTGTAAAGCCTTTTCTCTACATAGTTTGCCATAACTAGGGTCTCTCTTGATTGCCCAAGGGATTTCCTTGTCTTCCATATAAAGATTGCTATTACGCTTGTACTTGTCATAAAGGTCACCATACAAGGTGTCCTTTTCTATTTCAAGGTCGGCACATATCTTGAATTGCTTCTTGAAGATTCTATTCCATTTCTGGACTAGGTTAGCCAACTTGTTGTTGACCAATATCATATCTTCAAGGTTTTCAGGCATTTGGGTTTCCCTTTCAGCCTCATCACAAAGGTGTTCAAATTGTTGTTCTGTTAGCATACAAGAAATATAAAAATCAAGTATGCAAACTATACCAACTACTTAAACATTTTCATAGCCATTTCGCATAGCTGTTCAACATCTTCCATATTGGGGTCTTTGATTGTTTTAATGCATTCCACCTTATGTGTGGATAAGTCCATCTTGTTTAGGGAAACCTCGCTTACGCCATCATCGTTATAGTATTCATCTTCGTAGTAGACTTCTAGTCTAAAGTCCTTGTTTTCCCAATACACACAAAAATATTCATCTTGGTTGCAGAAGTCAGTAGAACGATATTTATGGCTCAAAGCCATATCCTTAATTGTATAGATTTCATGCATTGTAAGCATAATAACTCCTTGTTAAAAAGGTTTTGGACTAATACGGAAATACTCACCTTCATAGTGCCATCCGTAATGAAGATGTTTGCAAAGGATTATAAGTTGACCATCTTCATTCATCACTTGAATCCTATCCACACTAATGATACGGACAATCTTGTATGCCTTACGAAGGTTTGACTTGCTTACGGCATAGTTACCTACACGGAGGTACATACCTTCATTTTCGGCATCCCTATCCCTCTTTTTGAATTGATTTGTGATAGGGTCTACAATATAGTTTCCTACTTTGATTCCACGCATATTAAATACAATTGCTCCTTTTGTTGTACACATAATATACAAAAAAATCTCTTGAATGTCAAGAGATTTATTATATAATTTTTCAATAGAAACCTTTGAAATCTGGATTATTAGCCTTTTTTCTACTAGATTTCCAAGCAAATACGAAATCATCAATTAGTTCATTCTTTGTGTTGTACCAATTGTTGTTTTTAAAGTATGCTAATTTTTGAATTGTATAATAACAATAGTATCCTTCTATACGGATTGCTACCATTTTGTATTTCATATCATTAGGAATTTCATCCTTTGTGTATTTCCATTCATTCATATATGTTAAAAAAGGCACATTGAAAACAATATGCCTTGTTTGGTTAAATTTTTGTTTTAAGGAATCCCTTTGTGGCTTCAAACTTTTCATCTATCATACTCCGTTCCTTTTCACTCATAAGTGATAGATAGAGTTCCGCATCCTTTTTGCCTATCTTATACCTTCTACATACATATTCCATAAAGTCATCCTTCTTGACCTTGTTGTTTAGCCATTTGAAGTAATGTCTTTGCTTTTGAATATATGTGCATAGAATCATATAATGTTGTTCATCGGTCAATTTCTTGATATCCAATGCAGCAATCAATGGTATGTAAGGCTCAACACTTGAAATAAGCCAATTGACCAAGTATTGACTATATTTCTTCTTGAAGTCATCTGAAAGTTCATCCCAAGGTCTTTTTGTGGATTCAATCTCATTTAGTATGGTAAAGATTGTTATCTCACTCTTTTCCTTGGCTTCCTTCGCCTTCTTCAACGGATTTTCTAATTTACTTGTTCTAGCCATATACGGAAATATATTATTTTTTGTTCTCGGTTGGAAGGGTCAATGCAAATGCCGTAAGGTCTTCAATGACCTTATTTCCACTCATTTCGGTATAAGGAATGTTTGCGGAAAGTTTTACAATATTTGAAATGAACATCATTGCGTTCTTGATAGCATCAACCTCTTCAACATCAATGAACTTTTGGATTAGGTCTAGCACATATTCTGGCTTTTCACAAGTATATGCCATCATTGGATGTTCCTTGTAGTCGTTCAAGTAGAATACTGCCTTTCTCACATCTTCTTGTGGGTTGAACTTTCCACTATATCTTGCTATGTACTTGAAACAATTTGAAAGAGAACCGCAAAGGCATCTTGTAACTTCAATAACCTCAACACCACTCTTGGAACTTGTGTAGTGTGAAGGGTGGTTAACATTTTTAGATATTTGTTCTTCGTTTGTCATATACACTAAATATAAAAAACCACCAATTTTCATTGGTGGTCTTGAGTCTAATGTCTTTGAATGATTATTTCAAGAACTTGATTAGGTCTTTCTTTACGCTTTCGTAATATTCATCCCAAATCTTTATAACTTCATCAACACACTTCAAGTCATCCATTTCAAAACTCTTTGTAGTGGTTGGTTCACATACGAACACATTTTCTTCACCTACAATTTCCTTTGCTATGTATGTGTTTGTGGATTCAGAACGGGCTACAAAGTTCTTTAGAATGTACTTACCCCAATCAAGTAGGTTCTTGTTTCCACCCTTGCCCTTCTTTGCATTTAGCATACCTGTTTCAATATGTACAACCTTGAAGTCATCCTTTCCAGTATGCTTCTTGTACCCAGCCGTACCGATTGCTACGGGATTGTTAGCCGACAGCCCTCCGTCTAACCAATTCTCATCACTACCTGCTGGCATAAAGTATGTTGGGGCACTAGTGGATGCTATAACGGCAAACCACTTTGGAATGTCTTTGTCACCTCTATCAAATACCTTCTCGGTATTCTTGGAGGAAATCATATCAATGGAAGGTATATAGATTTCTTGCTTCCATTCCGCACAAGTACCATTTAGGAGTTCCTTTAGCATTTTCTTCAATTCTGCATTGTTGTATTTTGGAAGCGGCTTGTTCAATGCCTTCACCTTTTCTAGCCAAGTCCAAGGCTTGAATATTTCCTTGCCCTTTTCCTTGTATAGTTTTTCAATTTCATCGGTGGAAATGCCTTCGTTAATAGCAGCCACTATGATTGAACCAGTAGAAGTGCCAGCATAACCTTTGAATACCTTATTCAATGGCTTCTTCATATCTTCTTCCAATCTCTTTAAAAAGTGTGCAGGACCTACACCTAGGATACCGCCACCGCTAATAGTTAATATTACATCTTTCTTTGCCATATTTTTACCTCTTATTAAAGAACATTGCCATAGCCAGAGTTGTCAGTTGAACGCATTACTCCGTGCCAACCACTTCCACCTTCGGCTATGTCCGTAAAGTTTGTCAAGTTGCTTTCGCCAATCAATTTCCTTGTGATTGTATAGATTGGCTTTAGTATTCTCAAATTCTTCTTTATTATAATTGCTACGCCAGCCATATAGCATAGCCATTCATTGTGCGTAACATTTCCTTGGAAATCAAACCATTTTGCGTGGTTTGTTGTGCTTGTGGTTTGACCACTAGACCAACATACGAAAGGCAATGTGTTAAAGTCGTGGGAAACACAAACGCAGAATTTCTTGTCACCCATAAGTTCAACACAACCATCAATGATGTTCTTTGAAACAGGTTCCATAACAACATCGTTTGATAGTCTTCTAGCGAAATCGGCAACATCGGGCCAACCACTAGAAGATGTATATGTCAACTTGAAAACATCACCTCTATCGGTTGCTTTGTCGGCTACGGATTTTACGGAAACCTTGCTGCTTATTACATTGGATAGTGTAGTTTCATCATTGTTGAACATTCCTAGGTATATGCAATTTGCCGTATTTATACACCTCAATGCGTTTGTACCATAGAATGAGCATTCACTTTCCTTGAACTTGTTTGTTGCCTTAATCTTCTTTCCAAGGTCTATGGCATAAGCCTTTCCGTGGTTTGTTATGTCAGCGGATGCTGAAGTATCACTAGACCTTTCACTATGTCTTATGACAATGGCAAGTCTTTCATCAGAATTTAGGTTCATTATGACATCATTAACCAAGTCAATCATATCATTGTAGTTTGATTGTATGTATTCCGTTTCCATTGGGGTAGGAGGTTCACTTTCCTTCAAAATGAAAAGTGAACCATCAATCTTTAGATAATTGCCATTGTGCTTTAGGAACATACTTACCACGCTATTCTGTTATTGATGTATCTTCTGTTATTGGTGTATCCGCTATTATAAAGCTGTAAATCTTCAGACCCTTGGTTCTTGGCTTCCAAGATGTACCATCACTCCAAAGCAATGAAATGTGTACTTTGCATATCTTTGTAATGTCTATATTGGAAAGATATGATGTTATTTCAACTGAAGGTAGAGTGTAATGTGCTTTACTATCAACTGAACCTTCTTCAGCAGTACGGATTTTAAGAACGCCAGAACCACTACTTCCATCACGACCAATATTGATGAATTCACTTACATTTCCATTTATATCACTAAATGCAATAGCCAATACAGGATTTTCACCTGTTATATCAATACCTGCAAGTGTTTCACCTGCTTTACAACCACTAGCTACTAATTTCATATAGACTTTATCCGCAAATGATTGTGGAGTAAATGAATATGTCATATTTGGGAATGTTGAAGGTGTAGAAGAATCTTCTTCAGTGAGTACCGTATTCAACCTAGTTTCTGTAATAGCACCAACGAACCATCCAGTTGGTGTACTTGTACCAACCTCTAATGATGCGTTTTGGGGAAAAATTGTATATGTGTTTTGTGTGGGTTCAGGACCTGGTGGTGTTGGAGGAACATCACCACCAATACTAATCAACTTTCCACCGAAATTAACAATCTTACCATTAAATGTAACAATCATACTTTATATATTGTTTAAACGGAAAAGGTGGGGCATTTGCCCCACCTTCCTTGTTGTAGTTTCTTATTAGTTTGATTTCTGTGAACTGAATTCAACCTCTTATATCACTACAACTTATATATTTATGTTATTGGCTTTAAGTGCATTTTCCAACGCAACGATTCTATCAACCAATGATTGTATGTAGTTGATGTTCACAATTGAATATCCGCTATTGGTTGTTGTGGTATCAACCTTGTTGACATACGCACCATCCTTATTTGATGAGAATTTGTTTCCGTTGGTATCAACTACGAATGTTGAGGATATGTCACAAAGATTCATACTATGACCGAATGCGGTAACATCCTTCGTAGCACTTGCGGAGTTGCTATTACCACAAATGTGTAGGCTATCGTTTAGACCTTGAACCTTGTTGTTCATACCAAACACATCAATGTAACCCCAAGCACTATTGTTTGTAACACCGATTGTGTTGTTGTAACCTTGTACACGGAGAGATGTACGGACATCATCGGCAATACCACTAGCAATGCCAATCTTTGCAGAGTTGTTTGAACCTAGTACCTCATATCCGTCCTTTGATTCATTTCCAGCCCATTTATCATCATCCCATTTTGATGTAGCTGCGGTATGACCTGTAAGAATCATCAAATCGGCTTGAATATCATTGTCAGTACCATTGACATAGATATAGTTCAATCCATTTACATTGTTTCTATAACCCATATTGATGGTAGAGCAACCACTCTTGGATGTCAATGTATCACCAACTAGCAAGCAGTTAGAGATGCTATCTATTAGGTTTGTACCACTATATCTAGAATATCCTTGTTTATCCTTGTATTCTTCTTTACCACCCAAGTTTAATATGGCATTTGAACTTACACCACTCAATTCACCAAGGTTTAGAACTCTACCCATAGAATTGAGGTCAACACCACTACCAAAGCTAATAATGGAATTACAACTAGAGTAGGTGTTAGCCTTTACAACACCATAAGAGTATGATTTTTCATAATCATCATTGAATAGGATACAGTTATCACAACAATTAATGTCATTCTTGGAATTTGCGATTGTACTTGCTGCGTATAACATATTATTCTTGTTTCCAAGCACCAATGAATGGTCAACACTTGTAATGTTGTTTTCACAACCAAGTACCATTAAGCAAGTATCATTACTAATGATGTTACCACTTGTACCACTTTCACTAACACCATTCATCATAAATATGGCATTAGAAGCCCTCAATGTATCGTGAGAACCCATAATTAAATTCTTTGTCAAATTACTTGCAGATATACCTTCACCAACGATGATACTATTACCAATGTTATAGAATTCACATTTCTGGTTTCTCCAATCACCATTTGTAATCAAGATAGACCTTGTTACACAAGAGCCACTATTTTCTGACCTTTTAGGGGTTTGAATTATAGAATCTTCACCAATCAATATCGTATTTTGTAGGTTTCCATACAATGAATGACCTGAACCAATAATGATTGCGTTCGTACTTTTGTTTGTTAGACCTTGATGCCTATCACTAGCAGTAGTTCCATATCCACCATTATTATTACCTATAACAATTGTCCTTGACATTGTTGAAATGTCATTTTTATCACCCATAACAAAATCACCTAAAGCACCAAGGGCTTCAGAAACATACTTTCCAGAGTTGACAATTTCAGTATTAGCAACATTGCGGTTTCCTAGAATAAAGTTCTTTTCACCTCTAGCAATGCCGTTATAAGAACCTACAATAATGTTCAATGATGGCGTCCAACCTCCATTGTAATTTGCATTTGCGTTATATTGTGCCGTTCCAATTGTAAGTGGTGAATAATAATAATCTGCTGATGGTATATAACAACTATATGAACTTGTTTCGGTATTAATCATATTTTCAATTCTATTGAAAGAACCTATGATTACATTGTTGTTAGACTTGCAAACTTTATTACCATCACCTTGTAATAACGCCTTTGTTGTGACTCCTGCACTATTAACGATACCATTCAACAAAAGTCCGTTAGAACTCCAAGCGGAACAACCTTCACCAACAAGCATAGAGTTTTGGATTGTGTCAACGGATAATGGTGCACCTCCATAAGACTTACTACCAACAATTTGACCATCCATATAGGCGTTCATAATCAAGTTGCTCTTGTTTTGTCCACTTAAACTAATATGGTCACCTGCGATAAAGTTGTTTTCAGAAATCTTATAGCCTTCATTAATAAATGTGGTATATTTGATTGTGGATGCACTCTTTGATACAACCATATTACCGCTAAACCAAGCATTACCACTATTGTCGGTGGTATGGGTTTCAAGATTTATGGCATCATCACCATAATACTTTTTCAAAGCGAACTTTTCTGTGTCAATTGTTGAGCCACCTTCGGTGTCAATTGTTGAGCCACCTATTTGTACCAATTCATTATTTACACAAATGTAAGTCAATTCATTTTCTTTGTCATAGTACAACTTTCCTTCAATCAATAGAATCTTGTTAAGATTTTCATCTCTAAAGATTTCGTTTACAAAAGAACCATAGAATATTTTTGTATCACTTACTTTTACATACATATCCTCGTATGTTACATCTTCTACGGTATCGCTTGATACAACATTTGGTACATAGTCATTCTTTACATAGAACACTTGGGCTTCTTCAGTATAATCTAAAGATTCATTAAGATATGTATATTTTGTTATTCCATCAATCACATAAGTGAATACTCCATAGCCATCACTATCTTTTAGTTTATAATATCCATACGCCTCTTCTATTGTTCTTGAATAATTATCAATAAACTTGAATGTAGTAACGCCCATGTATTCTAAAGTCCCACACAATGCGTTATTGAAAGCGTCTGAATCTTCATAGTCAATGTCGCCATATAGACTTACTAAAGTATTCAAGATGTCATCTTCTGTGATTATATGACAATTCATATCATTTAGTGTATTAGATTCAATTTCTTCAATGTAATCTTTATAATATAATTTAAATTCAGCACCATTAATAATTGTATAATTTTCGGGAATCATATCCTTAAATGTTGTATATTTATTTTCATCAATTTCAACATCAAGCATTTTAGCTATAACGCCAATTGTATTGATATAGGTATCCAAGACATACATTATTGAAGTATTTATATGATATTCTTCAACATATTCATCACTAAATGGAATAAAATCAACATCATAATAGGCTTCAGTATCGTTAGCCATACCAATAATTTGAAGGCATATATATTTCTCTCCAACTTCTCCTTGGTATTCTTCTTCAACAAAAATAGTATACCTATTAAATTTTACATCATACACATCACCATAATTAGAAACTATTGTTGCAGATGGCAACTTTATACCGAAATCCTTTTCTAAATACTTAATAAATTCAAGTGTATCTTCTTCCGTAGAAATATCTTCAATATCATACTTTGCCATAAAATGAATTAAATCACTATATGTCATTATATGAGTGCCCTTTGGAATGTAATTCGTAAGGACATTTTTAATGAAATCTTCATCAATATTATACATAATGACATCATTTTTAAAGTCAAGTTTTTCTCCAAAGTATTGTATGGAGTATTCAGATAATGTGGTGTAATCACCAATCTTCGCATTGGATGTATTTGCGTATGCACCATTGGAAAGCAATTCTGGAATCTTTTCTGCTGGAATTAGTGCGTTTGTGTAGTGATAGGAATCGTTGGTGTTCAAGTCAACATACAACTTGTTTTTTTCTGCTGGAATCTTTACTTCTTCGTTTTCTTCATTTTCCTT
The DNA here is from genome assembly GCA_024401435.1 of Paludibacteraceae bacterium. Taxonomy (GTDB): domain Bacteria; phylum Bacteroidota; class Bacteroidia; order Bacteroidales; family Paludibacteraceae; genus UBA1181. Next base: position 40,807 of record JAKSLB010000013.1, on the reverse strand, counting down.
GTAGAATTGACCATTTATTAGATAACCAAATGTAACACCATTACCTTCGTCACCACCTATTACGGATAAGTCATAACCACTTGTAGTTCTAGTCAATGAAATGGAATCATCTAATGATGTCAATGTAGAAACAAATAGACCACTACATTCATCCTTGTCGTAATAGTTATCTAGTGTTTCATTGTCAACCTTATCTTCAAGTTTTCTATCAACAGAATCATTTGTTGCTATGATTTCTGTATTAACGGCAAGGTCAACATCACCATCAACCGATGTTCTTACATTAATAGATTTATCAACGGAGGATATGTTTGATTGGTTCTTTATATTTCTAACCAAGCCAGCATAACCATCAATCTTCATAGTAGAAGGTACGGAAACTCCCTTTTCCTCAATAGCGGATTTGAGGTCTTGTTTTGCACCTTCAATGCGTGTTACATTTTGTTCTAAAGCCATATTAGTGTCCTTATATATTCTTTATTTATATATGAAAAAACACCCACATTTCGTGGGTGTTTTTTTAAGCATTGTTTTTAACTACATCGTTCATGAATCTACCAATAGGATAGCACCATTCATAACCAGAATCAAATTCAAACAATGCACGGATTACAGGCTTATTGGTTATGAAGTTTCCCTTGTATGGTTGCATTTCTTCTTCCGTCACCCAAGGATTAATATTTCCACTTTCATCATAGAACCAACTAGGATAAATTCTTATAGTATCACCTTGGTTTGAATCAAATATGTTAGAACCATTGAAGTTCTTTTCAAGTGCGGTTTGCGAAATGACATTGGGGTTGATGAATAGGTATGTGTTATCATCCTTTTCTATGATGTTATAGACATCCTTGATAACAAATCCATATATGCATTCCTTCTTCAAGGTTACACCTTCAAAGTTGAACTTTACTGAATAGAAGTCATCATCGCCAACCTTACAAGCACCAATGTTCATATTGTCGCCCATAACATCGGCTCTCAATTCTCTTGTTGTGAGGTTACAAGATAAAGGTTTTCCAGCAATCACCATATGGTTGAGGTCAAGTTTTTTAATGTTTTCCTCGGTCAATTGATTGCCATCGGTATCATAGAATTCTATGATGTACATATTCTTCCATTGGTAGTTTTCTGCTGAATATATGTTCAATGTTGGATTGTGAAACCAAAGTCTCATAGAGTTTAGTTCTACAACATCACTATCAACGATTTCACTTCTAAATGTGAACAATGAAAGGTATGTTTCAGTAGTAGAGGTTACAATGTTGGTAACTTGAATCTTGTTTTCTTCCTTGACATAAGTATTGACTGCCGTAGGTTCATCAATTGGTGGAAGTGGTTCATTCTCATCAATGAATAATAGGTTATCGTTAAAATGTATAGAACCGATTGGATATACCTCTCTACTTGCGTTAGAAAAGTATATCTCACCAATTTCATAATTACCGAAGTGTAAACTCATATATTATGTATTTTCGGTGTCGGTATCTGTATCGGTACTTGTTGGCTTGACCTTGAATATGAATGTGTTCGCAGGTGCGGTTGTTACATCATAATCTGGTGGAACAATCATCATCTTCAAGCCATTTGCCAACATATCGTTGGTGATGTATTCGCCAGTTGTTGGTAGAACCATCTTTGACCATTCATTTGAGCTACTATATGCACTTCCGTTCTTTACACTTACACTTGTGTCAATAACGGCTTCATCAAGTACAACCTTGTTTGCACTATATTGTGCGTATGGGGTTTCACTTGCGGTTGTTTCATATAGAGCACTTGGCTTTTGCAACATTGCGGATAGGGTTTCCGTTGCGGAAATCTTTCTAGTTTCAAAGTCTACACCTACAAGGTCATCACCAAAGTATTCGGTTGCTGCAACATCATCAAGTGTAATTGTAAACTTGGGTTTACTTGTTTCGGCATCCGTACTACTTTGAACCATTATGTTACCTTCACCAGTAACGATAACTGGGGAATCTTCCATAGATTGAGTTACATTGACCTTGAAAGTCTTATGACCATCTTCGGCAAATGCGGTTACTATGGTTGTATTAGTTCCGTTAATTGGTTCATAGAAATAACCGCTAGAACTTACAACAACATCACCTATGCTCTTTTGCTTTTGGAAGTATGGATAGTTCAATAGGACTTCATCGGTATCGTATACCCCTTCAGCACCATAGTTTGGATTGTCAAATCTTAATCTAATCTGACCATCCTTATAGACGGTATGAGAATTCTTATAACCCTTTGAATCACCAGCCAATACGAACATTGGAAGAACACCAGTATTTGTGGAATAGTATTCTGAATCTTCCGTGTACAAACCATCAACCATATCGGTAATGTCGTTCTTTGCACCAAGTATGATTTGCATTTCGGCATTTGATGTCAAGTTGTTACCCATCAAGATACAACCCTTGTTGGTGGAAAGGTTTCCAGAGCCTAGTAGCATATTTGCGTTATCACCGATAGCACTATTTACGACACCGATGACAAAGTTCAATCCACCAATTGCTAGATTGCTTTGACCAAGGACTTGGTTGAATTGACCCAATGCGGAGTTCTGGTCACCATTGATGTAGTTGTGGGATATGCCACCAACTCTATTGTTAGAACCAAATATGGTACTATATTCAAGACTTGTTTCACCGCTTACAGCATTTCCGTTACCTGCAATGATAGAATGGTTCATATTGGTGGAGGAATTTGAGTTACCATTGATTATGTTGTATTTAGAATCCTTCGTACTATTGTTAGAACCATTCATAAAGCTATATAGATAGCCACTAAACTTGTTTTCCTTACCATTGATTAGTGTGTATTCAACATTTGTAGCGGAGTTGCCTTCACCGAATATGGTAAGCATTCTACAATCATCTATATCGTGTGTCTTACCAAAACAAATGATGTGTTCATTTGTACCATCAACAGTAGAACCATTGCCACCAAATATGATTGAATCGTGAGCAACACTAAAAGTATTCCTTCTTGTGGTTTCATCACCATCACCGACCGCAAATAAAGTGCCAATTTCTGGATATTGTAGGTTGTATTTACCGACAACTGTCATAAATTCGCCATCAACGATAGTACCCTTTCCGTGGGCATAACCGCTTACAACCTTACCATTTATTGTTGCAGTATGTTCACAACCATTTTCCTTTGCGATTTCATAATAGGACTTTGTAGCTATACCACTTACGGAAATTTCAAGTTGAGTTTCATCCTCATTCTTCTTTATGGAGATGCCTTCACCCTCAACCAATTCCATTTGTGTATCCGCATTTATTCCTAATGGGGATTCACTAGAACCATCACCACTCAATGTGGTGTCAGTTTCAATTGTTGCTATACCATCAGAAGAAATGACCAACTTGCCATCAGAAGTAGTTACGGAAATACCATTTCCACCGCTTATTTCAAGTTCATTGTCCTTGTTTATGCCCAAAGGTGATGTTGTAGTTCCATTTCCGCTCAATGTGGAATCGGTTTCAATGTTCGCTATTCCATTGGAGGCTATGACCAACTTACCATCGGCACTTGTTATTGAAATACCATTTCCACCACTTATTTCAAGTTGTTCATCCATCTTGGACAACTTTTCTTGGACTTCTTCTGTCAATGAAATAGTAGTTTTCTTGTTTTCTGTGTCACTAGAAACATTTACACCACTCTTGCCTTCAATCTCTTGTGCTTCATTAGTGATGTTGTACCAACCATCAAATTCATCGGTCTTTCTATAAATGTAATCACCATTATCTGTTGGTGTAGAACCACCGACCTCAACCTCCAAGGCGGTAGTACCATCAAATGTACCTATTGTGGTATCCTTTTGCTTGAATGTCAATGTTGCCGTGTGGGAAGATGCGTGTGTGTATGCACTATCATAGTTTTCTTCCTTTGCGGTTGAAATATAAAGAGTATCAGCACTAGCCTTGGTAAAAAGGTCGGTTGGAATTTCACCCTTGGTTGCATATTTTGCATCGGCATCTTCTGTTTTTTGATATTCTTCAAGGGATTGATGTGCGGTCAAGAATTTAGCATCGGCTTGTGCCGTTGTATAATAATTGTTTAGTTCCGTAGAAGAAACATAGTTTCCCTTTTGTTGATATAAAGTGTCGGCACTTTCCTTGGTGAAAAGGTCGGTTGGAATATCACTTTTTAACGCATAGGCGGTCATACCAGCGGTCTTTTGGTATTCTTCAAGGGATTGATGTGCGGTAAGGAATTTATTATCCGCTTGTTCCTTGGTATAATAGGAACTCATATCAACCTTGTCTTGTTTTCCAGTAATGTCATCCGCTACAAGGTAATCACCCTTTGGTGCATATGTATTATCAGAAAGAGTCTTGTATGTTTGTAATTGTTCTAGTTTTACTAAATCTTTATATTTCACACTCATATTTTATATATGAAAAACACCCCAATTGTGGGGTGTTTCTTTTAATCGTGTGCGTAGAATAGTTCTTCGCCATCCAATAAGTAGTAAGTCGGTTCATCGCCTTGAATATACAAGAACCTTGATTGTACACTATCATAGAAACAAGGTATATTCTTGTACAATACAGGCTTTAAGTCCATAATGACTTCATTGCTTGTATTGGTAATGACACATTTCCTAATGCAAGCGAAATCATCCTTCTTTTGAGAAGGAACACCACCTTGATTTATGTCAAATAGATAGATGTTGTCAATTGGTTCGGCATTTACAGTTCCAGTAGTATTAGTGTTTGCGATTTGTTTATCATTTACATACAAAATATTGGAATTGTCAACTCTATTTGCAAAGAACCTAATCACATCATCTTTATTGAATGAACTTCCATTATAAGAATTCCACTTATATTCATTTAGATATTCATTCCAAGTGGTTCTAAAGGAAATAGCATTAGTTGCCGATGAATAAATGCCTTGGAACACATTAGTAGTGGCTGCTTTTCTAGTACCGAACGCAACCCAAGTGTTTCTACTATGAGCAACCATTTCCAAGTCAAAGGAATTGATTTCAGGCACTTTAATACCAAGGTCAAGATAGTTACCACCACAAGTACCAATCCAATCAATGTCAATGACATCATTAGTGTTCACATTTACCGAAATTTCATCATAGATGTCTTGATTATATACGGAAACCGCCCTTACGACAATAGTTCCGTTGGCTATTGTGTTAACCCATCCGTCATTTGGATTAATTATAGCATATTCTTCACCTTCAACTATAGACCAAGTAACTTCTCTTTGACTTGTATTTGAAGGTAGATAATCTATTTCCATTTGTTGAGAACCTAAAATTTCATCAATTTCCTTTATGTGAAATTCAATAACTGGTACATTCTTCACTGGAGTAATCTTACCCAACGAAGCACCACGAAAATCCATATTTTTAGATATAATAGCAAAACCCATAATTAAAACTCCAATTTGTAGCAATCACCGTTTGAATCAACAATCATTAGACCGTATTCATCTGAATACATAATTCCTTCCATTTCATATCTTGTTACATCATTCAAAGGAACAAGAGAAACCCTTGTATTCATCTTCAATGAATAGAATTCCAACATATTGGGAGCACTTTCCGTACCATATCCAACACTTCTAATGAAATAGTCGCCTACACAAAGTTGTGCTTGCATACCAAGCCATCTATTGTGTAAGGTAGTAAACTGATTATATGCATTAGACCAATTCAATGTGACATTTTCATTGTTCTTGAAGTTTGGCATATCATATAATGTAGTAATGAACTTATTCGTTGCTATTGTGCTGGTGTTTGTAGAACGATGTTGTAATGAACATACGACCAACTTGTTGTATTCCTTGCAATATGTACAAGTATATGCGGTTTCAGTCTTTTCTAGATTATGACTTTCAAAGTCCGTTTGGTCAACATATATTGTAGATACCAATGTTGCATTCCAAGAATCACCATTCCTTGTAATGCGATATACAAATGAACAAGGAGAACTCAATGAGGCATTAGAGCCTTGGCTAATAAGCAATGGGAATTCATCACCAAGTTCATAGAAAACACCATCCATAAACATAAGCGAATTGTTATGGTGTTCTTCTGATGTGCCTATAGGTTCAAGATTTATTGTAGCCAATGGAGTAGTATTCTTGTTCTTTAGGTCAAATATACTACATTTTCCTCCAGCAAATCCTTGGAAGATATAATCTCCATATGTTGTAGTTGCTTGACCGCCAGATTTCAATTTCATAACATAGTTTGAATTGAAGGAGTATTTCTTATCCAACAATACTCTTTGACCAACATATTGATGGCTTTTTGATAGACATTCTTCCTTTGTCAATGAGGATTCCTTCAACACCTCTATTGCGTGGTTTGAAATCTTTGCGAAGTCTAGACCTTCTTCATCATATTTCATAGCCACATTTTGGTTAGAATCACAAATATAGAAACCTTGTTCAATAGTATCCGTCATGTTTGAATCCACCATTTCCTTGGTTTCATCAATGGCTTCTGATGTTTCTTGCGTTACCATTCTCAATTGGTCAACGCTTCTTGACATCATTTCTTCGGTTTCTTCAAACCTTTGTGTTGAAACATAGTCATTTAGGTTCAATGACTTATCACCAACCTTTATAAAAGAATTGTCACACCAAATGTATTCATCATATATTGTATCGGTATTATCAGCATTTGCTTGTGGAACATAATAGACTATGTTTTCTTCACCAATTGTAGGAAGTGCATCTACAAACTTCGCTTGACCAGAAACCATAGTATCAACATAGGACTTAATGCCGTTTGATGTGACTGGATTTGTAGAACCTTCGGTTGGTAAAGTGTCAAATGTAAGTTTTTCTTGTGCGTTTATGTCAACCAATACTTCATCAGGTGTTTTCACTTGAATTGCATTTGTATCGTTACCTATTAAGTAAGAACCCTTTTTTATTGTGTTCAATCCAGTACCACCAACGGATACCTTGATTTTGGTTACTGGCTTGTAGTTTGTAGCGGTTGATGTATCTGTGGAACCTGTAACAACGGAATTTTTATCAATATAAACTGGAGTATCGGTAGAACCTACGGAAATTGTTGTGTTAAATGTTGTACATTTTACCCAATTTGTAAATCCCGTATCTCTCTTAAATACCATATCCGTAGTATAGTAGGATTTATCCCTTCTAATCCATATACCATAAGCATTGAAGAATATCTGGAATACGAATTTAAAGATTTGTGTACTATCGGCAGATGGTTGTAGACAAGAGGAAACAATTAAGAAACCACTATTATAAGAATCGGTGGGTCTATGATATTTAGCTTCAGCACCCGTAGTTGGATGATTTGGGCTTTGTAGTCCAGCATAGAAACCATCTTCACGAACATCATCCCAATCGGTCGTCCATTCAACACGCTTTGCGTTCAATGAATTTGCGGTGTCTGAATTACCGAAAATGTTGATAGCGAAGTTTTTCAATTTTTCTTGATACTTTTCTCTTTCTTCCGTTTGTCCTCTAGGTGTGGTGTCAAGATTGTCTTGCTTTTCATCAAATAACTTGGTAATAACCTCATCCAAAGGCTTTACAACATCTTCACCTTCTTCATTCTTTATAGTAGCACCTAGTTGAATATCTAAATCCGTAGTACCATCAAAAGTGCCTACACTTTCTTCACCTTGCTTGAAATTCAAAGAACCTTTATGCGTATCCGCAAAGTCATAGGCGGTGTCGTAATTTTCTTCCTTTTTCTTTGAAATAAATGTATCATCAAGAAGGTCTTTAAATGTCTTCAATTGGTCTAACTTGATTATATCTTTATATTCTTCGCTCATATTTTATATATTTTGCCCTCCATAGAAACAACTATGGAGGGCAAATGTTCATATTTTATTTTCTATTTTTTATGCATTTTCTTCAGTTGTGAACCCAAACATTGCACTAATTTGAGCATCCGTTGCTATTGATATTTGTTCGTGAGCAACAAATGTTTCATCGGCTTCCGTAATGCTATAGACTTCGGTCTTTTTGTAATAATCATTAGGAAGGGTAGTACCAGTAAAGGTTTCATAAGTTGTAGTATCTACCTTGCCATTATACAAATCATTGGCTTCATTCTTTGTATAATATGAGTTCATAGCGGACTTGTCTTGCTTGTTTGTCAAGATACCATCAATCAAGTCTTTATTGTGCTTTGCAAAGTCAACTATTTCTTGGATTGTGTCAAGTGTCTCGTCATCACTATGGATTATATTTTGAATTGCGGAAATTTGATGATTTGCAGATTGCATTTCCAATTCGGTAGCATAATTTACCATATCGGCTTTAGTTTGATACAATGACATATCTTCCAACTTGGTGTATATAGTATCAGCCGAAGTTTGTGTTAGATACTTTCCATCAGATGCGGTCTTGTCATAGTATTTGTTCAATTCGGTAGAGGTAACATAATCACCGATAGGTTGATACAATGTATCGGCACTAGCCTTGGTGAACAATGCGGTTTGTAGGTCTGAAGAATATGTATTGAAGGAAGAAATGAATAGTTTATTGTCAACTTCGCCACTTACATAGTTCAAGTTTGTATTTGTTGCATAGTCACCAGTAACTTGGTATGCGGTCATACCTTCAAGGGATTGATACAATGTATCGGCACTTTCCTTGGTAAAGTATGTAGAAGGAAGGCTTGCGGAATAAGTATTGAATGCGGAGGTGTAAAGTTTCTTATTAGCTTCACCACTTACATATTCCAAGTCACTATCCAATGCGTAGTCACCCTTTGGTTGATATTCTTCCAAGGTTTCTTCAAGTTCTTCATTGGTAACTACATCATCAAGTTCTTCACGGATACCAGCGGTATAGGTGTTGAAATCTGTGGTATCAAGTTTCTTGTTGTTATCTTCCTTTGTTGCATAAGTAGCTTGTGCATCTGCGGTAGTTAGATATTCTTCAAGAGATTGATGAGCAGTCAAGAATTTAGCATCGGCTTGAGCCGTTGTATAATAATCGGCTAGTTGGGTAGAAGAAACATAGTTACCCGTTGGTTGATATAGTGTATCAGCACTTTCCTTTGTGAGGTATGTAGAAGGAAGACTTGCGGAATAGGTGTCAAAGTCACTCTTTACAAGTTTCTTGTCAACTTCACCACTTACATAAGTTACCTTGTCATTTGTTGCGTAATCACCGATAGGTTGATACAATGTGTCCGCACTTTCCTTTGTGAGGTATGTAGAGGGAAGACTTGCCGAATATTCATTGAATGCGGAGGTATACAATTTCTTGTTTACTTCGGTGTTGGTTGCATAGTCACCCGTTGGTTGATACAATGTGTCCGCACTTTCCTTGGTTAAGTATGTTTCTGGTAGACTTGCGGTAAATTCTTCGTAGGCTTGCCTATTAACCTTATTGTCAACCACACCACTAATATAGGATACATCGGTAGCTGAAACATAATCACCCTTTGGTTGATATGCGGTCATAGCCGAATAAGGTACTTTAGTATCAATTTCAACATCAAGTTTTGCACTATAATCGTTGAAAGAGGAAATCATCAATTTCTTTTCATCTTCAACTATGGTTGCATATTTAGCGTCCGCATCAGCGGTCTTTTGATATTCTTCAAGGGACTGGTGTGCAGAAATGAACTTTTCATCCGCTTGTTCCTTGGTGTAATAGGAATCAAGTTCCTTCTTGTTTGTGTATGTTTCATCGGCTAATCTTTTGAATGTAGCCAATTGTTCAAGTTTTACTAGGTTTTTGTATTCTTCTGCCATATCTTATATATGAAAAAGTCCAACTCAATGGTTGGACTTTTTCATAATTAGTGCGGAAAGAAAAATCAACCATCTTCAGTGGTTGATATGAATTTCCGCTAAAATTAAATTTTTTCATAATTTAAAATATAAATAATATATAGATTATTGGAAAGGTCACGGGTTCTAATAATAGGAAAAAAAGTTTAAAAGCTAGAAATAGCTTTAGTCCTATTGACACCGTGACTGTCAATAGGATTTTGTTTGTATGAAGAAAGGATTAGAAATAAGATTATACCCAAGCAAGGAACAAAAAGTTCTAATAGATAGGACTCTTGGTTGTTCTAGGTTCGTATATAATCATATTCTAGCCTTGAAAAAAGAACTTTGGGAAGATTATAAACTAAACTTCAATCCAAACTTAAAAAGTTTCAAAGAAGAATGGAAGTTCTTAACTAAAGTTCCAAGTCAAGCATTAGCAAACAGTTATATGGACTGTATGACTGCTTATAGTAACTTTTTTAATTCATTAAAAGGAAAATCTAAAGCAAAACAATCATTTCCAAAGTTTCATAAAAAGGGTCAAAAAGATTCTTTTAGAATTGCTTGTACTTACAGTAAGAAAGGCGTTGGTGACATAAGAATTGAAGATAAAGAACATATTAAAGTTCCTAAACTAGGTTCAGTGAAATTCAAAAATTACAAAGATACCGATTGGTCTCAAATTCATATCTATAATATAACTATCAAGAAAACTCCAACTAACAAGTATTTTGCTAGTATTTGCTGTGAATTATCTGAAAAAGAATACATTGAACCTAAATTTTATTCTTGTGGGTTTGATTTGGGATTAAAAGATTTCTGTATTTTTGACTCAGGTCAAGTTATTGAAAATCCAAAGTATTTTAGAACTTCACAAATAAAGTTAGCAAAAGAACAAAGAAAATTAAGTCATTGCACTGAAGGTTCTTCTAATTACAAGAAACAAAAGTTAAGAGTAGCTTTAGTACATGAAAAAATAAAGAATCAAAGAAAAGACTTTCAACATAAATTGTCAAGGCAAATAGTGAACGAAAACCAAGTCATTGTTAGTGAAGACTTAAATGTTAAAGGTATGTTAAAGAATCATAAATTAGCAAAATCTATCCAAGACGCTAGTTTCTCAACATTCTGTAATATGATTGATTACAAATCTAAAGAAATGAATAGGATTTACATAAAGATAAGTACATTCTATCCAAGTAGTAAATTATGTCACTGTTGCGGATTCAAATACAAAGGACTTAAACTTGATGAAAGATTTTGGACTTGTCCTCAATGCGGTACTTATTTGGATAGAGATGAAAATGCTGCTATTAACATACTAAATGAAGGTCTTAAAATTTTAAAATGTAGAAATACCGTGGGAAGCACGGGAAGTGATAAATCACTAAAGTCTGTTGATACTGGTTACATAAGTAATCTTGAGCAGAAATCAGTCATAGCAAGTGGCTTGACCACTTGCCACGCTGGGAAAATCAACTGTCTTTAGCAGTTGATTGCTTCATTCATAGGTTATTGTTATTGTCTTTGTATCGCATATTGACTTATCCAAAGACCAATAGCACTTGACCACAACTTCCTTTTGGTTTGATGACTCATAGATTGTAAGCAATCCGTTATTGTCTATGGTTGCAAATTCATTCTTGTTGTCATCCACTTCCCAAATGAACTCACTCTTGATATTATGGTTGTTGATTCCCATATCTATATAGGTAAGGACATCAAGGTTTGGTGAAGGTGCTATGAACTTTGAACTAGAAACAACATCATTGTAACTATCTTCGGTCAATGACAATTGATATGTCTTTCCTACAACATCTATGCCATCTTCAAGGTCAATCTTAACCATTGCGGATTTTGTATTCGCATTTGGTGTGGAATGTATTAGGAATTCCTTGTCACTTATACTATCAATGAAACCAGTTTTCTTTTCATTTGGTGTCAAGTCAAGCAATGTGTCAGTAGAATTGGAAATCTTGAAACTATAGATATAACCATAGAAACCTTGATAGAATGGTTCGGTATCACTATAACAACAATTTAGACCACCTAGATATATTGTGCTATCGGTTTCAACTTGTTTACGGGTCAAGTTGACTTCTTTCAACAATACATCATTCTCATCAAACACTTGTAACTTTGTTGGGGAGTATATAGCCTTGTAGATAACACCCATTTCGGTTGTTATGTAACTTCTATACACAGATGGGTTTGTAGTCAAGTCAGTATTACGAGCAACAATACCTCCACCTTGTGTATGCGTACACATCAAGGATATCAAGTCATAGTTTCTTATGCCTTGTGTGCCAGATGTGTTCCATTTCTTGTTCAATAACTGCATAGCACCGAAAAGTCTACCACGGTGGTCTTCCACATTCTTTTCTTGTGAGAACATTGGTTTGAACTTTATCTCAAAGGTCAAGTCGGTTTCGTACTTGATGTTTGTGTCTATTATATCAATATTGCTAAATGGAACGCCATCATCATTGTTGGGCAATCTTCTATCTATACCCAAACCACCAACGGAAGGACAAGGATAGTAACTACTAAATGCCATAGTTGTTTGACTCAGATTTGCAACAATGTTGTTAGAAGGTGTTACCAAGTCCTTTATGGCATAGGTCTTATCGGTTTCAAATTGTTCAATGTCGTTTGGCACAATATGTGATACAAGTTTACCATTGCTATGAACCTTTAGCCAATATAAGGAATTCTTGAATGGTGAAGTTGCTATTGCAGTACCATTAAGATAGCCAAACAATCTCAATGGTTGAGTTATCTTGATATTTGAGGATTTCACACCCTTATATACCCAAGGATATATCCTATCATTCATTTGGAAATATGCTTCACATATCTTGAAGTAAATCCTCTCACCCGCCTCAAACACCAATGGATGGTTCAATGCGAAAGTGCTACCACTATAAGCACCAGCATCATTTGGTGTGGTTGATGGGGCTTGTGAAAAGTTCTTGTTAAAGAAGAATTGAGGGTTAATCAATGTCTTTCCGTTGAATCTACGGAGCATACAGAATATACCAACTTCATCGTGTGTGTCGGTTGTCATATATGACTTGTATGTAGCCTTTCCGTTCTTGTTACCAAAGATGTAACCATTTGTGGTAGCTCCATCTATGCAACTGTTTAAATCTACGCTAAATTCACCTTCAATCACCATTCCGTCATAAGGAACATTTTGAACCGACTTTATGCCATAGGATGAATTGCTCTTGTCAAAGACTAATGATGGAATTATTGTATCAAATTCAAATGTTTTCACAAATTCGCCATCATCCGTCACTCCCTTATAATCAATGGATATATGTTCATCCATAGGTTTTGTTGTTATACGCAACCTATTACCTTCAATGGTATATGATGTATCATTAGGGGAAACAACCCAAGAACAACTATTTATCTTTCCATTTGGAATACTTTCAATAATAACTTCCTTTCCATATTGGTATGGTTCACCATTTATTATGGAAATGTTTGCCGTTGTTGCGTTGGTTGTATATCTCTTTATGGTTATGGTATCACTTACAACCTTTCCTACAATTTTTGGACCTCTTGTGTCTTCCATAATAGGATTGAGCAATTGATTGGTTGTCAATGAAATCTTCGTTTCGCCTTCATTTTGACTAAAAGTGATAGTACCATCAAGGTCTATTGATGAAATTATTCCATTGCTATCCGTAAGATTGTGGATGATTACATTTTTATAGACATTCTCATTGTGGATATAATCACCAAGAGGATTGTAATTAAAATAGTCAAATATGTTCAACGATGTAGTACCTTCATCAACAACAATTTCATCTTGCTTCTTGTTGATTTCGGTTATTATGCCAAATGGATAGAAATCTTCTATGTTTTCATAAAGTTCATCCGTTTGTATGAATCTCTTTACAATTTTATCATATAGAGTCTGTGTCATATTTGTGATATTAGTGCCACATATATTGTCCGTACCTAGTGCTCCTTCAGAAGAAAATTTACGGGTTGAATGTTCAGGTATGGAAATGACATTGCCTTCATCATCAACATAACTTCTATCAAATGGTAATATATTTGACACATTACGATATTCATCCAAGAATAGTTTTGTTATGTTTGATGGGTCAAGAATCTTTCTTTCACGGAGTTGGAAATATCTAGCCTTGATTTCATTCAAGAAAGTATTATGGATTCTTGTCATCCAATCATAGTCAGGTGCCCAACAACACGCTTGTAGTTGAGGTACAGCGGTTGGTAGTATTGAGCCATCGGCAGCGAAACAATCCCAACCAGTGAATGAACCTGCATCATAGTCATACAATATTGCATATAGTTTGCCGTTTTCATTGAAGTCATCACCAAACATTAGCATATTCTTGTTCAAGTCTGGGTTAGCGGAAATAGTGGTAAAAATTATTAAGTCAATGAATGATGCTACATCAAAACATTGTTGAACTTTTTCCTTGAATGTTTCTTCTGGTTCATTCATAAACACATCAATGACCTTGTTTATGAATTGTACCTTCTTATCCCTATATTTTTCATCACCATCTTCAAATTCATATCCACCGATAGAAGAATCCTCATCACCATTCCATATCTTGTTGAACTTTCTTGGATATTTCTTTGTAAAGTTTGATACTTCAGAACCTATATTGCTACGACCAGCATTGTTTATACAAGACATAGAAACTATGAAAGCATTTGGGTTCTTGCTTGAATTGAAACCAGCTAATCTATCACCCTTCTTTGTAGACATCGTATAGATACCCATATAGTCACATATTTCTTCACCATCTTCGTTAGTGAACACATAGTATACCTTGATTGGTTTTCCATTCAATGAACCCTTCGCCTTGCTTTCTTTGAACCAAGTAGGCAATGAGTCATAGTCATCTCTACTTTCAAACATCTGTCTCCAAAGGTTTCCACAACCATTGATTACCGTATGAGCACATTGGTTTACATCATTCTTTAATGAAAATGTCTTGCTATCATCAAACCCATAGAAACTACGGCTCTTGTTAAACTTTAACTTCAAGGATTTTTTAGAATAGCTCAATGTAGAATCACCTTGTGCTTGCAAGGCAACATTCTCATCAACGAAAGACTTGTCCTCGCCATTTGATATGTATTCTATCTTGGAGGCTATCAACTTATACTTCTTATCTATATTTACTTGTTCATTGTTCAACGATGTGTAGTACATCATTGTGTTTGTTGTTAATTCATTGGATGTATAAATGGTCTTTGTTTCATCATCCTTTTGATAAATGTTGTATATTAACATTGTACTTATGGAATCATGTGAATATACCTTACCATTCACCTTTGTTCTTACTTTAGACTTTTCTATATCAAAATATTCCATACTAATTCTCCAAGATGCCATATATTCTTTCAATTTTAACCAAACTTTCATCACCAGCCAATGACTTTATTGTGATGGTTGAACCTTCTTCGCTAGACTTGTAAGATACTTCAACTTGCTCAAATGTGTATACCAATATATTTTCGCTAGGGTTGAATATTGTGAATACACCATTGTTCTCCTTGGGGGCATCAATCATTTCAGTCATAATCTTATAATATTGTATTTGACTTGTACCCTTCAAAGAATAATATACCTCTATTTGATTGAACTTTTCAACATTTTCCAAGACCATAGTACCATCTTCATAAAGCCATAACTTACCTTGTCTTTCGGTGTCATCATCATTGTCAAATATCTTTTTTGGGGGTACGGCTTCACCACCACTTATATAATAATCACCTATCTTGTATATCGTATTGTCGGTAGTAGTGACATTTATTGTCAACTTATCTTCTTTCAATATCACAAGGTCATCATCAATGGATGTCTTGACTAACGCATCTTCCTTGTTAACATATTTTTCATCGGCTAGTTCTTTGAACCTAGCCAATTGATTTAGTTTTATTATGTTCTTGAATTCTTCTGCCATATATTATGTATGAAAAAAAGTCCAACCTTATTGGTTGGACTTCATTTAAGGAGATAACAAATTCTACTTGTTCTTAATATATATGCTTGTCAATAGCACACTTTGCTCACCAATGGTTGATATTTCGGTAGAAATCGTACCATCATCCTTGGACTTCTTTATGAACAATGCGTATCTATTGCCATAGTCATCATAACTCTTTGAAGGAATGGTTACAATGTCATAATCAAGTGTACTTGTATGACCGACATTGTAGGTAATCACATCATCAGACTTTGAATGAAGGGTTAGCAAGTCATTGTCATAATTAACGGAAGCGTTGGTCAACAATGTTTCCAATTGTTCCTTCGTAGGTGTATTTACACCTTCATTGAAGTTTCCAACACTCATTGTTCTTGGATTGGTGTCTGCCATCAATTCAATAGAACCAAAGTTCAATGAAGACCATTCAATGTTTTCATCAACTTCTTCATCAACATCTTCCTTGTCGGTAGTATCAGTAGGGTCGGTGGATTCGGTTGTTTCTTCAAACAATGCTTCAATTTGAGAGTCCGTAGCGAAGGTTACATCTTCCTTTGCTATGTAGTCGTCCTTCAAGTCCACTTCAATAGCGGAAATAGAACCAGACATAGTTAGGATTTCACCATCAACCTTGTCAAAACCGCTATTCATAAGTGTGATGGTTGCATAATCCTTCATTCCTTCCAATGATTGATACAATTCATTAGCGGAAGTTTCGGTTAGATACTTGTCATCACTTTCACTCTTTGAATATACATCTGAAGACAATGCGTATGTTTGTTCAACAAATGCGGTATAGGTATTGTAATCACTCAAATCAACCTTTCCATCAACAACACCACTTACATAGGTTAGGTCTGTTGAGGATGCATAGTTTCCTATTGGTTGATATAGTGTATCGGCACTTTCCTTTGTAAAGTATGTTTCTGGAAGTTCAGACTTCTTTGCATAGGCGGTCATTCCACTTACTTCTTGATATGCGGTCATATCAACTATTTGTTGATATATGGTGTCCGCAGAAGCCTCGGTTAGATACATACCATCGGTTTCGGTCTTTGTGTAATAAGCTGACATTGCACTCTTGTCTTGCTTGACAGTTAGAATACCATCAATCAAGTCCTTGTTGTGCTTGGCGAAATCCACAATTTCTTGAATTGTGTCAAGTGTCTTGTCATCACTATGGATTATGTCTTGGATTGCGGAAATTTGATGATTTGCAGAT
The DNA here is from genome assembly GCA_024401435.1 of Paludibacteraceae bacterium. GTDB lineage: Bacteria > Bacteroidota > Bacteroidia > Bacteroidales > Paludibacteraceae > UBA1181. The sequence continues at coordinate 23,837 of JAKSLB010000013.1, read as the reverse complement.
TGCATTTCCAATTCGGTGGCATAATTTACCATATCGGCTTTAGTTTGATATAGTAAAAATTCACCAGATAGGTCATCAATATAGGAATCTATCTTTGAGGAATAGGAGTTAAATTCAGCACTACCAATCTTACCACCAAATTCGGTTTCAATACTTGCGGAGTAAGCATCAAAGTCGGTAATGTCTAACTTCTTGCCAAGTTCGGTATCAACACTTGCTGAATAAGTATCAAAATCGGTAGTATCTAGTTTCTTACCAAGTTCGGTATCAATGCTTGCGGAATAGGTATCAAAGTCGGTAGAATCTAGTTTCTTACCAAGTTCCGTTTCAACATTTGCGGAATATGTGTCAAAGTCTGTGGTATCTAGTTTCTTACCAAGTTCCGTATCAATGCTTGCGGAATAGGTATCAAAGTCGGTAGAATCTAGCTTCTTTTCTAGTTTGGTTTCAACACTAGCGGAGTAAGTATTAAAGTCGGTGGTATTTAATTTTTTACCAAGTTCGGTTTTAACACTAGCGGAGTAAGTATTGAAGTCGGTGGTATTTAATTTCTTACCAAGTTCGGTTACAACACTTGCAGTATATGTCTTGTATACATTTTCGGCTACATATTCACCCTTTGGTTGATATATAGTGTCCGCACTTGTCTTTGTAAGATACTTGCTATCGGCAGCGGTAGTCTTTTGATATGCGTTTAGGTCGGTCTTTGAGGGATAGTTAGAACTCAAATAATCCTTTGTAACACAATTGGATATGTCAAATTCCTTCTTGAAGGCTTCAAATTCACCAGTTGACACATAACCCTTTGCTACTTCATTGGTGGTTGCGTAGTTCTTGTAAACCTCATTCCTAAAAGTGTTGAAAGCGGTATTTGTGGTATATGTATCACCAAGACCCAAAGTATACTTTGTTTCAGTATTGTCTAGAGTGTTGAATTCACTTACTACAATATCACTTCCATTAGTTCCAATTTTTGATACCAAGGTATCAGGTAGTTCAAGTTCACTAGGGTCTGGTACTTTCTTTCCAGCAAGAATACGCTTATGATACCAACCATCTTGATAAGAACTTGCTTCCCACATCCATTTAGTTTTCTCTGCCATTGTATAAAACCTTTTTATTTTATATATGATTGAGAAAAACCCTTGGACTTATCCAAGGGTCTTTTATGTTATTCAATTTTTACAATGTCAATTGTTATAGATTCAAATGTAATCCAATCAATACTGACAACCGCACTTTCAGATTGTGAATATTCACTAGCGTCTATAATAATTAAAGCCCCATTTTCAACATCATCATCTGAAATTTGTGGTTCATATATTTGTGTATGATTTATAGTATATAATTGACTATTTGTTTGTAAAAAACCAATAATGTTATCAATATATGCATAATCAAAACCTTGAGTTGTTGATAATATTTGAGATACATTACAAAATTTATTGGCAAGGTCGTCAGTTTGAGGGACATTAAACACAATATTATATGTTATTAGATACTTTCCACTTGAAGGGTGAGAAATTGATATATATTTACCAGTTCTATTATATAGTGTATCTATATATGGAATGATTGTTATACCATTTTCTTCAAAAATATGTCTCTCTTCAAAATGAGATTCTTCTGCTTTAATGTGTATACTTGTCTTTTCATTAGGCACATAAATAGAATTGCCATTAATCTTTGCAATTTCATCACCTTCCGTGTACTTTGCAGACACATCAACTAGGTCATAGGAAGAATATGTGGAAACATCATCTTCAATTCCAGATACATACAATGTCTTATTATCAACAAAGTCCAATGCGGTAACAACAAATTGGGACTTATCCAACTTTGTATCATACAAGTCTTCGGCTGATTCAACTATATTAGAGGAAAATGTGCTATAATCACCACTAAAGGTATTGAACACGGACTTATCCAACTTGGTATCGTACAAGTCATTAGCGGATTGTGTAATATTTGAAGAGAATGTTTCAAAATCGGTATTGAACTCATTGAATGAAGAAACATCCAACTTGTCGGTATATAGCTTGTTAATGTTAAGGTCAACATCTGCGGAATATACTTTGAAATCCGTATAGTATTCATCAAAAGCTGAAACATCAAACTTATTATTATCTAATGATAGTAGGTGTTGGTCGGTATTTGCGGTATAGGTATCATATTCTTCACTCTTGAATGATTCAAACACCGACTTGTCCAACTTCACGGATAGGTCAAGGGAGGCTTCACCAAAGCATACATAGGCACTCTTGGTGTCGCTATAGAAGTATTCTTCGTAAACATCTTTTCCAGTTATTTGTGCTTCAATCAAGTATATGGTTTTTGTATTCTTGGCTTCTTCTTCTGGGATTGTTGCGGTGCTTGTGTAAGGACCGCTAAATGAACCGATTCCATATAGTTTTTGAATTTCTTCATCAATCTTACCAGAATATTCTAGAAAGTCAGAAGATAGAACCCTACTATTGATGTTATCCCAAGTGGATTGTGAAAGACCTATGTTTGATGTGCCCCATCTACCATCACCAGATAGAGAACTATCAACATTAACCTTGTCTAAAGCAATTATTTTACCTTTTGATACTAGCATATCTTATATATGAAAAAAGACCACGATATGTGGTCTTTTGGTGTTAAATGTCAATCATTCTCCAACCTTGGTATATAACCTTTTCATCAATTGTTTGCTTGTTATCAATGAACTTGTATTCAAGGTAATGGTTATAGGAGTTTTCCAAGAATGTCTTCAATAGATATATAGGAATGCGATTCCAATCATTTACAACAACCTCCGCATTCTTGTAATAGGTTCCTGGGTCAAATATCCTATCCTTGCCATATAGTTCAAGGAATACCAAGTCTTGTTTCTTCAACTCGGTGTTCTTATTCTCAACAAATGGCTTGAAATTGTATGAATCACGAATGAAATCCATTTCTAGACTATCGTTGAAACTTCTTGTAGGTAGATATATGGCATCATCGTGTCTTTCAAACATTTCCTTTGTAAGAATTAGTTCATCATCGTTGAAACCAGTTTCCACTTGCTTCTTATAGTTGGTAATCATTGACTTCTTCAAGAACTTTGGAGGTGCTAACCACATAGATGTGGCTGGAATACATCTACCATTGATGGAAGTTATACCAAGGAAAATTGTATGGTAACTTGCTATGGATGCACAACTACCATCCCATTTCATAATCCTATATGTTTCTAGGAATATAGGCTTGTCTGGATATATGTTTACCGCTTCTATAAAGTCCAAGAACTTTTGTCTTGTGTAATATCTGTCATCATCACAATGGATTGTATAGTTGTTACCACCATAGGTATTGACATAGGGGATGTACTTGTTCATCAACCTATACTTGGAATCACCTTCAATGATTTCAATCTTTTCAGACTTCTTCTTGAATATGTCATAGGATTTCAACTTTCTTCCACGGAGATTGTTTACTACTAGCACAATTCTATTTATTTCCTCTATGCCTTCCGTAGCCTTTAATAGTGAAGGAAGAGTCATCTTCTTCAACATCTCAAATCTATCACCTTGCGTAGCTACAACTATATCTATCTTGATTTTCATACTTTATCTATGTCCTATGAAGCAAAATATAAAAAAATCCACCCACAAGTGGGTGGATTCTTGGACTTTATGCTAGTTTTTCAATTTAGTTGTTATCTATGTAGATAATTCCTTTACCAGTCAATGTATCAATATTATCCTCGGTTATAGCCGTATAGACATGGGAATTTTCAAGTTCTTGGATTCTTGCTTCCAAGCCTTCAATGATACCCATCAAGTATTCAACATTGACTATGGACTTTCCACTATTGGTGGTTTCCACATCGGTATGTTCAACATAACCTGCACTTGTTGAAGCAACTGCGGAGAATACCTTATCTCCTTCTGGTGCAATTAGGAATGTAGAGGATACATCTTGGATTTCACCTATGTTGTTGCCGAATGCGGTAAGGTTCAAGTTGTCAATAGCGGATGTTCCGTTGGCTACCAAGAAGGTGCTATTTGGCTTTTCTACTATTTCGCCTTCGTATTCCTCACCAAAGTGCTTTGCAGATGCGTATATGTTGCCACCATGAATGAAGGTTGAACCAGTAATGTTTAGATATTTGGGGTTTTGGTATTTTGTACCACTTATCCATTTATCCGCTGTTGCATCATATCCACAACCATATCTACCCGCATTCATATTTTTTGCTGTGATATAGTCACCGATTATGTCAAATCTTTCGGCACTTATTATAACATTGTTATAACCGATTCCTAGACCATAATAGGCTGATTGAACAGTTCCATTTTTACCATGAACATTCAATATATTATAATATACATTGTATATAGGTGTATTATTTGTAATTATGTTTGAAAAATATGCTGAATTAACAAAACCGTTGTCTGAAATGACATTGGAATCATATATATTGAAAAGAGCACTATTTGTTGTTATAATACTTCTTCGTATATCTTGAAGTGTACAATTATTATAATCTTCACCCAACACCAAGGAATTGGTTATACCAGAATTAAGAACATTGCTACAACAAATATTTACAAAGGACTTATGTATATTATATGCACTTCCACCAATAGCACCAAATGTTTGCGAGATGTGTTGAGCGGATGCGTTTTCTCTTAAAATTAGGTTGGACTTGTGAATTTCGGTTGCCGATAATGTGCCACCATAAATTCCACCAATGAGGTTAGAGAATGATATACTATTCAATGTGCCACCATAAGTGTTTACAAAACTCCAACCTATAGTGCTTGCACTGGTCCCGTCACCCATCAACAATGTTCTATTAATTGTGCTTGCGGAATGACCATAACCGATTATTTCACTTGCTTGTATTTGGGTTGCTTTAAAACCATAGCCCATCAATTGAGAATAGTATACATATCTTGTTGGTGATGCCGAACTACCAATATTATTACCTATAATATTTGAAAATCTTACATCATATGTAGTGTTCATTTGACCTATCATATTGACAAAAGAAAATCCGTTAATACTAGATAAAGATTCACCAATCACATTAGAGTAAACAATGTCAGTCGTTGTTGCTCTACCAAACTCATTGTTTATTCTTACATTGTAACCTATAATGTTACTCTTATGTATGGTATATTCAATTTTAGGACAAGATTCTAGATTTAGATATGAATTGACTACAAGGTTATATCCACTGCAATAAATCATTTTAATATCACTTCGGTGAGCTTCACCGAAATCATTAGAAGATGTAGCGGTATTTCCATAACAATACAATAGTGTTACATTGGATGCAACGGTCGTACCTAAAGACTTTGAAACATATTTGTTTTCATCATTTTTATAATAATTATTCCCAAGGTTACTAATTTTAACATCAGATTGTAATATATTATAATCAAATGACAATGGAATTGTTTTACCATCTTGCCAAGGCATACTGACATCACCAATATTAAGATTTGAATCTATTATGCCAGCACCTGCATTCATCTTAACATATGGTAAAATGTTAAGATTTGACCTTTGAATTCCAGCATAACTAGCTACTTCAATACCACTTGCATTTATGTTTGAATAACATATATTACCAGAAAAACGACCCTTATAAGTCAATATATTTGATTGTACTATTGACCTATTATTATAATAATCCCTAGATGCTATAAAGCTATTAAATATATTAGTTGCCGAAGATTCTCTATAAGTACCATTATAACCTCTAACCAAGACAACGCTATTTGAAACCCCATAGGCTCTAATGCCCTTTATAAAAAGCAAGGATTCTTGTGTATTAATTGCATCACTATTATCACCATATAGAATGGTTTTATGAACATTGTCATATATGCAGTTATTGTCACCATTTATATCAATGAAATCGTGGAATCCAGTTATGAGATTGTCATGACCAAAGACCTTCATCATACCCCAACCAGTGATGAGGTTTCTTCTACCATTTACATATAGACCAAGTTCCTTTCCAGTAAGACCTGATATATTTCTAAATATTGGTCTATATCTATCATCACTATATCTATTATAGTCATACAAAAGAGCGGATATTTGGTTATTTGAACCAAGAACTTGTACGCCACCACAAGAATCGGTCAAACTTGTATTGTCGTATTCAGTAAAGTCTTTGAAATAAATTCCACTAGCATCTTGTGCGGTATTGTGAATTGCATTATAATTTGGTTTTCTATTATTAATGACTAAATTATTATTATCACCAATGATTTCGGTCTTGGAAGCACTACCCAAGAAGTTGTTGAAACCAAATATGTTTGCGTTTTGTGCGTATTGGGCGGTATTGTATTGACCAACAATTACATATTCTTGTCCTTGTGATGCGGAGTTCTTGCCCATTATCAAGGAATCCTTAATGTTATATGCCGAAATTGTCTTTTGACCGATACCACTATTTTGTTGGGTTGCAATGGCAATTACACCTTCATTTTGATATACATAAATATCTTCACCCATTGCTAGAACGGTGTTTGAATAGTTAACACTATTATTCAATGATATTTGAACTACATCATAACCACTTGCTGTTATAGGCTCACCCATTACAATGACGCTCTTTGAACCATTTACATAGTTACCAGCACCATATATCATTGCGTGTTGTAAGCAATTTGCGGAGTTACTTGCACCCATCATTGATACATATTGGCTATATGTTATTATATTTCTAGCACCAATGTTTGATATCCAAGCGAAATATTCTACATAATTACCAGCACCAATGTTTAATAGACCATCACCTTGATTAATATATGTGTTTGTAGTACAAGAATATGCGGATTGGTCTAGGGAAATTGCACCTCTTACCCCATTGTAACACGATGAAATCGTATTTTGCTTCATTATTATGCTATTGGTTGTACCATAAACATTTAATTTACTACCTTGATAATTTATTGTAGCGGTAATACCATCACTTGGTATTTGACTTGTTGGCGTAATTGTATCAGAAATTGCATTATTGAAAATGATATTATTTGCCGCACCATATGCACTAATGAACATACCTCTAATTATAGAGAACTTATCTCTTTCTGACTGAATATATGTACCGACAATATTAACACCAGTTGTATAAGCAACATAGTTATAATGACCTTGCACATTGGAATTTCCAACACTATATAACATATTAGAAACACCATTTACAATTGTGTTTATGGTTTGATAAGCACTATTATATGGACCATATATGTTAATTGAATTAGTATAACCAACATAATTCTTATGACCATACACATTTATAAAGCTACCACCACTAATGGTATTGTAAGTACCCATAAGTGTAGTATATTCAATCATACTAGCGGTGTTGTTAAAGCCCATCAAATTGATGCTATTCATAGCACTCAAATAGTTACAAAAACCTACAACATTAGACCTAGATATTTCATTGGCTATGTTGTCAAATCCATTCACCAATAGATTTTGACCATAGGTTAATTCATTGCCTTCACCCGCAACAAAGGAGTTTGATATTGCGGATAGTTTTGTTGGCTTTCCATAGACTTCCTTGACAAATGGTTTTTGAGTCCTTGAATCTATGATATCTTCAATTTCAATAGACTTTTTGTTTGCCGTGTTTGAATAACTACTTGTACTTTCATAAGTTCCTCCAGTATATGCAGTATAAGGAAAATACTTTTGAGTAGCACCATTTAGTACAATAACACTATCCGTTGTTTGAGCAGAAATGTTTTCGCCAACATAGATGCTATTGTTTTCAGCGGTAACATTGTCATTGGCGGTGATTGTACCAGCCATAGTCAAGGTTATACTAGAACCTTCCTTCTTTGGTGTAAGGTTTCTTTCATCTTCACCATACATTTTCCACTTACTTTCATCATGTTCGTGGTCAAGACCAATCTTGAAGTCCTCCACAACAATACCATCAACACCGCTATAAGGGGTTGCGGTAAGTGGTTTCTTAACACCATCACCACTTATGGTTACACCATCAGTGGTAACACTATCTATAGCAATAATTTGTCCATTTTCAACTAGCATAATTTAATCCTTATATCTTATGTATATCAAAACAAAAAACCCACCCAATGTTTGGGTGGGTTTTCTATTGGAAAAACCTACAATTACTTGCTTACTTCAACCGCTTGTACTGGTTGGTTCACAACATTCACATTGACGGACTGTGGCAATGCGTCAACCACACCAATCTCATTGGATGAGGAAGTTGGTTGTTCTAGTTCATGTTCGTGGTCGGCACATACAATCTTATAGTTGTTGATTTGATGCCAGTGACCCCTAGAATCGCAATCCTGTGTAGTAATGCCATAGCCATTGCAATCAATGACATAGGAATGTTGGTGTGGGATGATTCCTCTTGCGTTATTGGTGCTCATAGTGGTTACACCACGATATACCATACCTTCAGAGAGAATTTCCTTTTCCTTTTCATTATGTACATATTCATCAAGATTCATAGTAAAAACCTACCTTATATTATATATTTTTGACATTTTCTAGGAAATTTTCAAGGTTCATATATGTATGGATATGCCTACACACCCAAGTGAACTTGTTTTCCTTCAATTCTTCGTATTGGTCAATTCTATCAATGTAATATAGGGGATTTATTAGGTTTTGCTTGAAAAGTTCCCATACAATACCCTTTCCCTTCTTACCATAGACTTTTTTGAACCTATTTACTTGTTTATAATCTTCAATCAATGTCTTGTTGTTTATAGTATCTTGCCAAGTGCAATGGTATTCATTCAATAGGGAATTCAAGTTCTTGTTATGGATGTCAATGACACTTAAAACCTTCTTGTTCTTGAACCAATAGTTGTATAGCAAGAGGTCAATTTGATAGATATGGATGAGGTTGTTATTTAGTAGTGTTGCAATGGTTGAACATATCTCTATGGACATTTCATCCTTTAGAATCCTTTCTTCCTTCAATGTAATAGAAGAAATACTTGGGACATTGAATTCTCCCAAGCATTTAGCCCTTAAACCCTTGTTTATCAAGAAAATGTGCCGATATAGCTCTATTCCGTTCATAATTCCTTTACACGCAACAATTTGTTGTTGTTATTTAGTATAATGTCCAATGTAACAACTTTTGTTGGAAATGTCAATAGGAATTCATTGTGGTTTTCTTTCGTAAAGATTACATCACCTTTATTGGTGACATTTTCTACAAAGTCACACCAAGATGAAGTTTTCGTATATTTGCTAGGATTGTACTTTGCAATCACCTTGTTGAATACATTGAACTTCTTTAGGTTATTTTCCATCTTAACCCTTTGTTCCTTCAATGCGTTTTCAACATTCTTCTTGTTGATTCTTCCAATCATAGACACAAGAACATTCAGCTTCTTGTAGAAGAACTTCTCGGTATCATTTTGCTCCATATAATACCTTTTCAAGTATTTGTTCTCTTTGATGTCAAATAAACCAATCATAGGGGAATAAAGGTCAATATGGAAACGATACTTGTTGTTGCTATCGGTTGCGTAGGTGAACTCTAAATGGTCTTTGGGGTTTTCAAGATATTCACCAGTACAAGTACCATTGAGGTATTTCTTGACATCTAAAGGTTCAATGTCACGGATGTATTTTGTTTCTTCGTAGTTTCTCATACTTCTTTTATCGCCTTTAGATTTGAAATTGTCAAGTAAAAACTCCAACTTTTTTAAAAAAGTTGGAGAATTGTACCGATGATTACTTTTTAAGCATCCATTTCAGCGAGTCGCTGTTGCATAAGAGCGAAGTTTCGCTGAAGAATTTCCAACTTGTTGTTACGGGTAAGTTCTGCCTTCCCCTTGTAGGAAAGTGCCATTCCTTGTTCCTTGATGGCAACGATTTCGGCATCATTATAACCGAAATAGTCCTTCAAACGGGCACCAAAGGACTTCATAATGCGGTCTACAAAAACAGACACCTTTGCATCATCAGAATAGGTGTAGCAAAACTCCACCATAGCTACGGTTCTGCGGAGAATTTTATTGGAATCCGTAATCTTGTTTGCCATAAGGCGGGTGTACTGCTCAACCGCATAAGCACCGCCAGACATCTTCTTTACCATAGATTCAGCTCGGACCTTGTCCTTTGCATCAGGAATAACATTGCTAAAATCACGCATATTTTTACCATCCTTTTTGGTTTGTTGTTTCTATATCCAAATATACTAAAATTATGTAAGAATGGCAAGTCTTTTTTTAAAAAATCTTTGCCTTAAATTATCTATGTATGGAAAAGTGTCATTTTGTGTCATTTTTCAAGTTCATATATATTTATCTTATGCACTTTGGTTTTATTACACCACATAAGGAATATAAGGATTGGGTCTTGGAGAACATAGGAAAGTCCAAGGATGAAATCACAAAGAAATTGAACGGATATGATAGAATTAAGGTACTGCATTTAACCATAGCCGTAGTGATGTATTGCTATGAGAACATTGAAGAAGATTTGAACAAGACTATGGACTTGTTGCTAGAACCATTTCTTTACCAATTAAAATATAGGTTCTATTATAGAAAGAACGAAATCAAGGAAATAATAAAAAGGGGTAAGGAACTTACCCCCAAAGGCTTGGTTGAAATGAATAGAAACACCAAGAAAGAAATAATGATGGAAAACCTAAAGAAACTTTCTAAAGGTTCTATATAATTACTTGTAGCCGATATACTTCAAGAACGGAGTATTTTCCGTCCTTGTAACCGCATAGTGCTTGTCAACACACCAATTGATATTTCCACCATTTTCAATGCATTCTATGATTTCATCGTAGAAAAGGACATTGTTGTTGTACATTAGCAATATTATAAATAGGGAAATAAATATTATAGGCAGAAGAAGCCACAATCCTTTTCTTTGCATATATCCTATCAATACACAAAGACCGCAAACAACAATGAACGCAATAACTTGAAATACAACTATACTCATTTTTTAATTCTCCATTATTTCCGTGCAATATGTTTGAATAATGTCCTTGAATTTGGAAATATGCTCCACAAACTCTTCCTTTGTCAATTCCTTGTCTGGTTTTGTCCAAGTTGTCATTTGCAAGTAATTGGCAAATTCCCTATGTGTAACGCAAGATATTGACATTTTGGTATTGTCATTAACTATGTCATATTTCATTCCGTCAAAACGGATGAATCCGTTTCCTACAAAATTGACATTGTTAATCTTGTAGATTGTATATTTTGTGGCTATTATCGGCCCCTTTCCACTTTTCATAGGAACTCTATCATATACAAGGAAATACTTGCCGTTGTACATCTCTTGATTGTCCTTTAGCTCATTTTCATGATACTCTTGGCATAGCCTATCTAGGACTTCATTAAGGTGGTTTTTCTCGGCTAGTATTTCAGCCTTTTGCTTTTCATATTCTTCTCTTGTCATATGACATCTACCTAGGACTAGATATGGCAGTCCACAATCCAAATATAGTGGTCATCTGGTGTTGAATCTATGATTTTCTTGAAATCAAGATTCCAATTTTCGTTTTCATTGGATACACAAGCCCACCAACCCATTTGACCTCTTTCAAACCATCCGTCCTTATTGACAACGGCAAAGCAAGGGGCTATGGCTTTCTTTTTGATGTCAAGCCATTCTTCAAGTGGCTTAATCATATCCCAATTAAAATTCCATATACTATACTTCTTATCATTGCCCTTAATTTCCAACATCAATGGTTGATTGTGGTACGCCTTACGCATTTCATCAAGGTTCTCGGCATCTGGATTCCATTCAACCAATGTGAACTTGTACTTTTCAAACAATGGGTGGTAAGTATTCCAATCATTTGTTAGCCTCTTTATTTCTTTTTCATACCATCCATTGTAATCATATTCACCCTTCTTCATCATATCCTTGGATGTTGACCAACGACCACCGATTGACCAATAATCCCATTTAGAATTGGGGTTTGTAAAATTACAATACTTGATTACTTCATTACCATCTTCAGATACTATCGCATATCTCTCTCTAACATCTTCATAGTTGATGGTTCTATCCACATCTACAAATACTTGGTCGCAACAATATTCTTGACTAAAGAACTCATAGATGTCTCTATAATCATTTCGCCTTTCATTCCAAGTTTCCTTTGCATCTTTGGTTTCATCAATGTGTTTTACATATTCATCATTGACACCATCGCATTCATATTCATGATATGGCTGCAATATATCTTGTAGTTCTTCTTCGCTATCGGTTTCGGTTATAGCAAATACACAAAAATGACTCATATTTCATTCCTCTATTGTTAATCCCAAAGTCCAAGAAAATATTCGGTAAACAACTTCCAGCCATTCTTTGCCCTTTTGTGGTCTTCGGTTGGAATCATTTCACCAGTTAAATTGTCTACCATTATATTTCCTTTTTCATCCTTTACATATTCACAGTCAAAGTTGTCTTTTTCCATATACCATTCCATTGACCAAATCATTTCATCAATGGTATTCTTCCATTCTTCAATGGTTTCAAATGAACAAGGAAATCCGTGTACTTCATCCCTAAAAGCCTTCAATCTTGGAATGGTGAATTGCATAATTGTAGCATAGAGATTCCAAAGTTCCGTATCATCAAACCCCCTTTCAATGCGTTGCTTCTTCCAAACATCAAAGCGGTCATCTTCAACATTCGCACAACAATCAAGACTAAAGTTTACATTCTTTCTACCAAGCACATCAATTCCGTCATTTTCAACCTCAACTGGGTATGACAATACATCTCTTGGTTCATCCTCATCCACATCAATAAGATAATTAGCTGCTTCCCTTACAATGGTAGCAACTTCTTCTTTAGATAGCGTCAATACGCCATTCTTAACTTTAAGTGTCATAATAATCCTCTACAATATAGATTCAACTGGACAATACATTATTGCCGACCAATAACCATCTTCTTCAGAATGATGTGATTCTAGCCTAAATCCACCACTTGATGTATAAGTATAGTCAATGCCTTCATTTACCATCCGTTCATAATTCTCTATCAACCTTTTCCGTAAATATTTGTATACATCCGTTGGTGTAGGAGTTTCGTAATTTTCTGGATTGTCAAGGTCAATTTCTTCCATAGTGTTGCCTACATACCACTTATGGTTCAACTTCAACATAATCTCTACAGACTTTTCTACATCAAAGGCATCAAGGTCTTCCTCAATGACATTGCTAAAAATATTCATATCAATCATATAGCTAAATATATGAAAAATGAAAAAAGACCTACAATATTATATGTCTTGTATTTTTTAGTCGTCAATACAATGGGGATTATGCCCATGTCCACATACAGAATCTGGCTTGCCATCAAACCAAGAACCACCATCTGAACTAGCTAATAGTTGTGTGTCATAGGACATCTCAATGACTTCCATATTTGGCTGGATATAGTCTTTCTTTTCTTTCACATTTCACTCCATTATTTCTTCAAACCATTCAAATTCACTAGGTGTTTGCCACCAATCACTATTGGAAAGATATGAATGTTCCGTAAGAACTCCCTTTACCTCTCCAGGTGGAATGCCGTGGTAATACAATTCCAAATAACCGCCATTCTTCCTATAACATTTGTACTTTTTTCCGTATTCCAATTCATTGGATTTAGGACATTTGACATATGTTATAGTGCCGTTGCTTTCATTTGTGTTGGCGTTACCATATCGCATTTGATATACGAACTTTTCTCCGTCTTTGAAAGCGGTTTCATATATCTCTTTGATAATTTCCTTGATGTCATTGCTATGGAAATTCCCTAGCAACTTTTCAACATATTTGGAATAGAATTCTTCTTTCAATTCAATCATACTGTCTTAAATATATATCCCTTATTAGTCCAATTGACCATTTCAATGATGAAATTGACCAACCATAGGCTCAATGCTGTTTCATCTTCGCAAATTGCACATACATTGAATTGCAATATGGTTTCAGTGCAACCTTCATCCTTGTAGAATATAATGAAACCTCTACCATAGGAACAAAAACACTTTGTCCTAGATTCCATTTCATTCTTGTATTTGTTATAGAATTCTTCGTACTTGTCCATATTAACTCATCGGCTCATACTTTGTAAGGTTAATGCGACTTTCATTGGAGAATGTTCAAAATCCAAGTCATTAAACAATTCTTTGTTCAATGCCATATGCTTAAAACTAACATTATCATCAACAATCCAAATGCCATCACTAGAAATCGGCTTGACATCAAACAAAGTCAAAGCACCATTCTTATCCCTAGCGACCCAAAATTGATTCTTTTCCATAAGGCTAACTCCTATCTTTTGACTATAATATACAAAAACATTACATTTTTTCAAGATATGTTATTGAATTTTTCATAATTATGTTCTATATTGTACTATGGAGGTATTTAAATGACGGATACTGAAAGAGTTAGGAACGCAATTAGGCTTTTGAAGGAAAAAGACCCTTCATATTACACCAAATGTATTAGACAAAGACTTTTCAATGGTGGAGAAGGCTCTTATTATGACCCCAATGTAGATTTCAATACATTGGAAGCATACCTAGAATGTTCAAATTGGACTATGGTTGAAAACCCCAATGTTGATGATGGTTGCTCTTGTTTCGTATGCTATGACCTAAAGGGTCATATCGGTATAGTTGATATAGAAAATGTTCCCAACGATGTTAACTTCTTCCTTGATGACTTTAAGGGAACTGGAAAGTTGTCTTTGTGTGTCAAACAAGATGAAAATTGGTTTGTTCCTATGGGATATACATATATCATTTTAGGAAATGACGGATATGGTGAAATTATGTTCACCTTCCACCCAGGTGAACCGTTGAAACCTTCCACAATGGAAGATGGACACAATGAATATGGATTACATAATGGTGATGTAATCACAAAGGAAAAGGCTATCAATTGTGGTTTCAAACACGCAAAGGTAGTTCGGTAAGATGAAAATAAAATTACACAAGTCTAATGTATGTAGATGTCAATGTCATTTGATAGGCATAATGGGGGAACATTATTGTGATTGTTGTAAGTTGATGGGTCAACAATACATCTCCAAAGACAATACAATAGATGAAGACCTATATGTTAGGTTGGTATTGGATAATATGGCGAAATACAGAAAAGAATTCAAGAAACGATTTAGTATAGAAATCTAAAGAGGTTCAAAAATGACTAAAGAAGAAACATTTTATGTAATTTCTTGGATGGAAAAAGAATTTTTAACTGACGAGTATCGTAAAACAAAGGATGAAAAATATATCTTAAAAAATGTAAGGGTGTATCGTAGAGATATGACAAAATTGGATGGGTATAAACATACCAACGAAACTCAAGATATATTTGAAGCACAAAGATACAAAACGGAACAGAATGCTAGAACGGCATTAGATAGAATATTTGGAAGATGCTTACCTAACTTTGATTGTAAGATTCATTGTGTAACGATTAAGACTGAAGTAACTTCCATAAATGATGTAAGCAAGGAATAATTATGTCTAGAGAACAAACATTAACTTGGTATAGATTAGAAGAGTGTAAACCTGATTTGAATAAGGTTATAATAATGAAAGTACCTGACATAACTTGGGTTTCTAGTAGGAAGATTATTAATGATTTTAAGTATGTAATAGGATGGATGGAAAAAACAAATAGAATTTATTATGGAAATCAAAAGAGACCATATCATTTTGAAACCTTTGGACCTACAAGTTACTTTTATGAAGATGTAGAGGAATGGGCATATCTATGACCAAAGAAGAATTTAAAGAAAAACTAAATGATGTGAAAAATAAGTATTATTTAGTTGGAGTTAAACCAAAAGTCGTTTCTTCATCTGAATTTGATTTTTTCAAAGAAAAAGAAAAGATTTATAGTGGATATATTGAAAGTCTTGAAAAAGAAACGGAATATCTCAATAATGAAAATCATACATTAAGCAGAAAAATAGAAGAATTAAAAATGGAATTTAAACTTTGGAAGGAAAAGTATCTATGACTGACCAAGAATGGAAAGATTTTATGACTTGTCCAAAGGAAGTGAGTGATAGAATTATTGCTTATTATGGGCTTCATAATCCAGGAACTTATATTTATTATGGCGAAAGATTATATGATAAGGAAACCAAAAAACATCATTATGTAATAACTTGGACATCTTTATCATATATTCTTAAAGACTGGGATGAAGAAATTAAAAAACTATTTGAAGAAAATAGTAGTGAATTTGAAATTTATGCTACTAAACTTTTAAAGAAGCGAGTGAAAGAAGGTTTTTATGAATGAAAATGAGCCATTACATTTTGTGGATTATGGATGGAAAGAAATGCCTGATACGAAGTACAACATTTCTGTAAGATTGTGTAAAGGATTTCCCATTTTTG
Organism: Paludibacteraceae bacterium; assembly: GCA_024401435.1. GTDB lineage: Bacteria > Bacteroidota > Bacteroidia > Bacteroidales > Paludibacteraceae > UBA1181. The sequence goes on along the minus strand of JAKSLB010000013.1, from coordinate 7,439 downwards.
ATTTACATTGTGGAGATGAATTTCCTAAAAGAAGCATGTTTGATAGGGAGAATAAGTAAAAATGAAACACATAGATATTGAAACTATAATCCATAAGCACAACCTAGAATTAATTGATTGGGATGAAGCGGAATATTGGTATGGGACAGATAATAATCGCTGTATAGTTTACACATGTGGATTAGGTAGCAATTATTGGAAAGATGATGGTGAACACGAAGTTGGAATTTTAAAAGAAAATGTAAATTATGACTTTAGAAAAGTATTTGAATGGCCCAAATACTTTGAACCAGACTCTGAATTTTTTAAGTTATTTAAGCAAATTAAAACTATTGAAGAACTAGATGAACACTTAACTAAACTAGGTTTTTGATTAAAAAAGTAGAATTAAGTAAATAAAAGGAGTTCGTCTTATAATGTCAACAAGAATGTATATAGATGGACAAGAATTAGAAATACTACTATCTGAACCATTTTGGACTTTACGATGTGAATTAGGTGAGAAAGAAATTCACTATTCTGATGATGAATGTATACCAGATTATTGCACATTGACCTACAAAGCCAAAGTTAAGGATATATCACAAGCAATCAACAAAATAATCAATGATAACGTAGATTTTTATGGTAGTAATAAACCTACAGAGAATTATTATAAAGACTTGCTAAAATATATGAGTAATATGGATGGCGAAGAATATTTACATTATAAGGCTATTTAGTTATATTATTGGAGTGAATTATGAAATATGTGCAAATTGAAAAGTTTTGGAGAGTATGGGATAAAGACCCTGAATTGATGCTCGTAAATAAAGCTGGAAGAGTGGTAAAAGTTGATACTATCTATAATCGTGAATATTACGAACAAGAAATAAGAAATCAGCTTAAATTATACAGATATTTGGCAAAACACAGTGAATCTGTAAAATGGTTACAAGTTAATTCACCAGAAGAAATACCAGATGATTTATTCAAAATAGTTCCTTATGACGAGCAAAAATGTATTGCTGATGGTATTATAGAAATTAAGACTGAAGAAGAATATAACAAATGCTTTTATCCTCGCGGAAAGGTAGAAAAATAAAAATATTTCTGGTGTAAAGAATTGGAAAAACACATAAAGTTACAAAAAGGAGAAATAATATATGAAACTACATTGTGAAAATTGTCCATTCCATATTACCGAATCTTATTATCAATCAGTTTTAAATGAACATAATGAACCACCTAATGAATGTTGCGAATGTGAAAGAGACGATGAATTTTATGATTTTGATAATGTGTTAGATTATTTTGAATATAGGAAATATAAGAAGGGATAAGTGAAATGAATGAACAACAACACTGTACACAATTAATTACACAAATATTGAAATATGCTAATAGCTGTGTAACGAAATTTAAAATGGTAGGAAATGAATGTTATATGTCTAAAAATATGGCAGAATTTATTGAAAAGTATGGAACACCTTTTTTCTTAAATAAACCATCTATATCTTCTAATGAATATGGTACACTTAATGCTATTATTAAAGTTTACATTGATGAAACACTTGAAGACCATCAATTTATTGTTGGTGTAGCTGGAACCGATAATAAGATTGAATTTGAAGTTTGGAGTGAAGGAGAATAAAATATGTTTAATAAAATTTTTAATGTATTCAAGAAATACGAAGAAACAAATGAAGAAAAGTTTCAGAAGTTCCACGAATTTCATAGGTGGCTAATTGAAAATATGCCAGATAAGCTAAAGCAGGCATATAATAATAGTGGTAAACGAATAAACGCTGTTACTAATAAAGATGGTTGGTCAGTAGAACTATCTATTAAAGATTATCTTTGGTGGGAAACAAAAAATGAAGCGGATTTGCTTAACTTTAAGGATATTGATGTAATCAAGAAGGAAATGCTAACCGCATTAGCCGATATATTGGATACTATCACTCTTGATGAAAATGATAAGGAACTTTACAAGATAGTCTTTGAAGGTATTTCTCCTAAACCCTAGCAAAGGAATCATATGAGAACATTTTATGCGGATTTCATAAACAATAAGATGGTTGAACACGACAACGGCTTGTATGTTGAAATCGGTGAGGTTCTACAAATTCAACAAGAAAATGAAAGACTTAAAAACCAACTAGAACAAAGTGAGTTTTGGGAACGGTCTTGGCGTGAAAAATGTGAAAAACTTGAAGAAGAAATAGAAAAGTTGAAACATTGTGATTAAAAAAATATCAATATGGGACTTGTTAAGTTCCATATTTTTTGTTATTTTGTGATAAAACCATAAAGGATTAAATATGTCAAAGAACAACCCTATATATCTAAAAGACATAAAGAGCGGTAAGGTAAAACTTGCACCTATGAGTTATGTAAGTCATATCATATATTCATACAAAATGGAATATCCAAGTGATTGCCCTATGCGTTGGGAAAAACACACCCATAAGTTTGATGTTGATGAGGTATCTTTGACTTTCAACCAAGTGATGAAGGATATTGACAATGCTTTGGCTGAAGACCCAGATTGTTTTATCATATCTTTCCATCCTCGTAATTATTTCATTGTTAGGGATAAGATAGAAACCGATTGTTGTAATTTCCTAAACGGAACAACAAACGCATATATGTATGCCGAAAACAATAACCCAAACTTCAACTATCTAAAGTAATAAGGTACAATGAAATGGGTGATGATAAGGTACAATCTTGTAATTTACGAAACGCAGAACTTGAAAGACCTATTGGCATAAAAGACCGCTATCAACGAATAGCTGCGACTGATGCTTTCAAGGAAGCGTATGAAGATAGAGATATTGGCGAAACACTTGAAATTAAAGAGGATTTATAATTTCTGTGGAAAGAAATTGAGGTTTAAAATATGAATTTTAGAAAGATTTTAACAAGAATAGTCAAGCCTTTCCTAATGTTTGACAAGACCGACAAGTTTAGTGCGTCTCCAGCACCTGGTTCACACAAGTGGACGGATATCATTGATGATGCCGTTTGGGATTCCGTATTCAACGCATTGGATGAACACGCAAGACTTGTGTTGTCTGACTTGTACTATGAAAATGAATATCTAACACTATGTAGTTTCACCCATACATTCTCTTGCGATTATGAAGGTCGTTTCCAATGGTGCAAGCAAAATAGAATGATTGAATATAGATGCCGTTCCCCTTGGTCTTGCTTTTGGTATGATAGTCCAGTAGACCATATCCTTACTGTCTATATGCCTAACGAAATAAACATCAAGGGTTACAAGGATGGCAAGCATGTATTGGAAGAACATATCCAATGTAATTCTTGGAAGGAATATAAGGACAAGGTTACGGACAAGTACCACCTAAAGGATGAAAATCCTAAATTCATCGGTAGAAGGTGGGATGGTACTTATGAATGGGAAAGATTTAGTTGCGGTAATTGGATTGCCGAAGGTAATGGTGCAACCAAGACCGCTACCGCTTGGATTCTAGAAGATGAGCCTCTTGTCAATATGAAGAAATAGGAAATTATATGAAAGATGAAATGATTGTCATCAAGGGTGTCGTTGCTGCCAATAGACTTAATCTTAATAGATTTAAGGATATTAAGCAATATGCAATCTTTGATAGTAACGATAATGAGTCATTGCTTGAATTTGATTGGAAATACAAGTTTGACCCAGAAGAAGATGTAGACCACGATGTTAATTGTATATACAAGAAAATCAAGAAACTTGTCATATATGATGAAAGGGGCTGTGTTGATGAATTTTTCTATTTTAGTATGGAAAAAATAGTTGATAACAATGGAATGAGTCTATATTACAAGGATATATTCTATCCAGCTCTTAACATTGATGGCGACATTGCATTTGTTTCAAAATACAATTTCATTGAAATTGTCAACCTAATTGAGGGTCAAAAATGAAGAAATTTCTAGTTGCGAATAGCATAGGCGGTGCAAAGATTACAAAAGGTGCTTGGGACTATCTAGTTTCAAATCATCTTTTTCAAACTGGTGATTATCCATCAGGTGAAACCTATGCATCTATATGGAATAAGTATTTTGAAACCTTGGGTGGTTATAAGGATGAAGAAGAAGAATACATAAGATTTAATCCATATATGAATGGTTCTGATACATTTAGACAAATCATACTTAATCTTGTTGAAGAACTCCACTTTGACTATAAGGAACTTGATGAATTAAATGATGGTCATGATTTACGAATCATTGAAGTTCCAGAGGACGGACTTATATATCATATCACCGAAGACCCAGAATGCGGTGCGGAATACATTTCCCAAGTGCATAAGACCTATGTAGTCAATGATGATTGGTATATGCGGTCAAAGTACCATATCAAGCAATTTTGTAGAACCCACGAAGACTTGGATAAGATTGATTATGTCATTGAATTGGATACCGCTAGATTAGCATTTGATGGTGATTTCGCAATGGCTCAATGTAAGGATGAAGAAGACAAGATTCATTATTTCATATTGAAAAAGGTAGAATACTACAAGGAAAATGATGAACACGCAAAGATAAGTTATGATATTGTAAATGAAGACAATACATCAAACTATTATGGTGGAATTTATAGGGATATGATTGATTCAAATGCTATGGAATCATATTGTAAACTTTTTGAAAGGTTGAAATAATGGAAAAAATAATTTTAATTTTGATACAGATAATGTGCCTTGTGGTTTCAATATACTTTATCATACAAACCCATAGGGATGTCAAAAGAACCAAGGAAATCATTAAAGAACTAGACAAATATAGGAATAATAAAAAATGACAAGAGGAACTTTCTACTTGATTTTGAAGGATGGTACAATCTATCAATCTACCGAATTCAATGGTGATATGTACCTAGAAGGTTATGGTAAGGATGCCTATTATTTCCTAGAAGATTTCAAGAATTCTGGAAACATAACCAAGGAAGGATTTAAAGATTTAATCAAGATGTTCAATGCCGAACACCATAGATATGATGATATTGATGAGGATAGATGGGTTTATGATAGATGTATGAACAACAATTTAAAGGAATTGATTGCCAATAGATGTTCAGATTATAGTTATGTCCTAGATATGAATGAAAACAAGGTTAGAGTATTCTACTTTGATAAAGAAATCCCTTATAGCAACATAATCAATGGTATGGCTATGAAGTCAATTTAAAACCATAAGGTTAATCCAATGAGAACAAAAAGAAAGGATAACTTTGTCATTATATTTTCATTCATATGGCTACTTGCAAATGTCATTGTAGATTCCATATTTGGTATTGATAAAGTGTGGATTCCAAATACCATAGCAATTGTCATTATGATAATCATATTGTTCAACAATAGACTTATGAAATGGTTCAATGAGAGGAAATAATGAAACGACTTGATGAATTGACAAAATATATTCCTACTACAAATTATATAGAAGGCGAAGCAAGCCCTGATATGGAAGAAACTAAATATGAATGCGATAATGATTTTGCCTATCTAAAGTATTCTGAAGTAGAAGAACTTGTGTCAGAATTGGATGATGCTTTTGAAAATTGCAAGATGGATTTGGAATCTGCTAAAGCTACTATTGAAGAATTACAAGATAAACTAGAACAAGCAAACAAAAACATAAATGAGGATAAAACAATGACTAAAAAGGAATTTGAAGTAAAGAAAGAAAAACTTCTAAACGACATCAACAATGAATTAAACCCACACGATAGATTCTTTCTACAAAAGGAATATATGAATCTAGCGGATAATTATATTAGGTTTCTAGAAAATGAACTTAATCTAAATGGTTAAAGGAAGTATATGTTCAATTTCCTAAAGAACCGCAAACTTGCAAAAAAAGCAATGAAGCAAATTGAAGAATATCATAACCAACATAAAGAAAAGACTGGCAATATGTGTGGTTATTTGACTGGTCTTGAACAATCACAAATCTTTACTGATTTGGTCAACCCAAATGATGTTCCAGTGATGTATACTGGAAATTGGGAAAATTCTGCCATTCATCATTATTACTTCCTTGCGGAACAAATCAAGAAACACCCCATCTTATGGTCTTTTTTCCAAATGTAGCAAGTATGAAAGACAAAAAATGGAACTATACAAGCAATATATATTTCTCCGTAAGAAATATAGTGAAGGTACTATAACCGAAAAAGAGAAATGCTTGATGTATAGTCTAATTGTCATAGTCAACTTAACCTATGGAGTAATTGGAAAATGAAAGATATACCTGTGTATAATGTATTCACAAGTAGTTTCAACTCAAATAAGATTGAAATTGTAAACATATTTGAATACGGACAAATGGGAAGAATCAAGACCGAATTGAAGAAACTTAAAAGTGGCATAAAGAAGATTCTTGATAGATATTTCAATGATAATGGAAAATCATATACCTATGAGATGATGATTGAAGACATTAAGAAGATTTATGGTAAGAATGCTATTCCATTTTCAAAGGACTTTGAAAAGGAATTCTTCAAACACAAGGTACTTGAATATGAATATCCTATCGTATATGCCCTAAACTATAGACTCAAGAGTGATTGCCAATACTACTTTTGGGCTAAAGTGGAACATGAGATAGTCATTTGTGATATGTTCAACCATACCCAATTCAAGACAGACATATATACACAACTAAATGCAAATTGGAACATATTTGCAAGAATTGTGATGAATGACCTTGGCATCAAGGATATTGATTTTGATTATTCAAAGGAGTATGAAAGAAGATGGTGAAGCCAACAATCACATACAAGGACTATACTTGGAGAGAATATCCAGATTCAAATGGCGAAATGTTTGAACTAATTAGACCTGGATATGCCATAGCATTCTTCAAGAAAGGCAAAGAGGACTATACTTGCGAAATGGTCGGCACTAGATGGTTTGAATGCATTGAAAATGAAGATTTGGAAATGGTCAATATCTTGACACATAAATTTATGGATATGATTAACCTAAATATAAACTTGGAGGACTAAAATGATAGAATCCGCAAAAGAACTTATGTTTCTTCTTATGAAGAACTCCATAATATTTGAACATATTTGTACCTTTAACAAAGGTTTAAACAAGAACACATACTATCTAACCGCTAGTAATAATAGTACATACATCTTAATTGAAAAGTACCAAGATGATAAAGACCTATTGGTGGAACAATATTACGATGATATTCTACAAAACATTGAATCAATTAGTAACAAACTGTTCATATCATACCCATTGACATTGGATACACTTAAACAAATAGATTTACTCATCAATCCAAATACAGATGTTGAAAATGTAATATATGTTGATTTAGAAGAATATGATTGGAAGGATTCTACCGAAAAGTGGTGCATTGCTTTGGAAACAATAAAGGATACTCCAATGGAAGAAATAAAGGATACTCCAATGGAAGAAATAAAG
>JAKSLB010000129.1 GCA_024401435.1 Paludibacteraceae bacterium | reverse complement strand
GAGAAGATCGCTGCTGTTCCGATTACCATGAGAATAAATGATACCATAATACTTAAATTTTAATTGTTATTGAATCTTGTTTTTTATTGTTTTTAATGTGTTGTCTTCAGGATTTGTTGTTGTCGTTTGTTCCCGTTGACATTGCAAAAGTAGGACGAGATTCTGGGGAACGCCGGACAGAAAAGGAAAAGCGTGCGGACAGTTTGTGAACTTCACAATTTGTACGTTTTCACAATTTGTACATTAGGTTAAATTGTTGTATATAAAGAAGATATGTATTATTATAGAAAATTATATATGAGTTGTCTAAACACGCTTTTTTATACGCTCGCCCTACGGGCTCGCGTTGTCGGGGAGGTTAGGGACAAAATAATAAAACATGGGCCCTTAACAATCCTCATTTTTAGACATCTGCTATATAATCTCTTTATTATAAAATTTCCCAAAAAGACGTTGATATTGGACGATACAAAAAAAGCATCGCATCAAAGATGCAATGCTTTTTCATTTGTTTTATGGATAGCCTTATATCACGCACATTTTAGATACTGCAACGGAGTGCAGCCATATTTTTCCTTGAAAAGTCTGCGGAAAGTGTGGTCGCTGTTAAATCCGCTGATGAAAGCGATGTCTGAAACCTTTTCCTTTCCCTCTTTTAAGAGTTGTTCTGCATGGACTAGACGCAGTGTGTTAACGTATTCGTAGAAAGTAACATGTTTCACCTGGTTGAGAAAGTCGGACACATAGTGTCGGTTGGTGCCAAGCTATGAATGACTAAAAATGCGTCTTCATAGCGGATTATGCGGGGACCGTTTGACGCCCCCTTGGGAGGGGCTCCGGTCATTTAACTTAGGATGGCATCTAACGGATGCTTGCAGTTAGGGGGATTGCCTGTTAGGAAATGGAGGAGCTGGCAATATAGTTCTGAGAAGAGATTCAGGATTACATAAACAATGATTCGTCCCAACCTATCTTAATCTCATCTCCAGAAAGTGTAATTCCTAATCCATGAACATCATCCCATTCGCAACCACACAACCAACCATAACGCTCACCATCTCTATTAAAATAAATCTTATGAATTTCGATTAGCTCCATAAGAGATTCTTTGGTGATATTATGTCTGTTATATTCGGTTGGGACACCACCCCACCACTCGTCTATTTGCTCATAATTTTCCAAATAGTAGGTCATCAATGCATTGGGCAATTCAGTCAAGAATTCTTCCTCTCTTTCCAAATATTCGGAATAGCAATTTCTTTGCTCTTGCGTAATGGACTCACCCGGATAAGCGGCAGCCGTCACATCAATCCAAACACCTTTCTCCCCATTGATATCCATTTTGATGGATTTATTCCAACCAAAATCATAAACCATGTCGCCAAACACCTCATCATCTACTCTCTCATAGTTAGTTACTAACACTGACCACTCTTCATAGATTCTGATCTTATCGTCGGATAAAATTACGGTGATTGGATTGTTTTTCCAGATAAAATTAACTAACCAACCATAGTTGCCGTTGCGATCGATAAATAGTGATTTCGTATCAAAACCATCTAATAAGATGTCTTCGTCAACAACATCGATTTTTAAGTCTTCATCCAAATTCCATCTTCTTTCAATATCCTGATAATGATCGATAAAATAAGATAGTATTAACTGAGGTATTTCTTTTTCGGTTTTTTCCAAAGTTGAAATATAGTTTTTATAGGCATTTCGCTGGGCATCTGTTATTTCTTCATTTTTAGCACATTTGACCATAAGGTCTAACTGTTCATCATCTTCCCACAGGATGCCAAGAAAAATCTTCTTAGTCCAATAGCCTTCGTTCTCGTTGTATTCTAATTCTCCGAATACGGGGTCATTTATCGTTTTTACCATGATTGTCTATTTTAGAAATTTAATTACTCTTGAAAATACCCTTCGTCATCAATAAATAAATTACGATGATTTCCTTCATAATTCT
>JAKSLB010000128.1 GCA_024401435.1 Paludibacteraceae bacterium | reverse complement strand
GGATTCTAATAATGCCACAGGGCATGTCCTTATCCTTCCCACCGTGTAACCGCTCAATTGATGAAGATTCTTCAGAAATACAAAGATGCGATGAGCGCATAAAACACAGGGCCCTACGTTTGAGCGTAGGGCCTTTTTTGTTAGGGAAATTTTCTTGACAAGGAGGGTTTGATGTGATAGGATTGATAATTTCATATGTTCAATTTGTCATATAAATATTCCATTTCATTTATTATTTTTAAATTTGTGACAATTCATTGTTGATGTGGCATGGGGAAGGAAAATCCATTTATTATCATCAAGGGAGATCCGAAGTCTCTTCAGATTGAATCAATACACAGAGAGGATAATGGTGTTTACAATGTAAAATACCTATCATCATCTAATACCTATCATTACAAAAGTTCAGATGTAGTTATTCTTTGTAATGGCACATGGGTAGACCATTTACTTTGTAAAGTGTATATTAATGACAAACTAACCTCGTGTATTGACAATATTTATTCCTTTCAAGAAGGGGAAAAAAAGCATTGGAGAATTACCTTCTCCAATGGAGCTTCTAAAGAGTATATGAATGGCACAATTAAAGTTGTTACATCCTGCTTGTGTGATGCAACAGCAAAAAACTCATTTGAATACTTAAAGAGAGTCGCTCAAATCAATGTTTTAGGAAAAGAAGAAGACCAACAAGGTATCCTAGCTTCGCTTTATGATGGAATTGATTTTATTGATAATAGCCTGACGATTGCTCCATATCTAAATCCCAAGATTAAACAGAAGAAGGTGAATACTCCTTCTTCTCTCATATTCCCTTTTGGATGCAATGGAAGTCAAGAAGAGGCCGTCAGATCTGCATTTAGTAATCAAATCAGTGTGATCCAGGGTCCTCCAGGAACAGGTAAGACTCAGACGATATTAAATATTGTGGCAAATGTCTTGCTTCAAGGTAAGACTGCCATGATTGTTTCTAATAATAATTCTGCGACATTGAATGTCTTAGAAAAATTAGAACAATATGGCATGGGTTTTGTCGTGGCTCCATTAGGGAGTAAAGAAAATAAGGAAAAGTTCATAAAGAATCAGCCAGAAATTCCTAATGAGATATTTCAATGGATCAAAGAAGATTTTCAAATTGCAAATCTTAGCAGTCAAGTGTCCTCCTCATTATCTCTTGCCAAAAGAATATTCAAGTTGCAGGAAAATGTGGCAAAGCATAAGCATGAATTAAATGAAATCGAACTCGAGTGGAAACATTTCCAAGAGGATAACCCAACAGAGGATTATTCTATCCAGGTGCCTTCCAATGTGACTTCTTCAAAGTTAATGTCGTTATGGTTGCAATACCAGGCTTTCGCAGAAAATGATTTAAATATCAACAAAGGCATATTCGCAAAGATAAAGGGGTCAATCAAATGGTTTTTGTTAAATTTAATCAGAGAGAAGAGACTAGGTATTAAGTCTCAATTAAATCGAAATGATATTGGTCCGACAATTAGGGAAATCCAAATTATATTTTACATTGTAAAGATAAAGGAGCTTCGAGAATGTATAGACGCAGATGAGTCTGAATTAAGAGGAATAGATTCTGCAGCAACAATGAAGTTACTTTCTTCTGCTTCTATGGCATTGTTGAAAAACAACTTGTCAAAAAAATACGCTACAATAACCAGAAGATTTTTCTCCGATCTGAAAGATTTAGGTCGAAGCGCCAACGAAGTTTGTGAACAATATCCAATTGTTCTCAGCACGACATTTTCGGCGAGAACTACACTTAGAGAAACTGTATATGATTATCTTATAATTGATGAAGCTTCTCAAGTTTCTGTAGAAACTGGGGCCTTGGCCTTGACTTGCGCTAGAAATGCCATCATAGTAGGAGATCAACTGCAACTGCCCAATGTAATCACAGAAGAGGATAAAGGAAAGTTAAATACGATATTCAATGAATTCAAAGTTGCAGATGGATACAATAGTGCGGAGAA
>JAKSLB010000127.1 GCA_024401435.1 Paludibacteraceae bacterium | reverse complement strand
TTTCCAATGGCAAGAATTGGATCTTTCCTTGTGAAGAGTCGTGATATTATCGAAGTGCAGGATGATGTTGAATACAAACAGGTAACTCTCAAAATCAATAACGGAGGTGTTGTGCCTCGAAACAATGGTGCAACACTCATAGGTTCTAAGATCGGTACAAAGCGCCAACATGTCATCCATGCCGGACAATTCATCATGTCTAAGATTGATGCTCGAAATGGTGCATATGGTATCGTACCATTAGAACTTGAAGGAGCCATTGTGACTAATGACTTCCCTGTGTTTGATGTAGATGTAGAGAAAATCATTCCTCAATTTCTCGTTCTTGTTTCCACTACAGACAAGTTCGTTGAGTTTGCCCGCAAATGCAGTAGCGGTACCACAAACCGTAAGCGTATTGATATTGATTCGTTCCTAAATCAGCAGATTCCTTTGCCAAGCATAGAGGAGCAAGAGAGGATTCTGAATCAATATAATGAACACATAAAACTTGCTTCAGACAAACAGGAGGATATTTTGTCTTTATCTCAAAAATCCCATAAGGTTATCTCTGACATTCTAGGCATCAAGCAGAAAGAGACTGAAACCAATGAGTCTTTGCTACAATTCATTCGTCTAAAAGACACAACTACAAGATGGGATGCATTTGCCGAAACATTCTCGATAGAAAGTAAATACCATATTGATAGTTTAGGTAAATATATAGTGCAAATTTCGACCGGAACCACTCCACCAACAACTCATCCTGAGTACTTTGATGGAGATGTGAAATTTTTCACTCCTGCAGATTTAGGTAATGATAAATATCTTACATGCTCATCACGAACAATAACTGATTTGGCAATAACCGAAAAGAAAGCGAGGGTGTTTCATCGGGGAGATATCTTATTTGTTGGAATTGGATCAACCGTTGGTAAAGTTGGTATTGTTGAGGATGAATTTGTTTCGTCTAATCAGCAAATTACAGGGTTCACAATTGACAGCAGTAAGATAAACCCTGAATATGTATATTACTATCTGAACTACAATCGGGACATTGCTACAGCAGATCAATCAAAGACGACACTTCCTATTGTCAATCAAGACAAGATACGAAAAATCCCTATAGTCGTTCCTCCAATTGAAATACAAAATCAAATTGTTTCAACATTGAATAGAATGTATATAACAGCAAAGCAAAATGAAAAAGAAATACCTTTACTCAAAGAAAAGGCTTTTTCTTCTTTCGAACATATAATTTTCGATTAGTTATGAAACTTAGAAATATACACATAGATCATTATAAGAATCTAAAATCCAGTTTTTCCTTTGAGGATAATACTGGATACATCTCTTTAATAGGCTTAAATGGTTCTGGTAAAAGTAATCTACTTGAAGCGATTAGCTTGTTGTTTGCTCATATTATGGGAATAAAAGTGACATTCCCATTCAACCAATATAGTATAACTTATGATATAAGAGAGCATGGCGTTGACATTACCGATGGGGATAGCCTTGAAAATGGCGCTATTAAAGAAGGCGATTTGCCTTCATCACTAATAGCTTGTTACAGTGGCGAAGATAATAGATTGTGGGATTCCGGATTTAATAGCTATTATGTTGATTTCTTCAACAACGCTATTGGAGGCGATGAATATAAACCTAAAGTTCTTTACATCAACAAACTTTGCTGGAAAATCGCTTTCTTATCATTGTTGTTCAGCGAAGATGAAGATGTTAAAAATTTCATCACTGACAAACTTCATGTAGACATAGAATCCGTCAAAGTCAAATTCTTCACAAAAGAAGGAGCTAATCCACAAGCTCATGACGCATCTAATTGGTATAACAGAGTTATAAGCAAATATGCAGATGCAAGTGTACAAATTAATGATCTTAAAAATGACGAAGAGGTTGATCTGGGATGTTCAAAGTATCCAGAATTAACTAACGATCAAATTGTATTCTACTATTTGTATTTTCTTCATATGCCAGATAAAAGCAGTGAACCTGCTTTAAGTGCTGACAAGGTTATTGAGAACATTGA
>JAKSLB010000126.1 GCA_024401435.1 Paludibacteraceae bacterium | reverse complement strand
ATAAAATAAATAACGAGCAGACAGAAGTTATTTTGCAATTGCAACAACAGATTGAGAAGATGAAATGTTGCGGTAACTGTAAGTGGTATAGAGTTGAAAATGGTGGAGAGATATTTTGTGATTGTGTTGGTGATTGTATAAATTTTGATAAATGGGAGATGAGAAATGTCAAATGAAGAAATTATAGATATGGCTCACGAACTTAATTCGATGAGTACAGATATTACCGCCTTAATGGTATGGATTGCCGAAAACGTAGAACCATTACAGAAAACTATTAAAAACCAAGACAGGCAGATAGAAGAACTAAAAAAGTGTTCAAGATGTATAACTTGCGAAAATATTTACAAATGCAAAGTACGGGATATAGAGAATGAACTGTGAAGAAAAGACCTGTGAATGGTGGGTAGACGATTCTGTATTTGATATAGGTAACTACACCCACGAATACGCAATTGAAAGTGATAGTGGCTTCTGCCTTTTGAAAGATTTTTTTGAAAAATGCAACGGCAAATGCAAAGACTATAAGGAATACATAAATGATAAAAATACTTGAAGAAACTACAAAGTACCCATTACAGAAAATCGGGGAAATGGCGGGGATTTGTTGGAATAGCCCTACTGATAACAAAGAGAAAAACATCAAACGTGCGAAAGATTGCATTGTAAGTGGACACGGACGAACACTTGAGTTTGTGGATGTCGAAATTGTTATTTCTGGGTATTCTGCAAGGGTAATACGTGAGTGGTACACTCATTTAGGTGGAAGCCCTACACGTTTACAGGAAAGTACACGATACTGCAAATGGAACGAAACCAACATTGTAATGCCAAAATCTGTATCGAACGCAATGTGTAAAAACGCACGAACAAAACTGTCTTATGACAAGTTCATTGACGGATTCCTTGATTTGATTGAGGACTTGGAGAAAGACGGAGTACCGAAAGAAGACATAGCGATGTTTTATCCTCTCGGAATGGAAACAAAAGTTGTAGATAAACGCAACCTAAGAAATCTTGTAGAAATGTATCACCAAAGAACCTGTACCAGAGCATATTGGGAATATCGTAATTTGATGAAAGAACTGAAAACCGAACTGTCAAAAATCTCGGACGAATGGACGTGGGTATGTGATAATCTGTTTGTACCAAAGTGCGAAGTCACAGGATATTGCACTGAAAAAAACAGTTGTGGGAGAAAACCAAAGGAATAAGCCCGAAACTACTTGCGAACATTTTGTACAGAACATCGTGGACGAAAAAGGTCATATAGTAACCGTAAGGAATGGAAACCCTTATGGTTATTGTTGTTTAACAATGAAAAACTCTGTTTGTACAGGAAAGTGCAAGGAGTACAAATGTTGCCCAAAAACGGCAAACGACTTAATATAAAAGCATAGGAGAACACGCAATGGCAAGATTACCCGAAGATACAGAACTTGTAGATATTTATAATTCAGATGAAACAAAATCCCAACTTGAAAATATTGCAGAAATCACATCTAATGACAGATTACCTGTTGTGGATGCAGAAACAAACGAACTTAAAAATGCATCCGTAAAACAGATTACAAAGGGACTCGATGAAGAAGAACTTGTTATCAAGTTACAGGGTGTAACAGTTTATGACGGTACAGAAACAATTGAAATCAAAAAAGATTCAAGGATTCAGTTGAACAATGGGTGTACGATTACAATCAAATCGGGCGCTCCATCGGGCGGAGTTGGTACAAAGTTGCTCTGTATGGCAAAAGACGGTACAGGTACAGTACTTTGTGAGGACGGTGGAAATAGATTTTCAGTGCCAGACGGTAAATACATTGAACTGATCTATACAATCGGTGGTTGGACTTTTTATTCACAAATGGTTCGACTCACCCTTGCGGAGTACGAAGCATTGGGCGACAGAGTAAACTCTGATAATGTCGTATATCTGATTACAGACGATGAAGCAAGTATGGATTCTAACCCTACCGTACAGGGTCTTACAGTACTCAATGGTACTACCCTTAATGGCAATCTTTCGGTCAAAGGAAACGCAAC
>JAKSLB010000125.1 GCA_024401435.1 Paludibacteraceae bacterium | reverse complement strand
AGAAAGCATATTAGTTCCTCGTTTGGACGAGGGTTCGACTCCCTCCAGCTCCACAACCTACACTCCCAAATTATTGAATGACAATAGTTTGGGAGTTTTTATTTTAATACACCCCACCCCCCAGACATATTCAAAGTATTGATCACAATCATTCTCAATAAAAGTCATATTCCCAGATATTTCCCGTCAAAAAGATGCCATGCTTTTCTTCTTCAACCTCCTTTTGCTTATTTCCTTTTTCATCGTACACATAGGAGACTTTGGTTTCTAAACTTCCGTCTGAGTTATATCGACACATTTCAATGAGATCTCCCCTTTCATCGTATTTATAAGTAAATTTGGTGAACATAGTTCCGGTGGATTTACACATTTCTATCTTATTTCCCTTATCGTCGTATTGGTAGGTGTATTTCGTATTTAATTTCTCATTTGAATAGCTGCACTCTTCCGTTTTATTTCCCATGTCATCATACTTGTAAGCTTCCTTTCCCATAGAACCTTCTTTGCATAACCTACACATTTCAAGTTTATTTCCATTAGCATCATACTTGTAAGTGTCGGTCGCTTTCAACGTTCCGTCCGAATAATAGAGGCGTTCTTCAAGTATATTACCTTTATCATCATACTTGATTGTCTTATTTACAACTCCATAAGGATTAGATTGTTCAACCATATTCCCTTTGTCGTCATACTTGTAATTTAGGCCACCTGATATAGTCCCGTCAGAATTGTATTGACGCACAGCCACTTGATTTCCCTTTTCGTCATATTTAAAAACATATCTAAGGGTTGACTGTCCGTCTAAACCAACCATACATCCTTCAATCCTATTGCCCTTATCGTCGTACTTGTAAATCCATTTAGACACAAGCGTACCAACAGAATCAAGGCGACACTCTTCAACCTTATTATCTTGGTCGTCGTACTTGGAAAGCGTTTTAAACACCAAGTGATTGGATGGACCAAATTTAGACTCTTCCGTCTTATTACCTTTGTCGTCATACTTGACAACAGTCGATAGATCACCTTTCCCCAACTCGCGTTTGTCAAGGAATCCGAAGAGGCCCTTTGTAGATTTCCATTGAATGGAATAAACTCTTACCTCCTTTATCTTGGAGCTATCGGATGTGCCTTCGGCATTCTTTGTCGCTAATTCAGAACAAGACGACACTGCAAAAATGGAATACAATCCACATAGAATAAAAGCAATATTTTTTAGCATATACCTATAGCTTATTCGTAATACTCTATAATTCGATATAATTTTGTATATGACCTTAAGAATTTGTTTAAATTTAGTTTAAAATCTTTTATATAAGACTAAAAAAAAGAGTCAAATTACCTTAATAAAATATTGATTATCAGTTTGATAAGTGGATAATTTTCCGTATCTTTATAGTGACAAAAAAAACAAAGAAAATGAACAATTACCCAACAAATCTCACCGATAATCAGTGGAAAATTATAGAAAAATTTGTAGATGTGCAAGCAAGGAAACGAAAATATCCATTAAGAAGCACCTAAGTTCAAATTAGAAGTGCAAAAATACAAATGCAAAAAAGGGTGGCGCTTTATGCCCACCCCCAGTGATGTACCCACACACGGCATTTTATGCTCCCCCATGGGCGTTTTCCGTTGAACCGACGGTTTGCGATGTTATTCACCAGGGCAGGCACAAGGGATTGCCCCAACATGGGATTGCCCCAACCCGTGTCCGACGATTTGCGGGTGTTTCATTAAATGTAATGGCCGTGAAAAACGATGATTTGTTGGTGTAACATCGGTGGTGGTGGCCATGAAAACGACGGTTTGGCGATGTATTCACCAGGGCGGGCACAACGGTCCACAAAAATGGGCGGGAATTTCACCAGAGGTGCACAAATCACCAGGGCGGGCACCGCCGTTGCCGACGATTGGTGCGAAAAACATTGTTTGCAACCCCACACAAAAAAAATGGGGCGGACACAAGGCCCGCCCAAAGACTCTTCACTAAAAACCAGTTTGTACATTTCACAAAGACTCTAATAGTTTCTTGGTGTCATCCGTGGTGTTGCTTTCAACGCCTTTGACGTTTTTGAACTTGTTTTTTTACATACTCTTTATCGTATCACTCGCCCTAAATTTAATAGGAAACACAAATTTACTTTTAACTGG
>JAKSLB010000124.1 GCA_024401435.1 Paludibacteraceae bacterium | reverse complement strand
AATGGGTGTGTCATGTCACATAGGCCCAGATGGACTTGGAATTGCCTGCGCATGTAGGCCGGAACGATAGTTGCATTGGGGATCGTCTTTTGGCTCACATTTGAACCAAAGTACACATGACCGTGGCAAAACAATGTCATTAAGTTAGTTACCTAACAACAAGTACCTTGAAAATTTAATAAAGATTTTGGATTACGTTTGCTGCATGAAAATATTTTATTGCACTACAAAAAGACAGATTGCCATCTGCCTGATTTATCGATATTATTTAAGATGACTATCGTCTCTTGTAATTGAAGGAAGAGGGGCGTCGTCGTTTTTTATTTCGTGGGTTGTTTCTCTCGGGTCGCACTGGAGAAATAACCTTCGAAATCAAAACTTCAATCGCTGGTATTTGTTCACTGCCTAGTATCAATACTTTTCTACAAAGTAATGCTAGATTTGTGAAATTAATCGTCCATTCATACTTCTCTGTCTTTTCTTTATGAGGAACAATCTTGCTGATTTTCGAGCAGAAATTAAACATGATTAATCTAGCCCATAGTTCCTGCTTGATACCTTCTTCTTTTTTCGTGTGAAAATCATTTAATCCTACGGTATATTTTAAATATCTGAAAGATGTTTCTATGCCCCAACGCATATGATATATCTCTTTTAGAGCATTTAGGTTAAATTCTTCCGGAGGAAGATTTGTTAACAGACATTCATATGAACCATTATCAAGCTTAAATCTACAAACTCTAAAGCTCATTTGATATTCCTTAGTTTCACTATTGAGAAAATAAGGTGATTTAGTCCTATGCGTAGCATGATATCGTTCAGGATGTTCTTTGTAAGCCTTTTTCATACGGTGAACAAAGATTTTGTCATATATAAAGTCATACTGTTCAGTGTCCGGCGTTGGAATACCATTTATGATACCGCCAGATTTCCGGTCTTTAGCTCTGATAACAAAGTATTGATTTTGACTTGAAATGTGTGCCATTAAAGCATATCCTTCATATCCTCTATCAAAAATAAATACTGATTTTTGAGGAAACGAAAGTTTATCCAGCATTGAGTGAAATGCTTCTCGTTCATTGTTCTGCTTTCGCGGGCAAAAGGATATTCCTTTGTAAAGGAGATTGTCCAAGTCATAAATAGCATCAACATGAATCTGACTAAATGAGCATTGATCTTCTCTAGAAAAGTATGTGTAATCTTCATCAGAATCAATTATCATTGGGATATTTACTTTAGAACCGTCTACAGCAAAAAAGTGATATGCCCCAGACTCATCGGCAGGATAAATAGCATCTGTAAATGAATAGAATAACGCTTCAAAAGCATTCTGAGATACCTTATCCCGCTGTTGAATGAAAGCTGAGGTTGTTGGTGAATCAGAAGAAAACGAGAAATATTCAAGCAATTCACTTCGAATGGAACCAGCTTCCATAGAAATCAAGTTTGAAATGACATCCGAAAAAGAAATTTTTCTTTTTCTAGAGAAATCTTTGCCAGGATTTTTGACAAAATCATCTTTACGAGAAGTAAGTTTTTGAATCTCATCCATCAAAATTTTTTTAACATCGATAATAGCCATCAAATGTTCCTCCTTGAAAATAGTATTCAAGGCGGCGGCAACATTTTTGACCGCTATTGTCAAGCTTTTTTTCAAAATCTTTATTAAATTTTCAAGGTACAATGTTAAGCGTGAAGCTTAACTTAATGACATTGTTATGGCAAAAGAACCGTCCCTAAAAAATCAATCTCATACTGGAACATTTCTTTGTCTGCACGATTTGCCCATTTTTTGCGATCTAAATGTGCTTCTAAGAATGCATTTTTTTCTTTAACAAATCGTTCTGGTTCTTTTTGATAATCATAGTCTAGATTTTCGAACCATTCTGTATATCCAGATTCATCATCGAAAGACTCTTGCCATTTTATGAAGTCTTTTGAGTTTAACATCTGTGAGTGACAACCTTCTTCCTCATGATCTGTTAGGAGATGAAATTCGAAACGATCGTTAGCTGCAAATTCTCGTTTCCAAATATCATATCCATACTTTTTAGGAACAACAGTGTCATTGATACATTGGTAAACTAAAACCTTCGCATCTGATTTTTTAAAGGATTCTACTGCTGTGGATGTACTGATATCTCCCATGATTAAATATTCGTAACA
>JAKSLB010000123.1 GCA_024401435.1 Paludibacteraceae bacterium | reverse complement strand
TGTCCTTTTTATTGATAAATATGTCCATCTTATTTCGAATTAATTGATAATGCATAAGAAAGAACATAGAATTTGCAATATGATTTAGGAGTTCGATATGAAATTATTTGTCAAAACAAATAGCGATGTACAAGAAACTGAAGTCACCATTCGATGCAGAGAACGTGATGAAGAAGTGGAAAACATAATATCCGGAATACATAGCTCAATCAAGCAAATCATTGGCGAAAAGGATAATGGCGACAGTTGTCAGGTTGCGTTGACCAAGGTGCTGTATTTTGAGGCCTTGGAGGGCAATGTATTTGCTTATCTTGAGCAGTCGGTTATCAGAGTAAAAAACACGCTATATGAATTGGAATATTCATATAAAAACCATCATTTCATAAGAATTTCTAAATCTGCAGTTGTTAACTTGAGAGCCATCAAAAATATCAAGCCGGAAGAAGGGCGTAGATTAATTCTTGAATTAAAAAACAGTGAACACTTAGTTGTATCCAAAAATTATGTGAGTGTTCTGAAGAAGGCTTTGTGTATGAAGGAGGATAAAAAATAATGGATAAAATAATTTCATCATTTTTTAAGTCCTCGGCGAGATTATTATTGGGCTTCTCAATATGCGTTATCATTTTGGCGGTTGGGACATATTGCATAGACGGAAACATTGCACCTAGAAATATTTTTATCCTGGCATGGATGTTTTTATGCCTGACTATTATTTCAACGATAGAAATGTCTATATCAGGATTGCGTAAATGGGCTGTCATTCCGTATTGGATTAAAAAGCTCATATTTATGCCTTCCTATGCAGCAATAACTATCACCGCGAATCTGCATCTTGGCAGTGTGAGAGATAATATCAAGCGAAACATTGTTTTCGTAATTGCACTTTTTGTTGTGGTGTATTTGATAGCTTCACTCATTAAGTATTGTATCGAGAAAAAGCAGACCGACAAAATGAATGATGCACTTTTGATGTTGCAAAAGGAGATCGAAAAAGAAGATGAAGAAATGTAAAACAGCATTGTTTATTATTGGCATAATCGTTATTGTCGGATTAACTGTGGTATTTGGATATCTGGGATTTAATGGCAAAAAAATTCAATCTGTAATGAAGCTGTCATATACGGATGAAATATCAGTCATTGATGGTATTCCTGAGATTAATCATTCAGGCGTGGAGTTCATTAATGAGAATAGTAACAATTGTATTCTCAAGGTTAAGTGGGGAAGCATGGATGGGGAATATTCATTCCTCACTATGGTCAAAATAATTGCCCCAAGCGGTGATGTTGTGACTTTTGTAACCGGTGATGTTGTAGACAGTGAATTAGTATTTGAATTAGATGAAAAGGGTACCTACAGAATAGAAAGCGATTATTTTTTCGATGTATATTCTTTATGTGAGGAGGTTAATCGATTATTGCCGGAAGGCAATCAAATTGAAGCCGCGGAAGATGGTTCGTTTGACGGATTTGTATTTACCGGAAAAGATGGCGAGTGGGTTCAGTGCTATGAAATCAATATCACTACTTCAAATTAGAAAGAGGTGATGGTATGAAGAATAGATTAAGACGTGCGGTGAAAATATTTTCGGCATTTGTCATTGGAATGATTTTGTATATTGCATTTCATGAATTGGGGCATTTAATAGTAGCGGTTTCAGCCGGGGCGACTATCACAGAGTATAGTATTATTCACGCGCATACAAGTTGGGTTGGCGGAACGTTTACAATTAATAAATATCTCTGGGTAAATGTAAATGGAGCATTACTTCCGATATTGTTGTCGTACATCTATGCATTGACCTATAGTGAGAAGATAAAGAATGAATTTTATAAAGCTATTTCGTTTGTGGTATCCGTAGCACCTTTGTTTTCATTACTAGCGTGGGTAATCATCCCCATTTTGAATACATTTGGGATGATGAGTAATGGGCTGGCTGATGATGACGTGACTAAGTTTGTATTCTATTTTTCAGTAGGACATAGTCCTATATGGGTCAGTATTGGCGCTGCTGCAATGATTGCGTTAGGTGTATTTATTGTAGTCAAAAAGGGAATAATTAGAGGCTGGATAACATACATCAGAAAATCAGAGTAAGGATATAAAGGAATTCATAAAAAATGATTTACCGCTAGCTCGTATTATCGGAAGAACAATAGTAATTGTTCTTCTTTTTTTGTAAAATGATAGAT
>JAKSLB010000122.1 GCA_024401435.1 Paludibacteraceae bacterium | reverse complement strand
GTTACTGTTCACGCTATTGCGTGAACAGTAATGGGTTAAGCTAAAAACGGAAAATTTGTGACAAATATTACTTGCAAATAGATGTATATTTTTGGTATTATTTATTTATACATTTTATTATATTAAAACATTAGCAGAGTAGAATTCTGTTGCGTTAAGTGCCGTGTGTACGGGGAGTTGACACATGGACGAAGAGGTCTAGTACAACGTTGTACTAGCTCGCGGTACAGGGTTCGCATCCCACTGCTACATATTGGACTAGATTTTATGTGCCTCCTTTATGTATGTAGATTGTAAGCATACACTTATAGTGTATGCTTTATGGAATTACTGCTGAAGGGAGGTCTTTTTAATGAAAAAAATTAAAGAAATGTATCTAAACTCCATGAAAGAGCTTAAGGCTCCAAAAAACATTGCACTCTTAGGTATGCTGGCGGCTCTGGCGGTTGTGCTTGGGTTTGTCGCGAGTATTGAGGTAGGACCATACATAAGAATTGGTTTTTCATCTTTGCCAAACAGGTTTGTTGACATTCTGTTTGGGCCATTTATAGGTGCAATATTTGGTGGTATACTTGATATTTTGAAATTTATTGTCAAGCCTACCGGAACGTTTTTCTTTGGATTCACTTTCAATGCAATGCTTGCAAGTGTAATTTATGGAACCATACTATACAAAAAGCCTATAAGTATTAAGTGGATACTTTTGGCTGACTTTTTGATTAAGCTGATTGTAAATTGCGGATTCAATACACTTTGGCTCAGTATGCTTTATGGAGATGCTTTTTCAGTACTTCTGCCAGCAAGAGCATTAAAAAATCTGATAATGTGGCCTATTGACAGTGTGATAGCTTTTGTGGTTCTTACATATGCCAACAAGGTGTTCCAAATAATTGGACGTAAAGCTGAATAAATAAGTAGAAGGCTACTGTTCATACATCAATGTCATTAGTTTTACATATAGGCATTAATTTCTGCATATATCCAAAAATACATAATTTTTATCACAAATTCATGGAAATTTGAAAAATTTGGACATATATAATTCAAAAATTATATATGTCCATTAAAACGTCAATTTTTTGTACATATACAAAAAACAACTGTCTTATGTCCAACGTGCAATAAAAAATCATATTTTATCATAAAAAATAGTCATTTTTTATACATATATAAAAAACTACATCTATACATCCAATTTAAATATTTTTGGTTACTGTTCACAGGTAGCCTTGCATGAATAAACCCTATGGTATAGACTATAAATAAGTTAAATCCATAGGGATTTCTTTAATCAAGTATCATGGACACTCTGTCATAAATGTTGTCATTATTTTTTCGCATCATAATTAGCAGGCTCATGCAGTCACATAGATACTTGTGGTTTTCTTTGCTACGAAACGACACAGCCTGTTTCTGTTTTCTTTTATACTTGCGCAGATCTCGCTCTGCTTCGTTATTCGAGGTTGGCACCCGCATATCATGAAGAAACAGCAGATGGTTTTCCATATATTTATCCATTCTCTGATACAGGTTATATCCATCTTTATAGTAATCCGATGCCGGGATATATTCGTATTCTTCTTTTGCTTTCTGCAAAATAGCTCTGTATCGTTCTTCATACACGGCCACTTCGTGTTCATTTACTTCGGCACCTTCCGGAAGACGATTCCGATAATGAATCATTTCCTGAATCAGCTCCCGCATCTGGACATTCCATGTCCGGTCAGGTTCGTTTTCGATACTGTCCTTTAGATAGCGGAGTATGTGTGCAAGACATTCCTGATGATTGGCTCCGTATTTATAAAAGGTAATATCATGGTCATGGACTAGGATTCCCTGATAATCTTCGATCAGTGTCCCTTTTATTCCTTCATGTCCTTTCTTGTCACAGGAATAGAACGCCAGCTCGCCGGCAGGTGTGGCACAGACCAGTACATATGCATTTTCACCATTGATGCGTGCATTTGTAAAGTCCGTGTGCGTGACAGGTGCAGACAATATCCGGGCGATAAGTTCGTCTCTTTCCTGTTTTGTTTTTTGGGAAAATTTCTTGGCAAGTCCATTGATCATGCCCTTTGAGATCTTTAGCTTTCCACCTGTCAGGTCGTAAAGGAACCTGCTCGTCTTATCAATGGAAACACAGCAGTCATTGTTCAAAAGGTACAGGAATGATTTTATGCTGCCGTCATAATTCACATCATTTTTGGCACAGGTTGGGAACTTTGCGTGTCTGCGCTCACCTGTTTTGGAGTTGTAATAAA
>JAKSLB010000121.1 GCA_024401435.1 Paludibacteraceae bacterium | reverse complement strand
GAAGTGAGGTCGTCAAGCGTCACCGGACTGACTCCCGTGATGAAGATTTTCTTCAGGCACGAATCGGTGGCTGCTTTCAGTGTCGCAAAGAAGTTTCGATAGAATCCATCCTTGTGAGTTATGCTCTCATATTTATTCAACGAGGCAACGTCACTCAGCACCGTGTTGGTGAAGTTGTCGTATTCATCGATGAGGAGATAAAGCTGAATATTTTTTGACGAACAGATATTTACTAAACGTATAAAGTTTTCTGTCGCACTATTATCTTCTCTCATCAACTTTGATGTTCCTTCTGGCAAGACATTTTTATAGGAGTCGCAGAATTTTACGAAAACTTCACGACAGTATGTGTTGAAATTCTCCTCGCATCTATCCAAATCAGCTGTGATGCATGAGAAATTCAGTTTCAACACCGCATAACTGTTACGCTGTTCCGTGGGGTGCTGACCGATCCAGAGGTCACCAAAGAGGACATCGAACTTTTCCTTTCGGTTTATGTCATAATAGTTCTCCAACATGGAGAGGAAGAGGCTCTTGCCGAAACGGCGCGGACGAATGAAGAAAAAGAAGCGGGCAGACTGCTCCACCTCCGCGATATACCTTGTTTTGTCAACATAGTAGTAGTTGTCGAGGATGATATCCGCAAAGTTCCCCATTCCGTAGGGTATCTTTTTCATTTTCTTTCCGTCCATATATTTTCGAATTGATTTAGTTACAAAAATAAGATTATTTTGTTGGATGGAGAAAATTTATGACATCAAAAACGGAGAGGTGGAATGAGAGGATGTTCACTAACACAGCTGCTTCGTTGACACCGACACTGCATTCGCCATCACAAGGAACCCTCATCCCATAGGAGTTTCGTCCATGCATATATTTCACTTTTCCCATTGACGAAGCAATTAATGAGACCTTATTCGATGCAATCCGAATGATCGGAAGAATCCGAGCTGAACGCCGCTCTACATCATCTCCATCTTAAACATCGTCCCTATTTACAAAACTTCGGAACGCTCTACAAATGGAATCGACGGAGAGTGCAGGAATCGGGACGAAACCGACTAAGGGATGGACGCTTCATTCATGCTAAATTAAGTTTTATTTCCTTAACTTAGCGAATGGTTCGAAAAAGTGGCGGTATTATAATCAATCAAAATGTCCACCAGTAATACTCTTCAAAAGGATCTTCTGTTTTGCCCTCTTCAAAAAAGTCCAAAGCTTTACTTAAAATAGAAACACGCGACTTATGAATCCACCCACTACATTTATCTCCATATTTGATAACACGATACCATCCATTTCTTTCTTTATTACTCACCACAAAAACCTCATCTTTATTAATTTTATACAAAACGGGAGATTCCGTAGATGCATGCTCACGAACATTTGTATAACCATCTTTATCGTTTATGACACAATTGTACGCCATTGCGCTATGTACTAAAATAGAATCTCCGGAAGCGGAATTAGTATACTCATTTTCTGTATCCCAAACAACCTCATAGAATTCTCTTTCTTCATTGAACAGAACTTTTCTAAATCCTGTAGTTAAACCATCACAAGGCAATTCTTCAGGTCCACATTGTCTTCCGTAAGTTTGTGTTATCATACCATTACTAATAGACAATGTTTGAGAAATACTTTCATCGGCGAGTAGTGCTCTACATTTCCCCAAATTATCAAATTCAGAAAAATCAATTGTGAGTCTAGAGTCAAAGAGTAAAACATCTGATTTTAACCGACCTTTAGATTCATCATAGCACATTAAAGAAATAAATGTCGAATAATTTCCCGTACTTAAAAGGACAAACTCATAAATATGAGGCATTCTATTTCTATAACAAATAGGATAATAATATGTTCCCGATTTTGCAGGAATGATATCCGTGGTTGAAAATCCTATAAGATCTTTTCCATCATCTTGAATAAGAAACGATTTTTCCGCATTTGCTTCGACAAATTCCGAATAGACGGAATAAGGTATAGAATCTTTTTTATTCAGTACTACATCTTTTCCGTTCAAAAGTAATGCCCCATTAGGATACTCCTTTAACTTACCTTCAACAACAAACACAGACCCGTCAAAATCATTTACTTTTGTCGATTTCAACAGATATTGTTTTAAGCGGAGCCATGTATTATCTTCCGCATTCACTTGCAAAAAACAAATAACACTAAATACTAAAAATAAAAGCCTTTTCATTTTAATCCTACAACTTGAATATTAGAAATTGTTTAAATTTAATTAAAAACTAATTTGAGAGACCTGAAAAATTTCTCT
>JAKSLB010000120.1 GCA_024401435.1 Paludibacteraceae bacterium | reverse complement strand
TTCACTTTGCTTCTCTTTCATTTTGTATTCTTCGTCTTTGTCCAACAAATGTATCATAATCTTTGCATACTGTGGATCAAATTGTGTACCCATTCCTTTTAGTAGTTCTTCACGAACCTGCATTTGTGGAATAACGTCACTATAGCTTCGTTTAGAAGTCATTGCATCATATGCATCTGCTACAGCAATAATCCTTGCAATCTGTGGAATATCTTCCCCTTTCAATCCGTCTGGATAACCTTTTCCATCATACCTTTCATGGTGATGTCTCGCTCCCATACTAAGTGCATGCGACATATGAATATTCGACAAAATGTCATATCCATATACAGGGTGCTGTTTTATAGTTGCAAATTCATCATCAGTTAATTTACCTTTTTTGTTGAGAATACTGTCGTTTATACCAATCTTTCCAACATCGTGCAGTACTCCCGCCAAATATATTTCATCACATTCCTCTTCAGACATCCCCGCGATTTCCGCTATATATCTGGCATACTTTGCAACTCTCTCAGAATGACCATTTGTATAGGAATCTTTTGCATCAACAGCAGAGGCTAAAGCTTCAACTGTTTGTAGCAAAAATATGTCTGCCTGTTCTTTGATTTTAATTGTTTGATAGTAATCCCAGATTATTCTTTGGAATCGTGTAAATGTTGTTCTCAAACAACCCTTGAATTTAACATTTGGCTTATTTTCAAAAGAATCCTTTTTGTATCCCATCACCATGTATCCACAAACGTAATTATCTGTTATTAACGATGTGAATACATATGTTTTTCCTCCATTTGTTTCATCATAGCCAAGGAAAAGATTCTTTGTGTCAAGAGTTGGTATATCATAGACCACTCCATTTGTTCTAGCTGCAATAACTTCCATGACAGGTTCAAAATACGGACCTATAATCTCATCATCTGGTAGATTAGCAAATTCAAGTTTTTTGTATTGTGGATTAACATAGATATGAAAATCTTCAGTCTCTTGTCCTACGGTTACAAGAAAATTCTCATTCATGTTTTTGTGAATATCTTCAAATTTTTTATTTGATAAAATACATGAACTTAGTTCATCTTCTCTTGCATGTAAGGATTCAACAATAAAACGGTTGCTCCAATGATTACATATAATATCCTCTCTTAATGCTGTCTCATTTCCACAACCAATACATCCACAGCTTTCTGCCGGGACTACAATCGATGGTAGTATGATTTTTTTTACCAACTTTTTGTTGTCTGATGCTTCATCTATAAACTTAGCACACTCCATACCTTGTTCTTTAAAACACTGGTCAACAGTTGTAAGTGATGGAATAAATACTCGTCCAGCACTTAAGTTATCAAAGCCTGTTACTATTACCTCCTCAGGCAATTTTATGCCCATCTGTTTAAAAAAAGATAGTGTTGACAATGCCATCTGATCATTTGCACATACAAATGCATCTGGTAATTTCTTTTTTCCTTCTCGATATGTCTCATCCATATAATTAAAAATCAACCTATCATTCCAGTTAGCATAGATGATATCTTCCTTATTTAATCTATGTCCATGTGCTTCTAGAGACTCTCTTAACGCCTGCATCCTGCAGTTAGAGTCAGGATTATCTTTATCTCCGGCTATATAAACAACATTAGAAACATTATGTTCTTCTATCAAATGATCACATAATTCCTTCATACCAATGATGTTGTCTATGGTAACTGAAGATATTCCAGGAATGTCATTTCCTTGTATTATTACTGGCACATCAGCTTCTTGACATTTCTGTGTCAAATCAGCAAGCAACTCAGAATGCATACCTGCGCCAAATACAATGGCAGCATCAAAGATTGAGTAATCTGGAAGATCATAAATTGAATCTTCTGCATTACACATTGCTAAAGATTGATCTGTCAACATATATGAAGTAAAAACAAAAAGATCTACTTCTGCATTAGCAAAATACTCATTAAATCCTACTATAAATTCATCAAGATTCTCTCCGTT
Organism: Paludibacteraceae bacterium; assembly: GCA_024401435.1. Lineage (GTDB taxonomy): Bacteria > Bacteroidota > Bacteroidia > Bacteroidales > Paludibacteraceae > UBA1181. The sequence continues at coordinate 307 of JAKSLB010000120.1, read as the reverse complement.
CCAACCATTCGCAAAAAGAGCGACCTTTCTCTTCATAAATGCCTCCAATTACATATTTCTGCAAACGAATATATTTTAATATTTTACTTTATACAGTGTAATAAATCTATATAGTTCTCCATCATCGTTACACGCATCTATCATCGCTATTGTAGTGCTTTATGCCTCATCCAAACATGGTAATTATTATATGCAAAAAAGAGATTCATAATTATTAAAATCAAAAATCTCTTCATTTCAAGCTCTTACTATATATGTGCGTAAGATTCAAGCACTCATAGAGCGACACTATTCAAATATGCATAGC
>JAKSLB010000012.1 GCA_024401435.1 Paludibacteraceae bacterium | reverse complement strand
TTTTTGTGGTGAAAACAAATTAAACGAAAAGGCTGAACCTCCGCAAGGAAGATTCAGCCTAATTTTTTGCCGGTGCAAAAATGTTTAGCGGACACCAAATAAAAAGAAATCATAATTGGCACATCCGTACACCCAAGTCTGATAAAATAAAAAAGAAAGCCCTCTAATTAGCAAATCGCCAAATAAAGGGCTTAATTAAATTTTGATGAGGGATTTCCAAATTTCTCCCTACGTTTTACGTTGTATGCGAAACTTACTTATTATTGAACTCAACACGAGCAATAGCATCCTTATAGTATTTTTGATTAACAAAAACATCCTCCTTATAAGGATTGATGTGACGTTTTTTTGACTGATACATTATATAACTAAACACAAGGATATTTGTAATGAGAGCAAGAGCACTGATCACAATCATAGCTGTAGGATTAGCATTGGCTGTACCTCCCTCTACAATGCCATTAAGAGTACCATCGGCATAGGTAGTTGGAAGAACTGCCCATGCAAATTTTGATGTTCCATCAGGAAGCGTCTCCTGGAAAAGAGGCCATACTTGTGCGAACATACACCAAATACAAAGAGTATTCGCACGATTTTGAATCCAGCCGCCACGATTCCAGCAAAGACCTGCAACTGTTGGAGCAAGAAGAAGTGCAATACCACAGAACCAAGTGTGAGTTGGAAGACAGTTGTAGGTATAAGCAAAGTTCCAAATATCATAAACCACAATATAAACCCATGTCATATCTGCCCAAACCATATCTTTGCGATCTTTGGAAGGATAAACAGACCACCATGCGGTCATACACAAAATATTGAAGATTCCAGCAATACCATTCATAACATTATGCCATCCACCAAATAGCCAAATGTTCTCACTTGAGAACCACCAGCAATTCCATCCTTTGATAGCCGACTCAAAGTCAGAGCAAACAGCGATAAGAATGTTAATAGCAACAATGATAAATGGAAAAGGTTTGAACCAATGTTTAGCACCAATACCCCACTCGTATTTGATCATCATAAAACCGATACAACCACATAGAGATGCATAAAGTTTCGCATAATGAAACCAACCATTCATATAGACCATTGTTTGATTTTCGATTGCCCATGTAGCACCCATGGAAGATGCAACTTTTAGAGTAATAAAATAAGCCGTTAGGATTAACGGAACAAGAAAAAAGGTGATGATTCCACCTGTTTTAGAACGACGAGAAAACTCGTTGAGGAGAATAAGACCTACCAAAACAGCAAGCATCATACCCCATTGAGCCAAAGCATTGACACCATATACATGAAAAAACATAACTTATAAATTTTAATATTTTTTAATACTACAAAATTAGTATTATTAAGCTATTGAAGAGAAAAATCATAGGAAATTTTTCTAAAATTCAAATGAAGAAAGAGAAGAATTGGAGACAGTATAAAAAAAACATCCAACAAGAACATAAAATTTATCGGAACCCCAGCTGCCAAAATTCTTATTAAATAATAATATACTCCCCTAAAAGTCCAAATTACAATCATCCTTATAATAAATAATTTAACATTTATCTCTTAATTTTTCGCTTAACAAAAAAGGTGATACCGAAGCATCACCTTTTAGTCTATCTAAAATAAAATATTATTTATTTACTGCATCAATTGCTTTAGAAATAGAAGCAAAAATTTCATCAATAGTACCAACACCCTTGATATCTACGCAAGTACCTTCTTTTTTGTAGAAATCGATTACTGGAGTAGTTTGTTCATTATAAGTTTTAATTCTTTTAGTAATAGTTTCCAAATTATCATCAGAACGACCAGAAGTTTTACCTCTCTCTAAAAGACGCTTGATTAATTCTTCTTCGTTTACTTGGATGTTTAACATTACAGAAACGTCAGTACCACGTTTGTTCAACATTACTTTCAAAGCTTCAGCTTGAGCATATGTACGTGGGAAACCATCAAAAATAACACCTTTAGCACCTGCTACAGAAGACAATTCTGCATCCAACATATTGATGATCAATTCATCAGTAACCAATTTACCTTCATCGATGAAAGTTTTTGCAATCTTACCCAATTCAGTTTGATCAGCAATTTGCTTTCTCAAGATATCACCCGTTGAGAAGTGTTTGAAACCATACTTTTTGATGATGTTTTCACTCTGAGTTCCCTTTCCAGAACCTGGAGCTCCAAAAATTACTACGTTTGTCATTTTATTTTATTATTAAATTAAATTTCTATAAAAATTTGTCTGCAAAACTCTATCAATCACCACAAGCGATAGATAGAAATCCTCTTAGTACTCAAATCTGCCAAACTCGCTTTCGATTACAAGTTGAGTCTTATCTGATTTCTCAACAAAACCTACAATTTGAGCATCGATACCAAATGATTTCGAAATACGAATTACATCCTCTGCTTTTTCTTTCGGCAAATAGATTTCAAAACGATGTCCCATATTAAACACCTTATACATCTCCTGCCAATCAGTCTTTGATTGTTCTTGAATAGTCTTAAACAATGGAGGTACAGGGAACATATTGTTTTTGGTTATTTTTACATTTTCAACGAAATGTAGCACTTTCGTCTGTGCGCCTCCAGAACAATGAATCATACCATGAATAGAAGAACGAAGTTCATCTAAAATCTTCTTAATAACAGGTGCATAAGTACGAGTGGGCGACAATACCATTTTACCAGCATTCACAGGGCAGTTTTCAACAGGATCTGTCAATTTCAAATTACCTGAATAAACCAACTCATCAGGGACAGCAGCATCAAAACTTTCTGGATACTTCTTTGCCAAATATTTTGCAAATACATCATGACGTGCAGAAGTTAAACCATTACTACCCATTCCACCATTATACTCCTTTTCGTATGTAGCTTGTCCGTAAGAAGCCAAACCAACAATAACATCACCCGGTTGAATATTAGCATTATTAATTACGTCAGAACGTTTCATACGACATGTAACAGTGCTATCAACAATGATTGTACGAACCAAATCACCAACATCTGCAGTTTCACCTCCTGTAGCATAAACACCAACACCCATTTCACGAAGTTCTGCTAACAGTTCATCAGTTCCATTAATAATAGCTGATATCACCTCCCCTGGGACTAATAATTTATTTCTTCCAATGGTAGAAGAAACTAAAATATTATCAGTAGCTCCAACACACAACAAATCATCGATATTCATAATCAACGCATCTTGTGCGATACCTTTCCAAACAGACAAATCACCAGTCTCTTTCCAATACAAATAGGCCAATGATGATTTAGTTCCAGCACCATCAGCATGCATTATATTACAATATTCAGGATCACCTCCTAAAATATCAGGAATAATCTTACAAAAAGCTTTAGGGTATATACCCTTGTCGATGTTTTTAATCGCGTTATGGACATCCTCTTTACTAGCGGACACTCCACGAAGATTGTAACGTTGATCACTCATACTACTATGACAATTTATTGAAGGGAATCAAATCAATTCCACAATTAATTTATTCATATACAAGACGTTTCACTTTATTCAAATTTGAATGAAACAATCAAAGTATAGTAAATATCACATTTCAGATTGCAAAATTACAAAAAGTAGGTGCATTAACCTATTTTTTTTCAGATTTAGTTTTTCCACCACCATAATAGTTTCCGTAACCATATCCATAGCCATAACCGTAACCATAGTCATAACTTTTTTCGCCATATTTCATAGCGTTAGTTTTATATTGAACACAATTAACTGCTATTGCAACATTATTCAAACGACCTGTTTCGGCAAGCTTATTGATGTTTTTAAACCAATTTTTATTGGATGAATTTGCGCGGAAAATGAATAATGTTAAATCGGCCACACGACCTAAAACCAAAGTATCAGAAACAATAGCTACAGGAGCCGAATCAATTAAAATATAATCGTATTTTTTCTTCAATTCATCTATCAAGCAATCCCACTTAGGCAATGATAACAATTCCGTAGGATTAGGAGGGACCATTCCTGCTGTAATAAAATCCAAATTCTTATATGTTGTGGATTCTATCATCGAATCAATTGTTACTTCATCAGAAGAAAGGTACGATGACAATCCTCTTTTTTTATTTTCACCAAAGAAATCCATCAATTCAGGGTTACGAATATCAGCACCAACAACTATAACTTTTTTCCCAAGAGAGGCTAATGAAATGGCAGTATTTGCTGAAACAAATGTTTTTCCCTCATTAGGAACAAAACTTGTAAATAGAATTACCTTGTTTGATTTTTCTTTTAACATAAACTGTATATTCGTACGCAAATGTCTAAAAGATTCTAATTTATGTTGTTCTAACCTTTCTGTCATGTTTTTATCAAACAAAGGCAAATCAACAAGAACTGGCAATTGTGTCAAACCATCACGTTCCAACTCCGAAGAATCAGTAATTTCGACATTGAAATATTTCCTTAATAGAACAATTATAGCAGCAACAATTATAGCAAACAAAAAGGAAAGAAGGAAAATAAGACTTTTTTTAGGAGCTATCGGATTGGGTTCCGCCATACACTCCTCTACCAATTTTGCTTTATTTATAGTAGCAGCCATTGTCAATGCATTTTCTTCTCTTTTTTGTAAAAGCATTAAAAACAATTGTTGTTGGATCTGACGTTCCCGTTCTATTTCCACAGACAGACGTTCTTGTGTAGGTATATTATAAATCAGTCCACGATACTTATTATATTGTTTGTTCAAATCCCCTTGTGTAATTTTCAAACCTTCTTCCGTATTCAAAACCAACAATTGAATATTATCGTACAATCCTTCTATTTGAGATGTTTGCTGTAAAACAACAGGATTATTTTCTGATGTTGATCTCATAAGTCTATTACGAGCTAACAATAAATCATTATACAATTTTATCTGGTTCACCAATCCAGCATCAGACAAACCAACATTCGCAGGAATAACAGAGCCTCTATTACCCTCTACTTTCAAATAATCCTTTAAAGAACGTACTAAATTTAATTGTGTTTCATTTTCAACACGTTTCTGTTCATATTCAGCACCCTGTTGTACATATAATTGAGCATTTGTGGTTAAGTCAGTCAAGCCTTCTTTTTTCTTGTATTTTTCCAAATCTTTTTCTGTGGAACCTAACTCTTTAGACAACATTAATACACGCTCATTAATAAAATCTGCCGTTTTTGCAGCTACTTCATTTTTTTCCTCAATAGCAGAGGCATTGTATAAAGTAATCAAAGAATTTAAGAACAAAATACCGCGATCCTCATTCGTAGTATTAAATTTCAAATTAACGATTGATGAATTTTTACTAGCTGTATAGATCTTTAAATTTTTCAAATATGTACGAGCCAAATAAAAAGGCGGAGTAATTGTTATCTCATATTCTTTAAAATCCATCATATCATGCAAACTAGAACATTGCAATTCTAATAGTCCATCAGGCGTAGGTATTGCCATTGGACAGGATGTGTATGTAGAATCTAAAATATCTTCATTCAAATGAGAAACACAAACTCTAAACTCCGAATCCGACTTTACATTAAGATGTATCGAATAAGAAGATTTTAAATTCATCACATCAAACAAAGAATCTGCCAAATAAACAGGGGAATTACTAAACAAGTCAACCGATTTAAATAGTTTCTTTCCCACATAGTTCTTATACATTTGTGTTGAATAGATAACGTTTTTAATCAACGTTTTTGAACGTAACACCTCCACCTCATTATCTGTATTGGTATTTGTATTTACATTGATACCATCGAATACAGAAAGTTCAGTCATAAAATCACCTCCTCGTTTTTCATCACGGACCATTATAGTCGAGCTAACTTGATAAACAGGCATTTTACAATATATATAAGTCAATGCTATAATCAAGCAAACAGCAATAGAGATAATGAAAACTTTCCAATGTGCAAGGAAATAAAAAAGATACTCTTTTAGATCTATTTCTTCATCAGCTCCATATGTCTTATATTTATCTGTTTTTTGCTCCATAATCAAGATTATTTTGTCAATGTCACCACCAAACTAGCAACAGAAACCAAAACAGAAACACCCGAAAGTATTTGACCTGTCAAAGCACTATATCGACTATTTCTCATCCTCGTTTTATTAGGCTCTACATATAACACGTCATTCTGTTGTAAATAGAAATATGGTGAATTAATCAAGTTTTTATCCGTCAAATCAATCTCAACAACTTCTCTCTTCCCATCAGAAGATTCTCTCATCAATTTTACGTTATTTCTTTTCCCATAAATGGTCAAATCTCCAGCAAGAGCCAATGCCTCCAACACATTTACTTTTTCATTTGTAATTGTATATGTATTAGGTCTATTCACCTCTCCAATCACCGAAATTTTATAATTGACCATTCGAACATTCACTACGGGTTCCTCTTTCAAATAAGGTTTTAATTTTTCCTTAATAGAACTTTCCACCTCATTTTTTGTCATATCAGAAACTTTCAATTTTCCCAAGACTGGAAAATCTATAAAGCCATCATTATCCACCAAATACTTTTGAATTGAATTCTCATTACTTGAACTATTGACTATATTTGCCGTACCCGTTGGAAACATCAAATTAAAAGGAATAGAAGCTTCCTTATCAAAAGTATTTACAGTAATAGTCAACAAATCTTTGGGTTTAATACGGGCATCATACAAATCTCGCGATGATTGTAATGTATCCACATAGTTCTCTTGTAAATAGGCAATTTGCTTCTGAGATGTACAAGAGGCACATAAAAACAAGCCAACCACCAAAAACATCTTTAGTGATTGACAAAACATATGAAAAATTCCTTTCTTACTTTGTTTCATTCTTATTCCCGATTCCTTACAACTGATTCGAATATCATCTTATTGATGTTCAGGACGTAACAAATCCGTTACCATTTTCACAGGAGTAAAGGTGTTGATTGGAACTTCTACAAATATAGTGTTCCAATCAGACATAGATCCATTCCACAAGCCTGGTCTTTCTAACGCTTTTAATTCCTTTCCATTTTTAGACTTGTATGAAATAAAACCTGTATTTTCATCCACAAATGAAAGTAAATTATACTTATCTCCTTTATAGTTCTTAACACCACAAACTAAATCCACTGGATTAAAATGAGTTGAACGTTTCATAATCTCAACCTGGTTCTTATCATTCATATCAAATTGAGAACTTTCCAATATTTGACAAGAAACTGTTCCATTCGGATTTTGGCATAAATAAGGTCCACCACCTGGTTCTCCCTCGTTTCTTACCATTCCACAAACACGAAGAGGACGATTATAAACCATTTTAAGATATGCAATTTTATCTTTATTCGTATCCAATGGATTATATTTATTGGTGACACATAAGGTTTTCTCTGCAAATAAGAACATCTTTTTCATCACATCCTCTGAGATCCTTATTTCCGAGTCTAAAATAGCTTGATATTCAAATATTGTTTTTTGTATATGAACCAACAATCCTGCAAGAACCATTTTATACTCTATTGTCGGCTGTTTATATGCATCTGGAGCAACATTATCTATGTTCTTAATAAAAATCACATCAGAATCAATAGAATTCAAATTTTCTATCAAAGCTCCATGACCACCAGGTCTGAACAATATTTGACCATTTTCTCTAAATGGATTATTGTCCATATCCACAGCAACAGTATCGGTAGATGGCTTTTGCACAGAAAAAGTCACATCAAAATCTGAACCATATTGGTATGCAAGTTCATCTATTCTAGACTTTAACAATTTTTCAAAATAATCAATATGTTCTTTTGAAACAGTAAAATGAAGAGAAACCTTCCCTTTAGAATTCTTTGCATACAAAGCACCCTCCACCATATGTTCCTCAAATGGAGTTCGTGCATTTTTCCCTTCATATTTATGAAAAGCTAAAAGTCCTTTCGGCAAAAATCCATAATTCAAGCCTTTCTTTTCCAATAAAGATTCAACAATTTTAATATATTTTTTATCAGCAATCAAATGAGGTATATCCCACCCCTCATTTCTTTTGCAATAAAAATTCAAATCATCATAGAAAGCGAAATGTTCAATTTCCTCAAAAAATTCTCTATCTTTTTCTTTCGTTAATTCATTGCTACTTGCAGAAAGAAATTCAAACAAACTCTTAAACATACGGCTTGCTGCTCCTGATGCAGGAACGAACTTTACCACAGAATGATTTTGTTTTAAATATTCAGTCCATTCTGACAAGTATAACAACTTGTCTTTATCATCAAGGCATAAAATACCATCAAACGCAACAGCAGGCTTCTCTACTTTCATAAATGGGAAACCCGTTCGAAATTGCATCAATTGAGCATTAAACTCTTCTTCCGAAATTCCCCTTTGCATCAAATTCTGTCTGTCATCATCATTCAACATATAGCTTAGCAATTTTAAATTCAACAATTATGCGTTTCTAACTAAAAACAAATCAAACATTAAATAATAATTTAGCAATAATCAAATACGCTATCACCATTTTTGTTTTTTGATTGTTTCAAAGATAAAAAAATAACTTAAAATAGAAAAATTTTAACACCTTAATTCCGCGATTCGATTTTTAATATTTTTACAAATAGGTGATTTTCAGTATATTAACAAATATTTTATCATTCAAAAATTTCATTTATATTAAGGATATAAAGCAAACGTGACTAAAAAAAGCGCAATATATAGAGAAAAAAGAGAATAATTTAATGCTTTCATCGTATTTTAGCAGAAAGGCACATGCTCACTAACTTATTTAAACTTAATTAAAAATATGATATTTTTCACATTTCTAACTTGGTTCGTCAAAATCGATATGAAATATTGAGTATCTTTGCAAAAAATCGAAATAAAAAATGCAAAAGATTAAACGCTATAATGACTACTCCACTTACCTAAAATTACACTTTCCTCACAAAATGCAAAAAATCACCATTCATGCAGGATTTTCATGTCCAAACAGAGATGGTAAAGTTGGTTACGGAGGATGTACATATTGCAACAATCAAACATTTAATCCTGAATATTGCACGCCAGATAAATCAATCACACAACAAATAACAGAAGGCATCGAATTCTTCAGAAAAAAATATCCAGAACAACGCTATCTGGCATATTTTCAAGCCTATACCAACACTTATGACTCTTTTGATATACTTCAACAAAAATACGAAGAAGCCTTAAGTCATCCCTGTGTTGAAGGTCTTGTCATTGGAACTCGTCCTGATTGTGTGAACGACGAATTGTTAAATTACCTACAAGAACTCAACAAGAAATATTACATCATGATGGAATATGGTGTAGAATCGACACTTGACAAGACATTAGCGTTAATCAACAGAGGTCACTCTTATGAAACTGCGGAAAAAGCCATCAAAGAGACTGCAGCACGAAATATCGAAACATGTGCTCATCTTATACTAGGATTACCGCAAGAATCAGAAGAGGAAATCTTATCTCACGCCGATAGAATTTCTCAACTTCCGCTAAAAAGCATAAAACTTCATCAACTACAAATCATCAAAGGCACAAAAATGGCTCAACAGATCCAAGAACATCCAGAATGGTTTCATTTGTATTCAGCCGAAGAATACATTGATTTGGTTGTTCGTTTTATTGAACGTCTCAACCCCAATTTTGTCATTGAACGATTTGTGTCACAATCCCCCAAAGAACTTCTTTTAAACGAAGGTTGGGGACTAAAGAATTTTGAATTTACAGCCAAATTAGAAAAACGAATGGATGAACTAAATATAATTCAAGGGAAACATTGTCAAAACAAGTATAAAAATAGCCTCACTTAATGCCTTATTTTCCATTTAGAATTATTAAATTTGCAGATAGTTTATAAACTTGATTAAGTAAAGAAAATTACATATGCCACAAACATCTAATCGTGGACAAATAATGCCACAATCTCCAATTAGGAAATTGGTTCCCCTTGCAGATAAAGCAAAGGAGCGTGGAATAAAAGTTTACCATCTAAACATCGGTCAACCTGATTTAAAAACCCCAAAAATAGCTTTGGATGCACTTAAAAAAATTGACCGAGAAATATTGGAATATAGTCCTAGTGATGGTATCAAAAGTTTACGAATAAAATTAGCTGAGTATTATCATAAATTCAACATTGATGTTACAGCGGATGATATTATAATTACCTGTGGAGGTTCGGAAGCTGTTAACTTTGCATTTATGGCTTGCTTGGATCCTGGTGATGAAATCATTGTTCCAGAACCTGCTTATGCAAACTACACAGCATTTGCCATCGCAGCAGGTGCTACCATCAAACCAATTCTATCCTCTATAGAAGAAGGATTTGCACTTCCTCACATTGAGAAATTCGAAGAAATGATTACTCCTAAGACAAAAGGAATACTCATTTGCAATCCTAACAACCCTACTGGTTACCTCTACAATCAAAAAGAGATGAATAAGATTCGTGATCTTGTTCAAAAATATGATTTATATCTATTCTCTGATGAGGTTTATAGAGAGTTCTGTTATACTGGTGCACCTTACATTTCAGCATTTCATCTAAAAGGTATTGAAAATAACGTAATCTTATTTGACTCTGTTTCTAAACGATACAGCGAATGTGGTATTCGCGTAGGTGCTTTAGTCACTAAAAACGAAGAGGTTAGAAAAAGTGTCATGAAATTCTGTCAAGCTAGACTTAGTCCTCCATTAATTGGTCAAATCATTGCAGAAGCTTCTATGGATACGCCAGAAGAATACATGTTGGAAATGTACAATGAATACGTTGAAAGACGTAAATATCTAATTGATGGATTAAACAGAATTCCAGGTGTCTACTCTCCTATTCCTATGGGAGCTTTCTATACGGTAGCTCGTTTACCCATAGATGATTCTGACAAATTCTGTGCTTGGCTACTCAACGACTTCAATTACGAAGGACAAACTGTCATGATGGCTCCAGCATCAGGATTTTATACGGGTCATGAAACTGGCAGAAATGAAGTTCGTGTTGCATACGTACTCGAAAAAGAAGAATTAGCAAAAGCTTTGTTTGTCCTCAAAAAAGCTCTTGAAGTATATCCAGGACGTACAGTTTAAAAGTACGTCCTTCTTTTTTCCTCCCTATGAACTACGAATTATTCATTGCAAAAAAAATATTCTTTAGCAAAGACGGCAAAGGACGAATTTCACATCACATGGTTCGGATTGCCACGGGAGGTATTGCCATTAGTTTGGCTGTTATGTTAATTGCTATTGGCGTTGTCATTGGATTTAAGCAAGAAGTTAGAAACAAACTGATAGGATTTGGTTCTCACATTCAAATATCCGCGTCTTTCTCTAACCAAACTTATGAAACTCAACCTATTCAATTTGACGCTACCACAATCAACCAACTCAACAATTGTCCAGTTGTTCAACATATTCAACAATTTGCCACACAACCGGGTATTATTAAAGTTGACGAAAATTTCCAAGGCATCGTGCTAAAAGGAATCGACAAGGATTTTAATTGGGATTTTTTCAAAAACAATCTTGTCGAAGGTGACATTTTCACTATTTCTGATTCCACCTCCTCTAATGAAACTGTTATATCTAAAAAAGTAGCTGACATGATGCGATTATCTGTCGGCGATAAATTTCACATCTACTTTGTCATCAACGGGAAAGTCCGTGTCCGTCCGCTAACAGTATCAGGCATCTACTCCTCTGGTTTTTCTGATTATGATAAACTTTTCATCCTCGGAGATATTCGTCACATTCGAAAATTAAATCAATGGGAAGATGACCAATGCAGTGGATTAGAAATCGAAATCAAAGATTTTTATGAAATGGATAAAAGTTTCGAATCCATTTATTCTCTCATTGGCAACAAACGTGACTCTGCCGGTAATTTCTACATGATGAAAACCATACAAGAAATCAACCCTCAAATTTTTAGTTGGCTTGATTTGTTGGACATGAATGCAAAAGTTATTCTTATTCTCATGATGTTTGTCGCTGGATTTACAATGATTTCTGGGCTTCTCATTCTTATTTTAGACCGTACCAATATGATTGGCGTTTTAAAAGCTTTAGGAGCTAATAATTCTAGTGTACAAAAATTATTTTTCTATGTATCTTTACTCATTGTAGGGAAAGGAATGATATTAGGCAACATCATTGGATTATCTCTTTGCTTTTTACAAAGAAATCTACACATCGTCAAATTAGATCCTGATATATATTATGTAAGTTCCGTTCCTATCGAACTATCAATTATAAACATTCTATTGGTTAATGTTGGCGTTTTTCTAATATCTTCTATTATTCTTAAATTATCAACATTCATTATTACGAAAATATCTCCTATCAAATCTATCCGATTCGAATAATCAATTATTTTCATAAAACCAAACGATTTTTTTTGTGTATTTTTTACGCATAAAATTTGCTATTTGCATTTTTTGATTTATTTTTGTTGTGTAAAAATTACACATAGTCATATGGAAAAACAACTTTACACGTACAAGTATCCCCATCCAGCAGTCACAACAGACTGTGTTATATTCAGCTTTGATGGTAACGATTTGAAAGTGTTACTAATTCAGAGAGGAAATAATCCATACAAAGGTTACTGGGCATTTCCTGGAGGATTTTTAAACATGGATGAAAATGCCGAACAAGGAGCCTTACGAGAATTGCAAGAAGAGACTGGATTGATTCCGAATCATATAGAGCAATTCCATACATTTACTGATGTTGATCGAGATCCTCGAGAAAGAGTTGTTTCTATTGCATTTTTTGCACTTATCAAGCCTACCGATGTAAGAGGTGGTGACGACGCCAGTGATGCTAAATGGTTTAAACTCAAAGACATTCCTCGTCTTGCATTCGATCATGATTATGTATTTCGCATTGCACAACGTACACTAAAGGAAAAAATTCACTTTGAGTCTATTGGTTTTGATCTTTTAGGTGAAAACTTTACAATTCCAGAGGTACAACGTCTTTATGAAGCAATCTTGGAAATAAAATTCGACAGAAGAAATTTTCAAAAGAAACTAATTCAAATGGATATTTTAGAAGAAGTTGAAACGGAAGAAGAATTTTCAAAACAAGTAAGAAACACAAACAAAGATAGTTCCTCCAAAGGAAGAAAAGCAAAAAAATATAGGTTTCGACAAGAGAAGTACGAAGAAATGAAAAACACGGACATTTTCAAACTTGAATTTTAAGTCTATTAACAACTTAAAATTCTAACATTATAACAACTTGAAACAAAAGCAAAAAGGTGTGTATCAATATGATGCACACCTTTTCTCCTTTATAGTTATAGAAAGACTACTTCTTCCATTGTTCATCACGAACCTTATATATTCGTTCAATAATGTCAATCACTTTTAATCCTTCCAAAACATTGGTTGTAATGCTACCACATTCGTTCAATTTTTCCACAACATTTTGAATCACATAATGATGATTTTGTGCAGATCCTTTATATGCGCCATAGTCATTAGGCGGATTACTTGGAGCCAACGTAGGCATTTCATAATCTTTGATATGACAATAGACAACTTCATTCATATACTGACCAGCCACTTTAATTGTTCCTTTTTCTCCAATAATGGTAATACTACTTTCCAAATTAGTATCCCATACAGAAGTTGAATAATTAAGGCAACCCATTCCTCCATTCACAAAATCGAAAGAAACGACTCCACTGTCTTCAAAATCTGTTAATTGTTGATGATTGAAATCATGAAAATTACCACGAATATTTGTAATATCACCAAACAACCAATACATAATATCGATGAAATGAGAAAATTGAGTGAACAATGTTCCACCGTCTAATTTTCCATCGCCATGCCAATTTCCCTTTTTATAATAACGTTCGTCCCTATTCCAAAAACAATTTAACTGAACCATATAAATGTCCCCTAAAAGTTTGTTGGAAACAACCTCTTTCAGCCAAACAGAAGGTGGAGAATAACGATTCTGCATAACACAAAAGACGTGCTTTGAAACCTCTAAAGATTTAAATACAATTTTTTCCGAATCATTTTTCGTCAATGCAATAGGTTTTTCCAACACCACATGATACTTATGCTCCAATGCTTTTATTGCATATTCCGCATGATATGCATTCGGAGTACAAATATTGACTACATCTAAATCCAATCCAGAATCTAACAATTCATCAATAGATCGGAAATAAGGAACTTCTATGTCAGATAGTCCAACTTCCTCTTTCGGTAAAATATCACAAACAGCCACCAACTCCGAATTCTCATTACGACGAATCATTTCTGCATGTCGTTTTCCTATGTGACCTTGACCGATGACTGCGAATCTAATCTTCTTCATATATTATTCAACTCTTTTGACAAAATCATTCTGTAATTTATAACGTTGACCCGTTTCCGAACATATAGCATAACCATCTTTGTCAAATTCCAATTTCATGCCATGTTCACTCACCCAACCTATTTGTTTCGCTGGATTTCCAACCACCAAAGCATAAGGTTTTACATCCTTTGTAATAACAGCACCCGCACCTATCATTGCATACGCGCCAATCTTATGTCCACATACGATTGTCGCATTAGCACCAATAGACGCACCTTTACAAACCAATGTTTTCCTAAACTCATCCTTTCGACAAATAAAACTACGAGGATTTATTACATTTGTAAAAACCATCGACGGACCTAAAAAAACATCATCTTCACAAACAACGCCTGTATATACAGATACATTGTTTTGAATTCTTACATTCTTTCCTAAAATTACTTTAGGAGAAATAACGACATTTTGCCCGATATTGCAATCTTCACCAATTTCACTGCCTGCCATAATATGAGTAAAATGCCATATTCGTGTTCCCCTTCCAATAGAACAAGGAGCATCCACTACGGCTGTAGTATGTACAAAGTAATCTAACATGGGTTCTGAAAAAATTTCTTTATAACACTAACAATATATTGCAACTGTTCTTCATCTAATTCCGTATGCATAGGAAGTGAAAGAACCGTTTTTGACAAATTTTCTGCAACAGGAAAATCTCCCACTCCATATCGCTCATTGGCATAGGCTTTTTGCATATGAAGAGGGATTGGATAATAGATCATGGAAGGTATCTCGTTCTCCTTTAAATATTGTTGTAATTCATCTCGACGACCATTCAACACCCGAATAGTGTATTGATGAAAAACATGCGATGTATTGGGTCCAATTGTAGGTAATTTCAACTCTTTTATAGTTTGTAATGATTGTGTATAGAAATCTGCGGCAGCTTGTCTTTTTTGGGTATACTCCATCAAATACTTCAACTTCACATCCAGCACTGCTGCTTGTATACTATCTAATCGAGAATTGACACCTACACGATCATGATGATAACGAACACTCATTCCATGATTAGCAATACTACGCATTTTCTCTGCCAAATCATCATCATTTGTAAAAATTGCACCACCATCGCCATAACATCCTAAATTTTTAGATGGGAAAAAAGATGTACAGCCAATATTTCCCATACATCCTGACATACAAGATGTATGATCACTGAATGTGTAACGTGAAGCGATGGACTGACAAGCATCCTCCACAACATATAAATGATTTTCTTTCGCTATAGACAAAATCTGTTCCATATCAGCATTCTGACCAAACAGATGTACAGGGACAATTGCTTTTGTTTTCGGCGTTATCACTCGTTTCAAAGAGTCGACAGACATACAAAAAGTATTGGGATCAACATCCACCAAAACTGGTGTTAACCCCAACAACGCAACCACCTCTGCCGTGGCAATAAATGTGAAAGTAGGTGTTATAACCTCATCTCCTGGCTTAAGGTCAAGTGCCATCAGAGATATTTGCAAAGCATCGGTACCATTACCAACAGGTATCACGTGTTTCACACCTAAAAAGGATTCCAAATGCTGCTGAAACTCCGTCACTTTTCCACCTTTGACGAATGCGGCAGTATCGATGACCGACTGAATCGACTCATCAATCTCTGTTTTTATGTTTTTATATTGACCTCGAAGATCAACCATTTCTATTTTTCGCATATCAACAACACTTACTATAAGTTCTTACCCTTTACATTGTAAAGATAATAGTTTGATTGATATTTGAAAAATTTTTTTAATAAATATTAACTCTCTATGATTAATATTCCACATCAACCAGGAATAAGCCTTGTGCAGGAACTGACATACCTGCCGCACAACGATTTTTCTTTTCTATAATTTCACAAAACTGGTCAATAGATAGTTTCTTTTTCCCCACTTCTATCAAAGTTCCCACTATAGCACGAACCATATTACGTAAAAACCGATTTGCCTTAATGGTAAAGACCAAACAATCTTCTGTTTGTTCCCACTTGGCATAATATATTACACAATTATTGGTCTTTACGTCTGTATGAACCTTTGAAAAACTTGTAAAATCCGTATAATTCAGTAATTTTTCTGCCGCTTCATTCATTGCCTCCACATCTATTGGGAAAGTATATTTAGCAGCAAATTCTGTTAGAAAAGCAGATTTTTTTGTTGTAACATAATATTTATAAGTTCTCGATTTAGCACTAAACCTTGCATGACAATCTGGTTCGACCTCATAAATATCATCTACAGCAATATCATGAGGTAACAAATTATTCAATTTACTAATGACAAGTCTTGTATCTTCTATTCTCTCATTCATATCAAAATGTGCATACATACATTTTGCATGAACTCCTGCATCTGTACGTCCAGCGCCTACAAGCTCGATAGGACAACGAAGAACTGTAGACATTGCATCAGTCAACACAGATTGGACAGAAACATCATTAGGTTGTTCCTGCCATCCATGATAATTTGTACCTTTATAAGAAAATTTTACGAAATAACGCAAAGTTGATGAATTAACATTTTACATTTAAACCATTCAAAACCTCACGAATTTTCTCGTATGTAACCATTCTTGTTGGGACAAGTGGCAAACGTAATTTATTCTTAATATAACCCATTAAAGAAAGCATACATTTTGCTCCTGCTGGATTACCATCCACAAACAACAAATCGAACAAATCCGTAAATTTCTGATGAATAACGCGAGCTGACTCGTAATCTCCTTGTAAAGACAAACGAACCATACGTCCGAACTCCTTTGGAAATGCGTTACCAATAACAGAAATAACACCTTGAGCACCCATTGTTATCAATGGATAAGTAATTCCATCATCACCCGAAATCACCATAAAGTCTTTTGGCTTACGTTTAATGATATCATTTATTTGATCCATATTTCCACAAGCCTCTTTGATAGCAATGATATTTTTAAATTCACGAGCCAAACGAATTGTCGTGTCAGGTAACATATTCACGCCTGTTCTACCAGGAACATTATATAAAATGACAGGAACTTTTGAAGCCTCTGCAATAGCTTTATAATGTTGATAAATACCTTCTTGTGATGGTTTATTATAGAAAGGAACGACAGATAATATGGCATCTACACCTGTAAAATCATCGTTCTTTAATTTTTCTACAATTGCTTTCGTATTATTTCCGCCTAAACCCAAAACAATAGGAACTCTACCATTTACTTTATTTAGGACAAACTGTTTGACAGACTTCTTTTCTTCTTCCGATAATGTGGGAGTTTCAGCTGTAGTTCCCAACACAACAAGATAATCTATACCATTTTGGAGCTGATAATCCAAAAGGACTCCAAGAGCATCGTAATCGACACTCTCATCTTCGTTAAATGGAGTGATTAGCGCAATACCTAATCCTGTAAATTTTGTCTGTGTCATTTTATTTTACCAAATCTCTTTATGGAATGCAAAATTATAAAAAATTTCCACGCATTCCCTAATTTTTAGTTTTTATCGTTCTTAGATAATATAAAATTTGTTCTAATAAATCAATTCGTGACATGCTTTGTGTCGGACTAATCTCCAAATCATATAATGCATAATTCTCTTTCCGTTTTCCACATCGACAATGAGACTTCGAAATACCAGCCAAATATTTAAGTGGAAGATTCTCTTTTAATGTCAAATCTATCAACACATCAGATGTCTCAGAAAAGAATCTTCCTTTTATGATTTTATTAGGCATAGAGAACAAAGTCAATGATTTAGGATTTAAGAATGTCGCTTTTTCCGAATCTTGACGAAGATAACTTTTGGATGAGACAAAGCACCAAACACTCACATCTTTATCTGAAAGCATTTGCATTATCTGATCCATTTCCGAATTGTTTGGAGTTCCTTCATACGAAAGTAAAACTGTAACTGTAGATACATCATCCCAATTCAAAAATTTTTTTTCTCTTTTGAACTTTTTGTCAGTTTCGCATGAACTTATTTGCCAATCAATATATTTTCTTTTTAGATCTTCAAACATTCTTTATCCTCCTACTTTATCATGTTTTCAAATTCCTCTTCGCTAATCATTTTCACATTCAACTTTTGTGCTTTTTCCAATTTGGAAGGTCCCATATTCTCACCAGCAATCAAATAATCAGTCTTGGATGATATGGAAGTCACATTTTTCCCGCCATTTAATTCTATCAATTCTTTCAACTCATCCCTTGAATGATTAACAAAAGTTCCACTAATAATAATAGACAATCCAGCTAACTTATTTGAACGATTTTTTAATGTGGACTCATCTATTTGGAATTGTAATCCTGCGTCTTTTAATCGAGTCACTATCGTTCTATTCTTTTCCATTGCAAAATAATCCACTATGCTTTGAGCTATTCGCTCTCCCACCTCTTCTATCGTTTGCAAATCAGAGAACGAGGCTTTTTCTATAGTCTCTATATTCTTCATTGCATTAACAATTTTCTTCGCCGTCGTTGCTCCCACATAACGAATTCCTAAGGCAAATAGCACACGTTCAAAAGGGACCGATTTTGAACGTTCTAAACTATCTATCACATTTTTAGCACTCGTTTCGCCCCATCTATCTAATCCTGCTAAATCGTTGATTTTCAAATTATATAAATCAGCTATATCCTTTATCATACCTTTTTGATATAGAAGATTCACATTCTCTTCTCCCAAATTAATATCCATGGCCTTTCTTCCAACGAAATGCTCAATTCTTCCCTTAATTTGCGGAGGACAATTATCTTCATTCGGACAATAATGTGCAGCCTCTCCCTCAACACGTACTAATGTCGCACCACATTCTGGACATTGAGTAACGAACTCCACCTTAGGTCCAATATTGATACCTCTTTGATTGTAATCAACACCAACAATTTTCGGAATAATTTCACCACCCTTTTCCACATAAACCATATCTCCAATATACAAATCCAAGGATTTAATGATATCGGCATTATGCAAAGAGGCTCTTTTCACAATGGTACCCGACAATTGAACAGCCTCCAAATTAGCCACAGGAGTAATTGCTCCCGTACGTCCCACTTGATAAGAGACTGAATTCAATCGTGTACATGCACGTTCCGCTTGAAATTTGTACGCTATTGCCCAACGTGGAGATTTTGCAGTAAAGCCCAACTGCTCTTGTTGTGCAATTGAATTTACTTTCAAAACAATTCCATCTGTAGCAACTGGCAAATTCTTTCTTTCCTCATCCCAATAATTAATAAATTCGAAAATTTCATCAACAGAATGACAAATCTTCATTGCATCTGAAATTTTGAAGCCCCATTTCCGAGCTTCATTCAAATTATCAAAATGAGTATCTGCTGGCAAATTATCGCCTAACAAATAATATAAGAAGGAATCTAATTTGCGATTTGCCACATCCCTGGAATTCTGAGTTTTAAGCGTGCCAGATGCTGCATTACGAGGATTGGCGAACAAAGGTTCTTCCTGCATGGCACGTTCTTCATTCAGTTTTTCAAAAACCTTCCATGGCATCAATATTTCACCTCTAATTTCAAATGATTCAGGATATGAATCACCTTGCAAAACCAAAGGAATAGAACGTATTGTTTTTACATTATCTGTTACATCATCCCCCTTTTCACCATCACCACGTGTAACAGCACGAATCAAGCGTCCATTTTCATAAGTCAACGATATGGATGTTCCATCATATTTTAATTCGCAAACGATTTCAAACGATTCTCCTTCGAGACCTTTAGAGACACGTTGATAAAAATCTGCCACATCTTCTCGCGAATAAGTATTCCCTAAGGAAAGCATCAAATATTTATGAGCGACCTGAGTAAACTCTTTTGATATATCACTTCCCACACGCTGTGTAGGCGAATTAGGATCAAACACTTCAGGATGCAACTTCTCTAAATCTTGAAGTTCTTTCATCATTTGATCGAACTCAAAATCTGATATTGTCGGAGTCGATAAAACATAATAATTATAATTATGTTGATTCAACTCCTTTCTAAGCATTTCGATTCTTTGTATATCATCCATTGGTGTTTTCACATTTTTATTATTCAACGTGATGAAAGATTATATTTAACATAGGGACTCCTATAAATTCCCCGATTTTTAAAATTTTCAAACAAAGATTATTCTTCAATCTTTTTACAAACCATTTGCCAACAAGTATCGTTCAGCATCTTTTGCAGCTTTACATCCACTTGCAGCAGCCGTAATTGCTTGACGATAGGAAGGGTCTGCCACATCACCAGCAGCATAAACACCTGGTACATTTGTCTGAGCTGTAGCACCTTTTGTCTTTATATAACCTTCCGCATCCAAATCAAGATATTCAGCGAATAAGCCTGAATTCGGATGATGTCCAATTGCTAAAAACAATCCATCAACAGGTAATGAATACTCTTCCTGTGAGCTCTCACCTCTGTTTTTCAAAAGAAGCGCAGACTGAACACCATTATCGCCATCCAATCCTATCACTTC
This sequence comes from Paludibacteraceae bacterium, assembly GCA_024401435.1. GTDB lineage: Bacteria > Bacteroidota > Bacteroidia > Bacteroidales > Paludibacteraceae > UBA1181. The sequence continues at coordinate 59,125 of JAKSLB010000012.1, read as the reverse complement.
ATGTTTATACAATATTTCAATTTTTTCATTATTCACAACACGTTCTTGCATTACTTTTGATGCTCTTAATTTGTCTTTTCGAACAGCCAAATAAACTTTTGCGCACATTCTAGAAAGATACAAGGCATCTTCACAAGCCGTATCACCACCACCAACAACTATAACAGTTTTCTTACGATAGAAAAAGCCGTCACAGGTTGCACAGGCAGAAACTCCCATCCCTGCATATTTTTTTTCATCATCCAATCCTAAATATTTGGCAGATGCGCCAGTTGAAATGATTAAGGTTGTTGCCTCAATCTGTTTTTCTCCATCAATGGTAATGATATTATGATTAGGCTTTAATTCCGCCTTTGTTGCAATACCATAACGAATATCCGTTCCAAAACGTATGGCTTGCTTTCGAATATCTTCCATCATTTCCGCACCAGAAATGCCATTCGGATATCCCGGAAAATTTTCTATTTCGGTAGTGGTTGTCAACTGTCCACCAGGTAATATACCTTCATATAACACTGGGGATAAGTTTGCTCTTGCTGCATAAATAGCTGCTGTATATCCAGCAGGACCTGATCCTATGATCAAACAACGTACTTTCTCTATATCTGCCATACTTTAAATGAATTATTATCTTTGATTTATTTTCTTTGTATTATTATTCTTATAAGGGGAAAAGAGCTTATATTGTTCTTATTCAATCCTATTCGTGAATCAATTATCTCAAATCAACCACTTCAACTTTTGGATTCTTTTTCACATCAAACACGAATAAGTCATCCGCTAAATCCTTCACATATTCAACCTTATTTAATTGAAAATAAGTGATTATTCCATTTTTCCCTTTTAATGTAATCGTATTCAATTGCAAATCATCTTTGCTCATAAATAACGTTATCATAGAATATTTACTACCTAAATCATTGGGATACAACTCTACTTTTTCCATCATCTTATTCCCAACTTTTTCTAGTCCCAAATAACGCATTTTATAATCAGTTTTGCAAGATTTCATTAATAAAATAGGATTAATTTCTTTTAAATCATCAGCTTCCGGATTACTAATAGTCACTTCATTTTCCTTTTTCATCCACACACATTGCGTCTTCCCATCAAAATAAGTATCTACATCTAACAACGAAAGTTTAAATTTTTCACCTTTCAGGATAACATTTCCCTGATAATTCTCTTGCTTTTCGTTTCGTGTGTTTTCAACTTTAATAGTGAAATCTGCAGAAACTCCTTTTTTACTTTCAAAAGTTGTTATTGCCTTCTCCAACAAAGCCTTTGCTTTTGGATCGACTGCAGATTCCTGAGAGAATGACATAACTGAAATCAATAATGATATTAAAATAAACAACTGTCTTTTCATATTCAAAAAATTTAAATAACAGAAACCATACGATTTCCTGAACAATTAAATAGATGATAAAATAGTATCCAACATTGCCATATCCGTCACCATAACTTGTCGAGGTTTACTACCTTCAGCAGGACCTACAATACCTGCAGCTTCCAACTGATCCATGATTCTTCCTGCACGGTTATAACCGATAGAGAACTTTCTCTGAATCATTGAGGTTGAGCCTTGTTGTGTTGCCACAACTAATTGAGCTGCTTCATTAAACATTGAATCCTTTTTCGACAAATCTACATCAGCTTTACCTTCTCCTCCCTCATTCTCATCCACATATTCTGGCAATATAAAGGCTGTTGGATATCCCTGTTGTTCTGCTATATGTTTAGCGATACGTTCAACTTCCGGCGTATCAACCAAAGCACACTGCACACGATCCAAATCGTTTCCTTGTGAAATCAACATATCACCTCGACCTATCAACTGCTCAGCACCACTTGTATCCAAAATCACACGAGACTCCAAACCGGTGGAAACACGGAACGCAAAACGAGCAGGGAAATTAGCTCTAATAACTCCCGTAATGATATTCGCTGACGGACGTTGCGTAGCAAGAATCATATGGATACCTACAGCACGTGCTTTTTGCGCAATACGTGCAATCGGTGTCTCCACATCCTTACCTACTTGCATAATCAAATCAGCAAACTCATCAATCACAACAACTATATATGGCATATAATGATGTCCTTTCTCTGGATTCAATTTGCGATTAACAAACTTTTCATTGTACTCTTTTAACTGACGAACAGATGCATCTTTCAACAATTCATAACGATTATCCATCTCCACACAAAGAGAATTCAACGTTTGAACCACTTTTTTCACATCTGTAATGATGGCATCTTCTGCATCTGGCATCTTCGCCAAAAAGTGCTTCTCTATCGGAGCATACATACTAAACTCAACCATCTTAGGGTCTACCATCACAAATTTCAATTCTGACGGATGTTTCTTGTATAACAACGATGTTATGATAGCATTCAAACCTACTGATTTACCTTGACCGGTAGCACCTGCAACCAATACATGTGGCATCTTGCAAAGATCCAACATAAAGACCTCATTGGTAATCGTTCTACCTAATGCAATTGGCAATTCAAATTTCGATTCTTGGAATTTCTTACTGCCAATTATTTCTGCCATTGGAACCACAACTGATTTAGCATTAGGTACTTCAATACCAATCGTTCCCTTTCCAGGAATCGGTGCAATAATACGTATTCCCTTGGCTGCAATAGTCAAAGCTATATCATCGCCTAAGTTTCGAATCTTAGCAATTCGAACACCAGGCGCTGGCGTAACTTCATACAAAGTAACTGTAGGACCCACAGTAGCCTTAATAGATGTGATTTCCACATTAAAGCTATGCAAAACCTCTACAATTCTATTCTTATTTTTGGTTTGTTCTTCTAAATCAATATTTTGCTGGATAACATGTTCGTCAAACAAATCTAACGTTGGTTTTTTGTAGAATTCCAAATCTTTGGTTGGATCATATAATTCCATTTCTTCACCCTCTTTCATCATCTCAACTGTTTGTTGTTCTATTACAAATCCAACACCATCCGTACTTTCACCCTCTATCGACGTTTTATGCGTAGAATCAGGATCAGTAGTTATTTCTGTTTTTTCAGATATCGACTCATTTTGAAGATTGGCATTCAACGATTGTGTTTGTTCATCATCTTTTGTATCTGTTTGATATTGAGCCTCCTTTTGAGAATTATTATTATCAATTTCAAATGGCACATCAGTAACAGTTTCTTTCAAACTATTTTCGTTTCCTGTTTCTGTAACGGCATTATTCATTTTCTCCTCACCATCAGAGGAAGGAGAATCTGACGAATTCATATCCGTATTTACGACATTCTCTGTATCAAGTTTCTGCTCTTTCGTTAAGGTATCTTCTTGCTGAGGATTCTCTTCTTCTTGATTCTCTACCACCACCGGAGCAGGCTTTGGTGCAAACAATTTATCAATTACTTGTATAAATTTCTCATAGACTCCATCAAAAGCATAAAAAGAGAAAATCACAAGCGTAACGATCAACAACAACACAACTCCGACAACCCCAATGTTAGCTCGTAAAAACAGATTGACTTGATAACCATGTTCTCCACCTAAAAACAAAAATGTAGATTCATAATTTTCGATAAAAGAACCCGCTAAAACAGATCCCCATATCAAGAAAAAAGAACAGACAAAAAAAAGTTTTAACATTTTACCTTTAAAAGGTCGGACGGTTATCAACCAAAATCCTACAATAAACCAATAAAAAAGATAAAAGAACACTGGAATTCCAAAAGTTCTATTAATACAAAAATCGGACAATTTTGCACCCCATAACCCTGTCCAGTTTTTTATGTTTTGTGTTAAATATTCATCAGAGAAATCACCCTTCAACAAACTTTGATCTTCCCATCCCGTGAAAAAAAACGAGAAAAAAGCCATTGCCAAAAAAAGTCCAGAAATGATAATAACAACCCCTATTGCCACACGAAACGGCTCGTTAGTCAATGCATGTCTTATATTTGAAAAAATTCCACCTTTTGCGGGCACTTCATTCTGTTTCTGTTTTTCTTTTTCCATACTATAATTTTTTACAAATTTACAAAAACTTTATTAAGTATTAAAGTCAAAATTCAAATAAAAGAAATAGATGTAAGGATAACCATAATCAACAATGAATATAAATCTATTCCACAATAGAAACAACCTACTTCGTTCTTAATTTCAGTTGGATTTCTTGTCATTTTCCAAACATTACATATATACAAACACACCCTACACAATTCTTATTGAGCTCTGATTTTTATGCAATTTTAATTCTATCGCATGCAATATTTAGGCACATCCTTCAAGTAAAATAGTTAATCATAAAAAAACAGGTCAAACAAAAAAGGCATGTCAAGTTGTTGACATGCCTTCTTCTCTCAATTTTATAATAAAATTATCAATTATTCATTGTTGCCAATAATTCTTCATTAGAACGAGTCATTTCGATTTGACGTTTTAAGAAATCCATTGCCTCTATCGGTGTCATTTCTGAAATGTGATTACGGAATACCCACATACGGCGAACGACCTCTGGAGATTGTAATAGATCATCACGGCGTGTGCTAGAAGATATAATATCGATAGCAGGGTAAATTCGCTTATTAGCCAATTGACGAGACAATTGCAATTCCATATTACCAGTTCCTTTAAATTCCTCGAAAATAACGTCATCCATTTTAGAACCAGTTTCAGTCAATGCTGTAGCAATAATCGTCAAACTACCTCCATTTTCAATATTTCTAGCAGCACCAAAGAAACGTTTCGGCTTTTGTAATGCATTTGCATCCACACCACCAGACAATACTTTTCCTGATGCAGGAGCAACCGTATTGTATGCACGAGCCAAACGTGTTATGGAGTCCAACAAAATCACCACATCATGTCCACATTCCACCATACGTTTTGCTTTTTCCAAAACAAGTCCTGCAATCTTAACATGACGATCGGCAGGTTCATCGAAAGTAGAAGCAATCACCTCTGCATTCACACTTCTTGCCATATCGGTCACCTCTTCAGGACGCTCATCAATCAAAAGAATAATCATGTAAACTTCTGGATGATTTTCCGCAATTGCATTTGCAATATCTTTCAACAACATTGTCTTACCCGTCTTTGGTTGAGCAACGATCAAACCTCTTTGACCTTTACCAATCGGAGCAAAAAGGTCAACTGCACGAACAGACGTATTGCAAGTGTTTTTTCCTCCTGTCAAATTAAATTTCTCATCTGGAAATAATGGAGTCAAATGATCAAAAGGAACACGGTCACGCACATATTCAGGAGAACGAGAATTTATTTTATCGACGCGTACCAATGGGAAATATTTTTCACCCTCTTTAGGAGGACGAATTGTACCCTCAATCACATCACCAGTTTTCAATCCGAATAACTTGATTTGTGATTGTGATACATAAATATCATCGGGAGAAGTCAAATAATTATAATCAGCAGAACGAAGGAAACCAAAGCCATCATTTGTAATCTCCAACACACCCTGACCTTTTACAATATCTTCAAAATCATACACTTTTTTAGGTGCAGGTTGAGTCTCCTTAACTTCAGGAATATCTTCATGAACGTCTTTAGATTCAATATTTCCGTTCTCTACAATATTTTCAATCTCTGGCTCCTGTACATTTGGTTTCTCATTTTCAAGTTTCGATTCCTCGTTCATTTTTTTAATGTTTTCGAGGATTTCGTCTTGATTAGGAGTAGGAATACCCTTTTTCTTATTCAAAATCATTCTAGCCATAGCCGCAGCAGGATTACCAGAAGCCATAGCGTCAAAACCTCCATAAGAACGATTTCGTTGTTGAACAGGTTGCTGATTTTTCTTCTTTGAATAATCATTATTTTTATAATCATTTGCTTTCGGATTCATATCACGATAATTAGCATCTGACTGAGATCGAGCATATTCATCATCACGATAACCATCACCATCGAAATCTAATTCTGTTTGTATCGGTTCTCTATATTCAACATAACTAGACTTAACAGAAACGGGTTCTGAAGATTGAAATTCATCTCTGATATTTTTCTTATCTTCAGAATTAAAATTTTTATTTTGTGATTCGTCAAGATTTATATTAGAGGATTCGTCTATTGTGTTTTCCTCTTCAAAATTTAATGTTGCTGGAAGTTCTTTTCCTTCATTTTGCCATGCAGCAATTTCGTTCACAATTCTAAAAATCAAATCGTCTTTTCTAAAAGAATCAGGTCGCTTTATTTCCAATTCCTTAGCAATACCCTTCAATTCAGAAAGGGTCTTTGTTTTTAAGTCACTTATTTTCATAAACTAAATGATAAACAGAATCAATTTCCATTCTTTAACACATAAGTATTGTGTATATATTCATAACAGTTGGGTGCAAAAGCACCATCATTCTATTCTTAATTTAACTGATTATTTACTTTGGCTAAGAATTTAGCCTGTGGTAGTAAAACGACGCAAAAATAATTTAAAAAATCATAACTAGCAACTCTTTCTCAAAAATTTCAAAAAAAAATTTTAATGAAAAAGCAAATACCTATCTAAGTCAGTTTTTTTTCCTAACTTAGCAAAAATTTTTTTATCAAGATATATATTATATTCGACCATTTTTCTATCGATATGGATTATAATACACAAATGGAGAAATTAATTCTCCCTGAATACGGAAGAAACATTCAAAACATGGTTAATCACTGTTTAACCATCGAAGACAGAGAAGAGCGTACTGCTTGTGCATACGCCATTGTAAATACAATGGGCAATCTTTTCCCTCAACTTAGAGATTTAAGTGATTTCAAACATATTCTTTGGGATCATCTTGCCATTATGTCCAATTTTAAATTAGACATTGATTATCCCTATGAAGTTATAAAAGAAGAAAAACTCAACACGAAACCAGAAAGAATTGAATATTCAAATTCCGAAAATATTCGCTTCGTCCATTATGGTAAATTAATTCATAGTCTCATAGAAAAGGCCATAGAAATGGAACAAGGAGAAGAAAGAGACCAATTGGAGATTATGATAGCCAACTATATGAAAAAGAGTTATATTACTTTTAACAAAGATGGCGTTGATGATTTGAAAATTTTCGATGATTTAGCTTACTTATCCAAAGAAAACATTCTTCTCCATAACAAGGGCATTAAATTAGCCGATTATAAAAACACGAATTCTTCCTCATCTTCTAGTAAAAAGAAAAAGAAAAAATAACATCAAAACAAACTCCCTATGGCTAAATTTTTAATTGAAGGCGGACATTCTTTAAAAGGTGACATCTATCCCCAAGGAGCTAAAAACGAAGCATTAGAAGTAATTTGCGCCACCCTACTCACTTCCGAAGAGGTGACTATTTCTAACATACCTGACATCTTAGACGTCAACAATCTCATCTGTCTTTTAAAAGACATGGGCGTAAAAGTGACAAAGAAGGAAAAAGGATGCTATTCTTTTCAAGCCGACAATGTCAACCTCGACTTTATGGACACACCTCAATTTTACAAACAATGTTCAGTTTTAAGGGGTTCCGTCATGTTAGTAGGTCCACTTGTTGCACGTTTCGGAAAAGCTGTAGTTCCCAAACCTGGAGGTGATAAAATCGGAAGAAGAAGACTCGACACCCATTTTATCGGAATCCAAAAATTAGGAGCCATCTTTTGTTTCGACCCTGAATTAAAACTCTATAGGATTCAAGCGAACGGACTTAAAGGTCTATATATGTTGCTTGACGAGGCATCCGTTACAGGTACCGCCAACATTGTCATGACTGCAGTCTTGGCAGAAGGTACAACGACTATTTATAACGCTGCCTGCGAACCATATATTCAACAACTTTGCAAAATGTTGAATAAAATGGGAGCAAAAATCAGCGGAATCGGTTCAAATTTATTAACTATCGAAGGTGTAAAAGAACTCCATGGATGTAACAACCATAAAATTCTTCCTGATATGATTGAAATCGGAAGTTTTATCGGAATGGCTGCCATGACAGGTTCTGAAGTCACCATCAAAAATGTTTGTTATGAAGAGTTAGGTATGATACCTGATTGCTTTAGAAAGTTAGGTATCAAAATAGATCATATCAACGATGATATTTTCATTCCTCATCAAGACAAATATACAATCGATACCTTTATGGATGGTTCCATTATGACCTTTGCTGATGCACCATGGCCAGGCTTAACGCCCGATTTACTTAGTGTGTTTTTAGTTGTTGCCACACAAGCTAAGGGAAGTGTACTGATTCATCAAAAAATGTTTGAAAGTAGATTGTTCTTCGTGGACAAACTAATTGATATGGGTGCTCAGATTATTCTTTGTGATCCACACAGAGCAACAGTTATCGGTTTAGGAAAGGAGACGATGTTACGCGCATCTAACATGTCATCACCAGACATACGTGCAGGTATTGCACTTTTAATTGCCGCCATGAGTGCCAATGGCACAAGTACAATTAGCAACATAGAGCAAATAGACCGTGGATATGAAAACATTGATGGTCGATTAAATGCCATAGGTGCTAAAATCATGAGAATTGAATAATAACGAAATATTCACAAATTAGTAATTCCCGAAATTGTATTGTCCTGAAAAAAGTTGACTCAAAAAAGAGTTAACAATGTATCAGTTACACACAGAAAAAGAATTATTGGTGTCCGCTAAACATGAAAAGGCATACCAAAATAATCTGCAATGCCAGTAAATATGGCGTTGCAGATTCTTTTTTTGAACTCCAAGCCCCTAATCGAACAACGAGAGTTGAATCAATATGCGATTTTTTTGCAAATGGGACACCGTCGCCCCCTTGTAGAGACGCAATATTTTGCGTCTCTATGTCTCGAAGAACCCCATAGGGGTTCCATATCAGTAGAATAATGGATTTGTATCCCCGTCCACACAACCCCAGAGGGGTTGCACATAACATAGAACGCGATTATTATGTATTATTAATTATTATGCAAAAAGAAACTACCCAACTGCAACACTACTCACAAGAGAGCATACAGCAGAGAATTCTTACCATTCGAGGACTACAAATCATCATGGATGCGAACCTAGCAGAATTCTATCAAGTTAAAACTATTGCACTAAATCAAGCAGTCAAAAGAAACGAAGCACGCTTTCCGGAACGTTATCGTTTTCAACTGACTGCGGCGGAAAAAGAGGAACTTATCACAAAATGTGATAGGTTCAAAACGCTAAAACACTCATCCTATCTTCCTTACGCTTTTACAGAACAAGGGGTGACTCAACTATCTGCCGTTCTACATTCAGACACAGCCATTGAGATGTCCATCCGCATCAATGACGCATTCCACGCCATGAGAAAATTCATATTGGCCAACGCCAGTATCTTCCAAAGACTTGAAACCGTAGAACTCAAGCAGATCTCTGTAGAAGAGAAAATAAACCAAATCCTCGATCGTCTTGACGACGGTTCTCTCAAACAAAAATTAGGAGTATTCTTTGATGGCCAAATGTTCGACGCTTTTGTGCTAGTCGAGGAGTTAATACAGAAAGCCCAACACCGTATAGTCCTTATCGACGACTATCTATCTGCTTCGCTATTACAACGCTTTCACCGGAGGAATCCATGCGTAACACTTGATTGCTATGTCAAAAGTCGGTTTGCCACAAATGACCTATCGCAAGCCATACAGCAATACAACGCTCAATATCCAGACGAACCAACCACACTTCACACATTTGAATCATCCCACGACCGATGGCTTATTATAGATGACACCATCTACCATTTTGGCGCCTCTCTGAAAGATCTAGGAAAGCGTTGGTTCTCAGTAGACATCATCACCGAGCATACAGCCGATGAGTTACTGGCACGGTTGTAGTTACTTTCACTGGTGGTACAGCCTTCCAGGCTGATGTTTGCTGTGGTGCATCTCTAACCGAGGGCGATGCCCACGGTTACTCAGATAGTGGCTTCCAGCCACTGCGCAGAGGCTCACTTTTCTCAACATTTCAAGCGCAGGCTACTTTCTGCGTCTGGAACACCTACCACATCAGGGCGTATGCAATACGTCCCTACAGACGATCTCTGCATAAGGTTGTATGCTTTATAGCCTGGAAGGCTATATTTCAGTAACCGAGGGCAGCGCCCTCGGATTTCGGCATGGCAGCATAGACATCTACCTGGAGGGCAGTACCTATCCTCGCCAAATAAAAAGTCCCTACATCTGCAAAATAAATATCTTTATTTCTCGTTATCCTTATAAAACTTCCTGTTATGGCACATTTAAACTTGACTTATCATATCGTGTGGCGTACAAAATGCAGCCAACGAACTATCTCCGAAACTTATGAGAGAGAACTGTATGCCTATATTCTAGGCTTGTGCATCGAAAAGAAATGTCACTTGTATCGTATCAACTCAATGCCTGACCATGTACATATATGCGTAGAGATACACCCGACGATTGCTGTGAGCGAGTTCGTAAGGATCGTTAAGCAAGAGACTTCGAAATGGATGAAAGAGAAGAGAGAAAAATTCCCGATGTTTGACGGTTGGGGCAACGGCTATGCTGGATTTACATACAGTGTAAAAGAGCGTCCTGCTGTCATCAAGTACATCAAGGAACAGAAAATCCATCATAAAGAGAAGTCGTTTCGTAAAGAATTCGAGGAGTGGCAGAGGGAGATGGGCGAAGATCCCACCAAGGACCTTTTCTTTAAGGATTAGGATACTTTCACAGAAGGTACAGTCTTCCAGGCTGATAGGTAGGTGTGGTGTGTCTTATCCGAGGGCGATGCCCCCGGTTACTCAGATAGTGCCTTCCAGGCACACTGTACTCATAACCAAGAGGAATGTTTCATTTTCCATTCTAAATCTAAAAGGTTGTATTTCGGCTTCCGCTAGCAGTGGCTTCTGATAGTAAGCTATAGCCTGGAAGGCTATATTTCAGTAACCGAGGGCAGCGCCCTCGGATTTCGGCATGGCAGCATAGACATCTGCCTAGAGGGCAGTACCTATCATCCTACTCAACACCCCTACATACAAACAATGCGCAACCCATCGGCTGCGCATCACTTATGTTTCTCAAAGGAATGACACGAGAAAATCCCCGCTGGCCTCTTCGTGAGGCCGCAGGGATTCCCTCCTGTCATTCCTTTACTGGTTTTTGCTTCGGGTTTTACTTCTTCGGAATAGCGTTATTCTGTGGCCAAGCGCACAGTGAACCCGCTGCCGCGGCCGCTGTGGCTGCTGACGCTGGCGCTGCCCGAAAGGAAGTTGAAGTCGTAGGCGTAGGCGTCGCTGTACGCCGTGGACGACCAATAGAGTCCGTAGGAACCAACGTAGTAGACATCCGTACTAGAGCGGCTGCCAGCGCAAGGCAAAAAGACGGCTCCCGCAGCCTCCATCTTGCTCCACTCGGAAGCAGAGTAGCTGTTCGTGGTGAAGTTGTTAGGGTTAGCAGTGAACGTCAATCCGCTTGGTGTGCTCCATCCGTCGGGAAGAAGAATGTAACCTGCTTGTTCGTTGACGGTCGCTTGTCCGTGGAGGTCAGAGGCGTTGGTGCGGGTGCTGTAGAGGTATTTCCACTCATCTTTGGTCAATGTGCGCCACATACCCGCCTTATTGCCTCCGTTGCTGATAGCGTTACAAACACCCCAATCGTAATTGGTGCCAGCAATGTCGTTGCTTCCGTCTCCGTAGTCGGATCTAGTTGTGCTGGTCATGTACGGATATTTGCTATTGTAGCCGCTTGTTCCCCATCCGAAGAGGTCGATCCAACCTTCATAGGTGGAGGAAATATTTTTATTATCATCACCAATTACATCATATTGGTTCTCTGCAAATCGCCAAGTTCCCGTACTTGCCTGGTATTGCAGATTTCCTTGCGAGAAGTAAACCTGCTTGGTTGCAGACACAGAGAATTTACCCTTCAAGGCTCCTTCCGGCAAAGCGGATTCCGCTCCCTTTACAACCACATGAGTGGTGTAATAGTTAGAAGCTACAAACTCTTTCTCGTCTCTTGGGTTATCTGTATAAGATGTTCCATCTGTCAAATTCACTTTAACAGTTAATCCTTTCACCGTTTGTGCCGGAATAGGAATATAGAAATCTGTCTCTTTTTCTGAATTAATGGCAACTCCCTCTTCTCCACATTTTAAGACAACGTAGGCTCTAGTGGGTGAATAAGGCAGCAAACCTTCAAATGAAGTCGAACTATAATACATACTTCCTGACAAGGAACCCGACGTTGCTTTTAATTCAATGCTTTTCACACGACTTTCCCCTTTTTCCGATTTCACTTTTATTATCAGCAAAGAATTCACGTTCTTAAATTGGAATTTGCCACTATCAGAAGAGGCAACCATCATCCATGAATTTTTTGGCAATATATTGTTTGCATCATATATTAATGTATCGGGATAAGTAAATCCTCCATTACCTAAAGGGAAGAAACGATTCGTAGGGTAAAAAGCATACAACATTTCACCTACGCCAACAGGGTCTCCTGACCGATAAGTAAATGTGTTTATATCATTGTCTTGATTACTAAAAATTGTCAACTTATAATAACCTGGACCACTACCAGTTCTAATTCCAACGGAATCCTCCGATTCCCACACATTCTTAAAATAAAGATTTTCATCTTCATCTTTATCCAGAATCAGCGAAGAGCGCAAAGAGGAATTTTCGTTTTGCCCGATAGTTGCTGTGATGGTCGTCAAAGGAACAATATCACGGCTTTCTCTTTCACTTAAGATTTGATCCTCGGAACATGAGGATACAAGGAAGCCACTCAATAGAGCGCCCCATACAAATAAACTCTGTTTTTTCATCTTCACCTCCTTTTTTTAAAACTCTCCACCATTATAGACAGGAGGCAATCCTTCAGTTCCAAACTCACCGGATGTGGCAATCACATCATTTTCAGTCATTTCAATAAGTACCATTTCTGGACTTTCCCAGTTTAATTTCGTTTGCATGTTAAAACGTTTTCATGAAGGGTTCTGTAAATTTCCATTTCTCCGTCCGAACCCGTTAAACGAGAGCCATAGACACCCTATAACATATAGGGCGATATGCAAATTTAGCAAATTTTACAATTATTTACCATTCACTTTTTTTAATAAATATCAACAACAACTTTTTAGATGTATTTTCCCATTACAAAACTGTGTATGTCAGAATATTTTTCCTGATTAGAGGTGTGTCGAATGGACACACCTCTAATCAAAACATATAAAGTTCAAGTTAATTCCACGTTCCGTAAATTGTAAATGCCATTTCTGTTGTCGACCATTCAAATGATGTTTTGCCCCAATACGAACTAAAATCACCAGACACGACACCTCCAATATAAGAAGAACCAACCGATGAATATCCAATATTGTAATCGTACAAGTCAAGAGTCACCTTAGAGTAGATTTTATTTATTTGAATATTCAAATTAGACCATGTACAAACTTCACCATCTGTACGATCTGAAAGATAATTTGTTCTACCCACAGACGTACCATTAACCAGCACTTCAAACCACGGATCTGGCTTATCAAGCCAGTTTCCAGAATTCCATTTTGTCAAAGTAATCTTGGTGATAGTAAACGTAGGATCATTGAATGTCTTTACATAAGAATCTCCCCTTGAAACTATTTTTGAATCCAAGACCTTACCTTCGGAAGTCTCAACTTGAATTGTAACACTACTTTGATTAACGACTGAATGAGTTGCAGTCCAACGATAACCTTCTGTTATAATCTTCTCTTCTCGTCCATTCACAAAAACACGGATAGGTGTAGAACTATTGTTTACAATCTCAATTGGGAATGTCCACACATCCCTTGTGTCTGAAGTTTCCGAACCATCAGAATTCTGATTGGAATTTTCTGGATTTATCACAACATAATATGAATTGCCCTTTCCAACTATTTTTGAATCTAAAACTTGACCATTATTTTTTCGAACCTCAAAAGTCACAGGATTACCATCAGATGTTTTATACAACCAATTCCAAATTTTCCCAGCAGAAATCATGTCCTTGAAATTGCCATTTATATACAAATAAACAACTTCGTTTCGATAATTCTCTACTGCAACTTGAATCTCATACGATTCGTCTTTTTCCGATTCGTCTTCTTCCTTTTCACACGAACTAAACACCGTCATCATCAACATTGACAACAATGCACTGATAAAAATTACTAATCTGTATTTCATACTCGTTATAATATATTATGTTATTACTTTATAGAGTCATAAAAACTCATTTTGTTACAAAAATTTAATTTTATTTTACTTCAATAGTATCGAAAAATGACACGAAAGGAGATGTGAAAAATCTTTATTCTCCTCCTTTACTACTTTGACATTCTCTACTCGATATCTCACCCAAATTTGTTTCGAATAGTTGTATATAAATGCTTCTTGAAGCGATGGAATCAAATCAAACGTTCTTCGGATATTTTTCTCCGAATACTTATCATTTCGTAAGGTATGTGTCACTTCAATGGTTATTATCGGATCTTTAGGATCTGAATTAACACACACAGGCACCTTCCATATAGACAAATCTGGAATAATTTCAGGTTTATCATTTACAGCCACACCCATCAAAATATGATCTCCGTCATATTTCATCACGAAATTTTTGAAAATACGACCTACCACATACTGATGCATATAGGTAGGACCTGTCATTCCCAATCCTGTTTTTAACATATTCTGTTTCTCCATAATTTTGTTTTATTAATTCCACCTTATAGAGACATGAATATGTGATTTGTTACATAACTGTTGAAAAAAAATATTCGCCACCTACCTTTTACGATAAATGGCGAATCTTTTTAAACTGAGCACAAAAACTTAATCCGTACTCAAATATTTGTTAAAATTCTTCACAAACTTTGCCAACTTCCGTTCATCATCAAATATGCCCCTGAGTTTTCCATAACTTCCATTTGGATCTCGCTCCATATAGCCCACCTCGACAGTTTCCTCTTCAGGATGTTCCTCCATATATTTAGCCAGAGCTTCACAATCACCCATCACTTCCTCTTCAGCACGCTTGCGCATAATATAAATTAGATCAATCAACATAACATAGTCTTTCTGAACCCAATCATATAATGTTTTTTTCTCCTCTATGGTTGCATCGAAATAGACAAAGTGCTCCATTACTAACCACATATTCATAATTTTTCCTCCATCTCCTTTACAATTCCACGAACCTTTTTCTTCACACGATGTTTCATCACACGAAGGTTTCCTTCTGTGCAACTAAGCAATTTCATAGCCCTTTCAGTCGGAAATTCAGAATCATCACATACAGCTTCAAGGTCATAGAAAAACACCACCCGTTCCGGTGCCGAGAATGTTTTGTTTACCCTATCAAGGACATCAACCGCCATTCTTACATCGTGAACGACGAAAACAGGATCTTCCTCGCCCATCATCTCCATCTCTTCATCCAACGGCACTTGGATCTCCATAAGTTCCTTGATTTGTTTACGATTCAAGTAATTTCGCAACACAGTTCTTAACCATTGCGCCCTCGAAGCTTCCTTATGTTCGGCTTTAATAGTTAGATAAGAATAGAAGGGACCATTCTTATTATCCCGAAGGAAAAAGTAAAAATCCATTAATTGATCGTAATGGTCTTCAGAAGGCACTTTATAGTCATCAAGGACTCGATCCATCTGCCACCTAAAGGTTTCGAAGATAGCCGTGTAAACTCTTCCATCATCGGTATCATGCATAATTTGTTCTGGCGTCATCATATTGTTATTCATTTTTCAAAAATTGCACTTTTTTGATAAGACACAAAGAAATAGTTATTAACATATCAAAAAACGGGAGAATTCAAATAAGAAAAACTCGTTACAAATGTAATACACTTTTGTTTTTATAATGTAAATTTTCCAAAAAAGGGAAAAACTAAAAACAGCGATTCACGATTACTTTTCCAACTTATTCAATTGTTTCAACACAAAACATCTGACAATTGTGTATACGTCTACAAACAAAAAAAGACGTGAAAAACACGTCTTAAAATTTTGCGGTGTGTAGGGGACTCGAACCCCTGACCCCATGCGTGACAGGCATGTATTCTAACCAGCTGAACTAACACACCAAAAATATCATAGAGAGTTATCGAAAAGTTTTAGGCGGTGTGTAGGGGACTCGAACCCCTGACCCCATGCGTGACAGGCATGTATTCTAACCAGCTGAACTAACACACCAAAAAACTTTATCTTTCAACTCAAGCAATCCTCTTTTGAATTGCGATGCAAAGGTACGTTATTATTTTCAATCTAACAATAATTCGCACATTTTTTTTATCACAAAATTTATAATTGCATTTAAACAATTACAAATCAAAAAATTATCTATTAAGCAACAGCGACAAGAGAACTACATTTCGTACAAAGACAAGATTATTTTTTCTTTTTATCAAATATCCACTCCATAAAATCGGAAGAAGACAATGCCAATGTCCAAGAGTCATGATCAGTACCAGGATATTCCACCAAATCAGCAGGACATCCATTTGATTTTAATTGATAATAAACATCACGAACATATGTGATAGGTACAACTTTATCATCTTGTCCATGGAAAAGTCGAACAGGAAATTTCTTCAGTTTTTTCAATCTTTCTGGCTGAATAGCCCCACCCATAGCAACTGCAGCAGTAAATAGTTTAGAATTGGTAGCGACCATTTCCAATGCGCCGAAGCCACCCATTGACATACCCACAATATAAACCTGAGTTTTATCCACATAAGGTAATTTCAAATAATGCTCAATCAACTTCGTCAACATACGGAATGTTTTAGTTGGTTCTGGATTATCTGGAATTTCTATTTCACCGTCACTCAACACATTATAATCAACCCATGCATCATCTTCAGGGCATTGTGGAAGAAGAACGATTGCTGGATAATAATCGCGTATTGTTTGTTCCTTATACAAAAAGCCACCCGTTTTCAATTGCATGATATTATCCCTACCCCTTTCATTTTCACCATGCAAAAAGATGAACAAAGGAAATTTCAATCCTGCATCATATCCTGCTGGGTACAACACGCGATAACGAATAGTATCACCATCAAAACGATACTCTCTACCATAATACTGATCTGGAGCATATTTCTTTTGCGTACTTTGTGCATATATATTAGGTATTATTAAAAGAAGGGCAAAAGAGAAAAATAGTTTCTTTATAATATTCATTTCATTCATTTATTGTGACAAAGACATCAAAGAATCTTCGTCTAGTTTTCAAATGGATTCATACCACACCTTAAAATATAAGGATAAATACAAGGACAAATATATTTGATTATTTCCATAAAGACAAGCAATCAAGCTGCAATAAATTTTTATTTTGCTTGAAACTGATTTTTTTACTATCTTTGCCGACCATAAATTGTATACATCATTTATATGAATAGATGTATTTTGGCAAAATAGTTTTGATAATAAAAATTAATAACATTAAATAAATTCGTTAAGACATGAACAGACGAGTTGTGATTACCGGTATGGGTATATACTCATGTTTGGGAAAAACATTAGATGAGGTTAAAGAATCTTTATACAATGGTAAGTCAGGAATCATCTTTGATCCTGCACGTAAAGAGATGGGATTCAGATCCGCGCTAACAGCAAAATTGGAAATTCCAGAATTAAAAGGTCAACTCAGCAGAAGTCAACGAGTATATATGCCAGAAGAAGCAAAATATGCATACGTTGCCACATGTGAAGCATTGAAAAATGCCAATATCGACATGGATTATTTAGAGCAAAACGAAGTTGGTTTACTCTATGGTAATGATAGTACAGCAGACGCAGTTGTAAAAAGTGTTGATACAATGCGTGAAAAGAAAGATACCACACTAGTAGGTTCTGGAGCAATCTTCCAATCTATGAACTCTACAGTAACAATGAACTTAGGCTGTATCTTCAAATTAAGAGGTATCAATCTAACTGTTTCTGGTGCATGTGCAAGTAGTTCACACGCCATTGGATTAGGATCATTACTTATCAAATGGGGATTGCAAGATTGTATCGTTTGTGGTGGAGCTCAAGAAGTGAATCCATTTTCAATAGGAAGTTTCGATGGTATCAGTGCATTCTCTACCAGAGAAAGTGATCCAACTAAAGCATCTCGTCCATTCGACCGCGACCGTGATGGTCTTGTTCCTGGTGGAGGTGCCGCTACAGTAATTATTGAGAGCTACGAACATGCTGTTAAACGTGGTGCACCAATCTTAGCTGAAGTAATCGGTTACGGATTTTCTTCCAATGGTGATCACATGTCACAACCTAATGTTGACGGACCAAGTCGTTCATTGCAAATGGCAATCCGTGAAGCAGGAATCGACATTCGTACAATCGGATACTTAAATGCTCACGCAACTTCCACTCCTGTAGGAGACCGTCAAGAGGCGAAAGCTATCTTCAATGTATTTGGTGATCACAGACCAGAAGTGACTTCTACAAAAGCAATGACTGGTCATGAAATGTGGATGGCAGGCGCAAGTGAAGTAGTTTATTCAATGTTGATGATGCAAAATAATTTCATCGCACCAAACATCAACTTTGAAAATCCTGATGAAGACTCTGCCAAATTGAATATTCCAA
This sequence comes from Paludibacteraceae bacterium, assembly GCA_024401435.1. Classification (GTDB taxonomy): domain Bacteria; phylum Bacteroidota; class Bacteroidia; order Bacteroidales; family Paludibacteraceae; genus UBA1181. Next base: position 40,547 of record JAKSLB010000012.1, on the reverse strand, counting down.
ACAAACGTATAGAGAAGAGTTTCGATACATTCTTGTCCAACTCATTTGGATTCGGAGGAACCAACTCTACCCTTATCGTTAAAAAATTTGTTAAATAAAAACCCATGCAAGCTATGGAGAAACAACAATTTATTAACGAACTTAACGAACTTTTAGCAGAAGAATTCGAAGTAGAAGTTTCGACAATACAACCAGAAGGTTCTATCAAAATGACTCTTGCCCTTGATAGTCTAAGTTTGATTGATTTAGTTGCTGTTATTGAAAACACATACAAAGTTAAAATTAGTGGTCCGGAAATGCTACACATCAAAAAATTCACGGAACTCTACGATTATTTGTATGAAAGAATAGAAAAATAAATTTTTATGAGTAATAAAACACCTCTTTTCGAAGGAGAAGGCATAAAGGAACTTATTCCACAAAGAGCGCCTATCATGATGGTCGACACCTTTTATGATGCCGACGAGGTAGAGTGCAACACTGGCTTATTAATTAAGTCAGATAACCTTTTCTGCGAAAACGGAGAACTTTTAGAACCAGGGCTGATTGAGCACATTGCTCAATCAGCTTCTGCTTTCGCTGGTTACAAAGAGAAATTAAAGAACGCAGAGAACCCACCAATCGGATATATCGGTGAAATCAAAAAATTCAAACTGATACGTCGTCCAAAAGTTGGAGAACGAGTTTTAACTCACATAAAGACGGTATCTGAAATACTAAATGTTTCCCTCATCAAAACAGAAGCAAAAGTCGGAGAAGAGACAATTGCCACCTGTCAGATGAAAATCTTTATCAAAGAATAAAGCATGACACAAAGCAGTATCATATCCTCTCAAAAACTCACCAACAAAACTGAAGTGAAAATTCGATTTTGTGAAGTGGACTCCATTAAAGTGGTATGGCACGGCAATTATGTCAAATATATGGAAGACGGCAGGGAAAACTTTGGCGAGGAATTTGGATTAGAATACCTTACCATGTTTAACAATGGTTTTACAGCACCCGTTGTTGACATGAAATTACAATTTAAGCAAAGTATTTCCGTTGGCGAATCTATTATTGTAGAAACGACCTATAGACCTTGTAGGTCTGCCAAACTGATTTTTGATTATATCATCTATAAGAAATCAGATATGAGTGTCGTCCTTACCGCTGAAACAACTCAAGTATTTATGAGTGTTAACGGAGAATTACAGGTCACCAACCCAGAATTCTTTCAAAAATGGAAAGAAAAATGGGGATATTAATTTGTATTATTCATAAATGAATAAAAGTATGTTAGTAGGAGATTTTTTCACAATAGAACAAATTACGAAGAATGAGAATGAGGTTGAATACCTCACAAAGCTCAATGCAAATCATGAGATTTACAAGGGTCACTTCCCCGGAGATCCCATTTGTCCAGGTGTTTGTAATGTTCAAACCATTCGTGAATGCGCAGAACTTCAAATAGGGAAAAAACTAAGAATCGAATCTATTGCGCATTGTAGATTTGCAGCACTCATCACCCCTCAGAATTGTCCTCAATTGTTAATTTCTCTTTCTTTAGAGCAAAAAGAAGATGGCAACTATCTTGCTTTAGCTAATATCACATCACCTAACAAGGAAACTATTTATCTTGAATACAAAGGTGAATACAGCATAGAATAAAAAAAACATTCAGATTATGACAAAACTGGCAATTTCGATATACTATTTTTTCAAAAAAAACAAATTAGTTTTCTGGGCAGTGCTTCTACTTAGTACTGCATTTTTTGTCTTTTTTGGAACAAAAATCAAGTATGAAGAGGATGTTACAAAATTATTGCCATCCACAAAAGACAAAGACAACACAAAAGAGGTAGTGTTTGAGAACCTTAAAGTAAAGGATAAACTTTTTTTGGTTTTCAAACCAAAATCAGATACAACAGATGTTTTCCGCACATCTGCTTCTGTCGACACCTTTATAAACCGCTTAACAGCCAATACCATTTGTGCCGAAATGCTGGACGAACCACTTTATAAAGTAGATCCAGAAATGCTAAAAGATGGTATTACAGAGCTCTACAACCAGTTACCTATCTTTATTGACAGTACGGATTACACTATGATTGATTCTCTTACATCAACGCAAGCAATCAACCAGCAAATGCAAGAGAACTTGATGACCATCTATTCACCTACAGGTTCTATGATGATGGATGTCATTTTCAAAGATCCCCTTGCCTTTCGTAAAGTGTTTATGAACAAAATGAGCACAATTAAAGACGGACTGGGATCGAACTATAAAATCATCGATAAACATTTCTTTTCTCCTGATAGTGCCATTGCTATTGTTTGGTTATCTCCTAATTTCAAAACACTAGATTCCAAATTAAGTAACAAGTTAATCAGTGAAATTGACAAAGAAATAGAATATTATAACGAGATTTATCCAGACATTGATATTTATTATCATGGTGCAGCACCTCAAAGCGTCTTCAATTCAAAACAAATCAAATCCGATTTGTTTATGACTCTTTCTGTTTCTATGTTAATTATCTGTCTTATCTTCTTGATATGCTACAAAGATCCAAAATTTCTTATCCAAATGGCAGCACCTATCGGATATGGATTTTTCTTCTCTTTAACCATTATCTATTTTATAAAAGGACAAATTTCTCTTTTAGCTTTAGGAATTGGTGCCATCGTATTGGGTGTAGCATTAAGTTATTGTCTGCATGTACTTATTCATAAAAAATATGTAAACGATCCGGTAAAAGTAATAAAAGAACAAACAGTTCCTGTCATTTTAGGATCACTCACCACCATTGGTGCATTTTTGAGTTTACTATTCACTCGCGCAGAATTATTGAAAGATTTTGGAATATTTGCGTCATTAGCTTTAGTGGGTACAACAATATTTTGTTTAATCTTTCTTCCTCAATTTTTCACTATTGACAAGAAAGAACCTTCTCAAAAAGTTTTGTCCATTCTTAATAAAATCAACTCTTATCCGTTCGAAAGGAAAACTATTCTTATCTGTGCTATCATCTTCATTAGTATAACAAGTTTCTTTACCTCAGATTGGGTAAAATTCGACACCAATATCAAGCATCTTAGTCATTATGAACCAAGTGTTATAGAATCCCAGAAAATATTAGCCGAACACACAACAAAAGGTTACCAAACAGTATACTTCGCAGCCACTTCTGAGAATTTAGACTCTGCCTTGGTATACAACCGACAAATGGCAAAAATGTTTAAGGCATTAGAGGATTTAGGAAAGGTGGGACCCTATACAAGTAACAATGAGCAACTATTCTTACTTCAATCCGAACAGCAAAAAAGAATAGATGCTTGGAATAAATATTGGACACCTAACAAAAAAGCAAAAGTATTAGCGGATATGGATCAAGCCGCTACAACATGCGGATTCATTCCTGACTCTCTAAACTCCTTCAGGCACTTAATTGAGTTTACCAACTATCAACCATTCTCATTATATGACAGCAAAGCTTTACCAGCTTCTATTAAATGTAATATGATAGAATACACAGATGGGAAGTATCTTGTATTTACTCCTGTTCTAATAAAAGAGGAGTACAAAACAGAAGTATGTGACGAAATCACCTCTCATGAGCATTTAGTCGTTATAGATCCATTCTATTACACAAGTGACATGTTGGAATTGATTCACAAAGACTTCAATGTAACATTAGGAATTTCATCCATCTTTGTATTAATCGTTCTATTAATAGCCTATAAAAGTATTATCCTTGCATTTATATCCTTCTTGCCTATGACACTTAGTTGGTATATTGTATTAGGGGTAATGGGAATATTTGGCATAGAATTCAACTTAATCAACATCATTGTATCTTCCTTTATTTATGGTGTGGGCGTTGACTATAGCATCTTCATCATGGATGGATTACTGACAGAATACAGGACGAAAAGGAACCTGCTGATTTTCCACAAAACAGCCATTCTTTTCTCCGCTATGGTTCTAATCATCACAGTTACATCCCTACTCTTTGCGCACCACCCATCAGTTCGCTCCATTGGAGTTTCCACTTTAATCGGAATGAGTTCTGCTGTTCTCATCGCATATACTCTTCAACCATTTCTATTCTACTGGTTGATAAAAAGACAAGCTGGCAAAGGAGTTGCTCCTATTACCTTGTTTAACATATTCCACGGAGAAGTTTACTTTAACAAAAAGCAAAAGATGTCCAACAAGCAACAAATAAGGAACATCTACGAATACAAAGGATTTGACGTTGAACGAGCTGTAAAAGGAGAATTAAAGATTACACACAACTATAAAATGTTGAATGATCTTTTCCCTATATCAGGAAAAATGTTGGATTTTAATTGTGGTTATGGCAACAAAGCCTATTGGTTCCACATCAACTCAAATGATATGGAAATTATAGGATATAACAAAGATGAATATGCAATAACGATAGCCAACAATTGCTATTGCAAAGACGAAAGAATTAAATTCACCAATAACGAAACTATATTAGAAAATTCATTTGACGTCATTTCTATCAGTTACTCTGAAGATTCTATTCCAGAGGAACTAAACAAATGTTTGGAATCAGCCAAAGTGATTATACTTCAAAAGAATATGCTTGACAAAGTTTCTTTGCCAAGTAAATTTCAGAAGAAAGACGAAGACGAACGCTTCATTTTATACAAAGCATAAAACATGAAATATGATGTAGTAATAATCGGAGCAGGTCTTGGTGGACTAGAATGCGGATACACACTTGCAAAAAACGGATTGAGTGTATGCGTTTTAGAGCAATGTCCTGTTTTAGGTGGATGTCTGCAAACTTTTAAGCGAAAAGGCACCACATTTGACACAGGTTTTCACTACATCGGAGGATTAGGAGAAGGACAACACCTTAATCGGTTGTTCAATTATTTTAATCTAATGGACCTTCCTTGGAAGAAATTAGATGAAGATTGTTTTGATGAAGTCATAATCAAAGGAAAGAGTTATGCATTTGCCAATGGATATGATCGTTTTATTGAAACATTATCCAAAGATTTTCCCCATCAAAAAGAAAATCTGAAAAATTACGTAGCAACTATAAAAGAAATCGGACAAAACATTTTCAAAAGTTTTGAACCTCGTTCAGCAGAAGAGTTTTATCAATCCAAAGCATTTACACAATCAGCCTACGATTTTTTAAATGAGACCATTAGTGATCCGATGCTTCGCAACGTATTAGCAGGGACTTCACTGAAAATGGAACTACATCCCGAAAAGTTACCTCTTTATATCTTCGCACAAATCAACGATTCATTTATTCAAAGTGCGTGGAGAATTGAAGGTGGAGGTATGCAAATCGCGCAAAAATTAGCACAAAATATCACATCCTTAGGAGGAGCTGTTCGTACGAAAGCAAAAGTAAACGAACTAATAGAAGAAAACGGCATTATTACGAAAGCAATACTGACAAATGGAGAAGAAATAGAAGGAACAACATTTATCTCAAATATTCATCCTGTCAGTACATTAGAACTTGTAAAAGAGAGTAAAATCATTCGTAACATATATAAAAGAAGAATCAATAACATTCCCAACACATACGGAATGTTTACAGCCAACATTCAAGTAAAAGAAGGCACTGTACCCTATTTAAACAGGAATCAATACATCTACGAAACAGAAGATATATGGTCATATTATCAATATAACGCAGCAAGGAAAACAGACTGCGTATTGGTTAGTTATCAGGCACCCAAATCTGAGGAAAAGACCACATGCAATATTGACTTACTGACTCCTATGAATTGGCAAGAAGTCATTCAATGGGAAAACACGACCCTTATGAAAAGGGGTTCAGAATACGAACAAATGAAAGAAGAAAAAGCAATGGAATGCATAGACATTGCCGCCAAAAGAATTCCTTCATTAAAAGCAAACATTGAAAAAATATACACAAGTACTCCCCTTACCTATCGAGATTATACAGGTACATTCCAAGGTAGTGCATATGGTATACAGAAAGATTATACCAAATTAGCTTATACCATGCTGACCCCCAAAACACCTATAGCCAATCTTTTACTAACCGGACAAAATCTAAATCTACATGGAATCTTAGGTGTCAGTATGACATCTTTCTTTACTTGTGCAGAAATAATAGGAATGGATAAAATAACAGAAGAATTAAAAATTCACGAAAACAATTGAATTTCTGGTCATAGAACAAGCACATCCAAATATCACAAAAAAAATTTTGTAAAAAATAAAAAATCAACTATCTTTGGCGCACTTATAATATACTACGAGTGTTATGTTGTTTTTTAAGGATGAAAATGTTGAGGATGAGTGTTTTTGAGTAGAATAAAGTAAGTGTAAATGAGTAAAGAGAAAAAGAATTAACAATTATTATTAACTAAAACAGATAAAAAATGAAGAAAATTTTATCATTAGCAGCTGCTGCATTGGTAACCTTTACAGCCAATGCCGCATTAAGTGATACAGATTTTTCAAGCAACAACTACATCCAAGAATGGGGTAGATTGAAAGTTGTCGGAACTCACTTGTGCGATGAGCAAGGAAATCAAATTCAATTAAAAGGTTGGTCATCTTTCGGATGGCAAAACAACTGGGGTGATTGTCACAGTGAAGGTGCAATCAAGCAAATGAAAGCATGGGGAGCTAACGTATATCGTGGAGCCATGTATGTTGCAGAAGGTGGTTACAACAATGACAAAAACGGATTTACTCAAATCACAAAAGATTTGATTGATAAAACCGCAGCAAATGGTATGTACTACCTTTGCGATTGGCACATTCTAACTCCTGGAGACCCATTATCTGGAGAATATAGTGATTACAACAACTATTTCCGTGAGATTACTAGTTATGTAAAACAAAAAGGTTACAAACACGTATTGTATGAAATTTGTAACGAGCCTAATGGTGTGTCTTGGGATAGAATTAAAGAATACGCAAATAAAGTATTACCAACAATTTCTCAAGGAGATCCAGGTGCAGTAGTTGTTGTAGGTACTCGTGAGTGGGACCAACACCCAGAAGAAGCAGCAAACTCTCCATTGAGTAACAACTACGGTTTGAACATCATGTATTCATTCCACTACTATGCATGTTCTCACCTTCAATTGTTAAGCAACTATACAAGATCAGTAAATATCATTCCAATATTCATTACTGAGTGGGGTGTTGCCAACTTCGATGGTGGTCAAGCACAAGGAAGAAACATCGATGATAACTGTAAGAACGGTGCAATGCAATTGATCCAAAACGCAACTCAAAATAAAACAAGTTGGTGTTGTTGGTCATTCGGTGAAAAGAACGAGCAAGCATCAGCTCTTATGAGTTGTGGTTCTATGGAACTTTCAACTTCAGGTAAATTCGTAGTTGAGAATTTCATGGGTGGAGATCCAGCACCACTTCCTCTATCTGCATGTTATGAGGGTGAGTGTCAATCAGTTCCTGGTGTTATCGACTTAGGTAGATACGATATGAATCCTGAAGGTGAAGCAGTACTTGAAGGTGGTTTAACTCTTATCGGTGCTGGTGAAGGTGTTGCATACCACGATGAAAACACTACAGCTGATGAAGAGAATGATGGTTCACACTGTAATGGTGCATTCAAATGGGGAGGTGAAGGATTTAACTTCCGTCCAGATGAGTGTGTAGACGCTTCTAACTGCTACGGATTAACAAATACAGAAGGATGGCATAACTTAGGTTACATCGAACCTCTAGAATGGGAAAAATACACTTTAAGTGTTGAAGAACCTGGATACTATCAAATTGAAGGTTTGGTTAACCCAACAACAAACCAAGAATTAAGTATCACATCTTCTACTCACGGTGAGAACCTTCTTTATGACATCGATACAGAAGAACAAATACCAAGTATTTCATTCTCATCTAACTTAAGAGATGCAGGAGACAACAACTGGAAGACTTGGGAATGGGAAACTCCAGTAGACAACTTGGAGGATGCTAATGAAATCAATGCTGGTATTTTGTTCAAGGAAGCAGAAGAAAAACATACTATCAGAATTGACTGGGGTACAGGTCCATTAGATGCTAAAGACCAGCCAACAACAAAAGGTGATATGGGTCCAATTAAATTAACTAAAGTTAAATCTTACAATGGTCCTGGATACGAAAAGACTTCTGTAAAAGAAGCAAAGGCATCTTCAGTAGTTATCTATCCTAACCCTGCTTCTGATGTAGTATATGTACAAGCTGATGTTAACAAATTCGAAATCTGCAACATCGCAGGTTGCGTTGTAGCATCTTCAAATGTAAAATCTGTAAACATTGCAAATCTTGCAGCAGGTACATACATTGCAAAAGTAACTTTGAAAGATGGTTCTATAGTTACTAAAACTATCATCAAGAAATAAATTTCTAATCAATGAAAGTACTCCCCTCCCCAAAATCGAGGGGAGTATTTTTATATAAACTATTACCAAAATGAAAAAAATTACAACATTAGCTTTATTGTCATTGGCAACTTTAGGCGTCAATGCAGATCCATTCTTGGATACTTGCAAAACCTGTAATGGTGAAGTATACTGGATTGTAAAAGATGGTATTATCAATGAAAACATTATTCAACTAGAGTATGAAGCAGGAACTACTGGAGATGTATTAGTTTCAGGTCAAACATACAATGGTGAAACAGTAGCTGAATTCAGACATCAAGCACAATACCTCGATGTTCGTTTCGATTTAACAAATGCGCCACTTGAAATAAATAAGACATGGGTGATGAATATCGAATACGCAATTCCTGCAGCTATGGATGCTAATTCTGTTACATACCAAGAATTTATGAACGAGCCAAGTCAAGGAGAAACTGGAGATGGAACGAAACCAGCTTTTATTATTGGTTTAAATGATGAAGTTGCTCCTTCAGTTGGTACAGACTCTCAAAAAGGAAGAATCACTGTTCAAGCAGCTATTGATGCATTGAAATCTGGTAATGAATTCAAAATACGCAAGCAATATGCTTTTGTTAATCCTACCATCGAGCAAATCAACTATTTTTGTATCTCATTTTTAAGAGAAAGCAAAAAGACATTAGAACCATTCTATATTAAGAATCTTTACTTCTATGGAGAAGGAAACAAGCCTTTCTATGCAGAAGACTTTACAATTGTTTCTGCCACAATCTATGCAGACAATAATTATAAGCCAAAAATGGCTTTGCCTGAAGATTTCCACGGAGGTATAGTACCTACTGTCTCAAAAGGAAACATTCCAATGGTAAGATGTTGGGACAAAACACCAGACGAATCAGGTCTTCACGGTTCTGAATTATATCATGGTTTAAGTGTCTCTACAGATAAAGATGTAGCTATTGAAAACATTAACATTCCTGAAGGAATGAAAACATTCGAAGTTGCAATGCTTATCAAGAAAATCTATGCAGAAAATACAATAGACGCTTGGAATGAATTGGTTGCAAACAACCAAGTTCCTAAAATGGCTAATGCAACTTTAGTATTTGACAACGGAGAAGAAATTGCTTTATATACAGACCAAGAATTGCCTTCAATCTGGACATGGGAAAAACAAACAGTTAATGTTCCTGAAGGTGTAAAGACTTGTTCTTTAAAATTCTCTGGTATGGAATATGCATACTCAATCGACCAAATTCGTATGGGTGACAAACTTGAAACTGGCGTTGAAGAAGCTCCTGCAGAAATCGCTGCTAAAATTGCCATCTACCCTAACCCAACTTCTGATATCTTAACAGTTAATACAGAAGCTTCTAAAATGGAAGTTTATAGCTTAAACGGTTCTCTTGTTGCTGAAGTAGAAGGAAGCCAAATCAATGTTGCTTCTTTAGCTAATGGTTTATATATCGTTAGAATCTTCACAGAAGACGGTTTCGTAACTAAAACATTTCGCAAAGAGTAATTAACTCTTTAAATCATATAAAATAGGATGTGCCATTTGGTACATCCTATTTTTTTATTTCCATAGACTAAACCAAATTATTGGTGTCCGCTAAACTTTTTATGTGTTTAATTTTTTGCAAAAAAAATGAATTATATAATTAATAATACATAATAATCGCATTCTATGTTATGTGCAACCCCTCTGGGGTTGTGTGGACGGGGATACAAATCCATTATTCTACCGATATGGAACCCCTATGGGGTTCTTCGAGACATAGAGACGCAAAATATTGCGTCTCTACAAGGGGGCGACGGTGTCCCATTTGCAAAAAAATCGCATATTGATTCAACTCTCGTTGTTCGATTAGGGGCTTGGAGTTCAAAAAAAGAATCTGCAACGCCATATTTACTGGCATTGCAGATTATTTTGGTATGTCTTTTCATGTTTAGCGGACACCAATAAAACCAAATAAAAATTGTGTGTGGACAGGGTTACAAATTCATTATTCTACCGATATGGAACCTCTACGGGGTTCTGAGAGAAAAGGTTCTCCAATTCAAGTCTCGTTGTTCGATTAGGGTCTTGGTTTTCAAAAAAAGAATCCACAACACCATATTTACAGGCATTGCGGACTATTGGTACGACTTTTCAAGTTTAGCGGACACCAATATTTTACAATGATAAACGCTTGTTCATTCCTACGAAGGAAATAACAATCTAAAAATCATACGAAAGAAGAAAAGAGAAATCTTATTCCCCTTTTTTGTGCTTTTTTTTTCCTATCTTCGCATTATAATTACAAACGAATAATAAATTATGAAAGCACAGAAAGAGAATCAAAAGCAAAAAGAGGAAAAAGCAAAATCATCTTTCCTTTTTGAATATATTCATCTCATCAAATTCATTCTGTTTTTCTTGTTCTCATTTTTGTTCTTAGGTATCTATAATGCAGATTTTTTATACAAAACCCAAGAAACACTTTTTTTCACCTATACTGATAGTTGTTTCAACGAGATGATTCGTCAAAGTGCGAGTCCACTCATCATTCTATCCTCCTTTCTAACCCAAACATTCTACTACCCCATTTTAGGTGCACTAATAGACACACTATTATTAGTTGTTCTGGCACTTCTCGTGAAAAAAGTTTTTCACATCAATAAGTTTTACTTTCTCCCCTCTTTCCTCGTGTTACTAACACAAACATCTGTAGGTTACGCCATTTATGACTTGTTCGATTCATCTTTCCTTTTTTCTATCGTCTTAGGATCTATATTTATGGTTATTCTTATCGCCATTTTCAACATCTTAAAAGACAAGAAATTCGGATTGGGGCTTACGATCATTATATCAATCATATTCTGTTTCTTAATTGGCATTTATGCACCTATTGCTTTACTTGTTTTCTATATCATTCAGAACCTACACAACGTATCCAAAAGAAATATTTTAGGAATCATCCTATCATTAGCTATCGGAGGAATACTCCCCTATTTCACAAGCAAATACCTCTATTATGAACCCTACATACACACACTACTTTCTCCTTTTCCATCAGACAAATACATGAATATTTTTATTTTATCCTTCATTGTTTGTCTCTCATTTATTGTTATTGTCATTTTACAAACAAAGGAGAATAACAAATTCATTCGAAACGAAAAGATTGCATTAGCCTTATTTTTCTTATTAGGTTTTGTAACATTCTTCTGTTCATATAGAGATTCAAATTTCAAAACAGAAATCAAAATGCAAAGAATGGCTCAAAAATTCGATTGGAAAGGTATAACAAAATCGTTCAAAGAAATAGAAAATCCAACAAAAGCCATCTATGCATACTACCTTATAGCAATCAATAATCAAGACATGCTTTATTCTAAAGCATTCGATTTCTCTTGTAAATTTGAGAAATCGAAATCAAAATATTTAACCGGAGAGCCCACTTATTACGAAGATCTTCTCTTCAACGCCTCTTTTTTCAACACATCATACCTATGGAGTATGGAGTTTTGGACAACAATTGGTTATTCATATGAAAGATTAAAAAAGATGACACTTTGTGCTCTGATGAACGAAGAATATGATTTAGCCAACAAATACATACAACAGTTACAACACACTATGTTTCAATCCAAGTGGGCAGAAGAATATGCTACTTATACTAATAATATAGACCTATTATTCGAAAAGCATCCAGAACTAATAAAAATCAAAAGGGAAATTCCGATAAAAAGTCAAATTGTCAAACTGGAACCATTAAACGAAACATATGGCATGTATGACAATCTGTCTTACTGCAATGCAGAAAGAAGATTATTAGCTGATTTGTACAATAAAAACATGAAAGCTTTTTCTAAAGATTTACTGCAAATGGGAAATTTCTATCAGAAATATCCTATGCCCAAATACTTTAAAGAAGCTATCATCATATGTGCAATGAATGGAGATTTAAATCCAATAAAAAATTATAATGTCGAACACCCCTTAGCTGAAAAACTGAAGAAATTTAACGCTCAGCTAAAAAAATACAAAGAGGAAGAGGTAGCTTACAATGCTCTAAAAGAAGAATACAAAGGCTATTATTGTCTCTATTACATATTTGCAAACAACAAAATCAAATAATCCATGACAAAAATTTTCCATAAAATATTATTACTCTGTTTCTGTTCGTTCTTTCTCTTAACTGAATGTTCAGTGAAAGAACCCCAAGTCACAAAAGTCTCAGAAACAGCTGTTTGTATATATCCTGATTATTCCAATGTAGAAATGCCATACAACATTGCTCCTCTCAACTTCCAAATAAAAGAAGAGTGTGAGAAATGCATTGTAAAATTAGAAGACGAAACAGGGAAAACACTTCTTTGTTGCGAAGATGAAAATAAAAAAATTCTTTTTCCAAAAGAGGATTGGAAAAAAATTTTAACTGAGAACAAGGGAAAAAAAATCAAATATACCATCTATGTTAAAAGAAAAGGTGAATGGATTCAACACCCTTCTTTTGAAAATAGCATATCTACAGAGGCTATAGATCCTTTTATGACCTATAGACTCATAGAACCTTCCTATATGAGTACTGGTATATTAGGACTTTTTGAATACAATTTAGAAACTGCAGAAGAAAAAAACATCATTACAAACCACAGAAAAAAATGTGATGCTAAGAACAGAGAACAATGTTGTGTAAACTGTCACTATAGTCAACGACTACACCCAGAAAACAAGATGTTCTATTACAGAGGTCCCACAGGAGGTTTGATATTAACCTATAATGGAAAACTCCACAAAATCAACACAAAGCCAGAAGGACTTCCAGGTGGTACTGTATATGGTTGTTGGCATCCTGACCTTCCATACATTGCGTTTTCATCCAATGTAATACGACAAAGTTTTCCAAACAAAGGAAAAGAAAAAGTATATCCATACGACTATTTCTCTGATTTAGTTCTTTATGATATAGAAAAAAATGAATTAACAGACATTGTCAAAACAAGAGGTAGACACGAGACATTTCCTCATTGGAGTCCTGATGGAAAAACATTATACTTCTGCAGTAGTGATTCTACCATTTCCGATTTAAACAATGTAAAAAACATGAAATATGATTTGAAAAAGATATCGTTCAATTTAGAAGATAAAAGTTTCGGAGAAGTTGAGACAATCTATGAAGTAGCCAAAAATCATAAAAGTGCCATGCACCCAAGAGTTTCCCATGATAACAATTTCATTCTATTCACTGTCGGAGATTTTGGTCCTAATGCATACACGCAAAAAAATGGTGAATTATATTTAATGAATCTACAAAACGATTCCATTAGGAACCTACAAGAAGTCAACACACCAGAAAGTGAGTGCTATCATTCTTGGTCATCCAACAGTAACTGGTTTGTTTTTATTTGTAGAATAGAAGATGGCAATTACGGACGACCTTATTTCGCTCATCTTGACTCAACAGGAAAGGCATCCAAACCATTTGCACTTCCTCATCAAGATCCTGAATATGATCTTCTTCTATTAAAAAGTTATAACGCTCCTGAACTTTCATCTTCACCTGTCGTATTTTCACAAAGTGATTTTGAAGATCTTATCTTTAACACAGAAACTGTAAATGCATCCTATCATACAGAAATCACCGATACGATAGACTCATATACAGGAGCAAGTACATTATTAAAATAATTTATACCATTGTAATTTGAAAAAAACAAAACATATGCAGAAGAAACTATTATTTTTAATTGCAACACTATGGACTATTTCGGTATCCGCACAAATTGTAGAACCTATACATTGGTCTTTTAGCGAGAAAAAAATAGCACCTCAAACACTTCAAATCATAGCGACAGCCACAATTGATGATGGTTGGCACATCTATGATCAAAACATGCCAGAAAACGGTCCTGTTTCCACAAAACTTATTATTGATGAGAAAAAGAACATTAAAAATGTAAGTTCTGTCACCTGTGATCAAAAGCCAATCGAAAAATTCGAGGAAATGTTTGGAACAGACCTTCGTTGGTTTGAGAAAAAAGTCACCTTCAAACAAGATGTACAACTAAGCAATCCTTCTGACTATACCATCAAAGGTTACGTTGAATTCATGGCATGTAATGATAACAATTGCTTACCACCCACAAAAGTCACATTTGCCTTTGAAAAGCATGAACTTGCAAATGTTCAAGTAATACAAGAAAAAGACAGTTCTAATGTGGCCGTGGAAAATCAAGACACCAGTCATAGTCAAATGACACCTTTTTCATTTAACGATTTAGCCACAACAAACAATGATAGTTCAAACAATGCATGGCAACCAGTTATTACCGAATTAAATTCTTTTGGAAATGAACAAGGTGATACCAACAATCAGCTTTTAAGCATCTTTTTAATTGGACTATTAGGTGGATTATTAGCCATAGCAACACCTTGTGTATGGCCAATCATTCCAATGACAGTAAGTTATTTTTTGCATAAAAAAGATAATGGAAGTGGGAAAGATTCTGCCCTACTCTATGGACTATCTATTATCATCATCTATGTAGGATTAGGAAATTTACTCACTATAATATTGGGTGCCGATGCTCTAAATTCATTATCAACCAATGCCATCTTTAATCTAATCTTATTTGCCATTTTGATATTCTTTGCCATATCCTTCTTCGGAGGTTTTGACCTAACACTACCAGCATCATGGAGTACAAAAACAGAAAACAAAGCCGATAACACCAAAGGAATACTCAGTATTCTACTAATGGCATTTACACTTGTCATTGTTTCATTCTCTTGTACAGGTCCAATTATCGGTACATTATTAGTACACATATCCACCAAAGGCAACATATTAGCGCCAGTCATTGGTATGTTAGGTTTCGCAATTGCATTAGCGTGTCCATTCACACTATTTGCACTATTTCCTAGTATAATGAAGAAATTACCTAAATCAGGTGGATGGTTAAACATAGTAAAAGTATTATTAGGATTCTTCGAATTAGCATTTTCCCTCAAATTCTTATCAGTAGCTGATTTGACATACAAATGGCATATACTCGATCGAGAAGTATTCTTAGTCTTATGGATTGTTATCTGTATTCTTGCTGGTCTATACATTTTAGGAAAGATCAAATTTGCACACGATGATGACGTAGAATACGTATCCATACCACGTTTATTTGGAAGTTTAATCACATTTGCCTTCGCTCTCTATCTTGTACCAGGCTTATGGGGTGCACCAC
This sequence comes from Paludibacteraceae bacterium, assembly GCA_024401435.1. Classification (GTDB taxonomy): domain Bacteria; phylum Bacteroidota; class Bacteroidia; order Bacteroidales; family Paludibacteraceae; genus UBA1181. The sequence continues at coordinate 24,950 of JAKSLB010000012.1, read as the reverse complement.
TTAAAGCTATCAGTGCTTTTGCGCCACCTCTGAACACACAAGATTTTAACTTATACAATGAGACAAAAGCTGTTTTCACAGATTATGATGAAGCTATTCAATATGCAAAAGAAAACGGCAAACCAATTTTAGTGGATTTTTCAGGATACGGATGTGTAAATTGCAGAGAAATGGAAGCTACCGTATGGAATAATCAACAAGTGAGATATTTGATTGACAATGAATACGTGTTAGTTTCTCTTTTTGTTGATGATAGAACAGAATTAGAAACGCCAATGGAAGTTGAAGAAAATGGTAAAAAAGTAACATTGGAAACGATCGGTGAAAAATGGAGCTACCTACAAAGAAGCAAATTTGGAGCCAATGCACAACCATTCTATGTTGAAATCAATAGTAATGGTATGCCACTCAACCATTCATATGCATTTTCTAAAGATGTAAACGCATTCATTGAATTTTTACAAACCGGACTTAAAAACCATCAACAATGATAGAAGAAATCAGTAATAGAAGGACCATACGCAAATACACTGACCAAGATGTCAGTTATGAATTGCTAACAAAGTTGTTAGAGGCTGCAGCACACGCATCCACAACAGGTAATATGCAACTTTATAGTGTTGTCATCACAAAAGACAAAGAAAAGAAAGCCGCTTTAGCTCCTCTTCATTTCAATCAGCAACCTTGCATCGGAGCCTCTGCCATATTAACCTTCTGTGCCGACAACAATCGTTTTAACAAATGGTGTCAACAAAGAAAAGCAGTACCTGGATACAACAATTTTCTTTCATTTACCTCAGCAGCAATTGATACGCTACTATTGGCTCAAAATTTTGCCACATTAGCTGAGCATGAAGGTTTAGGAATCTGTTTTTTAGGAACCACAACCTACAATGCACCTCAAATTGCAGAAGTCCTCAATTTACCTAAATTTGTTGTTCCCATCACAACAATTACAGTAGGATATCCAGCAGAAAATCCAGAACCACAGGATAGAATTCCAGTAAACGGATTTGTTCATAAGGAAACATACTCTGATTATGAATGTGAAGACATCGATCGAATATTCAATCATAAAGAAAGTTTAGCTGTCAATCAAAAATTTGTCGAAGAGAACAAAAAAGAGACATTAGCTCAGATTTTCACTGATATACGATATACCAAAAAAGATGGCGATTATTTCTCAAAAATATATTTTGATCATATAAAAGGCCAATTTAAATTCTAATCAACTAATACAAATAAACATGTACGCTTTAGTAACAGGAGCAAGTTCGGGAATCGGACAACAATATGCCACAGAATTGGCACGACAAAAATACGACCTTGTATTGGTCAGCAACCAAGAAAAAGAGATACAAGATGTAGCTAATGATTTAGCTACACAATACGGAGTGAAAACAATCGGCTTATACAAAGATTTGTCATTGGATGATGCTGCGCAAGAACTACATACTTATTGCAAAGAAAACAATCTTCAAATTGACATTCTCATCAATAATGCAGGAGTATTCTTTTTCAATGAATATGTAAAAACAGATTTGAAGAGAATTGAATTAATGCTCAATCTTCATATCAAAACAGTCAGTAAAATGTGTCACTATTTTGGTACTGACATGAAAGAAAGAGGATTTGGATATATACTAAACATGTCTTCTATGTCTGCATGGATGGCAATGCCTGGTATCAGTGTTTACAACGCAACCAAAGCCTACATACTAAACTTCTCCAGATCGTTATGGTATGAAATGAAACCTCATGGTGTAGGTGTAACGGCAATCTGTCCTGGAGCAGTAGACACTGGTCTATATGGATTAAGCGACTATTGGAGAAAAATCGCAGTAGGTATCGGGGTCTCTATGCGACCAGAAACTTTAGCTAAAAAAGCATTGAAAAAAATGTTCAAAAAGAAGAAACAATACATTCCTGGTTGGATTAACCACATCTTCATCTTCTTCATTGAACATTTACCAGACTGGCTTATTTTCCTTATCATCAAGAAGATAGATAAATTCCAAAAATAACCACAAAAAAATCTGCAAAATTTTCATTGTAAAATTTTGCAGATTCAAAAATAAGCGCTACTTTTGCACTCGTTAAAAACAAAGCAATAACGATTGTTATTGACTCAGTAGCTCAGCTGGTAGAGCAACAGACTCTTAATCTGTGGGTCCAGGGTTCGATCCCCTGCTGGGTCACAATCGACGGAGAACTCGAAAAATGAAGTCATTTGACTTTGGAGAGATGTCAGAGTGGTCGAATGAGCCGGTCTTGAAAACCGGTGTACTCGTAAGGGTACCGGGGGTTCGAATCCCTCTCTCTCCGCTAAAGAAAAGCGCTTTAACATTTTGTTAGAGTGCTTTTCTTTTTTTTACAAAACTCAAACAGCTTTTATCACAATTCACATACATATAGTCTATGGCATTAACCGATATAGAGAAACATTACAACAAACATCCTGAAGATTTACGTCTGTTACGCAGACATGGTATAGTTGAATTTGAAACCACAATGCACCATTTGCATCGTTTTCTACAAAACTACCAAAACCCATTCATTCTTGATGTCGGCTGCGGCACAGGAAGATACGGTTCTTCTCTAATGGCTGAAGGATACCTCGTAAAATCCGTCGAACTTGTTCAACGTAACATAGACGTGTTTCTCAAACGAGAACCAACGGCCGATGTGGTGAAAGGTGACGCAAGGAATATGCCCTTCATCGAAGACAACACAGCTGACATTACTCTATTACTCGGACCTCTTTACCATCTTTTCGGTGAAGAAGAAAAATTAAAAGCTCTTAATGAAGCAAAACGTGTAACCAAAACAGGAGGTCTCATCTTTGTCGCATATCTAATGAACGAGTATAGTATACTCTCCTATTGTTTTGATGAAGATAGAATCAGCGATCTGTTTACAAAGGGTGTCATAGACAAAGACTATCACATTCGTTCTAAAGGCGATGAACTATATGACTATATTCGTTTAGAGGACATCAACCAATTAAACGAAAAGGCAGGATTAGAAAGAGTTACAATTTTTTCTCCCGACGGAGCAGCAGACTATATGCGTACAAGGCTCAACCATATGAACGAAACGACCTTTCGTCATTTTATTGAATATCAAAAATGTATATCCGAACGTGCAGATTTAATCGGCGCTGGCAGTCATACTGTTGATGTAGTCAGAGTCTAACATTCCATACACATAGATATCAGTTAATTTTATGCTTTTTTGGCTTTTCTCTATCTAACAATCCCCATAAATGGTTTGGGTAGAGAACGAAAAATGAGTAAATTTGCAAGTCCTACTTTTTAGGATGATAAACAAGAGCTTTTTTATGCAATTCGAATTACAATACGTAGATCCAAAAACAAATGCTCGTGCGGGTCAAATTACGACAGACCACGGTGTCATCGAAACTCCTATTTTCATGCCAGTCGGTACAGCAGGAACTGTTAAGGCCGTTCATCAAAGAGAAGTCAAAGATGATATTCAAGCACAAATCATATTAGGAAACACATACCATTTATACCTACGTCCTGGACTTAACATTTTAGAAAAAGCAGGGGGACTGCATAAATTTAATGGATGGGACAAACCAATCTTGACGGATAGTGGAGGATTTCAAGTATTTTCTCTTTCTGAAAACAGAAAGATCACAGAAGAAGGTTGCACGTTCCGTTCTCATATTGATGGTTCGAAACATATCTTTACACCAGAAAACGTGGTTGACACACAACGCACAATCGGTGCTGATATCATAATGGCTCTTGATGAATGCACACCTGGTACAGCCGACTACAATTACGCGAAACAATCGTTGGAACGCACACAACGCTGGTTGGATCGAGGATTAAAACATTTTGACGAAACGGAACCAAAATATGGCTATAGTCAAACATTCTTTCCTATCGTTCAAGGTTGCACCTACAAAGATCTCCGATTAAAAGCAGCAGAATACATTGCCAACAAAAACAGAGAAGGTAATGCAATCGGAGGTTTAGCTGTTGGTGAACCTGCAGAAGTAATGTACGAAATGATAGAATTGGTTAACACAATTCTACCGAAAGACAAACCTCGCTATTTAATGGGTGTTGGTACCCCTATTAATATTCTTGAAGGAATCGAACGCGGTATTGACATGTTTGATTGCGTTATGCCAACAAGAAATGGAAGAAATGGACTTTTATTCACCCAGAATGGGACAATGAATATGCGAAACAAGAAATGGGAAGATGACTTCTCCCCACTTGATCCATTCGGGACCTCTTATGTTGACTCTTTCTATACAAAAGCTTATGTTCGTCATCTTTTCATTGCCGATGAAATTTTAGGTCTTCAAATTGCGTCCATTCACAACCTGGCATTCTATTTATGGCTTGTAAAAGAAGCTCGCAAACAAATTATCGCTGGCACTTTCTCTTCTTGGAAAGAGAGTATGGTGAAAAAACTTAATGTCAGATTATAAATTCACCAATAGATTATGTTGAAGAAATTAGACATATATATCATACGAAAATTCTTAGGAACTTTTTTCCTTTCCATCATTCTTATTATCAGTGTCGCTGTGGTATTTGACATCACCGAGAAGATTGATGATTTTATGGAAAATCAGGCTCCTATCAAAGCCATCATATTTGACTATTACCTCAATTTCATTCCTTACTACGCTAATCTATTCAGTCCTCTTTTTACATTTATTGCAGTTATATTCTTCACATCCAAATTAGCAGACAATTCAGAAATCATAGCGACATTTGCATCTGGAATTAGTTTTCACAGATTCGTACGTCCTTATATGATTTCCGCTTCTATCATTGCCCTACTTACATTTTTCCTTAGTAGTTATATCATACCGCCAGCAAACAAAGAAAGAATTGACTTTCAAGAAGTTTACGTAAAGAAAAAGAAAAAAGACCAAGCCATAAAAATTCGTTTATGGGTAACGGAAAACGAAGTTTTCTCTATTGATTATTATGACAAAAAAAGTCAAAGCGGACGACGTGCTTCTATAGATAAATTCGATGGGAAAACATTAAAGCAAAGAATTATCTCACAAGAAGTTGAATGGCACGGAGAAAACAATTGGCGTTTGATAAATTACACGCAAAGAGACTTTGATGGACTCTACGAGCATCTTAGCAAAGGCGATGTAATGGACATACAACTAAATGTTATACCAGAAGACTTCTTTGTATTTGCATATATGCAAGAACAAATGACCACTCCAGAATTAACAGAATACATTCAACGACAAAAATCAAGAGGCGTTGGTAACATCAAAGACTTCGAAATAGAATATGCAAAAAGATATGCATTCCCATTCGCAGCATTTATTCTAACTATTATCGGTGTTTCTCTATCTTCCAAAAAAATCAAAGGAGGTATGGGTATAAACCTAGGAATTGGACTGGGACTAAGTTTTGGTTATATATTATTCTATTCCATTTCTTCTACGTTTGCTATTAATGGAAGTCTATCTCCAACATTAGCTGTTTGGCTTCCGAATATCACATTTGGTCTAATAGCAATTGCTTTATACAAAAAAGCTCCTAAATAATAATCTTTATATATGATTACAATCATTCGCAATGGTAAAAGTTATGGTCCTTATGATGACATAACCTTAACCCAATATCTTGAAGACGGTAAAGTTCTCAAATGCGATAAAGCTATCGATGCAGAAATTTCCAACACAACAATTACCGTAAAAGATTATTTAAAGAAAAAAGACATCAAAATAAAAATAAAATCAGCTGGACCAATCCTTGAACAAATTAAGAATATTGGTCGCGATATTATATTGCCTCGCGACTTCCTAAAAAAGGAGATTCTAATGAGCGACAAAAGATTCTTATTGTTAGCTGCTATTGGTCTAATACCTTCTGTCATTGGCTTTTTCATTAGCCATAAATGGTTAACATTTTATTTCGTTTCGCTCTATTTCTCTGTTATATGGAGTATTTTTTTCTATAATTTCTTCAAGACATCTCAAGTAACATGGAAAAACGCAACAACCATTTTTTTCATGACGCAAATCATTGTTTTCCTTCTTTGGGACGTAACAGGTTTTATTCGATTAAATCCTTTTTATTCATTCGAAAAGGACGGAGGATTGATTTCCAGACTCATCTTTTTCATATTGGGTGTAGGTCTATCTGAAGAATTAATAAAAGCTATTCCTCTATTCTTTCTTATCGCAAGAGCAAAAGAACCACTCATACCCCGAACATTAGTCTTTTACGGACTTATATCTGGATTAGCATTTGGTGTAGAAGAAGGTGTTCAATATCAACTTAGTGTCAACGAAAATCTTGATTACCAATATTCCTTTTTCGCGAACATTGCCAGACTCACCTATTTGCCATTCATTCATGCTGTATTCTCAGGAATAGCTGGTTATTACATTGCCTTTGGTAATTTATATCCAAAATACAAAAAGTCATTATATGCTTTGGCTATTATTATCCCGATGACTTTACATGGTCTATATGATGTATTTAGTCAAAATAATTTGATTGCCATCATATTCCTTATTATTCCAGTGGCATTATTAATGGCATACCTAAGAAGAACATCCGATTTAAAATCAAAATTGAAATAAAACCTATAAATCAAATTGCACGACAATAAACAGTCCAAATCCTCAAATGACCTATGCGTTTTTTTAGTCTCGAGTTGGATTTTGGTACAAACACATAACAAATAATTGTTTAGTTTCTTTTTGAAGAGGCTTTCATTACAAATTTCACGCTCTCTCCATTAGGTTTTATAGCAATATAAATTTTACCCATCTGCAATTCATCTATTTCGAACGAATGACCTTCCAAATCAAAGATGATTGCACCTTTCAGAGAAGATATGTCATTATTGTCAAAATCTTGTATATCAGTTTCCAAATGAGGCTCGAATTTGAGCCAATCAATATTTATATAACTACCAGCAATCTCTAATTTCAAAATATGTTTTCCTTGCGTCAGAGATACTGTTCCAATAGCTATCTCTTCGTAAACACTCCAATCTTCACAAGTCTGAGGAATCATGTAAGGAGCAGTTATAAGTTCATTGTCTATATAAAGTTGAAATCCCTCCATCGAATAACCATTGGAAACGAAAGCGGAGACATCATAATCTTTGGTTTCTTTCACGTCAACGGTATATTCAAGCCATTCTCCAGATTCTGTATATCCGATTGCCAAGCCATCTCCTGCTTTTACAATATCGACAAAATCGTTTCTGAAATTAGCATCACCTCTGTTCTCATCATCGTTGTCGTAATAGGAGTAGCCTTGTCCTGCCACATCATAATGTTCTGCTTCGATTATGCCTGGAATGGTAGCAATTGTGCCATTGTATGGTTTTTGTTCCACATTGACTGGAGTAATAAGGATTCTATAGGCATATAACTTACTTTCCACCTTGACAGGAACTGTAAAATTATCTCCTTTAATGGTCATCTCTTTTTCTGAGATTACATCAGTCAATTTTACTGGCACGTCTTTATCCGTCCACGTAACACGTTCGATTTTGACCTTCACTCTGGTTGTTAGGAAACTTGGCAGTTTGTTGAATACTACATTGACATCATCCTCTGTGTTGCCTCCCAATACTAAACTAATGTAGTTGCGTTGTTTATCAACAGCAACGAACGCATCCACTTTATCACTTTCGTCATCGGGTGGGATAACACTTGCCATATAGCCAGTCATGTCACCGTACCACTTGTAGAGCCACCAGCCACCACCAGGCTCGTTCTTCTCCGTCAACAAACTACCCAATCTACCAGGTAATCCAGTCCACCACCATGAGATGGTTGCACACTCTACCTTGTATCTTTCAAACTTTGCAATAAAAGGAACACTAAAGCCAGGACAACCTTCAAAATATCTATCGTCCCAATCCGAACCACAACTATATTCGTTGATACAGAGAGGTATCTCTGGTATTCCCAATTCTTTCTCCAACTCTCGTAGATCGTTGACAGCCCTTACAAAACCGCCTGCGCCCCATTGATGCCAGCAGAGCAAATCAGGTAGGCAATTGTTTTTCTTGCAGAATGTAAGGAAAGATTTAAATCGTTGTCTGTCATAATAGGCAGTTGCTGGTCCAACGATTGGCGTTTTGGGATCATATTTTCTAAACAAGTCATAAGTGGGTTTCCACAAAGTAGTGTTGAAGTCACCATTTTTTGCGTCATCCCATGTGCCATCAGGTTCGTTCCAGATAACGTAACTATGAATATTATCCAATCCAGATGATAGTTTTTGGGTCATATACCCTTCCATAGCTTTTAACCATTCCTCTTTACCTGGCCATTGATAAGGCCAATAAGGCAGGTGGTCAGCAAAGCTGATTTGTACCTTGCCTGTAGTTCCTTTCAAACGATCAGCCACAACAAAGGCGTCTCCAAAATTATGCTGATTGGAATTCTTACCAGCAGGTGGTTGACAAAAGACATGAGGTTTGAGAGGAGCCACCAAGCCATTGATATCTTCTGGTATTGTTTCTGTCACGCCATAGAGAGCTCCTGTAGCACAATGAGTCACAGGACGTATGCTGTCGGTTAGATACACTTGAAGTGTCTCCTCCGAAAAGAGGTTCTGCGAGAATAAAAAGGAGAACAGACAAAGAAATATATATTTATTATTACAATTCATTCAGTTTTCAGATTGGGTTAGTATTTGCAAATGTATATAACTTTCAACAAAATACAAATTCTAATCCAAGGATTGATCATGTTGTCCTTTCATATTACCAGCGGAAATATTTTCAGAATAGTTATTAAGGGGATTTACATATTTATTGGAAATTTCGCAGGCAGTCACCTGCCAACATTATTCCATGTAGAGACGTCATATTATGGCGTCTCTACCGAAATCACACCCAATGATGTTATCGTGATGTATCCTTGACCCCCAGCGGGGATTCATATTTATAACAATGATTCGTAATGTGATATTTCACCATCCTAACGGGGTTGCACATTTTGGAAACGAGGCATATCTCAAGTTTTCATATTTATATCTGCTGTATTTCAATGTATTTGAAATTTGTCTTTGCATTTAGCGGACAACAATAAAAAAAGAAGATTATTGCAAGACTAGTCTTGCAATAATCTTCTAAGAAGTAACAACTTTGTCCTATAAAATCACGTATTAAAACCGTTAGATTATTTAGGACGAGCTAAATTATTTGTAATTTATTCGCAAATAAAACCTTTAGGGGTCATTCCATCTTGACCAGATGTACTCAACTGAGAACACTCAGAAACAGTCATCTCCTCATAATCTTGGGAATAACCAGACACTACATTTCCTTCTTCATCGTAATATGTACAATGACAATCATTCTTTGTGCAAGAAAACATTCCCATAGAAAGAACGATAGTACCGAAAGCGAAAAGTATTTTCTTCATTATTTTCTTCTATAAAATTATGCCTACTCTTTTATTCGGTTTTCAGCGACCCCTTTACTTTTGCAAAAAACTATTCGTACAAATGTATAAAATTATCTGATTTTTGCGCCTAATTTTTCCTCGAAATTCTTTATAAGTTTGTTCATGATACCATCAATCTGTGTATCTGTAAGGGTTTTTGTCATATCTTGTAAAATGAAAGTTACAGCATATGACTTTGTTCCTGATGGCAAGTTCTTTCCTTCATACACATCGAACAAATAAACATCCTTCAACAACTTACGTTCTGTTTCATTCGCCACCTTAGCAACTTCTGCAAATGTCACCTTCTTATCTAGCAACAATGCCAAATCACGTTTTACTTCAGGGAATTTAGAAACATCTTCATAAGACACTTTATGCTTCTTCAATTCAGAAAGAATATTATTCCACTCTAAATCTGCGAAATATACATCTGTATCAATATCAAATTTCTTGATAATTTTCTTAGACACAACACCTAATGTTGCTAATAGTTTACCGGCAGGTGTCAACATCGTTAATCCCTCAGACAATAAATCATCCGAATACTCACCTACTACCAACATTTTCTTATCAATACCCAAACGTTCCAAAACATTATTCACATAAGCAGATAATTGATAGAAGGAAGTCTTCTCCTGTTTCAACACCCAACTTGAAAGGGTCTTATTTCCCGACAACCATATACCTAAATGGAAATCCTCGAAATAAGGCTTTAATGGTTGTTCATAAGTGGATTCCTTTGCAGGATTTTTATGATAACAATTACCAAACTCATAGAACTTCACATCCCCATTCTTACGGTTCATATTATAAGAAATGCTTTCCAAACCGCCGAACAAAAGAGTCTGACGCATACAACCCAAATCTGCACTCAATGGATTTAAGACATCAATGGTAGTCTCAGCTGAGTATTTTTCACCATCAGCATAATATGAAAGTTTTGTCAATGAATTATTCAAAATCTCATGGAAACCACAACCACTCAATTGGTCAGAAATCATATTCTGTAATTTCAATGAGTTAGGTTTTGGAGAATATGCAATAGAAGAATGAAGTGTAGTTCCCTCTTCAACATTATCATATCCATAGATACGAAGGATATCCTCTATCACATCCACATCACGTTGCACATCCACACGATAAGTAGGGACTTCCAATTGCAATGTTGTATCCGTTTCACTCTTAATAGCAATTTCCAATCCTTTCAAAATGGTTTTCACATCTTGTTTTGAAATTTCTTTTCCTATCAATGAATTAATCTTTTCATAAGTCAAATTCACTGGATAAGGAGTGACCTTCTCTGGATAGTTATCGAAGATTTCAGAAGATATAGTTCCACCCGCAACTTCTTTCACCAAGATAGCAGCCAATTTCAAAATATATAATGTATTATTAGGATCACATCCACGTTCATATCGGAAAGATGCATCCGTATTCAATCCATGACGACGTGCTGTCTTACGAATAGAAACTGGATTAAAGCAAGCGCTTTCAATAAAGATGTTTTTCGTTTGATCTGTAACACCAGAATCCAAACCACCAAACACGCCAGCCAAGCAAGCTCCATCTTTTTCATCACAAATCATCAAATCATCAGCACTTAATTTTCTTTCTACGCCATCCAATGTTGTAAACTTAGTTCCCTCTGGTAAGTTCTTCACAATGATGTGTCTTCCATCAATTTTATCAACATCAAATGCGTGTAAAGGTTGACCCATTGCATGTAGCATGAAGTTCGTAACATCCACAACATTATTAATAGGACGTACACCTATAGTTGACAATAACTTCTTCATCCATTCAGGCGATTCCTTGATAGTAACACCAGCAATCACAACACCTGAGTAACGTGTACATGCTTTTGGATTTTCGACAGTTACTTTTACTGGATAGTTGTTATTATCAATTTTGAAAGAAGAAACGTCAGGCAATGTCAATGTATACTTATTATTGTGCAAAGCAAAATAAGCTGCCAAATCTCTTGCTACTCCATAATGAGAAGCTGCATCTATACGATTAGGCGTTATATCAACTTCAATCACATAGTCTTTCTCAACTTTATAATAATCTTTTGCTAAAGTACCCACCTTACAATCTGAAGGTAATTCTATAATACCGTCATGACTCGTTCCTACTCCAATTTCGTCTTCAGCACATAACATTCCAAACGATTCAACACCACGCAATTTAGAACGTTTAATCGTAAAGCATTGATCTCCATCATACAATTTGGTTCCTATAGTAGCTACAATTGTTTTCAATCCTGCTCGACAATTAGCTGCGCCACAAACAATTTGAAGCGGTTCTTGCGAACCAACATTAACAATGGCAACATGTAAATGATCAGAATCAGGATGATTCTCACATTGTAAAACTTCACCAACCACTAAGCCTTCCAAGCCACCTTTTATAGATTCAACCTCTTCCAACCCATCAACTTCAAGACCTATGGAAGTTAAAACTTTTGATACTTCTTCTGGTTCAATATCAAGGTTTAAATACCTTTTCAACCAATTGTATGATATATTCATCGTTTATTAAATTTATTTTCTTCTTTAAAAGTGCTGATGTCTTTTTCAAATTGCAAAAATACAAAAAATATAGCATCAAAAGAAAAAATAGTCTAACTTTGTCCTCCAAAGAAAAAAAAGAATGGAAAACAATAGTAAAAATAAAGAATCTATTCAACAGATTCTTACCAATCTAATCGAAGAAAAGGGGTTACGCAAAACTCCTGAACGTTTTGCCATTCTTGACGAAATCTATAAAATCGAAGGTCACTTTACAATTGATTCGCTCTATTCACTACTAAACGAAAAAAATTTTCACGTTAGTCGTGCAACACTATATAACACAATAGAGCTTCTGCTTGAATGTAATCTTGTCATCAAACATCATTTCGGCAACGACACTGCCGAATACGAAAAATGTCACAACTGCAAAATTCATCATCATCTCGTTTGTACAAATTGTGGTGAAATCAGAGAATTTACAGATGTAAATATCAGACGTAACATTCAAACAAAGCACTATAAAAAATTTGAAATGACCCACTATTCGCTGGTAGTATATGGACTTTGTGACAAATGTAAAGAGAGTCAATCTCACACAAACACAAAGGAAGAGATTTAGCTCTCTTCCCTTGTAACATAACTAACTCTTCATCATCTATTTTATTTCAAACTCATCCAACTTCACCATTCCCTTTACATTATCTAATGTAATCATCTTTTCTTCACAAGTCTGATTCTTCCTACCATAATTTCTAAATACGGAAACCTTAACAATAACTGGTTGTAACTGTTTTTGTGAAGTTGTACCATAATAATGAATATTCACTGAATAGGTTCCCTTTATCGCCTTCTTCAAAAGAAACTCTTCTGGACCATATCCTCGTGTAAAATCTTCAGAAATAGAACCACCTATATATGTCTTTTTATGACTATAACCACACGATTCTTTATTAGGATCCGTTACCCACAAATCTATATCACAATTATCTGTATTCCATGATATAACAACACGTAAATCATATCCATAATACTTATCATTCACCTTTTTGCCTTTCAATTCGGTAGGATGTAATGCTACCAATTCATTCATCTCATGTTGAACGATATAATTAATGCCATTGAATCGATCCCACTTTTCTGACATTACTTTTTCAAATATTTCATACGCCTTAACGTAATTTCCACATGCTCGATAGGCCAAAGCCAAATCACGATACGTCTGAGGTTCTTCATTCCTCATCTTCTCCACGTCTTTATACGTTTCCAACGCCAACCGATTTTCACCGTATTCCATCAGTTTTCCTCCCAATGTTCGTAATATTTCAGGCTCTTCCATTTTCATCTCTGCCAAATTTGAAATGATTCGAACCGCTAAACCTTTCAACCCTTCTGAATAGAAATAATCAGCCACATCTATATAGAAAAGAATATTATTAGCATCAGACTCTTTCAATTTCAAATACTTATCATACATCAAATTTTTTGGCACACGTTTTAGTTCTGACAAATATGACGGAATGGAAGTACGTGCCTCTCTAAAATTTTCCGAAGGTAAATTATCACGAACTCTTTGAGGCGTTTGACGTTCTGTTCTCACCATATTTGTTTCAGCATTACGACGAACCGATGCTGAATCACCACTATTTGATTCATCATTTGACAATCTAAAAAGAACCGGTAATGTAAACCAAGACCGTACTTTTTCTCCATTATGCTCTGCTGGAATCCATTTAGGCATTGATGATACAACACGGATTGCTTCGTTATCTAATCGAGAATCAACGCCACGCACAATTTGAACATTTGATATGGTACTATCTTTATTGACCACAAACTTAACAAAAACACGACCTTGTGTGCCTGTCGCAATAGCTTCTTCCGGATAGTGAAGTTCTCTCTTTAAATATTCCACTAAAGCAGTTCTTCCCCCTTGAAATTCTGCCTTTTTTTCTACTCTAACATAGATTTCATCCTCTTCATTTACTGTATCTCCAACTTCTTCTATCATCTCATAATCGACAGGACTTTCTCCAACAATACTCAGCGACACTGATTGTATATCACCATAATCACTACTAATTTCCTCAAAAGTCGAAAGAATATCTGCCTCAGACAACTCCAAAGCAAAAGACTCTTCTTCAACAATATCATCCTCAACTATTAAATCTTCTGTGCTCTCAATTCTATTTTTTCCACCTTTCATTATACGATCATACTCTTCCCTTAATTCTGTTGGCGGTTCTATTTCGTATTGAATATAATCCCAAACAGTCTCCAATACAATAAGTGATGTATAATCACTTACTAAACCATATTTCATACACAACTCTTTTATTTCATCTTTATTCTCTTTTGAATTCTGTTCTAATTCAGATACTTTTTTCTGCGCCCATATACGCTTCACATTCGCACCTAAATTATCCGACAATGCAGATATTGTGTATTCTTTCGTCTCCTCCACTTTGTCACCATATCCTAAATTCAACTTCAACACAGATGTCTTAGCAGACATAGTTCCAACTATTGATAAATTTTCATCCACTTCAACCTCGCTTTTAGGATACACATCCTTCATTTCCGAAGGATTATACGAAACACTAATTAAACGAATATACCGATGTGTCAAATGACTCAAAGCTTCTTTTTGCGTCATTTCATTCAAATTAATATAAGAACCGCCCTTTGTTGTTAGCTTTGATAAAAACGAATAATCAGAACGAATACTAGAATTTATTGCATACAAAGGCACTTTCGGTTGTGTAGGATTTTTCAAACCGAAATTAGACACGCCATCAGAGAATAATAGTATTTCATCCACATCATACTTCGCAAAATCCAATACACCAAACTGTGTTCCTCCATCAAAAGGTTGTGTTTTCATATTCTGCACAATATCATCATATGAGGCTTTAGTAATAATTTTATCCAAATAGACCCTATCACTAAATGTAACCAAACGAACATCCACCTTTCCCAAATAAGACATATAATCTTTCAGTAAAGCATATTCTTTTTCAACATTTCTATTTTTCGAAGAAGAAGAAACATCAAAAACAACCGCTATAGATTTAGGCTTCACCTTATTCTTAACACCTTTTATATTAGGTGTAAGATAGAAGAATGTATTCGTACCTTCATCCTCTGTAATCAAATTATTTTTTTCTGCAACGGGGACTTGCACACGTACAAAGTCGTTCAACTTAACATTCTTTGCAGAGAAAGAAATTCGTGTACCTTCAGAATAAGAAGAAGAAGTAACATTCAGTAAGGATGTCTGAATTTTAGGAGTTGACGCAAGTTTAACGAAATCTACATTTAAAGAAAATTGATCCAATTGATCTTCAGAAAAAAGCGGTAAATTATAGTATTCGACACCATCACAAGACTTAATTTCCTGTTCATAACCTATGATAACATGACGAGGGGAACCTTTTTGCAAAGGATAAATTCTTGTTTTAAAATTGTTACCTTTTGTCTTTTCAACCAATCCCGGATCTACACCTCTTCGAACAATGCTTTCAAATGTACGACGTGCTTTGCTTTTATCAACAACAACACCCTCTCTCATTTTTCCATTCACATCCAACGCATAACGAGAAACAGTTTGTCCATCTCCTAATGGAAATTCGAGTTCACCTTCCATCACACGATTACAACTATTTTCAAAAATCATATCATATGTTGTAACAGCAATTTTCCCACGTACTTCTACATTCACAGACAAGTTTGTCATTCTAATACAATCCTTGCTTTCCTTATCAGATTTCTTGGCTGAGATACGAGGAAATATTGAAACATCAATATTTTCAATAGAATCGACAGATACATTTTCTATTTGAATAGTATCCTTTCCCGTAGTCAAAGATAACAATTGAGAACCTTCAACATCTTTTACTTGTCTTGATGTAGCACCTATTTTATCACAACATGTTAACATTAAAGTAGCACAAAAACAAATAGTTATTGATGCTATTATAAATCCAAATTTTTTCATATTCCATCAATTTTAATTAATAAAATTAATCTTTAAACAAAAACGCCATCATCCAATCAAAAAATCAAATTCCAATTCTTGTTTTTTGAGAAAACGAGGAATTATAAAAAAAATTATATTTTTGAAAAAAAAGTGTTACAAAATCTTAATTAGAACAAAAAAAACATATATTTGCATTCGGCTTACTCTAAAATTGTTCTTTATAGAGATGAAAAACACGTAAGTCTATCTCAATACGGGAAAGAAAAACATAATAAATATTAATACCATTAAACAACAGCTAACATGGCAAAAGTAATTGGTGAAGTCATACAGGTTATCGGACCTGTTGTTGACGTAAGTTTCCCTGAGATCCAAGAATCACTGCCGCAGATTCATGATGCGTTAGAGATTGAGCGACCAGGGCAAAGTAATCTAATCATCGAATGTCAGCAACACATCGGAGAGAATTCAATTCGAACGATTGCGATGGACTCAACAGATGGTTTGAAAAGAGGAATGAAAGTGGAGGCTTTAGGACGTGCAATTGCAGTACCTAAGGGAGAACAAATCAAAGGAAGAATGTTGAATGTCGTAGGTGATCCTATTGACGGTATGAAGACATTCGATCGTGCAGATGTATCTCCAATCCACCGTGAAGCTCCTAAATTTGATGAGTTGGCAACATCTAAAGAGATTCTGTTCACAGGTATCAAAGTCATCGACCTTTTGGTTCCTTACTTAAAAGGAGGTAAAATTGGATTATTCGGTGGAGCCGGTGTAGGAAAGACAGTGTTGATTATGGAGTTGATCAACAACATCGCAAAAGGTTACAATGGTTATTCAGTGTTTGCAGGTGTAGGAGAACGTACTCGTGAGGGTAATGACCTACTTCGTGAAATGATTGAATCAAACATCGTACGTTATGGAGATGCCTTCAAAGAGGCAATGGAAAAAGGAGATTGGGATTTGAGCAAGATTGACTATAATGAATTGTCAAAATCTCAAGCAACCTTAGTTTATGGTCAGATGAATGAGCCACCTGGAGCACGTTCTTCAGTAGCATTGTCAGGTTTGACCGTAGCAGAATCGTTCCGTGACTCTGGACAAGGTGGTAAGGATATATTGTTCTTCGTGGATAACATCTTCCGTTTCACACAAGCTGGTTCTGAGGTATCTGCATTGTTAGGACGTATGCCATCAGCTGTAGGTTATCAACCAACCTTAGCAACAGAGATGGGACAAATGCAAGAGCGTATCACATCAACAAAGCATGGATCCATCACTGCCGTAGAAGCAGTTTATGTGCCTGCTGATGACTTGACTGACCCTGCTCCAGCAACTACCTTCTCACACTTGGATGCAACAACCGTATTGAGCCGTAAGATTGCCGAGTTGGGTATCTACCCTGCCGTTGACCCATTGGATTCAACTTCTCGTATCTTGGATCCTAATGTTATTGGTAACGCTCACTATGATTGTGCGCAAAACGTAAAACAAATTCTTCAGAAATACAAAGAGTTGCAAGATATCATTGCAATCTTGGGTATGGAAGAGTTGTCAGAAGCCGACAAGTTAGTCGTAGCACGTGCACGTCGTATCCAACGTTTCTTGTCTCAACCATTCCACGTAGCATCTCAATTTACAGGTCTTCCTGGTGTGATGGTGCCAATCGACGAGACTATCAAGGGATTCAATATGATTATCAATGGTGAAGTAGATGATCTTCCAGAACAGGCATTCTTGAATGTCGGAACCATCGACGACGCTATTGAGAAAGGTAAGAAGTTGCTTTCTCAAGCAGCCCAATAACAGACTAAAAAATCGGCAGTATGAAATTAGAAATCATATCACCAGACAAATTGGTCTTTACAGGCGAAGTGGATTCAGTGAACTTGCCAGGAAGTGCTGGAAAATTCACAGTTCTACCTCGACATACTGCGCTAATTTCGTCTCTAAAGGCAGGAGAAATCACTTTCCACGCAGGAGAGGAAACGACTGTCCTTAAAGTAGATGGCGGTTTTGCCGAAGTAAAAAACGATGTAATCTCGGTTTGTGTTGAAAACGTTCTTGAATAAATAATGAAATAACACATGAATCGTCCTCTAACAATAGCAATTCTTGCATTAATAGTCTTAATGACTATTGTAAATACGATTTCGGTATATGTTATCAGTGCATATTTTCCCGAACTTCAAAGCATCAATCCTGCTATTTTAGGCATTTGTGTATTTTTCATTATCTATGGAATCATAACGTTTTTCACATTAGACAAAAAGAAAGGTGATGGTCAAGTCTACGCTAGAACATTTATTCTATTGAAAGGAATTAAATTGTTTCTTGCACTTACCGGAGTAATTCTATTTGTTTTCATCAACAAAGAGATGGCTCTTCCTTTCATTATTACATTCGTAGTCTATTATGTGATATATACAGTATTTGAGGCAATCGCCCTCACGAAACTTAAATAAGGATTAACAAAATGAGTCAGTCCATAAATACAAAAAAAGCAAGCCAAGCGGGAAAGATTGTCTTTGGCATTCTACTCGTCATACTATGCTTCTTAGGTGTAGCAGCTTTTACTTCTCATTCCGAGAGTGAGGCAAAAGAGGAGCTGAACATTAAAGAGATGATCTTCGGTCACATTGGAGATGCATACAATTGGCATATCACAACTATTGGAGAAAAGCACATCTCTATTCCTTTACCTTGTATCGTCAAAGGTCAAAACGGATGGAATTTCTTCTGTTCTTCTAAATTAGGGCACGAAGGACATTACGTTGAATACAATGGCTATACAATCGCTGAGGAAGGAGACAATGCAGGAAAGATTATAGAAGTGGCAACAGGTGAAAGACCATTAGACATTTCCATTACAAAGAATGTCGTTTCATTGTTGATTAGTTGTACCCTTTTATTGATTATTTTCTTATCCATAGCAAAGAAGTACAAGAAAAATGGATTCTGTAAACCTACAGGTTTACAAGCTGTTTTGGAACCTCTTATTGTTTCTTTGCACGATGATATCATCAAGCCAAGTGTAGGAAAGAATTACAAGAAATTTACATGGTACTTGTTGACCGTATTTTTCTTCATCTTCATCAATAACTTATTGGGTATCATTCCAATCTTCCCTGGTGGAGCCAATTTGACAGGTAACATTGCCATCACATTTGTATTGGCAGCATTGACCTTCTTATTGACCAACTTATTTGGAACCAAAGCATACTTTAAAGATATTGTATGGCCAAATGTACCAATCGGATTAAAATGTCCAGTACCTATTATGCAGTTTATCGAATTCTTAGGAATCTTTACAAAACCTATCGCACTCTGCATACGTCTCTTCGCAAATATGTTTGCAGGTCACGTTATGGTATTGGTATTAGTTGGTTTGATATTCGTATTCTCACAATTGAGCTTAGTAGCTGGTATGGGATTCTCAATAGTTTCTGTACTACTAGTAGTGTTCATGTCTCTTTTGGAATGTTTGGTTTGTTTCATCCAAGCTTACGTATTCATGACCTTGTCTGCCCTATTCATTGGAATGGCACAAGTTGAAGAAGAAGAGTAAAAAAAGAAACAACAAAAAATTAAAAGAATAAAAAATAAAAATTATTAAATAACAATTAAAATTTAAAGACTATGTTGAGTATTTTATTACAAGCAGCAGCAGTAGCAGCTGGAGCAGCAACTGCAAAATTGGGAGCAGCAATCGGTGCAGGTATCGCAGCAATCGGTGCAGGTATTGGTATTGGTAAAATCGGTGGATCCGCAATGGAAGCTATCGGACGTCAACCAGAAGCTTCTAGTGATATTCGAAGCAACATGATTGTAGCAGCTGCATTGGTTGAAGGTGTGGCATTCTTGGCTATCATCGTTGCTATCTTAGCATTGGTTATGTAATTAACATCTAAAATTAAAAGTTATGTCATTACTGACACCAGATCCCGGACTATTATTCTGGATGCTTTTATGTTTCCTCATTGTAGCCTTCATTCTTGGAAAGTGGGGATGGCCCGCTATCGTCGGAATGATAGAGGAACGAGGCAACTACATTGAAGAATCTCTTAAAAAAGCTGATGAGGCAAACGCTGCTTTGGCAAATATCAAAGCTGAAAACGAAAGACTTGCAGCTGAAGCTAAAAATGAGAGAGTCGCAATGTTAAAAGAAGCAACCAGACTTAAAGAGAAGATAATTGATGATGCTAAAACACAGGCAACTGCTGAAGCAAATAAGATTATCGAAAATGCAAAGGAAAGCATCCAGTTAGAGAAAGATAATGCTGTAAAGGAAATTCGTTCTCAAGTAGCCGAACTTTCTGTTAACATTGCAGAAAGAATCATCAGAGGCGAACTGAAGACGAATGAAAGCCAAATCGACATGATCAACAAACTATTGGATGAGGTTAATATCGCTAAATCGTAATAGCTGATGAATACAGGTAAAATTTCAGCAAGATATGCAAAAGCACTTTTCATGTTCGCAGAAGACAACAAACATGAAGAGTTGGTGTACAACGACGTGAAGACACTTTCTAAAAGTTTCACGGAAGTTCCACAACTTCGGGAGACATTGGCTAACCCAACTATTTCGAAGCAGAAGAAGAAAGAACTGCTTATCACTGCTGCAGGTACCCAAGTATGTACCGAATTCAATCGTTTTTTGGATTTGGTCATCGAGCATAAACGAGAGGAATACTTCCAAAGCATCTGTCTAGTATTTCAAGACTTGTATCGCGACAAGAAAAACATCATTACCAGCACTCTTATCACAGCCACCCCTATCTCGGCAGCTGAAGAGGAAAGAATGAGAAAAGCTGTACAATCTGTAACCGACGGAACGATAGAGTTTCAAAAAGAAGTGGATCCTGATTTAATCGGTGGTTTTGTTCTTAATGTTGAAACCTATCAGTTAGACGCAAGTATCAAGAGTCAGCTAAGAAGTGTCAAAGATGCACTCTTAAACAAAAATGCAGCTGATGCCTAACTATTATCAGTATTCGTAAATTAAAAAGAAATTATTACTATGGCTATAAAAGCAAGTGAAGTATCCGACGTGCTAAAAATGCAACTTCAGGACTTAGACACAAAAGTTAAGTTCGAAGAAGTTGGTACCGTATTGCAAGTAAGCGATGGTGTAGTTCGTATCTACGGATTACAAAATGCTGAAGCAGGAGAACTTTTAGAGTTCGAAAACGGTATGAACGCCGTTGTCATGAACTTGGAAGAGGATAACGTAGGTGCTGTGTTGTTAGGTCCTACTGATCAAGTAAAAGAAGGAGACACAGTAAAACGTACAAAGAGAATTGCATCCATCATGACAGGTGAAGGCATGGTTGGTAGAGTTGTAAACTCCATCGGTAACCCTATCGATGGTTTAGGTCCTATCAAAGGTGATTTGATTGAAATGCCATTGGAACGTAAAGCTCCTGGCGTTATCTATCGTGAACCTGTAAAACAACCATTGCAAACTGGTTTGAAGGCAATCGATGCCATGATTCCTATTGGACGTGGACAACGTGAGTTGATCATCGGTGACCGTCAAACAGGTAAGACTGCAATCGCAATTGATACTATCATCAACCAAAAAGAAGCTTATTTATCAGGCAACCCGGTTTACTGTATCTACGTTGCTGTAGGTCAAAAGGGTTCTACTGTAGCAAATATTGTTAACACATTGAAGGAATATGGAGCTATGGACTATACCATCATCGTATCAGCTACTGCTTCTGACCCTGCTGCTATGCAATATTACGCACCATTTGCTGGTGCTGCTATCGGAGAGTATTTCCGTGATAGAGGTAAACACGCATTGGTTGTTTATGACGATTTGTCTAAACAAGCCGTTGCTTATCGTGAGGTTTCCTTGATTTTGAAACGTCCTTCTGGTCGTGAAGCTTATCCTGGTGATGTGTTCTATTTGCACTCTCGTCTATTGGAACGTGCTGCTAAGATTATCAGCAATGATAGTGTGGCAGCTCAAATGAACGACCTTCCAGCTTCCTTAAAAGGATTGGTTAAAGGTGGAGGTTCATTAACAGCCCTTCCTATTATCGAGACTCAAGCAGGTGACGTTTCTGCATACATTCCAACGAACGTAATCTCCATCACCGATGGTCAGATCTTCTTGGAAACAAACATGTTCAACGCAGGTATCCGTCCTGCTATCAACGTAGGTATCTCAGTTTCTCGTGTGGGTGGTAGTGCTCAGGTTAAAGCCATGAAGTCTATCGCTGGTACATTGAAAACCGACCAAGCTCAATATCGTGAGTTGGAATCATTCACCAAGTTCGGTGGTGATATGGATGCCGTTACGAAGATGACAATCGACAAAGGTGTTCGTAATACTGAGTTGTTGAAACAACCTCAATATACTCCATACCCTGTTGAACATCAAATTGCAGTTATCTACTGCGGTACACAAGGTATCTTGAACGTATTGCCAGTTGAACACGTTCACTTGTTCGAAAAATTGTTCATCGAAAGATTGGAACACCTTCACAAAGAGGATGTTTTGAACAATTTGAAACAAGGAAAGATCGACGACAGCATAAAAGCTATTTTAAAGAGCGAAGCTGAAGTTGTCATTAACGATATCAAAAAAAAGGCGTAACAAATGGCATCATTAAAAGAAGTTAAAGCAAGAATCGGGTCGGTAAACTCTACAAAAAAGATTACCGGAGCGATGAAGATGGTTTCTTCCGCAAAATTGAAGAAAGCCCAAATGGCTATCGAAAACATTTTGCCTTACCAAAACCGTCTGAATGGCATCTTGGAAAATTTCCTTGCTACAGAAACTGATTTCCAATCTGATTTCTCCGCAGTAAGAGATGTAACAAAGATGGCTATTGTGGTCTTTTCTTCTAATTCAAGCCTTTGTGGTGCATTCAATTCCAATGTTATTAAAGAACTGAACGGATTGATCAAGAAAGAAGCTAGCAACAATGTCGAAATCACGGTCTACCCTATCGGTAAGAAAGTAAAGGAAGCTGTCTTTAAAATGAACAACATCCAAAAAGTAGACATTGATGTATCTCTTTCTGACCACCCTTCGTTCGATGGTATTAGTACAATCACGAATGAGTTAATGTCTAAATTTTTGAACAAAGAATATGATAAGGTCGTTTTAATTTATCATCACCTTAAAAATACTGCTGTTCAAAAATTGACAACAGAAACCTTCCTTCCTATTAAACTTGAATCTAATAAAGATGCTGCTAAGAATCTAAGCGGCGACTATATTGTAGAGCCAAGCAAAGCGGAAGTGTTGGAAGCTTTGTTGCCAAAAGCATTGCGTACTAAAATGTATGCTTGTCTACTCGACTCCAATGCTTCAGAACATGGAGCTCGTGTCGTAGCTATGCAAGTTGCAACTGATAACGCAAATGAACTGATTAACGAGTTGACTGTCTTATACAACAAGACTCGTCAACAAGCTATCACCAGTGAATTGTTAGATATTGTCGGCGGTGCTGCCGCACTACAATCGTAATCGGAATTTAAAGAAATTAATGCTTATAACGAATGGATACCTTCTTGGTATCCATTCGTTTCTGTTTTTAATTATTCAACATAGACTATATTGCAAGAAGCAAAAGATCTGCCATTCTGTGCTCATATGCCATACATTAAGACCTTTCCACATAGGTCCTTAATTCCTCTGCTCATGTTCATACCACTTAAACATGCGGTAACTGCTGCTCTCATTCGAACAGAACATTATTAGTTTAAACGTGAGTTCGGCGAAAACTTTCGAAACAAAGAAAGCTGATTATCAATTGTTTTTCACAATGCTGACTCATGGTTTCTGCAAAAAAAGCAATAGGCAGCAATTCCATCTAACAGATTAACCCAAAAACTGTCAAAAGATCGATGTCTTAAATGCTCAACTTGTGCAATATTCTTTAGTTCATCGTTCACGGTTTCAAATAGTTCTGTGACGAAGAAGGACTTTGTCAGACACACTCATTAACGCACCCTTCATTATTGTTCTTTAGCTTTGTTATCAACTGTATTCCGTCAACAAAAAGGCGTTGAAACAGGTTCTTGCAATGAACTGACACATATTTCAAATTATAGGTGTCCGCTAAACATTTTTGCACCAGCAAAAAAACAGGCTGAATCTTCCTTGCGGAGGTTCAGCCTGTTCGTTTAATTTGTTTTCACCACAAAAACCATATAAACGATGGGCAAAAGTACACATTTTATCGGACAGCCGATGTATGGACAGCTAATAGATTTATTTGACAAGCGAAAAGTTCTTGAATTTGGCAAAAATATCGGCTCAGAAAGGTATGTAAAGAGTTTTGACGCATGGCAACACCTCCTCGTCATGCTTTATGCCGTAATTAAGAGGTTGGATTCTCTGCGTGAGATTTCAGCATCCATGTATCCCGAAGCCCACAAGCTGGCGCACATAGGTATAACCTCACTACCCAGACGCAGCACATTGTCAGACGCCAATGCCCGAAGATCCGAACAAGTCTTCGAAAAGACCTATAGAGACCTGTATCTGACCTACAAGGACGAACTTTCATCGGACAGCCGGAAACACCAGACCCCTCAATGGCTCAACAGACTGCAGATAATAGATTCCACGACCATATCGTTGTTCTCCAACCTTATCTTCAAGGGCGTAGGCAGACACCCTAAAAACGGGTAAAAAGAAGGGCGGAATAAAAGCCCACACAATCATACACGCCAATGAGGGAGTTCCTTCCGACATAAAATTCACATCTGCTGCCACAAACGACAGCTTCATGCTCCAGCCTTCGCAATACGCCAAAGGAGACATCGTGGCACTGGACAGTGCCTATATCGACTATGAAAAATTCGAGACGATGACAAGGAATGGTGTCGTGTATGTGACGAAGATGAAGAAGAACCTCAAATATACAGTCCAGAAGGATGTTATGTATATGAATGACGAAGGACAGATGGCCTACCGTGTGCAGGACGTCACGTTTACTAAAGAAAATGGCAAAGAGGAAACCATTGTTCATCATGCTAAAATCGTCAC
>JAKSLB010000119.1 GCA_024401435.1 Paludibacteraceae bacterium | reverse complement strand
ATTTGTACTTTTAGACAAATAAACATGAAGGGAAATGATATAGGAAGGTCCCAAGGGGAACCTTCCTAATCGATCCTACTCATCCTTTAAGTTTTAAGGTTATATAATTTCTTGTATGTTAAATCGATTTGTGGGGATTTTTTCTTAATGGATATTCGTATATTCGCGATGGTGTTAATACAAAGTGCGCGGCCTTCCAAGCACCTCTAACACCGAGCCAGGATGTGTGAAGCCCTATTTCATCGCCTGGCTTTTTTTCAAAAAATATTCTTATATTTGCAGTGCGGTGGGTAGACCGAAAGGAGCCTACCGTTCATTTTAGTCAATGAGACCCTCTAAGGCTGTAGCGTAGGGGGTAGCTTTGGCGATGTCAGGACAGTGTTAGGGAAGTCCCTCTTCCCCCGCTGACAATAATCCTTCATGAGAGCGTGGGTTTTCCACGAGGCAGTGAAGGATTTTTTTTTTAAAGTTATATAATTTCTTGTATGTTAAATCAAATAAACTCACCATTTTCGTATGATTTTTCAACATTATTTAGTAATATTGTAATCGAAATTTCATTCCCGAAATTGCGGGGGAAGTCCACGGATTTCGCGTTTTGTCCATTCGGCAATGATATTTCACAAACCTCGTAATTATGCGAGGTTTTTTTGTTTTCGATTAAATTTTCCTTGATTGTGATTTTTACTCTATAAACAACCCCATCTATACGCAATGCTGAAAATAGCCTATGGATAATTATACTTTCGTTTATTCCATTTTTGGGGTCTCTATTGCCTTGCGCATCTTTTTTGAAATCAAAATGTTGTTCTGCGTCATAGGAATTATTTAAAAGTTCTGGCAATACTTTTAATGCGGAGAAATGTTTGTTCAAATCCACACTTTTTGATGTAGATGAACACGACAAGAATTTTTCAATGACATTACCGCTTATGCTTACATTGGAAAACACACCCTTGATGTTTTGTTTTAAAGTTATATAATTTCTTGTATGTTAAATCCTATAAGTCATATTTGACTGATTTACAACAATTTCCACCTGTTTTCTTCTAAAAAAATTCAATATTTTCCAATGGAAATAAAGATTTTTCCTCATTTTTTTTTGCAAGACAAATGATGCAGAGAATACTCATTTTGCTTATCTCCCACAAATATAACACTTATCTTCGCTTTCGATACATCAATCTGCCAAATTCCCATATCTACCTTATATCCAATGATTTAACCAAATGTACAATTCATGAAAACGAACAAAATGTGAAGTTCACAAACTGTCCGCACGCTTTTCCTCATCTGTCCGTCACACCCCTGAAGCTTGCCCTACCTTTGCATTGTCAACGGGAACGAACAACTCCGACGACAGCAAAAAAGATTATTAATAACAATTAAAAATTAAGTGATATGAAAAAGACATTTTTAATGATTGCAGCCGCAGTCGCATTCGTAATGGCGTTTACAAATTGTAACAAGGAAGAGGAGCATGAATTAGTAGATCCGTTGGAGGGAAATCACATGGTGGAAGCTACCATCCATGCGGAGGTTTCTGGGGCGTTCACGAAGGCTCTCGCCATTGAGTTAAACTATACGGACTTCGAGGGTAACGCGGAGACAGTGCTTGTCAACGGAAATTATGACGGAACAAACACCGTATTCGACAAGACCATTTGGACCAAAGTGGATGACAAGGAGAAGGAGGCAACTGTTAGAATCAAGACTACGTTGGGTGATATCGATACATACAAGGCAGAGGTGGCTCCTTGGGCTCTTAAGTGCAATGTGGTTGTAAAGCGTGATGGTAATGTCGTCCAAAATTATGGTGATACGGAGACTGAAACGATGGCAGGAATTCCTATCTATGATCCGAATCTTATACGTGCCAACTGGGCTGATTGGGCCCACAAGATAGTCAATGACATGTTCGGTGGAGATGGAAGCAAGCAATTTGTGATCACTGTGAATCCGCAGGAGATTATCTGCGAGCTTAAATAATGTCCCCTGAAGCGACATCGAAACAAGAATATTAACAATAAAGATATAAATGATATGGGAACAATTAATAGAATTTTAGGAAGCCTTATAGTGATGGCGGTCGTGTAGTAACATTAAAGTGTGGAAGTAGGGTTAGATTTCCCCATGAAATCAGCAAATATTTTGTATAGCACCCTTCCGCCAGACGAAATCATACATATAATTGGGAAAATCGTCAATATGGATTCGGGTAGGGTCCGCTATCTTTGCATCGGTTGTTAATTAATGAGGAACTATTGCTACCTGATAATAAAAAGGAGAG
>JAKSLB010000118.1 GCA_024401435.1 Paludibacteraceae bacterium | reverse complement strand
TCCAGACCCTAGAGTTTTAGTAAGCAATCAACGAACGGTTCACGCTTTTTTTATGAACGCAAACGAAGAAATACACATAGGCGAAATCATCAAACAAGTGATGAAAGACCAGGGGCGTAGCCCCTCTTGGTTAGCAACAAAGTTGGGTTGCGAGCGAGCCAATATCTATGATATTTACAAGAGACAGTATATTGACACCTGTCTGCTTCAAAAAGTGTCGAAACTATTGAACTATGATTTCTTCCTGCTCTACTCTGTACAACTAGGTTTTGTCAAATAATACTATACAAATCGTAAAATTATCCATTCAATCATTGATGGCATTGGCCATACATTTTCTTTAATATTGAAAAAAGTTAAATTAGAAGTTGTGCCCGACACGGAGAAGGGGTGGATGTTTATGGGAGAAACGGCTAACATGTTTTTTAGCAAAACATGGAATTGGTTGAAAAACACGTATGGTAAATACGATGGCAATACAACCACATGGGGTAAGGTCGGCATGGTGTCATGGAAGATTATGATAATTGTGGTTGGAATAGCGTTGTTAGCTATACTATCCATCGGGGCATGCCTTGTGGGCATACAGAAGTGGAGTGACGAGGAGCGTGAAAAACACAAAGATGATGAACATACTTATCAGTGTAGCAAATGCGGAACGATTGTGAAAACGAAAGGCTGGAATACTCCCAGTGATACTTCTAACGGATGTCCTATGGATGGTCGATTTCACGAATGGCATAAATTAACGTAATTAAGTGGTGATATGAAAATATAGTATATGGTATTATTGGCTTAGTTGCGCTGCTTTCCATTGTAGGGTGTAGTTCAAAGGACGAGTTGAAAGTATATGGAATGAAGAAAAACAGTTATTCAGAGGTGGAGTTTGACGAAACCTATAGTTCTCCTTTCACAATTACTTATGACGGGGAAAACCTCAAAGACGAAAAGAATGATATTGTATGTACAAACATTACACATCACGCAGAAATAGATTGGCTTTCTTCTCTTGCATACAATTTCAAATTTAAGGTTAAGAAAGGAAATATGGTAAAGGGTGGAACCTGTGTTACAAATCTTTTTTCAATAGATTTCCCTGTGCCTTTTGTCTTGGAAACAAATCCCAATGGAGAAATAGAGAGAATTGTAGTTGGTATTGTCTCGGACAAAGACTGTTGGGTAGAATACCGATGTAAGAAAGAATTAACGGAATAAAAGTAGTGTAAATATGAAAAGAGTGTTATTCATGATGCTATTGCCTCTCATGGCAGTAGTTACTTCTTGCTCAATGTCGGTTTCAGAAGTTGTAAAACAGACAAAGGGGTTAAAAAGTCGAGAATAATACTCTGCCGCATCCGCTTGGGTGCGGCTTTTTTATTGTGTTTTGGGTACCATTTGGATATATCTTAAAAAAAATCTATTTTTGTAGGGAAGGAGGATTCGATTATGCCAGAAGAAATACTAAACAAATACAGGCTAACCAGCATGGAAGAGCCAACAGATGAGATGTTGGCTCAGATTATGCATGAGGTTGCCGTGGAGGCGAAGGAAAAATTCCAGGAGTCTCATCTTCGTTTCTTTGACGAAATAAGGGTTTTGACAAATAGTCATGGTGACAAGAGAGCATAAACCCGTCTTGATTGTTATCGCTGGACCTAATGGTTCTGGGAAAACATCGATTACTTCCAAAATTCTCAAACATGAATGGATGGAAGATGCTGTGTATGTTAACCCTGATATTATAGCGCAAGATAAATTTGGAGATTGGAATTCTCCTGTAGCAATTCGTCAATCAATTGAATATTGTGAGAGTCTAAGAGAAGAGTGTTTGGTAAATAAGCAAAGTTTGATTTTTGAAACAGTTCTATCTAGAATAGATAAAGTTGATTTTGTCAAACGCGCAATTTGCAATGGCTTTTTTGTGCGACTTTTTTTTGTCAGTACACAGTCACCGACAATCAATGCAAGTAGGATTGCGTCCAGAGTGATGGAAGGAGGACATGATGTTCCTATCACGAAAATTATCTCTCGATTCCAGAAATCAATTGCAAACGCCAGCGTTTTAACAAGATTAGTTGATCGTGCTTATTTCTACGATAACTCTATTGACAATGAAGACGCAAAATTGCTCTTCCGTCTGTCGGAAGGCAAATTAGCAAAACAATATACGGAGTCCATCCCTGAATGGGCAAGTATAATCCTTGATTCGATTCAATGATTCTTCATGACGAAAGCATTTTGAAAAATGTGTGTGATGTGATATTTTTAGAAGCTGTTTAAATTTTTCTAAAAAATTTTGTTAAGCATCAGAAAACAGA
>JAKSLB010000117.1 GCA_024401435.1 Paludibacteraceae bacterium | reverse complement strand
TGTTATTATGCTTTTTTGAGAAGAGCTGCCACACGTTAGTGCGACAGCCCCTTTTGATTACTTGAATATGATTTGTTGAGATGAGGTATTATCTGATAAACTGAATTTTGAATTTATTGGTAAATCAGTTATTTTTTCAGAATTCTTGCATCAAACAATGAACGGTCGCGAATTGCTTCTTTGTTAATTTCTACAAATGCAAAACGGCCAGACATAACATCATCTTTTTCATCGGGTTGGTTTAACTGCTTTATGAACATGTAGAAGGTTGGTCCATTAATATAAACACTTTCGACGGTGTACTGAATTGAATTGCTACTTATAGGTATATAGGCAACAAGAACTGACTTTTTTTCAAAGAATGCTTTGTCATAGTTTTCTGCAATTGATCGAAACGATGGAATATCTTTATATCTTTCGTTAAAGTTAAGAATAGATTGAAAGGTATCCATAAAGGACTCAAGTTCCTCCGTATTATCAAATCTGTATATGGGGGTACGGCTCGTTGTTAAATTTTGGTTGTTATTCTGTATAATTTCGTAATTTAATGAATTTTTATAAAGCTGTTCGTCTTCGGTATAATTGGTGAAAGAAAGTCTGTTCACAAAGTTTTTATCAATCGTGTCTGCATCGAATAGAGATTCATCAGCACTCCAGTCAATGTGATAATTGCCATCTGTACAGATAAATCCACCGCTTTTCATCAGCATACCTGTTCTTAAGCTATACTGGTTTATTATAAGGGAATTGTCTTTCAGACTAAGCCTGTAATAGGCATTGTTATCACGAAATATTACTTTTTCATTGTTTGCATAGTCATAAATAATACAATAATCATATATTATTTCCGAATCATAGTGCGATACCGTCGAACAGATTTCAGGCTTTCCGTCTCCGTTCAGATCGCAGAAATATATACTTTTTACCGGCCAGCCTTCAAACAATAAGAGTTCTTCGTCGTTTTTTTCGGTATATACTACTTGAGTCGGATAATCGTTAATTAATTCATTTTCAAATCTTGTTTTTCTAAAATATGTATGAAATACTGTACCAGGGAATTCAGACAGTGAAATTTCTCTGTTTTCCAAGGTGTCACCCAGATAGGCATCGAACCATTTAAAGGAGGCAAATGTCTTTTTCTGGTTGGAGTTATCCTTTCCACAACCGATTAAAAGGGTTGCAATCATCAGGAATAATAAGCCACATAATGTTTTTTTCATAATTCCTCCTATTTGTTCGCCAAATCTGGATACTTTATTATGATTGCATCAAACGAAGTACAGTTTTGAGTAGAGGCTTTACTGATTTCTGCAACAGCCAACCAACCTGAAACACATTGGTCGCTTGCATCCCTGGTGTTTAATAGAGAAACGAACATTTTGCAGTTTGTTTCGTCAATGTAAAGGTTGGTTACTTCGCACCGAATTGTACTGTTGTCTACGGGAACATAGGCAAGAAGAATTGAATGATCCTTAAAGAATCCTTCGTCATAGTTTTCTGTTACTGATTGAAATGAAGGAATTTCTTTATATCCTTCGTTTAAGATAAGGTTGGCTTGATAGTTTTCTTTGAAGGTTTCCAGCTCTTCGAGATTATCAAACTTGTATATCGGTGTATGACTGATGTAGCGACTCGAGTGGATTTTTCGTATGATATCTCTGTTTAAAGCATTTTTGTACAACAGTCCACCTTCGTAATAATCAGCGAAAGAAACCTTACTTGTGAATGTCTTGTCAATCGTATCTTTACTGATTAGTGTATCGTCTGTATTCCAGACGATCTGATAATCGTTATCTTTATAGATGAAACTGCCGCTTTTTATAATCTTGCTGGTTCTGAAATCATATTGGTTTATTACGAGTGAATTGTCTTTGAGACTTAACCTATAATAGTCATTGTCATCACGAAATACTACGTGTTTTTTGTTTGCATAATCATAAATGATACAAAAATCATATACTATTTCTGAAAAAATTCCCGATACAGTCGAACAGATTTCGCGCTTCCCGTCCCCATTTAAGTCGCAGAAATATATGCTTCTTATCCGCAGGTGGCCGTACAAAAGTTCCCTTGTGTCTGAAACTTTAGCATATAGACTTACATCTGGATAATCATTATAATCCAAATCATAGTTTAAATCAGCTTGAAATACTACATCCGGAAATTCAGACAGCTTAATCTTTCCATTCTCTAATGTGTCACCTAAATAGACATCGAACCATTTGAAAGGGGTGGCGGAATCTTTCTTCCCACACCCGGTCAAAAGGATTGCAAACATAAGAAGTAATAAGCTTTTAAATACTTTTTTCATAATTTCCCCCTCCTATAATTTACGGTAGTGTCAAATTTGACACTCCTTTTTTATTATTTAAAGGCCTCGAAAGCCTTT
>JAKSLB010000116.1 GCA_024401435.1 Paludibacteraceae bacterium | reverse complement strand
CCGTTATAATCATCAAGAGCATCTTCAAGCCTATAATAATCATATAATGAGTAGCTACTATATCCATTGAAGTGTATACTATTCCCCTCTTTTTCTAATCCATTATAGAGAATTCCGTATTCGCCTACTTGTAACCTTGTTATAACATTAGAAATCAAATATGTTATCGAACAAAGGAAAATAAAACCAAAGAGTACGAACACATTTCCTCCAGTAGGTGACATATACCAAATTGAATCTTTCACCTCAAATTTTCGAACTTGGTCATCATTCATTTTTCTTTTTTCTTCCATATTTGTTTTAAAGTCCTATAATTTCTTATGTGTTAAACCATATAGTTTATAAGCGCAAAGAAATCAATGCTTTACGAATATATTTCGTTAAAAAAACTCAACATTTTCTATTGGATTTAGCATATTTTCTTCCATTTTTCACACAAATATAGCAAACTTATTTGAACCGTTAATCCGTTGGTAATCTTTTGGGGATTGCTCACTATCACCTAGACCAAGGCGTCGCTTTTCTTCTTTATTGTATTGTATAGCACAATCAACAATGGGTACAAAATTGCCTAGGAAATTAGAGCGGAATTCTTTAAAACAAATCCGCCGGACTCATTTTCAAGAAAGTCTCCACAGGAAATCCATTTGGGCCAACTATCAAAGTGTTAGAGCAATTGAAATGGTCTCTTACATATTCCAACCCCTTATTGGTCATTTCATCATTACTTTTCACTTCAATGGCAACCAACTCGTTCTTCTTCTTTATTAGATAGTCGACCTCCATATTACCTTCTCTCCAATAGTATACCTCATAATTACCAATCAATGCATTAGTTACAATATGCGCACCTATAGCCGATTCGTAAATACGTCCCCATAACCTTGGATCAGACAAAGCATCGTCAATACGCTTATTGGAATAGACATTCTTCAGTGAGTTATTATAAACCTGGAATTTTGGCACCGATGCTCTTTTCCTTGCCATATCAACAGCATATTTCTGCAAACCTGTCACCAAGCCACTGTCGTTCAAAAGGTTGAGATAAGAAGACAACGTTGTCGTATTACCAGCGTCTTGCAATGATCCCAACATCTTAGTCAGCGACAATATTTCTCCTGAATATGAAGAAGATAATTCAAACGTCTGCCTTAACAATGCAGGCTTGTTTATCGGAGTATTCATAAGAATATCCTTATTGATGGTAGACTCGATTATTGAAGAATGAATATATTCCTCCCACCTTTCCGCATCATGTATCAGGTCTGCGGCACCAGGGTATCCTCCATAATAAATATACTCTTCCATTGTGAATCCAAACGCATCCTGCATCTCCTGTAAGTTCCAATGAGACATTTTTATAGACTCAAATCTTCCTGCCAAGCTTTCCGACAAGCCTTTTGCAATCATTACCCGTGAGGAACCCAAAAGAACAATTTTGACTGGAATTTCATTAAATGAATCCATGTCCCATTCTTTCTTCACTATTTCGCTCCAATTGGAAATCTTCTGTATTTCATCTATCACAAGAATTATTTCCGACAGGTTTTCTGATTTCAAACGTTGACGAGCCACCGTCCAACATTCACTTATCCAAGCATGACTAGAAGCAGGTACTGCATCGGCAGTGAAGAACAGATATGGAACTCCACATTTTTTCAAAGCTTGTTTAACTCCAGTAGTCTTCCCGACCTGACGAGGACCCATAACAACTTGCATGAACTTTCTCGGTTCACGAAGACGATTTATAATTTTCTGTATGTCATTTCTTTCGTACATAGCAAACGCTTTTTTGCAAATATAACAAAACATTGTAGAAACTACTCAGTCGGTTGAGTAATTTTACTCAGTTTATTGAGTAATCAATAAAGTAGAGACTTCCAGACGCACGAATTAGGTAATCATTTTCAATCATTGATGTCCACTAAACCTTTTGAACTGACATAAAAAAAGGCTGTGCCCTATTATGTGACCGATAACACACAAGGTTAATCCCCTAACGGGGAATCGGCTTGTTCAACGCATTGTGATTCTACCGACATCAAACGCCTAACGGCGTAATGTAACCGACCTTCCTTTTTGGATTATATATTAATGAAAATCAAATAAATATCTAAATTATTGCTGTCCGGTAAAAGTTTTTAGTTAGAAATATTTAGGCTGAATTCGGAATCCGAATTCAGCCTTTTTCGTTTACTTTGTTTTCACCACAAAAATCCCATAAACGATGAGCAATAGTACACATTTCAACGGACTTTACCATCTCTTTTCGATTGAGGGGGTTGTTTTTCACAAAAACAGTTCGCTACGCATATTTATAGGCCTAGCGGACTGGAGTTTTATGCTTTTTAATTTTTAGCGGACACCAATAATTGTTAATAATCTTTTTTGTCGCTGGGGTTGTTGTTTGTTCCCGTTGACAATGCAAAAGTAGGGCAA
>JAKSLB010000115.1 GCA_024401435.1 Paludibacteraceae bacterium | reverse complement strand
CCAAATCCAGATGAATCACAGGATATGTCTCCCACGCCTCAGGTGCAAGACGTTCGATTTCAAGACCTTTGAACAGATCTTTCTTGCCCTGGAAAAAAGCCTTGAAAGTGGAAAGCAACAGACTCTTGCCGAAACGACGTGGACGAGAGAGGAAGAAACTTTTCGTTTTTCCCATCACTATCTTTGCCACAAATGCCGTTTTATCGACATACAAAGCGTCACTTTTGATCAAATCCTCAAATGTGAATATATCTGTTGCAATTTCTTTCATTTTATTCTTTTTTATTCCGGCGTCGCAAAGATACGATTTTCAATGCATAATGCATAATCCACAATGCATAATCGTTGATGCCATCAAATGCCATTTACATGGTCCAGCGGACCTGGCACGAAGTGAATTGTAGCCGATTTCATTTATTCGGTCGAAGACTGAATAAATGATGTCGGTTTTAATGATTTTTGAATTCGAACCGTGGACACGGTTCACCTAAAAGGCCATGGTTGACACGGAATGCCATGGGCATTGTGTCTACCGTGGCCGATTGACATATCGATTTTCGACCACATCGGCAACGAATGCCAATTCATTCCACATCGCCCCCATCGTCAACGAATGCCGAATATTTTCGTCATTTCCATCAGCAACGGTAGCCGAATCATTTTCCCCTTCTCTCATCGGCAACGGTAGCCGAAAGGCTCCGCCTTCTCGTCAACCATTGCCTGAGAGAACAACCGTTGCTACGGTTGGATGATATATTTTAAATTATGTTGCGTTTTCAACTTGAACTCTGCTTTTTGCACCTTTGTTGTTGCCCAAATTCTGGGGAGTATTAACTACTCTACCTCCATTCTTTCAATATAGAATAACAAATCATTCTTTTTTATTTTAGGAAGTTTTATACCATATCTCTTTAAAGCATAAACTCTAATACGATCTAAAAACTCACGTTGAAAATCTCCACATTTGCATTCATATTCGGGTTGAGCTCCTTCATCAGCATAAACAACACATCTATCCCTAAATTCAGATAGCATTTTACTAAAATAGTAATCTTGATACTCTCCATCCACATATTGCATTGCAAATGGGAACCAATACTTTTTTGAATATTTTTCATTATATAATGTCGTGTATTCATCCTTTCCAAAATCTTCCAATAAGATTGAAATTGATAGTTTTGAATTTATAATACCTAATTGTTTTGCTAACATCATTCTAGTTCCAATATCATCGGATGCTCTAAATTTCTGCCCAATCTTTTGCACAGAGACTTCGTCTCCCAAATATGCACGCCCAAACAAATCAGATTTCTCCAATACCACTTTCTTTTCTTTGCCTGTCAAATCCAAATAACATGCTAAAGGAATTATTTGCTCTATAGAGATTCTTTTTTTTATCTCTTTAGACTTCTCCCTAAGAATACGAGGATTCCCTTTCTCTGCCAATATTTGACTGCATTGATACACAATATTCTTTGAATTACCTTCTTTCATACACAATATCAATAAATTATAGATTCTATCATCTGCAATATAAATATCATTTGTTCTTTCTGTCATTTCCTCCAAATAATGAAGGAATTCATATTCATCTATAAAATCAGAAAATGCCAAATTATTTTGTTTTGCAAAATCGATTATTTCTGCTTTATTAGAAATAGGAGTCTTTTCTTCTTCAGAATAAGCTACAGAATAACTCAGCACTATCACTAACAATAAAAAAAAGAACTTAACCATATTACTATTATTACCTATTAACGTTATTCCATTGTTCGTCATATCCCTCGTTAAATTTTCTCTTTATCTTTCTATTCCTAATTTGGGTGCCTTTCGGTCTTTGTGTGGTATAATACATGACATTTCCGTTTTTCTATAGTGCTCCTCATTTTTTGACAACTGGTTAATCCTTTTCTATTCTTTATTCCGACGTCGCAAAGATTATCAATTAATTCATAACAAGGCCCATTAATCCCCCTAAAGGGGGAAACGCACCTGCCCAGAAGTCCCCTTTAGGGGATTTAGGGGCTGATTAGCATTTAGCATTTATAGGCTTTTCCAGCACACCACTTTTCTCGTCTTCTCATCAAACACAATGCCGACAGAATGGACCTCCTCACTTTCGTTTTTATATTTTTCCGCATAGCCTTTCTGCCTCAACTGCTCAAGTGCCTCGTTTAGAAGTAACGTCTTTTTCGACTCGGGATCAGCCTCATCTTTGCTCAACATCTTCAATTCAAACACAAGAGCCATCTTTGCCGTTTGTGCAACAATGTCGACACGTTGGCTCGCCTCCATAATCTCGCACTGGTTTGGAATACCGAAGAGACAGAATAAAGTGCGGAGATGGTTGCGGAAATAGCCCTCGGTGATTTCGCCAGCGTTCTCGTATGGAATGCCAGAGAAGAAGTAGCACACCTTATCCATGAATGACTCTACGTTTTTATCGTCAAGTG
>JAKSLB010000114.1 GCA_024401435.1 Paludibacteraceae bacterium | reverse complement strand
AAGAATTGAGCCTGCAAGTGAGGACTTATAACTTATTGAAGAAGATGAAGGAGATTGTGCCGGAGTATAAGAGCAGGCAGAGTAGGTTTGAGGTGTTGGATGATTGATTTTTTATAAGTACGGGGTGGGGTATTGTCGTTAAATCTCTAAAATTGTTATCTTTGTTATTTGAATGTTTTAAATTTAATAGAGATAACGA
Organism: Paludibacteraceae bacterium; assembly: GCA_024401435.1. Lineage (GTDB taxonomy): Bacteria > Bacteroidota > Bacteroidia > Bacteroidales > Paludibacteraceae > UBA1181. The sequence continues at coordinate 2,266 of JAKSLB010000114.1, read as the reverse complement.
TTATTAGTATTATGGAAGGTTGTGTTTTCGATTGGTCTGTTCCTATTTTTACAGCTCTTATTGGTAGTTTGATAGGTACATTTGGTGGAGCTTGGTTGGTGTCATGGTTTCAAGATAGGGAACTTAGTGATGTTAGACGGATCGCAATTAAGGCATTGAAGTTGTTTGAGAAATATGATAAAAAGCCTTTTAGTGCTGCCACAGATGATTTTAACTCTACATTGAATGTTTCTGAGAAACAGATGGTTTTGGTCGCATTGCATAAACTTGGCCTGCCGATAGATATTGTTGGAGAGGAATCTTTTAATATTCATTCGGTTAAATTCTTAAACGAGATTGTTGATAAAGATTCTATAAAGGGGATGATACTGCACGTTCGAAAGAAATATTGTGATCGATTTTTCTATTCTGATGTTCAAAGTTATTTCGTGGCTAATAATAGGATCTATGCATTAAGAGCAACAGGAAAAAGATTTGTTAAGGATGTCCTTTCAAAAAGCGCGTCCAAAGACAAAGTGACTTATTACCCAGAATCTTGGCAAAAGAATTTTTCTGACGGAGAGTTAAGGAGTATTTTAGTTCTTAAGAAACATTTGAATGAAGAATCAAATTTTGATGTTAAAGGGAATCCTAAAGAGGATGTGATGAATAAAATGGTTAGAGATATAGATCGGGGCCTTTACGACAACTATCTTGTTTGGGATTACGAAATGTATGAGAATATGGTCTTGCAAACAAATGTGACGAAATCTGTTCAGCAAATGACGAATAACCATCAATGAAAAAGTAATAATTATGTTTGATTTTGTTGGATAGGTGATTTGGTTTGATTATATGATAGATTCTAGATATGACTCTTCTTCCCAACCTTCATAATTTCCTTTCCCATACTTAATAGACTTTGATGAATTTAGCTTCTTATCTCTCACAAACAGCGGCTATTGCAGATGCCGATATATAGGCCATTCAGTCGCTACTAACAAAAAAATTAATTAATATGATTTTGGACTTCAAAGAAATCCCCGAGGCTAATAGCAAAAATGGTTTGCAAGATACCTTCGAATTATTTGCAAGAGATTTTTTGGAGTATTTGGGGTATAAAATTATTACAGACCCTAATAGGGGGCCTGATGGGAAAGTTGATCTAATTGTAGAAGAAAAATATAAAGGGATTGCTACAGAAATGACATTTCGATGGTTGGTAAGTTGTAAACATTACGCACATACCGGAAAATCTGTTAGCGATTCCAATGAGATAAATATTCAAGAGCGTTTGATACAACATAATTGCGATGGATTCATGGGTTTTTATTCAACCTTGTGTTCTTCAAGTTTGGCAAATTTGATAAATTCTATGTATTCTCCCAATGGAAAGAAAAATGCAATGGTTTATGACCACGAAAAGATTGAACAATTTTTGCTGAGAAACCAAGAGGGGCAGAAAATAGCATCTCGTTTCTTCCCTCAATCATATCAACGATATACTATAGAACACCCTACACCAGCTGAAATTTTCGAATTTCAGGACTCGATTAGATGCGAATGTTGCGGAAAAAGTCTAATGGAGCCTCAAGGAGGTGTTTGCTGTTTTTTAAGGGATGGTGAAGATGAAAATTGTATAGATTACGTTTATTTTTCTTGCAAAGGTATGTGTGACAGGAAATTAGGAAATCTTTATAAAATGCAGTACGGATTTCAGGAAAATGGATGGGAGGAAATATCCGATTTTTGTGTTCCTCAACTATGGATTTCGAACTTATCTTCATTCCATTATGATATGAAAATTCATCGGTATTCGGAAAAGGCCATTGACAAGATGAATATGTTGTTTGAAAAAACATTTCCTTGGGTTGCTCGTCATTTAACAACAAAAGAGAAAGAACAGTATAATGATCTGTTTATTCATCAAATATTGCAGTTAAAATAATGTTAGGAAGATGGAAGGTTGTTTAACCTATTCTGATTATTTTAATTTCAAATGATTGGTGTAATATCTCAAAATTAATCCCAGTGTTTCAGTTGTAATGTCTGTGGTGATATCTGTACCAAAAGATAAATTTCATTCTAAACAGATATTGATGGTTTGGGGGATTCTGAGGTGAACAAGGAAACCTGCAATCTGAGTATAAGAGCAGGCAGAGTAGGTTTGAGGTGTTGGATAAGTAATTCCAAAGACTCTAATGTGAGTGATGTGATTCCATAAAATGCTATATGAATAGAGTAAAGAAAAACGTTGAAACAATTGATTTGGAAACAAGACAACTTA
>JAKSLB010000113.1 GCA_024401435.1 Paludibacteraceae bacterium | reverse complement strand
TACCAGTATGATAATCAGACTCGTATTCGTCGAGCATACCTTTGATTCCTTCCGCACTCAATGTCATGTCGACGTTGAAACGAACAGCAATATTCCATGGCGAATTGTATTTTCTCTCCTCGTCGCTACGGATTTTCAGTTTTAGATTTTTTACATCATATACTCCGGCAAGGATGACAGAATAGAACGTAGAATGTGAATTTTCTCTCGTTCTCTTTAGGTATTTGTTTCTAAGCATCCCTAAAAAACAAAGGAATATTTGGTTGTCTTGGCTTTTGTCAACTTCATCGATCATAACAACAACAGGCATTTTTGATTTTTCACAGAATATCGTTATTGCCGATGACAAATCATCCAACGATTTAACCATATCTCTGCAACATTTCCAATAATCATAATCTTCCGATTGATTCAACTCTCCTAAAAACTTATCAATCAATGAAGAACAGAAACTTTCCGTAGTTTGCCAAGTCTCTATAGAATCACTTTCAAAGCTGATATATATAAACTTGTAAACATGTTTAAGATTCTTATACAATAAATCCATCGTCGTCGTCTTTCCAAACTGGCGTGCTCGGTTTATAGTGAAATAGAGTCCTTCGTCGACGAGTTTTTTTATTTTTGCCAACTTATCGTCGATATTCACCATGTAATGACGCTCTGGATTGCAACTGCCTGTCGTATTGAATCGTTTTGCCATGTCGTTCAGAAGATTTAGGTTACAAAGATAAAGAAAATTTTCAAACTCTTTTTACTATCCCATTCCTTCCTCACGCATCTTTCCAACAGTGTTGGAATCATCGGCACCATACGCCAACAATGCGATCATGCAACTTAATAATGTTAGTATATATCTTTTCATCGTTTCCAACAACTTAATTATACTTTTTTCTTCTTTTATTTATCTACCACAGTTATATATAATTGATTAATAAAACACCAAAAAGTCATTATACATAAATTAATTTACTCCTTGTCTATTTTTTTTGTTATGAAATAATACATCTTCACTTCTTTACGAAAAAGAAGTAATGACAACAATAAATAAAGCAACACATTAACCAAGAAGTTAACAATAAAACTTTTGATGTCATCTTCAAGGAAATACGAAACTATTGACATAAAAATTATTACTGCCAAAAACACAGTAACCTCAACTCCCAAAAATACGAGAGTAATAATTCTTATGTCTCTTTTTTTTAATCTGCCCCAAAGCCAAAATAAAATAATACAAAATAATCCCAAAGAAAAAAAAGGAAGTACTGGTCCAGTTTCGAAATGATATAACAATGACCATATACCACTATTTATCACCATAGATACATAACATAAAAGAAACAGCGATAAAAAATATAAGCAAGAGAAGAACAATGTTTCATTATTAATTTTCATCAATTTAGCTGCCGTTTTTCCCATTTTATCATTCTTTTTGAACTCTGATTATGATTTCACGTTCAGTATCCTCTATATGTTCAAATGTATAACCACTAAGGCCTGAGACAAACTTATCTAATACATTTCCTTGGTTTTTTGCTCCAGTTTTAAAAGCATTAAGCCAATCTCTGAATGCACCTTCTTTAATATTGTTGTATGTATAATAAATATTCACTATTATTATGAATTATTTCCTCTTTGCCCAGATGATTCCCTCGTAGACATCCACTCCGTTGACTCTCTTCCATTCTGGTTCGATCTGCACAACCTTCTCTTTTAGGAATGAGAAGGTGATTAGGTAGGCTTTCTTCAATCCTCTGACGTTGGCATATTCCGAAACTTGAATCTCTCCTTTTGTCTCATATTTCATTCCACGCCAGATTTTTAACTCTATGATAAACTCCTCTCCTCCGTATGTCACAACAATATCCATTCGGCCATCGTTGCGAGTTTGAGGCTCCACATAATAGAATCCTGTGCCGTTTATTATCGGCTTAAGGAAACACAAGAAAAGTAGTCGACCTTGTTTCTCCAGAAACTCCTCGTCGCAACTTTTATTCTCCGCTTCCAACAAATCTTTGAAACGCTCGATGACAAGAGGCATATTGAGTTTGCCACCAGAAACAAAAATGGATCTGTTGGTGGAAAAATTAGTTTCCTCTTTCAGCAATTGTTCCGCCATGAAATAATTGTAGAGTTTTTGCTCAAAGATAAGATTATGGATGGCGACGTGACCAGTCTCATCATTCTTTATGAAACTGAACATATTCCCCAAACGTATGGCAGGCACATCAGGTTCGAATAGATATTCTTTGTCATGTAGCAAGATGCCTTCCAACATTTTTTTTAGATCTGGATAATTTTCTATGTTTTTAGACAAATCATCCATCAAAGTGCTGTTATTGACCACTATCCATTTGACAGCTTTTTTGATACCTTCAACACTCCAATCGCCACAAAACTCTTCATGAATCAAGGAACAGATGTAACTTACCAAGAAAGGATAGCCCGATGTCATTCTACGGATCTCATCTGCAATCAACTTGGTATCCATACC
>JAKSLB010000112.1 GCA_024401435.1 Paludibacteraceae bacterium | reverse complement strand
AAGATGGATGAGTCCGATGAATCCAGCAAGGTAATCACAAAGGTGAAACTGAAGGATGACGACAACAAAGATTTCAGCGACAAGCTGAATTTCATTTTCGTTGAGATGCCAAAGTTCAGAAAGACGGAGGCCGAACTTGAGACATTTATTGACAAGTGGCTTTATGTCATCAAGAACCTCTACCAACTACAGGATAAGCCCGAAGCTTTGACCGAAGGCATATTCAGAAAACTTTTCGACGTCGCGGAAATAGCGGCGTTCACAAAAGAGGAACGTTATGACTATGAGGAAAGTTTGAAGAATTTCCGAGATATGTATAACACCATTTCATCTGCAGAAAGAAAAGGAAGGGAGGAAGGAGAGGCAATTGGAATTCAGAAAGGAAGAGCAGAAGGAAGAGTTGAGGAGCGTTTTGCTATGGCTAAGAGTCTTAAATCACAGGGTGTTGATTTCGAAATTATCAAAACAGCAAGTGGTTTATCCATTGAAGAAATAGAAAACCTTTAAATGCCCATATTTCGTGGTGTCGAACGGCGGAGCCTACACAAAGCACATCTATGCTGCGAGCCAGCGAATAGCATCCAAACTTGGAAATGTGGATGGCTTTGGAGCAGATCTCATCTTCTTCTATCATCCAGACCACTTGGAATCTACTTCCTATGTGACCGATGCCGACGGAAACATCGCCCAGCACATCGAATACATTCCTTACGGAGAAGTTTTTGTGGAGGAGCGTAATTCCCAATTCTCTACTAATTTCTTGTTCAATGCCAAAGAACTAGATAACGAGACTGGTCTTTACTACTATGGAGCAAGATACTTGGATCCGACGGGGGGAATGTGGTTGAGTGTGGATCCGATGTGGGAGAAGTATGCTGGAATGAGTCCGTACAATTATTGTATGGGAAATCCGGTAAAATTGGTGGATCCGGATGGAAGGGAACCGAGAAAGGTAACCATAACAATTTCTGGAAATCCTACAGGAAATAAATATTATGCTAGAACATATCCAGAAACTATGATGGCGGGAGAAAATATAGTTTTATTTAAGGTTCCAACCTACACAGTTACTGTTTCAGGAACAGATAACAATGGGAACCAAGTTTCTAAATCTTGGGAGACATTGAGGTTTATGCCATACCTTAATCAACATCCTGAAAAAACTGGTTATAAAACCAAGACTGGTGAAACTCCTAAAGCTTCAGGATTAGCGGACCAGAAGTCAGATTATAGAATACAAAGTTATAACCCTAATTACGAGATCCATAATACATATTCTCCAGAGAATGGCGGTTTCGTAATCGAAGGTAATTTCATGATACATGATGGTCCAGATGGTTATGAAAATTATGGTTGGGGAGCTGCTGGATGTTTTGAAATTATGGGAAAACAGGGCTTTAATGAATTCAAAACTTTCATCTTTTCGCTTTCTGGAATGGAGGGAGAACGAGAACAAGGTCTTGTGAATTTTGTTAAAACAGGAAACCTCAGATTAAATTTAGAAAAAGCTGAAAGGCCAAAATTTGAGACTAAATATATCATAGAGGATTAAAATTTATTTTTATGAGAGGGATTTTGTTCATTTTATTTTTATTGCTTTCAGTTCCTGCATACTCGAGTTCTATTGCAAATGATTCATTCATAGATAATAGTAAGAAGGAAATATTATATGATTTATATAAAAAATGCGGAGATAATTTGATTTCTTTTAAAGAAATTGAAAGTTGTGATTCATCTAAGATTTTACTTACATCTGAAATTTTAGAGGAGAACATTAAAGTTGAGAAATATGGAAACATATGTTTTCATATAAAGAAAAAATGTGAATCTTTCGGGTGCTCAATAAATATTTGTATTTTTGAATTAAGTTGTGACACAAATTGTGGTTTTATAGTTACTCAAGGTAATATAAAATCACTTGCACCTCTATACTATAAGATTTTTAGAAAATCAAATTTAATCATTTGCTTATATTCAAGTAGACATCCTGATATTATTCCTGATTATGTGAATTTTATTGATGAATCTTTGTTGGATAGAATAATAAATAAGTATGTTATAAATTCTGATGGAAACAAGAGATGAGGAATTGCAAAGGGCGGAACGCCCTTGCCCTTCTCACCTTCGAGCGAGCCGAAAGGCGAGCGAGAAAGGAAATGCTCCCGACGCAAAAAATCGAATAAATCGACACCATAATGATATCGGTCATTCGATCTCAACCATTATGCGATTGGCTATTGTCGCGAGCTATAAAGGGTCTACGACCATTCTTGTTATGGGGATTCCTACACTCAGGTGATGTATTATGGCTATAGCAAGACAGATGGGTTGCTTCATAATGCGAGGAATGCTCTTGTCCAGATCCATTCTGCGGTAGAAAGTTGAGAGTAAATGATCGTTTCGAAAACAAAATGGCGAAAGAAAGAGGAATTCTTGATGTCCGAGACGAAACAAACAAAGTGATTTATGATTTCAAGTTTGGAAAAGCAGGAATGGGTCCAAA
>JAKSLB010000111.1 GCA_024401435.1 Paludibacteraceae bacterium | reverse complement strand
TATTTTTTGCACTTTAAAAATACGAAAAATAACGCTAATTACCAAATTTTCAATTAGTTATATTTCGTCGAACTGACGTTAATATATGAATATACTATCAAAAGTATTTTATCGCCATGAATAAAAAATCATAAGAAATGCAGAAGAAAATTGAATAGGGTTTTAAATATAATAGCGACTCTATTAGTGTTCGTAAATAGTGCCCACGCCGTCACCTGGGAAGACCGCGGAGGCGAAGCCATCCACTTGGGTGCTGTTACAGCGACGACAGCCGCCCCTACGGGCACCTACTATGCGGTGGCGAGCAACGGTGTAATTGAAGATATCTGAAACAGCGGGGATGACATAAATTCAGATCAGATTCATTAGCAAGGGATGTTGGAATTTTTGGTGTAATTTTGTAGCCATCCATTACTTATTAAGAAATTTCAGTTTTAAGCATCCCAACCAAAAGTAAAAAGTATGAGAGAAAAAGCACTAAAAATTTTGAGCGAATACTTCAAAGCAAAGGGCTTCAGGAAAAAGGGTCAAACTTGGTATCTATCGAAAGAGTCTGTCGCCTTAATGGTTGAGTATCAAGGTTCATACCATTTCAGCGGATTTTATTTGAATATAGGTTTGTACTTTCCTAAGTTGAATAACGAGGAAAAGTTCGTTGTGCACAAAAGTTACGACTGGCAAATTGAAGATAGATATAAAACATATATGGATAAACTAGTTGGAACAGGCATGTATGTTGATGATTTAATATCCTTTGAGGTTTCAGAAGAGGAGTTTCACATCGAAATGGAACAATTGAAAGCAAATTTAGATAAAATCTTAGAAATTATGATGAAGTGGCTGGATATCGACTATTTCGTTGCAAACTTCCCTGAATTTATCATGGTGAAGTACTATCGCAAAGAAGAATTTTTAGCATTAATAAAGAAGCATCATTGATAATTCGACATATAGAAAATTGATAAGGGTAATATGGCAAGTAAAAAATACATAGAATCTCGTGATAACCTGGTAAAGGCTATCGATTTGGCAAATGATGTTCTTTTGCTTGCGGTGGTATCAGGAGAGAAGAAGGACGGTTCTGCCCAGATTCTCAGCATAACGGACTACTATCCGTTCGGTATGGAGATGGATGGGAGAAAGTATTCGAAGTTAACGGCAGATGGAGGGTATAGGTATGGATTCACTGGCCATGAGAAGGAATTCGACATGGCGAACGATGTTTACACTACCGATTATAGACTGTTGGACGCAAGAATCGGCAGATGGTTGAGTGTGGACCCATTCGCCATCTAACACTAAAAATCATGAATCACCAATATATCATATTAAGGAATGAGGAAGATTAAATGTTATCTCTTTTGGGTATTTTTATGCTTTGGTATTCATTATTGTCAAGGACAAACAAGAGATAATGAAAACATATACGACCAGGAATCAATTTTTAGAGTAACTGATACTATGCTTACTTTGTCGACCTATGTAGATAATAGTTTAATCAAATGGCAAAGCGGTGACAAAGAATGGGAGATTTTTGCCAATAATTTTTATCAAACACATCAGATGCTTGATTCTGCTGTTTCATTTGCAAAAAAAGATAGTAATTGTATGTATGTTATCATTAGACATGTAACATCCTATTGGAAAACAGTAAAACCAGGTTTTAGTAATACTCGAACAAAATTGTTTAAGGATTATTTAATATGGAACGGAGTTGATCCCATGTCAATATGGATTTCATTAGACACAATATGTAATTGTAAACCAATTGAGTATAGCGAAAATTGTTTACACTATTATCAGGTAAAAAAAGTTAATATGCGTCGATTCTGTGGGTGGATAAAAGAAGGTGGGGACAATTTTTTGTCTAATGCATATCTATATGGTATAGTAACGAATAATTGTTTTGGTGGTCAACAAGAAATAGGAAGGAGTGATTCGACAGGTCGTTTTATGTGTTATGTACCAGACGTTCCTATAACAATTGTTATCAAAGATGAGAGCGAAGCAGAGTTGATGAAATTAAATATAGGGACAGGACAATTGACAGATAAAATGATTATAGATCTTGAAAAGCGAGGAAAGAGAAAAAAATTCTGTAAGGGAAGGTATCTTAAACAAATGTAAACTGCTTCAAGGCCGAATTGTTAACAATTAATGACCTGCAAATACCTAATTAAAATTTTCAAGAGCAAACTAAGGTTTAAAAGCAAAATAGGTAATAAGAGAAAAAATCGAATATGTTCGTCAAAATACATCATATGAGTCCATGTAGTGCTTTTAGAATGATCATATCATTCTTGCTGCTCCTGCTTTGCTATCCATCCCATGCCATCACCTGGGAAGACCGTGGAGGCGAAGCCATCCGCCTGGGTGTGGTTACGGCAACGACAACCACGCCTTCGGGCACCTACTATTCGGTGACGGAGAACGGTGTGATAGCGGAGATCCGTGACGGCGGCGTGACTTGGGCACCGGTCAGCCTTCCGTTACAGGTTATACAAAATA
>JAKSLB010000110.1 GCA_024401435.1 Paludibacteraceae bacterium | reverse complement strand
GCAACACCAATTCCGCAATTGCGGCTACAAGCCACACTACGACAGCCATATCCTCCGCCCAACCTCCAGGAATCTGGAGCATTACAAAGAGAACAACGAACATCTGCAAGACCATGAAGAATGGTCCTACCCACCAATAGTTGATTAGCCAACCAATTACTCCTTTCATCGTTATCAATAGATTAGTTAGTCCGTAGATGTCCGTGCAGTTAGCAGATAAAAAAACGGAGTATCAATCACTGCAAGACCGACCTTCAAAAAGTATTGTCCTATAAATATTCCAAACATTTGATTTAAGCCTCCCTCTTCAAACAAAAGACCGCATCCTATACCGAAGGATATAAAAGCATAAATGAATGTATCTATTATCTGGCTGGTGATTGTCGAAGCATTATTCCAGATCCATCTTTTCCGTGGATCTGCATTGAATTTATCACGTAGATGATGAAAAATAAAGACATCCCACTTTTGAGAACATATATAAGCAGACAAACTTCCGACAACGAATATAGGAGATGAACCAAGCAAAATTTCATACGCACTTTGTATATTGGGATCGTATGCAGGTGTGTGCTGTATCACAATTACTAAAGCGATAGCGAATATCTGTGCGACAAATCCAAACACTACAGCCGTTCCAGCATCCTTCTTTCCCCATAGTTCTCCTATTACATCAGTGCAAAGGAATGTAAACGCGTAGGTTAAAGCGCCGCCACCCAAAAGCATCGGAATTCCAAACATGGAAAAGCCGAGATCAATAACCTTACATCCGACTATGTTCGAAATCACTATACTCACCACAAAAATTGTAATGAGTAATATTTTATAATTTTCAGTCTTTTTCATGTTTTAATGATCTTCTTTATTGACATAGACTCTGTCTTTGTTGGGTAAGTCATTCGACATCTTACCAAATAGGAATAAACACAAGCTAAAAGACTATCCTTTGTATATTCTAAAACATAGACATAATCATTCCCTGCAAAAGCATTCAACGGAACCTGAAGATAAGGTTCTACTCCACTTTCCAATTGACGATAATAATCTAAATATTTATCTCTATCCTTTAATGATTTTATGAATATTACACTAACAGGACGCTGAGGTCCTCTAAAAACATCATAGCAATACATTTGCTTATGCGATCTTACGTATTCATGGTATTTATCGTGGATAAGCTTACCGAATACACCACAACATAGCATAAAAGCAATAAATATATATAGTAAAATCTTCTTCATATAATTTAACTAATTCTTATTAGGGAGAAAAAAGGGAATATTGATTTTTTCAATTCTATCGTTAGAGATTTCATGTAACCAATCAGTGTCATACGCCTGATATAAAAACATGAATTTCTTATTATTGTCGTAATATACTTAATAAGTTGAGTTGTCATTAACACACAAGGATCATTGCGACAAACGACAATATGATACTTCCTACTAAATATAGAATAACCAGCCAGAAGCCTATTTTCCTTTCCTTTTCCGTCTCGTCCTTAAATTCCTTATCAAAAGACTTCCACTTCTTCTTGTCGTACAATAAAAAATAATGCAAAACCAGAAAAGCCAAAGCAAATATCTGAGTTTCCCCTTTCGAAAAGGAAGGCCATAGTTTCGTACCAAAACACTTATCCATAACAATAACGATAGCCATTAACTGAATAAAATGAACGACCGTCAAAGTCATCAGCACATTAGCAACTGGAGTATCATCTTCTCTAAAATGATACATTCTATAAATTAGATAGCGATAAAATTTACACAATGGCAACATCATTATTCATCCTCCTTTCTACGTTTTAAAACGTCATATAATTTCTTGTGTGTTAAATCATAAATTCCGACCTATAGGTCAAAAATGATACTTGATACAGTTCAGGTTACATATCACTTGGGAAACGTAATAAAACAATTGAAGTTATTCACATTTCATTCCCACTTCCGTATTTATTCTATTCCACGTAGGATCATCAACATTAAATGCGACCTCAATCACCTCTCCTATTGACAATCTATGGTATGGATATTCACCAGTATATTCACGTCCATTATACTCAAACCGATACAAACTTGTCCCTTCCGAACGCCTATGATTTTCAACATCATATACATAAGCTTGTGTGCACTGAGCATTCCTCTTGATCATAAAGTTAACGAAACAACTCTTAATTGAAACTAATATTAATATCACGACTATAAAAACTATAAAGACCGACAAAGCAGAGCCTATACCAATTAGAGAATCTTCTAGAAAATCTTCAGTCGAATGTTTTTTCTGGTTTTTCTGCGTTGGCATAGATTTCGTTGTTGAATTACCTATTCGATTAACTCTTTTTCTTTTACTTCTCTTCATACTTTGCTTTTACATATTCAATTGGCTAAAAAACCCAACGTTTTCTAATGGATTTAGCCTATTTTCTTCCATTTTTTGCAAGACAGATGATGATACGAATATTCATTCTGCTTGTCCCCAACAAAGATAATACAATCCAACAAAAAAGGGAGACCCA
>JAKSLB010000011.1 GCA_024401435.1 Paludibacteraceae bacterium | reverse complement strand
TGCCTACTAGGTAAATAAGTATCTATCTCAAATTCAGACAACTCACTATCATTAGGAATTTCATTATTTCCGCACATCTTTATTCCTCCTTTAAACACATAATAGAATAATTTACAACATCACCATTTATTGAAACTTTCCAATCCAAAATAGTCACGCTCTTCTGCCATTGAAAAAAAGACCATAAATCATTAGCAACAAGTTTCACCAAAGTCTTTTCATAATCAAGGTCAAGCAATTCACAAGTTTTTCTTTCAATTTCTCTATGATATGAATAGTCAACGACTTCATCTTCTGGCATTTGTTTCTTTAAAAAGACCTTTTTACCGTCTCGGTATAATTCACGGACCAATAAAGCATGTACTGCTTTTTCAATAGGTGTTTTGTTATCATACCCAATCGGTGCTATGAAATTTTCCAAACTATGAGGGTCAAGTATTCCACCAATCATATTATACTCCAAATGTAATAATTTATTTTAATATAAAGCCATCATTAAAGACTAGGTTATTCATTATAACTAGTAATTATTTTATTTAATTGCTTAATCATAATTTTAGTCCACATCTTCAATGTTATTAGCTGATGTTAAATCTTGCCGAGCATATTCAAGTGCTTCACATATTTTTTTCATTTCAGCTTCAATATATTCAACATTTTTCTTTTGAAATTCTATCCAAAATTTTTTGAAACCTTCAAAGTCAGCAAAAATCACATTTCCAATACTACTGGAACGATTTGACATAGCTGTACCAAGAAAAGCTCCATTTTCATCATAGAAATCAAGCCTAGCACTATCTGCATCAAAAGGTTCTATTTTTCCAATAGTTTTCTTAATAGGCTTGTTCCAAGTAATGCGATTCTTTATATAAAGCGTATCACCAACTTTCAAATCTTTAAATAGCATAAGTTCTAATCCTTTTTTAACTTTTTATATATGATATGATTTAAAAAATGAACTTCAACGGATTCACAGTACACTTTCGCCATCCTACAAACATAAACATTCCAACGACTTTATGCTCGCCTTTTCAGCATCAGTGAGTGGTTCAAAATCCTCGTTAAAGTAACGCACTGCGTCACGGATTTTATCCTTGATAGAGTCAAATGCTGCCTTACGCTGGTCAATTGGGCTTGCCGACTTATAGTTAATGACAAGCCTATCAGACCTATCTATAAGGGACAATTCTTCAATGTCTATGTCACCAAAATGAGACTCCATCGTGGTGAGTTCATCGGTGATTTCTTTCTTGAGCTTGCTAATTATCATTATAATACCTCCAATAAGTTTTCTTATTCATTTAATTTAGTCCAATTAGTAACAAAGTTCCAAGTTGAGCCACTTTACAATATGATTATACAGGCGTACCCATGCTTTGTCATAACCATCGTTGCTGGTGTATTCGCTCAAATAATTGCGACTAACCAATTTACCATTTTCGTAAAGGTTAATCTGGTCGCAGAATCTTTCAATCTTAAATGTTCCACGGAGCGTTTCAATCGTTTCACCGTCTTTATCTCTTGACACCCACATATATCCCTCTATTCTCGCAGCTTCTTTGTAGTATATTCTATAATGGATTCAATAATAAAATATGGACTAAACAATATATAAAATCCCCAGAGAAAAGTTGAAATGTATAGTGTGCCTTCCACATTATTATTAAACCAAAGAGTATCAAATTTATTAGCTCTACACCATTCTTTACCCTTAATCTTACAGATTACAATACCAATAATGAATCCAATAATAAAATAACTAATAATACCCAAAATTATAATCATATCTACATACCCAATCTATTTGCTTTGGTTTCCATCTTCTTGCTTAAAGCATCAATATGTCGGTTAATATCCATATACAGACTATAAGCATATTCAGTAATACCTTCTAGCTTCTTCTTGAACTCAATAGAATTCATTTTAGAAACATTTTCAAAGGTATACTCAAAGTTATATAAAATTACATCCAATTCTCTTGAGGTAATAGGCAATCTAACCCATACTTCATCACTGCCTAGAATACCTTTCCATTCATCAACTTTAAAGGACTTATTCTTGATATATTCCCAAGATGTTGAACTTCCACCAGACACTTCATATCCAACATCACGCATTATCTGTGTAAATTCGTAATCAGTCATTCTTCTTCCATATAAGAATTATTCATACTTCGTATAGACCAATGTTAAACTTTCTTTTAACATCACTTATTTTCTACACAAACACATTCGGTTTTTAGTTTTTCTTTAGCAAGATTATCTTGTTCCATTAGATGAACTCCATAGAATAGTGCTAAAATAATTGCTGAGATTCCAAGTAATACGCCAAAGTCACTCATTTTACTTATTCCTCAATTGTTGTAGTTAATTGTTTTCTTGCATTTGTTAATTTTTCAATGACTTTATCAATTTCTTCGGGTTTCAAAACCCAGAATTCATCATTATCTTCATAGTCTACATCATAGTCGCAATCCCAGCCATTATCGCACATAATATCATCACTATCGGCATCAATTAAAGCTAACGCACCCATACGCATTCCAGTTTTAATTTGCCAACTATATGCACCAGCCTCTGACCAAACTGTGCCTAATGGGAGTTTCATAAATTCTGCTTTATTAACAATTTCCATAATTAAATCCTATAAGAAAAACACACAACAAGCCAACAAAGCAACTTGTTGTGTGATGAATTACATTAAAGAGAATTCTTGAAATTCTCCGTAAGTTGATACTTAATGCTATCAATGGTCAATGAAAGCAATTCACTATATGTAACGGAAATCAATTCTTTCATATCCAATATTGTTGGAGAATTGAAAGAAGATTTATATGTTGCATATTCTTCCTTTCTAACACTTACATTAGCATCAAAGTCAATATATGGATAGAACTTTACAAAATATCTTCCAAAGGAGTCCTTTTCAAGTGTTGAAATTCTCCACAACTTACCATCATTTTCATAGTATACATTGAAGCAACCATCCTTCTTTGGATGAAGGATTTTAATGTTTTGGTTTAGTCGTAGGTTAAGGATAACCTTTCGCATTTCATTCTGTGTCATATGTTTCCTCTTATTCTAGAATGGAGTTTACAATAGCGGATAGACGCTTGCTATCAAACTTACCCTTTAGCATAGGGGTGAGTTCCTTCATCATCTTGCCCATATCCTTCTTCGTAGTGGCATTGGTGTTGACCTTCACTTGGTTGACAATCTTCAACACATCTTCTTCGCTCATTTGTTCTGGAAGATACTTTGAAATGACTTCAATCTTGTGCTTGTATTCACTGACCTTTTCTTCGTTGTTCTTCATCATTTCAACGGAATCGTTGAATTGCTTAACGCACTTTGATACAACATCAATTACAATATCATCGGTAACATCTTCAATCTTCTTGTCAATGATTACCTTGTTGATGTCAGCCTTCAATGTGCGAAGAATTGTAAGGTCAACTAGGTTCTTTGATTTCACATTTGATACAATGTCGTTCTCTATTGTTGTATAAATCTTTCCGTAATTCATATCTTGTCCTTTTATTATAAAATTATAGAAATTTTCAAATACGATGTCAAATAAAAAAACAACCTTTTTTAAAGGTTGTTTTTTCTTTTCTACTTGCTCACATTAGTAATAATACCTACGCAACATTTCCGTGCAATTTCACTCAAGTCTGAAAGTATGTTTGCTTGTCGTTGAGTTGTATCGTTTGATACCATTGTGGATTCAAGTACATTGATATCATCAAACACAACAACATTGGGAGAATACTTGTCAATCATTTCAACCAAGTCACTCATCTTTCTCTTGTCTTGGTCAAGGTACTTGATATTGCAATATGCTTCATGGCTACAAGTCTTGATGAAATCAACATATTTCTTGTTAAATTCTTCGCTAGACATTCTACCCAATTCATTGTCGGTTATGCCGATAAGGTCTTGGGCATCCTTGTACTTGGTCTTGTTATGACCAATAAATAGAATGTTCATCCCTGACTTTAGGTATTCACGGATGATATCAACATTGTGTTTCTTCATCTTCTATTCCTCATTTCTTGCGGTGGACAGTTGAACGCCTACATTTTGTAGGAGTTCTTTAATCTTGTAGTATTCATTGAGCTGTTCCTTGAAGGAATTGTTCTCATTTTCAAGATATGAAATCTTCTTGATGGCATCGTTATACAACTTGTTAATGCGATTGGTTTCCTCAATCTGTCGGCTCAATGCATTTTGAAGTTCGGTAACATAGTCGGTGTTATTGGCTTTGTGTTCGCCTACATACATAGGTTCATTGTCATTGTGTCTAGGTCTTTCACCGATGTAAAGGTTGATAGGTCTTTCCTTGATAGAAGGTTCGTTCAAAAAAGACCTCATAAGATTGATGTTGTTGAAAAATTCAAAGTCATTGAAGAAATTGTTCATATATACCTCTTTGGACTAAAGATAAAAAATGTATGACATAGTGTCAAACAATATAATACATTGTAATACACTTTTTTAATAGATTTTGAATGTATTTTCGCCACAAACGGCTATAGAATCACCCCATTCACCTTCGCAACTCGGTGCTGATGTGTTTTCATTTGAACTACAACCATAGAGAAGATATGTTACAAGTAGGACTAGCATTACAAGAAAAAATGCCACCAACTTGAAAGGTTTCTTCTTTGGTGGTTCTACAATTGTGGTATTGGTATCATCAATTTGTTGGTTGAACGGAATAATTTCCCTATTATACAATATGATAGGGTTATTATTTTGTAGCATTCTATGATAGTCTTCATACTTTAGTTTCATATTTCTACCTGTATACATCTATTGTCAATCTTGAATAGTCTGGTACAATCCTTTGTATTGATATGCCATACTTTTCAAACTTTACCGCATTGGTGTAGATGATTTGTCTTACAAGATTTAAAGGGACATTGAACTTCATAAGTGCAAGTGCTATGTTGTACATTTCATTGCTCAACCAAGATTCAATGTTGCTAGAACATTCCTTTTCAAGTTTGTGGTTGTAGTAATAATCCTCAACATCCCTATTAAGTTGCTCAATTTGTTCATTTAAGCACTTGTTCTTGAATTCGGTTTGTCTCAACTTCTTATGGAATATGGTTGAAATTTTCCTACACCTATGTAATAGATACAACATCCCCACAAATGTAAGGATGTTTGTAAGTATTAGTACATAAGTCATTTAGAATTCACAAATCTTGATTGTTTCTTTGTCGTTGGAAATCTTTACACTATTAATGTAATGTTTTTCACATTTGCTACGAAAAGGAAGATGCCATCCATTTAGGTGGGGGGGGCATAGGAATTTTCGCAATTAAAATATAACAAAAATTAATTTTTTAACAAGTTATATTTATATATAATATAGGTTATTGAAATGTGTGAAATTACATACAATGCAAAGATTGAATTTGAAACCAAAGATGGCGAAGCATTTTGGTATAATGTTTTATCTGAGGCTAGAGATATGTTTAATTTCGCATCTAAAGAGGTTTTCAACAAAAACCCAAAACTAAAACAAAAAGACATAGCAGATTTAATATACTATCCAATTAGAAGACAATCTAAATACTTGAATTCCCAATGTGTTTGTAAAATTGAAAGAGAAATACTATCTACATTTAGAAGTATAAAGTCAAACGGTCATAAAATAGAATCTGAACCAATAAAAAACAAATTAAGTTTAAGGTTGGATAAAAGACTATATTCCAAATTCAATAAAGATGGCATATATTTAACATCCAATGTTTCAATGAAAAGATGTAAGGCAACAATTAAGTTATATCCAAAAATAATTGAAATGTTTGATAGTTATAGAACTTCTGACCCGCTAATATATGTAAGAAACAATGAATTTTATCTTTCAATACCATTCAAAGTACCAGACAAAGTTAAACAGAATGAATATACTTTGGGAATAGATTTGGGTTGTAGAAGGTTAATTACTACTTCTAATGGCGATGTTATAAAATCTAATGATTTTTTGAGGCAAAAACGAAAGATAAGATATCTTAAAAGAATTTTGAATTCTAAAAAGAAAAGTAGTCATAGTGCTAGAACAAAGTTAAAATCAATTAGCAATAGAGAAAAAAATTTTAGTAAACAATATATAGAAAAATCAGTAAATCTCATATTGCAAAATACAAAAGAAGATATTATAGCTATAGAAGATTTGACAAAAATAAAAAAGAAGACATATAAAAAATATGGTTCACATAATAATAGAATAAGTCAAATACCATTCTATATGTTCAAACAAATCTTAACCTATAAGGCAACTCTTTGTGGAAAAGAGGTTAAAACTGTTAGTCCTGCTTATACATCACAAATAGATTGTTCTACAAATAAGCGTGATGGAAAAAGACAAGGTTGTAGGTATTATTCAACAAATGGCTATGTTTTTGATGCTGATTGGAATGCTTCTATAAACATTAAAAATCGTGCCGAAAATGTTAAACACCTTATTTCGTATAATAAACTACCATTAGATGGTACTTTGAACATACTTAATAAGCAGGTTGTTGTCAACCAACCAATAGTGAATTTGACTACATCAAATTCGCAAGCTCACACCCTTTTAGGGTGTGAGTAGTTGACCAAAGTTGTCAATGAAAACTACTTGTTTTTTAGGGTCAAGTTCTTGCAACTTTTTGATGATTTCTTCGTTAATCATTATATTCCGTCCTCTATGATTTTGTCACTCACTTCTTTTAGCTTTTCTTCAGTTTCTTCTTCTTTCTTTTGAACCGCATTCTCTATGGTATGGTCAACATAATGATGGTCAAACCTATCAATGTTGCCTACCATCCTAGAAAGTTGTTCAAATGGAAATTCCTTGAAAAGTTCTGACATAATGTTATCTCCTTAAAGGTCGTTGAGATACTTTTGTGCCGACATTCTTGCATATATCTCTTTCTTCATAGAATTGATGTCAAATGTAATAAACTTTAGCATTTCATTCTTCAACGCCTTTTCATTATTTAGATTGTCATAGAAAACCTTTGGAATGTAGAATGGCTTGAGTGCCTTGTCTTCATAGAACACAACAATACAATCAACACCATTGTACTTGTCTGACTTGAATTTCGCACCCTTGAAACCATATCTATTACAACACCAAATAGGCTTTATTTCGTTATTGTTACTGAAATCAAAGTGCTTATGCCATTCTTTAATGCTATAATTCATATAAATGGAACAAATTTCAATAGACCTTTTGGAAATTTCACGATTCAATGCAGATAAATCATTTTGAATGTCGGTCATTGACATATCTTGAAGCATTTCTACAAGAGGGACTTTCTTCTCAACGATTTTTTCAACGATTTTTGGAACTTCCTTTTCAACAATCCTTTCACCATAGGTTACATTGACAATTTCTTGCTTGATGGGTGCATAATTGTCATTCGTACTACCTATCTTGGTATGGTGGTTCTTGTTAATGAAAGTCTTTAAAAGGTTAAAGTCATTAGTGCTCATCTATGTATCCTCCAACAAGTTCCTTTGAAAGTGGAATGTATTCATTTTCTCCAAGTCTCATGATGACATCACCCTTTACAATTTGAATTTCACCTCGGTTTGTCTTCAATCTATGGATAATCTTCTTTACTGGATAATCACTAAAGGATGCCGTAGTGTAAACCTCATTCTCAACGACCTCACAATTGGTG
The DNA here is from genome assembly GCA_024401435.1 of Paludibacteraceae bacterium. Taxonomy (GTDB): domain Bacteria; phylum Bacteroidota; class Bacteroidia; order Bacteroidales; family Paludibacteraceae; genus UBA1181. The sequence goes on along the minus strand of JAKSLB010000011.1, from coordinate 82,484 downwards.
AAAGCCATAATGGAGTTCATATTTTCACCATCAAACTCAATGTATTCAATTCTACCATTGAGCATACACCTTTTCGGCTTTATTTCTGGTTTCTGCTCAATCTCAACGATTTGTGGTTTGATGTAGTCATTAAAATGCTTACACCCCTTGCGATGCCTTCCTACGAAAAGACCGCCTCTACACCAACCCTTCTCGGTATCACCTGTATATTCAAAGTTACAACATCTACAACATTCTCCGTTACAATCCCTAAAAGGTTCAAACGAATCGTTCTTTTCGTTGTTGTTAATCTTTCCGTAGTTTAGTGGGCTACCCCATACATTGTTTGCCATATATAACCTTTTTGAACAAATATAGTAAATTAATTACCAATTGTCATTAAAAAAACAATTGTCATTTACAATCGTTCCAGACAATTCGTTTGGGAGACATTCAACAAATTTTACATGGGGTTCTATAATTGCGGTTGAAGATGAAAATATTTGTTGATTACTTGTTAAACTATTGTTCATCCATCTATTATTAAAATTTCCATTGAAACTTTCTTCAACTACTTGCTTTGATTCATTTTCAACTTCACACTTTTCATCTAATGTGTGGAACAAGCACCAATAGTCTATTTCGCTTTTTCGTACATCTTGTCTATTGAAACCATCAAGGTTGGTAATGGTTAAATGCTCCATATCATTGCTATAATTGATTATCTTCACAACATAGTAGCCATTCTTTTCAAATGTCTTGTGTATGGTTATTGGTTTATCAATTGGAGGAAGTTCCTTCCTAATTTCTTTCCAATTTGATTTTGTTGCATTATTCATATTCTCTACCCTTTTAATAAAATCTTTAAAATGTTCATTGGCATAGTCGTTCCAACCAAGGTTCTTTGAGTATATGTCTGATTCAAAGTATCCAGTTCCATTACGGACAGCATTTATCATTGTTGCGGAAATAAAAATCAACCATCTTTAGTGGTTGATATGAATCTCCACTAAAATTAAAATTTTTTATAACTTAAAATATAAATAATATATAGATTATTGGAAAGGTAGTGGGTTTCAATAATAGGAAAAAGTTTTTAAAAGCTAGTATTAGCTTTAGTCCTATTGATACCACTACTATCAATAGGATTTTTGTTTGTATGAAGAAAGGATTAGAAATACGATTATACCCAAGCAAGGAACAAAGAGTTCTAATAGATAGAACTCTAGGTTGTTCTAGGTTTGTGTATAATCATATTCTTGCCTTGAAGAAAGAACTATGGGAAGATTATAAATTTAACTTTAATCCTAATCTAAAGAGTTTCAAAGAAGAATGGAAGTTCCTTACTAAAGTACCAAGTCAAGCACTAGCAAATTCTTATATGGATTGCTTGCAAGCATACAACAATTTCTTTAATTCACTAAAGAAAAAGACAAAGCAAGATGCAAAATATCCAAAGTTTCATAAGAAAGGTCAGAAGGATTCATTTAGAATTGCAGCTACAAAGACCTCTAAAGGATATGATATTAGGGTTGTAGACTATCAACATATTAAAGTTCCTAAACTAGGAAATGTAAAGTTTAAAAACTACAAAGATGTTGATTGGTCTCAAGTTCATATCTACAATATTACTATCAAGAAAACACCAACTGATAAGTATTTTGCTAGTATTTGCTGTGAATTATCTGAAAAAGAATACATTGAACCTAAATTTTATTCTTGTGGGTTTGATTTGGGATTAAAAGATTTCTGTATTTTTGACTCAGGTCAAGTTATTGAAAATCCAAAGTATTTTAGAACTTCACAAATAAAATTAGCAAAAGAGCAAAGAAAATTAAGTCATTGTGCTAAAGGTTCTCAAAACTACAAGAAACAAAAGTTAAGAGTAGCTTTAGTACATGAGAAAATAAAAAATCAAAGAAAAGACTTTCAACATAAATGGTCTACACAAATAGTGAACGAAAACCAAGTCATTGTTAGTGAAGACTTAAATGTTAGAGGTATGTTAAAGAACCATAAATTAGCAAAATCTATCCAAGATGCTAGTTTCTTAACATTCTGTAATATGATTGATTACAAATCTAAAGAAATGAATAGAACTTACATAAAGATAAACCAATTCTATCCAAGTAGTAAGTTATGTTATTGTTGTGGTTATAAGTACAAAGGATTAAAGTTAGAAGAAAGATTTTGGACTTGTCCTAATTGCGGTACTTATTTGGATAGAGATGAAAATGCTGCTAGAAACATCCTTAAAGAAGGTCTTAAAATTTTAAAATGTAGAACTACCGTGGGAGGCACGGGAGACGATAAATCGTCAAAGCCTGTTGATACGCAGGAACCAGTCATAGCTTGTGATAGCAAATCACATAGCCACGCTGGAAAATCAACTGTATTTAGCAGTTTGATTGCTTCATGAAAGTGACATCAGCATAAAATGAATTTACATACAACTCATCACCATTACAAGATAAAGTAATCAAGTTATCGCATATTTTAAAAACATCATCCTTATAATTGATGTTATCACTATCGTAACTATAGGTATAAAAATGAATTATACGCATTTCATCTTTGTTTGTGAATAATGAAATCCCTTTTTCATCCATTTTGAATTTTTTGTCTTTGAAAGTATTCACACACCAATTATATAAATAGTTTCTATTATGTTCATTGTTTTCTATTGACATATTTAACTCCTTTAATATACGGATTCTCCGTTGGAATTATTGAATAATGAAGAATTTGACTTGTAGTTTCTTACAAGTTCCATAAGTTCATATACGGCAGTCTTGATGTCATCCCTATGGTTTGAATAAACCAAGAAATTGTTCTTTGCATTTGGCTCACTTTTAGCCCGCCAAAATTGGAACTTTTCGCTTGCGATTTCACCGTTTACACTCAATTGATTCCTTCCGTGCCAGAACTTTGCTTCTTGGTGAAATATGTCATATGAGCAATGGAACTTTCCATCAAGGCTTGTAATGACAAATAGATTGTCATTCATATCAAGCATTACCTTATGGTTCTTCAAGGATGCTTCCGTCTGCTTTTTATAAATTCTTTTATTGTTACTCATATCAAAAATATACTTTAAAGAAATCTCCAATTATATTCGTTGTTGAAATCTTTTTCGGCTTTCTTATAACTTGGCAGAAAACATATATCTTTATATTCCTTGCCATATAAGCCTTGTTTCTTCAAGAAATAATTAAATGTATGGGCATATCCATTATACATTGATTCTACATCCATCAACTCTAAATGTCGCTGCAATTCATCCCTTATTTTATAACAGCGTACATCCTCATATCCATCTATGTATGACATTGAAGATTCATACAATTGGATTGCTTTTTTCTTTAGGATACCCTTCATTTCTTTCATAGCATAGTATTGAACAATCATATCTGTATGGCTTTTATATAATGATTCGGCACATACATTTATGCGACCATCCATATTTTCCTTTTCACCGATAGTGTACTTGTTCATAATACAAAGCATATACAACTTCTTTCGCATTATGATATAGTTAAGATTATCTTCAAGGTTATAGAACTTCATAGAGTTCCTTTGATGCCTAAAGTATATCTTTACCATATAATCATACACATTTATGTCCTTGGGACATCTTTCAATCTCTTTCACCATATCCAACGCATTACCCAACTTGATAAAATAGTTGAATAACGCATCTTCCGCTAGACTTTTCGCCTTTTCACGGATTTCAACCTCAATAGGTGAAAACCTTTCATCCATAGGTTTTTGAAAGTCCTTGTATGTGACATTCCTATTCAATCTTACTATGCTATTCTTCATTATACACAACCTAAAACTTCGTTAGCAGCCAACATAGCACAAACACATAGGTATTGTGCCTCATATGAATATCTTGTATACACCATTTCCGTGAGATTTACATTGTTGGAAATATTCAAATTGTTCAATTCTGAATAGATGGCATAATTCCTACAATCATCATCCTTATGTTCTTCAAGAATTCCTAGAACTTCCTTGTGGTTATATTCCAAACTCTTATACTCATTTGATTCAATGTCTAGACCATCCATAGCTTCGTTAAAGAAATCATTGAATGCTTTTTTTGACTTTTCTATGTCATATACCATATATGTAAGGTTTTTGTCAAAGGAAACAATCTTCTTGCACCAATATTCATAGTTGGGCTTGTAATCCTTGCTATTAAATGCCTTCAAAGAATTGTCATAGAACTTTAATGTACAAGAACCCATATCACCATCTATGAATACTCTACCGATGGCATCATAGTTCTCAAATATTATCTTTGTGAATCTATCACAGACCTTCTTTGAATTGAAAAGGTTTACTACAACGAAATTGTCATTGATTTCATCCACAATTATTTCATCGTAGTGTTTCCGTAGTTCTTCAATGCTTGGTGTGTTGTCCATTTCATTACCCATATTGAAACAATGTAGTCAAAAATTTAAAATGAAACAAGGGCGTATATACCAAAAAACTTAACCTTTTTTAGGTTAAGTTCTTGTTGATATTGTTGATTTCTTGTTGAAATTGTTTCTAGGAACACCAAGAACAACATCCTACATGAAATTCATCACTCAAACGGCATTGGATTTCATAGATTTCGCACTCATCAATGCCATACTTGCTCTTGAGGCTCATAAGTTCATACTTCCTATCTTCTTCTTCAAAGTTATAAGGAATGAACTTGTAGTCGCCACAACCATAGTCAGGTCGGTGTTCTAAATCCACATCTTCCATATAACCGAAGTCATTCTTGTCGGCATCAATTCCATTAATCTTGAAGACTTTGTGGTTACAAGGAAATGCATTATAGGGAATGATTTCAATATTAATAGCCATTAGAATTCTCCTTTTTCATCAATGAGTTTCTTTACCTTTAGGTATGCGTTGACTTCATCATCGGTTAAGTCCTTGGATAACTTGCTCCTTTGTTTTTGTATCTATAATATACAAAATTATATAAGAAGTGTCAAGAGTTTTTTGAAGAATTTTTATGTTCCCAATGTTCACAATGGTTCTTATCGTGTTTTTCTTTCTTTTTTACACGATTAGAGTGGACACTACAAAAGCAAGAATTGCCATTATCTGCGTGAGAATGTTTACAGGTATTGCAAGTCTTCATAATCAATCCTTAAAGGTAAATTCTTTCTTGAACTCTTTGGACTTGACATAATCCTTGAATCCAACAATGCTATTGAATGTCTTAATGCAGATATACTTAAATGCGAAGTAAAAATGCCATATTGGACAACTAGAAGCAATCAAGAAGATTTTTCTATACTCCTTGTACCTATGTTCAAAGTATTTGCTTGCAAATATGAAACCAAAGGCATATATGCAACCAATGAGACCCAACAACAAAAAATAAGTTTTAGCCGTAATCATTTGAAAATTCTCCTTATACATTCATTCACATCACCAACAGTCTTTGTAGTTGAGATGTATTCCTTGAATTCTTCGTTTTCTAAATAAATTGAAGGAACTATCACCTTTCCGTTTGAGCATTCAATGGTTTCTTCATTGATTTCTCTGACCTCATTTAGTCGCAAAGGAATGTTGTGATGCGTATAATGGTGGGAAACCATCAAGTCACCTTCAAACTTTGTAAAGTAACAACCATATAGGTCATTATATTTAGCATCTTTTGTCTTGCAATCTTCACAAAATGGACAAATCCATCCCTTGGATTCATATCTTGCAATCTTTCCACATACACAACAAGTGAATTGACTAATGATTTCGTATCTTCTAATGATTTCACCAATCTTATCATTTGTGAAATTTGTATAGATACGCATTTCGCCATACTTTTCCTTGAGTTGGTTGATTTTGAATTCATTCAACTCATTGGTTTCAAGCAAGGCTTCCCTCAATTCGGCACAACAATCAAGGAAAAGGTCATACCAACCTTCTGGAATATATAAACCCTTTTCAGAATAAAGACCAGTTTCATCGCTTTCAATGTAATTGTATTCTGGGTCAACCTTTAGAAAAGGATACAATTCCAATAATTCTTTGTCGGTCATACATCCTCCTTATACGCAATGATTTCCTTCCGTATATCCATTGCCATCTTTTCAAGGTCGGTGTAGGCGAAATAGTTGTGTACATTCAATAGGACTTCCTTATCCTCACGGAATACATTCACAACAACCTTTGATTCCTTGACATAGATGCTTACCTTCTTTGTAGCACCGATGATGATAGAAAACTTATTGAAATCCTTGTACATAACCTCTTTCCTAACTACAAGGTCTTTCAAGGATTCAAATAGGTATTTTGCAAGCAATGAACGGATATTGAACATTCTATGCCTCGTAGTGGCAGCGGTCGTTTTCACCTACGATAATAACCAAGGGCTTCTTGTAGCACATATTGTTGCCACAAAAATTGCAATTACCACACTTCTTCACATTCTGTGTAGTTAACGGATTTACAACAAAATTGTTATTCTTTTTCATTTTTTCCTCAATTAAAGCCTATACTTGCAAGGCTCGTTACTTAAAATGGAAAATGCTCTACGATGTCCTACATATACACAATTGTGTAGTGTTTGGCTATTTATCTCCACAGTAGAAGCATATTCCAATGTCCACACATATGTTGTACTAGAAGTGGTGGCGTTTTCTTCAACGCACCCACATAGAAATACAAGTCCAATAAGACAAACAAGTTTCTTCATACACATCTCCAATGTATAAAAACAATATAACAAATTATGTAATACTTGTCAAGGGTTGTAACCGAAGATTTCCTTTGCTATGGATGTAGATGTTAGCCAAAGGTCTTCATCAACGGACATTTCCTTGTAAAATATCTTGTCAACACCCATTTTCTTATAAAGTCGGCATAGTCTATGTTCATTTTGCGGATATATCTCTATGACATACTTGAAACCCCAAGGGTCTCCTTCAATCTTGTCAATGGAAAATCCAATAAAGTCCTCGCCTTCGCTAATGACATTGTAGGAATACTTGTCACCAGATTCTTCACACATTGATAGGTTGCAATCACGAACCATCGTAAGGATACAAGATATAATTACATTGTTCTGTGTTGCCTTGTGGATTGAGAACAATCCAGCGGTTAAGTCATTAATCATACAATTCCTATACAAAAGTTTCGCCAATTTTTTTCAAGTAGTTTAGAGAATCATTTAGAATCTCAACTCTCTTTTTAGCTCTTTGTTTCCTAACGACATTGATTAGCGTTTCTCCATTGTACGAAATGATTGTACAATCATTTCTTGAAATCAGTCTAATCAATGCTTTATTTTTTCTAATAATGTATAACTCTACACTAAACAATGCATAATGCGTTATGGATTGAATGTCTATCTTAAAGGCTTCTTCAATTTCTTCAGAACTTTCATTAAATTCACATATTCTATGGTTATAGCTTAACCAATTGATTTTGTTCTCTTTTGTTTTTTCAATCAACAATTCAATAATATCATCTTCCATATTATACCTCTACATTTTGAGTTCTAATGCCTTGAGTTGTTTGATTACATCAATGCAATCATTCTTTACATCTTCCAAGGAATAGACATCACCACTGTATAGTCTATTAATGCTATGGAGTTTTCTTTCCTTTCCTTCTTGCCAACCAATCCTATTACAAATTTCAATGAATTCTTCATCTGGAATTGGTTCATCATTAAGGTGTGCGTAATCCCACCCAATACATTCAATACCTTCACCAACAAACTTTCCTTGGAAGGTTATGCCTCCGTGGACATCAATATCAATACCTTCACCAACAAACTTTCCTTGGAAGGTTATGCCTCCGTGGACATCAATATCAATACATTCTTTGCGATAATCGTAGAAATTCTTTCCTTCAAAAGGTGTATTTGAGATTTCAACATAACCACAACGGAAACCAAGAATATTGATACGCACTACATAGTTGTAGCCTTCGTATGTACCTCTAAATTCAACATTGTTCATATTATACCTCCATATAGATTGACAAAAATATAGAAAAATAATATCACTAGTCAATGACTAAAATACATAATTTAGAGGAATATTGCTATGTACATTTATGTTGATGATATTAGAAGTCCAGTTGAAAGACCTAGGGATTTGGTTATTTGTAGAAACTATGTGGAAGCCATTACAATCATAGACCAATGTATGCTTGATGGTATTGCTTTCATAATTGACCTTGACCACGACCTTGGTGAAGAAAAGACTGGTTATGACATTGCCAAGTACATTGTTGAGAACCAATACAAGGATTGTACATTTAAGGTACATTCATCAAATCCAGTAGGAAGGGTCAACATCCGTCAATTGGTTACACATTACGGATATGAATATTTTGACTAAAACAAAATGACCGACAAATGTCGGTCATTTTTTAATTGAATACCAAATACATTATTATGATTGTGGCAATAGCCAACAATATGATTGATATTATTTGTGATTTGTTCTCATCCATAGTTATCCGTTCAATAAGTGACCCTTATCTTCTGAATGTGTTGTAGCATTATCTGCTACTACATCTTTTCCGTTTACATTTAGGCTATATGTTACACCATTATCCATTCTAACTTCCCACCAAGGCTTTCCAATACCAGGTGCATATGGGTCTTCAATGTTTGGATATTTTAGTATTTCTGGGGTGTATGGAAATTGTGTTTTATTGATGTCTTTATAATCCTTTTCTAGTTTTAGAATACTGTTTTCAGACTTCAATTCACTAATTTCCTTCCGTAGCATTTTAATAGTCTCATTGAGTTCCTTGATTGTGTTAAGTAGAATTTCCATTTCGTTATTCATTATAAACCTCTTTCATTATGTATTTTGCCAAACCATATTGTCATCATTCAACTTGAATCCGTTCTTCAAGTAGAAATCTTTTACCAAGTCATTCCTTGGCTTGACAAGAATGACTTGGTTTGTTTTCTTTAGATGTTCAATCACATATGTTCCATAGCCCATACCTTTCTTGTACTTGCTTATTTCCAAGAACCGCAAGGTCAATGAGTCATCAAGGTTTGATGTAGCGAATATGCCTATGATGTAATCATCTTGATATAGGGCAAACCAAGAACATTCATTATCACCATACAATGAATCCCTTATGAACTTTGAGTATACCTTCATCCTACAATCATCCTCATATAGGAAATATGGGAACTTTTCGGCATTTACGGCATATCCAAAGAGTTTAGCCCTAGACATTTGCCTTATAGTGATTGAACTTGTAATCATTGTTACAATGCAACCTCATGATTACATTTGTTGCAACGATACTTATGCTTTGGTGGCATACTTGCCAATACAACCTTGTTGTTCCTACACATACCGCCATCGCATTTTGGACACTTGAATATCGGTTCTGACCATTCTGGACTAAAGTTGGCTATGTTTAGAATTGTTTGAAATTCTTCCATAGTTGGTAGATTATTGTTCATTTTCATTGTCCTTCATTGTTTTCATTTTTTCTTTAAGGTCTTTCTTCATTTCTTCCATTTGCTTTTCTAGCTTATTGAAGATATGCTCAAATTGTTCATCCGCTTCATCAAATGACATTAAATCCATTACAAATTTCCTTTAATGAACACTATTTTTTCATCAACATCACCAAAATTAAAATTATTTGAAATTTTGTCAATGTCATATATCAATTCTTCATCATAGGAAACACCGACAAATGCGTCATCTTGGTCTTTCAGTAATTTGTTTTCCAATGATGGGTCAATATCACATCTATATGATTCATACACTAGGATTGGTGCGTTTTCAATATAGTCGTTATATCTTGCATTGTAACTTATGAAGTCCGCTGCTTCATCATACAAAGCATCACCATCAATACTTTCTTTATGATTATGCTTGAAATAGCAATCTATGGCTTCGTAATAACTATATACCAATCTATTGTCTAATGTCATTCCTATGATTGAATCATCATATTCTTCACTACTAAACAATCTTTCCATACAAGAAAATATATAAACTAAAAGAGGATTGCTTATGCAAATTTTATCTGAACAATTGAGTTATAGCGAAAAAGTTGCTATCATTAAGGATGACATTAAGAACTTCGCCATTCCATTTGAAAAGGGTGATGTTGAAAAAATGCGTATTTTCTACGAAAGAATCAAGAACCTAATGGAGGACTAATACAATGGCTGAATTGACATTTGATGAAAAACTAAAGATTGTAAAAGAAAAGTTCAAGAAAATGTTGGAAGAAAATAAGGGCAAGAAGCCACCTTTCCCATTTTCTAAAGAAAATATTAAAAAAAATTTTGACAAGTCAAAAGAATCTACCGATAATATAGCAGGTGGCGAAGAAAAGCCAACCGAAGAAACAAAGTAGAACCCTAAAATAGGAAGGTCATTCTAATGAGAAATAGCCAAATCGCAATTCAAACCGCAATAGGTGAATTTGTAAATGGTGTTGTAAGCGAAATCGGTGTCGGTTTAAAGACATTCAAATTCAAACTTGAAAAGGTTTGTGAAAACGAAGATGTAGGAGATGGTGATATTCAAGTCAACTATGTCCTAGATATTGAACTTGACCAAGCAATTCCAAACAAGTACAACCCAGAATACTACCCAGATGATGAAGATGAAGAATGGGATAGTGATTTTGCATATTCATATTGGAAGGGGGAATTGAATGCCCTTGAAAAGACCTTGGATAGGCTTGAAGATGAGGATAACATCTACATCAATCCAAAGGATGTTTCATTCTTTATGAGTGAAAATTATGGATATAGCATTGAAATCCCAATATCATTGGTCATTCAACCTATAAGAGAATTCAACGACAAATAACAAAAAAACCCACTTGATTAATCAAGTGGGTTTGCTTTTCTTCATCAACACAAAGGAGGTATTTGCGTAGGGCGATTCTAGAAAAGCAAAGACAAACCATCCTACACAATGGAAAATATATAAAATTATTCTTTAAAGTGGAACTTTGGGTCTTCAAACCATTTAAATACCTTGTCAATAGTATCTTTCATAGCATTAAGTCTTAATCTGCTTACAATGTGTGATGGTATGTTGATGTAATTGCTTGCATCAAAATCAATATTACATTCAAATTTATGACCTTCGTGGTCATAGCAATAACATTCATATACCTTTTCTACTGTTGTCATATAGCCGACTACATTAAATTCAACCATATATCCAGTATTCATTTGAAGAAAGTTCACATATATTTCTTCTTCCGTGCCATAATTATACAATGTGGTTATATGATACCTAATGCCCTTTTCTTTGAGCATAGCGGTATAGTTGCCAATAACATCATTGAATTGTTTTTCTAGCATCATACATTTAAATATAAAAAAGCCAATGCGTATTGTACACATTGGCTTGGTATTATTCTTCCTCAATTTCCTTGATTCTATTCTTCATTTCCTTTTCATACTTCTTGCGTTCCTTCCAAGTAATCTCATCATTAGCCTTGAAATTGTACAACGGCTTCAAGTGGTCAACAAGTTCCGCTGTATCTAGAACCAAGTTCTTGATTTCATCGGCACTCTTGTATGCCATAGGGGATTCATCAAGTGTGGAAGTTCCAACGCAAGATGTCCATATACCTTCCATAGACTTCTTGTAATCATCCATAGATATGGTTTCCTTTGCCTTGGAACGAGAAAGGATTCTTCCAGCTCCGTGAGGACCGCTATTGTTCCATTCGGCAATGCCCTTTCCAATACAAATCAAAGAACCATCACGCATATTTAGCGGAATCAATACCTTTTCACCTTCATTGCAAGAAATAGCACCCTTACGGATGATATTGTCATTACCTATGTAGTTATGCAATGTTTCAAAGTGTTCTTCTTCTCTCCAACGCATACCTACAAGTATGGTATTAGCCATAATCTTTCTAGACCAATGGGCATATTCTCTACATACTTCGGCACAACGCATATATTCCTTTGCATCATCTCCGTCTATGTATGACATATCACCGAACGGATGCTTTTGCTTTGCTATGCTTTGGAAATGCTTGCATACCTTCAATCCAAAGTTTCTTGAACCTGAATGAATTATTAGATATGTTCCAGTTTCACCCTTTTCAATTGAAATGAAATGGTTTCCACCACCAAGAGAACCGACCTTCAATAGATGGTCGTTAGCCTTTTCTCCAAGGACATTCCAACAAACATCTTCAATGCGTTCCCTTACATCATCTGGTAGAAACTTTGAAATCTTGGTATTTCCGTTAAAACCACTAGGTACATTTTGACGGATAACCTTGTCCAACTTTTCATAGTCATTCAATAGTGGGGAATCCTTTAACTTCACCACATACATACCACAAGAAATATCAACTCCAATGATATTGGGGATGATTTCTCCATTCTTTGGCAATTGAGATGTAAATCCTACTACACAACCTGCACCTGCGTGGCAATCTGGCATAATGGCAACATTGCAATCCTTGAAAACTGGATGATTACAAAGGGAATACAATTGAGAAATGCATTCATTTTCAATGGTATCGGCATATACATTAGCCTTCGTATACTTTCCAACAATTTCTAACATAAACTATTTCCTTTTTTGTTTGTTATATAATTTAAAAAAAACTCTCCACTTTGTCAAGTGGAGAGCAACCTAATATGGTTTTAGGACACAAAATTATTCAGACTTTTCCTTGGACTTTGACTTCTTTGGAGTCTTATCCTTGGACTTTGCCTTCTTGGTCGGTTTCTCAACTTGTTCAACTTCTTCAGTTACTTCTTCTTCACAAGCATTTTCAATCATTTTATCAAATTGCTTCAACTTCTTGTAACCCTTTTCGGTCAATTCGCCAAATTCATTGATATATGATGTCATTTCTGCCGTGACCTTCATCTGTGTTTCCCTTTGCATAAAGGAAACAAGTCTATCTCTATCAAGAGCCTTCTTCAACTTGTTGTTGAATCTTTCATCAACTTCAACCGCATTGAACCAAAAGTCCTTGCCGTTTAGACAATCATTCATTTCTTCTTCGGTCAAGAAGTCCTTGTAGATTTCCTTGAAGGAATAATCCCACCACTTCATCTCAAATTCGTTCTTGATTTTCATATCAGAAGCCTTGCCAATCATACCACCGCTAAAGGTGTGAATCATAACATAGCCGAACTTGTTGATGATGATTTGGTCACCAGCCATCAAAATCATAGAACCACCGCTACAACAAGGACCTTCAACATGCATTGTAACTTGTGCGTTACAATTGCAAAGTCCTTCATAAATAGCAAGGGAACTATCCAACATACCACCACCTGTATTCAAATGGACATGCACATTGTCATTTGGATTCAAATCATTCAATAATGCAAGAAAATTGACATAATAGGAAGGATTGGTGATACTATCAGGTGAAAATCTTCCATCACCATCGTAGATGTAGTAGTCAATGATGGTAGAACCATCTTGTGCTATCTTCTTGGTGAGCGGTTGATAAGTTGGTAGCATCATTGGTGCTCCCATTTCAAGTTCTTCTTCAACCCTTCTTCTAGGGCGTGGCTGGCGTTTTGCGTAGTTGGTATTAATCATATACAAAAAATATAAAATAAAAACCCCTATTTGTGTAGGGGGGTTAAATAAAAAAATCATAAAAAAATGTTATCTAGGACTGTTTAATCATATTTTTCATATTTGCTATGTTATTCTTCAATGAAATGAATGAACTTGATTCCATTGAGTTCTTTGAATTGGACTTCTCCTTTTCCTTTTCTTCCTCAATCATTTTGTTCACTATATCCAAGTAACTCATATAGTCACGATATGACATATCATCATTTATTTGATAACCACAATACTTGCATATACCCAATATGTTCCTATACACTAACATTATGTCAACACCCTTCAATAGGGTATTATAGTCAACAACCACCTTTACATTGTAGTCATTCCTACATTGACCACAAGTCTGCAAGAAATCCTCTTGGAATCCTATCTTGAATTCATCAACAGCCGTTTGCAATGTCATATAGTCATAGGCATCCATATTGGAAATGTCTGAAACTATGTCCGTATACTTGTATATGTCCGCAAATTCACCCTCAACACGATTGTAGTTTCCTATGGTAGGATATCTCAACTCAACCGCCATATAGGTTAGGTTTATCCTTCTCTTGTATCCGTCATTGGCATAGGTATCTTCTATGTACTTTATATCCAATTCATCTAGACTATGCAATTCCTCATTCATATATCCGCAATAAGGACATTGTGTCTTTATCTCCGTTTGTGAATTTGTAAATGAGTTAATCTTTAGGAACACTATCATATAGTTCCTATCATCTATCAATATGTCATCAATAGGAACATTGGTTTCTAGGTTCTTTTGTAGGATGTCCTTGTATATGATGTCTATGTCGTTATTGGTTTCTAGGTACTTTATATCACCGATTGATAGGATTTTTATCCTAAAAAAGGCATCTTCTCTATATAGTCTACCCTTTGATGGTAAATCTTCAATGGGTATGTTGTTATAAAATGTGGACATATTAAAAATATATATAATGTATGAGAACCGAAAGAGTTCTCAAATGACAAGAGAAATCAAATGAGCGTGGTTGCTTTCTTGTGGAATACCGAATGGGTTTCAATCTTTACAACCGCAAATCGGTCATAGAATTAGACCAAAGGAATAAACACTATGTCGCATAACTATATGCTTGACCTCTTTAGAGCAGCGGATGCTCTTTTCCCATTCAACAATGTAAGCGGATTTGACCTAATCCCTTCACAATTCATAAAGCAAAATATTGAACTACCAAACATTCCGTTTGATATGAAGATGACGGAAGATGCAAATACCATAAAGTTCGTAATTGCTATGCCTGGTAAGTCTAGTGATGACATTGGGGTGTCTTGCGTTGAAAATGGAAATGGATACAATACAATCAAAATAGCAATCAAGGAAAACAAGGAATTGGAAGATGATACTTGGATGGACTTGGTTAAGAAGATTAAGACAATCAATGAAGACTTGGAAATCAAGTTGCCTACTATCTGGGATACCGACAAACTTGTTCCAGAAATGAAGAATGGTCTTTTGACAATTACCGTCCAAAAGGCACAAAAGGAAGAACCAAAGGCAAAGACCTTCAAGATTCTATAAAACAAGCCATAATTTGAAAATTTTGTCCATTAAAAAGGGGTCGGTTAATAGAACCAACCCTTTTGTTTTAATACTATCTAAATGACTTATACCTTTTCGTAGAATTCATCAAAGTAGATTTGCTTTTCTTCCTTTGACATCTTTCTAGTGTCATTTTCATTGCAAACTTCATTCAATTCCTTACGCAAGTTCTTTAGGAATACTTGCAAGTTGGTAACAATACCTGTGCTCAAATGTTTACCAAATGTAATGTCATCATCTTCCATAAACTTCAAGAAATCAAGTTTATACTTTACACCTTCAACATCATTTGAGAATTCAAGTTCAAACAAGAAATGTCTCATACCAGCATTAGTTCTTTCTATGGAAACAAGGAAATGACTACCAATGTGATGATAGTTAGTAATCCAAATGGAATTGCCTAGCATATCAACAACACTCTTTGCCACTTCTTCAGCGGTCTTCTTGGCAGATTCACCTAGAATTTGACAAACCTTTTCATATTCGCTTTCTGTGAGTATAACCTTTTTCATATTAAAATCCTTTTGTATATTATATATTTAATGATACATAAGATATGAATATTTTAAGTTTCATAAATCCATTTTCAGATGGTTTCTTGCAAAATGATTCAGACCAAGCATATTTAAGGGAACTTGAAGGAAAACTCAACTCCTATGGTGTAAATGAGGATTCCTTTGACTATGCTACAATGATGAATCAATACTCCCCCTATGCTGCATCACACAATCAAGCAAACATATTGTTTGATGTCGTTTTCAAGAATAAAATGGAGAAGATTTCTACATATAGGTATATGTCATTGTTCCCTCTTGTACGCAAGAGCCTACATGTCATAGTGAATGAAATCATTAGGGAAAACTCACACGGAGAAGTGGTAAAGTTTGACATAAAGGACGCATTCAAGTCATCTTTCACAAAGGCTGAATATGAACAATTGAAGGAAGAATTCAATTATGTCATCAATTGTGTCATTAAGAAGGATGAACTATGGTACTATGTGTATAAATGGTTCGTAGATGCCGAAGTCTTTTGGGAACTTTGCCCCAACAATGAAAAGACTTCGCTAGTCGCAATCAATTCATTACCTGCATATTGTACAAGTGCCATATATGACCACGATGTTCTTACTGGTTTCATTCAAGACCCAAGTATGGTGAATAGCAATATCGTTGACCCAGAGATTAAGACATTCACAAGAGACCAAGTGGCATATTGTTCCTATGGATTTTGGGGTTCTAACCGCAATGACATCATAGGTCATCTTGACCCAGTGGTTAGACCTGTAAACCAATTGAGGGCTATCCAAGATGCACTTACAATATACCGCATCACAAGAGCACCTGAAAGAAGACAATTTAAAATATTTACGGGAACTACACCAAACTCAAAGATACAAGGTCTATTAGATTCCGTAAAGAAGCAATACTTCAAGACAATGAGCATTGACCATCGTAGCGGTGCTATTAGCGGTAATAGAAGTGTTAACGCATTGACCGAAGATTTCATATTCGGTATCAATGCTGCTGGTAACGGCTCAACAGTTGAATACTTGAAGGGTTCTACCGAATTTAGCACAGGTCTAGATGATTTGAAGTATTTCCAACACGAAGTAGTTGACGGAATGCTTGTGCCCGTAGCTAGAACTATTGAAGGCGAAACACCATCAACATACACATCCGCACCAGAAACCGCAGTTACGGAAATAGATTTCCAAACCAATTGCAAGAGATGGGGAAAGAAATTCTGTAATGATATGATTCTTCATACCTTTATGCAACAATTGAGATTGCGTAACTATGAAAAGAAATACTTGGATTCAACCATATATGAAATAAACTTCATAGCAGGTTCAGATTTCCAAAGAATCCGTGAAATGTCATTTGCGGAAAAGATTGGCGGTGTTATGGGTTCATTCTCAACATTCCTACCAACACTTGCAAATTCTAGCCCAACTTCAGAAGAAATCAACCCAGTATTCTCAAAGCAATTTGTTATGGAAAAATTCTTCGGTCTTACTACCGATGAAATCATTACAAATGATGAAATGGTTGAAAAGGAAAAGCAAAAAATCCTTGATGCTGCTAAAAAGGCAAAGGAGGAAGCTGCCGCTAATGGCGAAGATGATGAAGAAGAAGATGATGTAGACTTCTAGCCTATGATTCAAAAAGACCTTCCGTTTAGGAAGGTCTTTTTTCATTGAAATCTACATTCTAGAATATTTCATAAATTTCACCCGCATAGGAGTGATACACTATATGTTATGTAACACTAATATAGAAAATTAAAAATATCTTAAAAAGACATATTTACATTTTTTAATATTTTTTTAACTTTTAAGTGAAGAAAAACATTTAAAGGTGAAAATATGTCTGAAAATAAAGAAGATGATGTTGTTCGTTGTGCAAAATTACGCACCAATCGCATAGAATTATTGAAAAAACTAGTGCAAGATAAGCCAGACGAATACGATGCTAATAAATTGCAAGAAGCAATAGATTTTGTTAACAATCTCAACGATGATGTTATAGATGCTACACTCATTCTTCAGAATGATGTGAATATAATACAAAAACCGATTTATAAGTTCACAGAAGAAGAACTAGAAAAAATCCGTTCAATGATGTCTAGTTTGGGATATGTGAATGAAGTTGAAAATGTTCATAATGAAGAAGCACAACGCAGTGATTATATGTCTAGATGGGGAAAAGATATTGACGGTAAACATTTATGTCGTGTTGTTTGTCTTTCTAGGATGCGTCCATTTCTAGGAAATAAGGAATATAACATTTTAAGTGTCAACTATTGCTTCCCCAATGATAGTTATAGCAACATAGATGATTTGATAAATGCAACAAAGAACCTCATTTTAAAACTAGATAATGACATTTGGTAATAATGAAGCTATAGTTCAAGTGGCATACATAGATAGAAGCAATTACCTAAAATACAAAGGTAAGCGGGTCTATGTATCTGGTAGTGTGATGCTTGCAAATTGTGGTTTATATGAACTTGGTATAGATTTCACATATGTAGGCGGTAGTTTCATTTGTTGTTTCAACAAACTTACAACTTTGAAGGGTTGTCCGTCATTTGTTGGTGGTACATTTGATTGTTCCAACAACAACTTAAATAGTCTTCAGTTTTATCCAGAAGAAATCAATGGTGAATTTGATTGTTATTCAAATCCTATTACGGATGTTAATCACATTCCAAGTTATTATGACAAGATTCACAAAAGATGTGGGCAGTAAGATGCCATCCCTTTAGGGTGGCATAGGAATGCCCACGAGAACACTTTGGGAACACTTTTTATGTTCAAACTTGCATAAAATGCTTGATATTCAAATCAACAAATGCTAAACTAATAGGTGAACACGGGTGAAAGTTATATGGCACATCTAACCTACAATGAGATTGGACAAGCGACTGTATTCCAAGTTCAATCGCAAGACCATTGCATTATGCTCAGGTAAGTCTTGCAGAAGAGCCGTAGCGGATATTGTCGGTTATGATAGGTTGGATTCGTTGTTTGTGCAATATACCACAGATGACCCACTGATTTTCATGCGGAACGGAAGGTTCTTCCTTGCAATAACATTCAATGTGCCAGATGTGCCGTTGTATGATGATAACTGCATCGGGTTGGATATGGGCGAACGCAGGTTCGCAATCTCCTCCGAAGGTGTGATGTTTCACGACAAGGAGTACAACAAGCGTAGAAGAAAACTTAGATACCTAAAGAGATGCTTGCAGAAGAAGGGCACCAAGTCTGCTAATAGGCACTCTCGCAAGCTGTCCATCAAGGAGCAGAACCAGTCTACCGACATGTGCCAGAAGATTGCCAATGCGGTAATTCAAAGCACACCAGCTTCCATTGTCGTGATGGAAGACTTATCTGGCATCAAGCAGAAGACAGCAAAGACTAACAAGGGGTTCAAACGGAAATCCCACAACCGTAGAATGTATCAGATTCCATTCTACAAGTTCAAGCAAATCTTGTCATACAAGGCACTACTCAATGGAAAAAGAGTAGAAACAGTTTCTCCGTTTTTGACAAGTCAGACCGATTGTACCACTGGCAAGAAGGAAGGTACCCGCAAGAACCGAAGGTTCTATTGCAAGAACGGTACTGTACTTGATGCCGACTGGAACGCTGCAATCAACATCGCTCAGAAGAGCAAACATCCTTCCTCGTTCAAGATGCCCCTAGACGGAGCGTTGCGGACTTGGAAGGCAGGGTGCATGGCTGCTCTGGTGCATTACAAGCTCACACCCTTTAGGGTGTGGGTAGTTGACCATACATCTATGGTTCTAGAAGTTGAAATTGAAAGAAGAAGGAAATTGAAGCTATTGGAAAAATTAAATTCCAATTAGTCATCTTCATCTTCATCATCAAACATATTGAAAATCACATCAAATATCAAGTATTTCAATGCAAATAGTGCAATCAAAATGCATATTATGATAAGTAGACAACCCAAACCGCTTAAAGCATAAATACCTAATGCACTATTGAGTAGTTCATTTCCGTGTCCAGCGTTCGCTGCTGCGTAGAGTTGTCTTGTGGTTTCGTTCATACATTATATATTTGAAAATTGCAAAATCAAGAAATAGCCTTCATAAGGAAAGACCTGAGTTCTTCAAGGTCTTTTCTTGTTTCAACCTTGTACTCAATCGGTTCGGTAGCCAAACTCTCTTGAACCCAATAGCTTCTTCCAATCTTTAGTTGTTCTGATGCAACAGAACCATCAAGCCATACATTCAAGTACCATCCACTATCGGTTTCATCAATTGTGGATTCCTTGTCCTTTTCATACTTGAATCCAAAGAAACTTGTTCGCTTGACGCACTTGAAATTCTTGACTTCCGTGCAAACCTTTTGAGCATCAACCTTACAACAAGTAACAAGTCTTGGTCTTGAATCCTTTGAATAAAGTCTAATGTACATCACTTTACCCGTTTGAATGAAATGGTGTAGTCAATGACCATACCAATGTTATATTGTCGTTTAATGTCATTGATGATGTCTTTTTCAATTTGTTCAAGTGACTTGGTTTCATCAATTTCAAGATTTGCCTTGATGTTATAGGTTGCAGTGCAAATACCCCTACATTTAACCATAATCTTACAATCGTACTTACGCATTTCTTTTTCTCTTTTTGATGACCTTTTCCAAAGCCTTGATGTAATTCTTCCAATGCTTAATATGTCGTTTACAAGAATTCACAATCATTTTTCCGTTCAGATTCTTCAATACAAAGCAAAGGATATGTACTTTTGTCCGTATATACTTGCAAAGTACCTAATTCAATGTCAAGGTTGTTTTGTGCAAAATTCATCTTTGCAATTTCTATACGCATTTCAACCTCTATTCACTAAACGCCCAAGCAATAAGGCTAGACTTCTTCTCAATGGTGTCATACTCAACCTTGTTATTCCTAATGGATGCCAAGGCAAACTTACCCCTTCCATCGTAAAAGGCAGAAAAGACATATCCCATATCGGTCATCACAACCAAAGGTCTATCCTTAATCTTCTTGTCTTCGGCTACTGTTGGGAAATCCCACATAGGCTTCCAATTGATGTCGTGATGCTCCATCTTGGAAACCCATTCATTGAATTCAGCTCTATCCTTTTCAGTCATATTTTAACCTCCTAAATAACAATGTCATATTTTGCAAGCAAGTCACTCCAAGAGCAACTACAATAGCTCCGTCCACAAGAACAGTTTCTTGCAATGTATTCAATGAAACCCTTATAGTCATCATCATTGGTGTCATAATCAACATTCCAATCATAACGACCAGAAAGGTTCAAGATTCCATTACCTTTGTCAGTAACAATGCATTCGCTCTTCATCATTGTTTTAAGGTCATATACCAAATTTCCGTCCTTCATTGAAATTTCAATGGTAAGACCATCTTCAAGCAATCTTGTGATAAACTCATTCATTCATACTCCTTTGTGTTGAGTATAATATACAAAATTATATAAGCATTGTCAAGTGTTTTCTACAACTTCTTTGTACCTTTCAAAGAATTTATCTTCCGCATACACCAAAATGTCATTGTCATCGCAAGACACTAGATACGAACCGATTGGAAAGGTCTGCCAACCAACAAAACAATCAAACCAGTATTTGATTTCATTTTCATTGACAATGCAATAATCCTTCATTTTATACTTTTCAATGAAGGCATTAACTTCATCCACATTGTTTCCATTGAATTGAATTGCTTCATATTTGGTTTTATTTTGTACAATCATACGGAATATCCCCTTAAAAATAGAAATCGTTTCCTAACATTTCTTCTGCTTCTACAAAAATACCATCACCTAGGTAGAAGGCAACATCATCGTATTCAATAATATTCTTGGTTACTTATAAATTTCACCCGCATAGGAGTGATACGGAAGAAGCATACAAAATTGCAAGCCGTTATTAATAAATTTCACCCGCATAGGAGTGATACCTACCAAGAAAAAGGGCTTTGAGTTCCTTGTAAATAAATTTCACCCACATAGGAGTGATACTAGCTCCGTGCTTATAGGTGGTGTAAACTTTGTATAAATTTCACCCACATATGAGTGATGCACTATATGTTGTGTAAGCACCAATTAATAACAACAATATATAGTATGTTAAAAAGAAACTTACATTTTACTTACAATTTTCTATGACCACCCTTTCTCTACCAGTTTTGAAATCATATTTACAAGCCTTTGGAGGGACGATTATAGGTAAATCATAATTCTTACTCATCCATTCCCAATTTTCAATTAGGAATTTTATTTTATTGTCAGAGAGTTTTTTAATTCCACTTTTATACTTAATAAATTTCTTGATGCCACTAAATTCATTGGGTCTAGATTTAAGCAAAATATTCTTTAATACATTCTCATGTCCTCGCCAATAACCTAACAATTTCTTCAATTCCCAATCTTTTACAGTAAATGGAATTTCTTTATCATTTTTATAATTAGAACCAATCCATCTCAAATTTCCATTATTATCAGTACCATATATAGTCATTACACTTTCGGCACAACCACGCAAAGATGTGCAATTTATCTTTTTGCCATCTTCTAAATAATTAACCTTTTTGGGGAAAAAGATTTCAAGATTATTTAACCCTTCTTTATAACAATATTCAATATGACTTTCAATCAATGTAGAATTTGTACGATAGAAAAGCATAAACATTTCATAGTAATTTGATAGAACTAGATTCTTACCAGTAGTTCCAACGCTAGTGTTAAGATAATTTCGCCAATTACGAATGATGTTTTTCATTGTATCATTGATTTTAACAAATGGATGCAATAATGATTCTGGTGAACCCTCTTCACTAATGTAGTGCTCAATATAAGCATCGTTTAACTTGCCATATCTATTACATCTACCAATTCTTTGAATGGTATTCCAAGGATTTGAAACACTTTCTACAAGTCTTTCGCAACTTATATTCATACTTGCTTGAATCAAAGGACTAGCCGTTACGGAAATGGGATTTGTACCATATTTTCCATTATGTTGAATAAGTCTATTTATGGCATTGAACTTATCTACATACAACAAATTATTGTTTACGCATATATTTTTACCATCAACAAAATACAATTGAGAAGTTTCAATTGCGTTGAAAATGCCAAAACAATTGTTATAAATTGGAGAAACACACTTTACACAACTTGAATGGTATGTTTTATTATGTTGTGGACTACAATGATTATACTTTGAAGGATAATAACTAGCAAACTCATTACCCACACCAAATACAAGGGAATTAATGTAAACTGGTGTAGCTGAAAGAAGTAGAGTGAAAGTATCGTTCTTTATGATGTTTGCTCTAGCGGACATCAAATGAATAAACAAAGTGAAAAGGCTTGTGTCATCCATAAGTTCATGATATTCATCAAAAACTAAATTGGAGTTGAATAGGTTGAACATCCTTACGGAAGAATCTTCAATGTTATTCCCCATATTGCGTCCATTAACACAAGTTCCAATAAATGTATCAATAGTGCCTACGCAAAATCTACAATCACCTTCTTTTGTAGAATTTTGCCTTTTTGTTTCGTACACCAATTCAATGCCTTCATTAGTTCCAAAGAGTCTTTCAAGGTCTTTCAATTCATCGTAAATGCTCTTTGCAACTTCCTTTCTAGAACAAAGGAAAATGGTTTTCTTATTGCTTCGCAAACCAAGATGATATCCCACAGATGTCTTACCACCACCTGCGGTCATATTAACAACAGAATATGTGTTATTTTCTTGTGTCGTTTTTACGGCATCAAAGCACTCATTAAATCTACGCTTATTTATTTTGATTGTTTCATCATCACCTTTTAGCCATTCACTAGGCATTTCATTCTTTTCAATGATGTCATAAATAATATCTTCACTATTGTTTGAAGAAACAATATGGTCTGATTCAATGAGCAATGCTCTAATCAACAAGAGAATTGCATTTGCATATGCAATCTTTTCATATCTAAATATAGGTGTATTACTTCCAGCTTTTGGTAATGTAACATAACCAAAGTCTAAACCATACACATCTCTTTCAACGATAAGTTTTGGTTCTTTATTGTTCAATGATTGAATTTTGTTAAAATCAACATTAAACAAATCCTTCATAAAACTTGAAATTTCACCATCGTTGTTCTGCAACATATAATGTTTTTCGGCAACATTGATGTCGTTTTTAATGGTCTTTTTATTTTCTACAACATTTAATCTCTTTGCATGAGAATAATATACGCAAGAAGAAATAATTTGAAAAATGTATTCATCCGCAATTTTTCGGTTTGACTCATTCAAATCAATTGGAACGGCATTAAACTTTTTGATTAATTCTACAACTTCATCCTTATGCTTTTGAAGCCAAAGCCAGCCGATTTCGTTATGGTACGGATGTGGAATGTTGCTACTTGGACTTCCGTTATAATAAGATTGAATTCTTGAAATAGACTTTCCAATGTCATGAAACATCCCTGCCAATCTACTTGCGTTACAAATCTCTTCGTTACAATTTAAGGATTTTGCAAGGTCATAGCTTTTATTTGCTACATCGGTGCTATGGTCTTTCAAAGAGATGTTTGAATTCAATTTTGCTTTAAGCATATTTAATACTCCGTAAAGAGTTTATTTTCAACCATGTTGAAAACGGATTAATCAACAACACAAATGTGTATGTAACAAATATAGCAATTTAATGGTTTATTGTCAATATTTTATTTCCTATTTGATTGTAAATTATACAAGAATCGCTACATCTATTCACAAAAGTTTTTACAATCTTCATATTACAAGGGGTTGCATATATGGAAGGAGTTATTTTTACACAAAATGCAGATAGTAACCCTCTTTCTTTTTTAGTTAATTTTGAAGCATCTATAATTATCATTTTAATATACTCAAAGCTATCGTTGAAAGTTTTTTTGTTATTTTCAAACCATCACATCTATCAATGAACATATTAATCATCATTTCATTAGTAGTTTGTTTTGATTCACATTCAAATGCAACATCAATACTTGTTTCTTTTTTAACACAATCTGATAAATCATATACAAAAGGCAATGAAGAAGATTTATGTATAAATCCAATATAAGGACTCATTCCTAATGTATGAATTACAGCGGTTGTTATACCATATAAACAAGAGTTCAATAAATTCAATCTAGCGTTTATACCACAAGTAGCATTGTAATCCCTATGAATCCATTTAACACCATACTCTTTTGATTTATCTTGATATAGACATTTCATAAAATGTCCTTCTTGACCTAATTTTTGATATTCATCATATGAAGTGTTAGCATTAAATCTTTCATTCAATAAAGAATTTTGCACATCTTTCAACTTGTTTTCATTTTGTAATATTTCTATTTGTTTGTATATTTTAGTCGTATTTGCCGTAGGTGATAATGATAACATTTGTATACTTTTACATTCATTAGAGGCTACAACCAAAGAAGTATTTGTTGATGCCAATAACTCCATAGCATCGTGTGTTATGCTAGTACCACGACCCATTATAATACTACAAAATAATCCGTAATTTATGACTTCTTTTCGTATATGATTGTCTGCTATTAATTGATTGTTTGATTTAGTTATCTTTGATTTTTCTATGAAAATTGCACACGACCTTTCATCCGTATGCAACAATTCTGATAATTGAAAATACTTCATAAAAATCCTATTGTTTTTATTTCACCCGCATAGGAGTGATACCATTTGTTATCATCTTTCCCAATTCTTTGTTGCATAAATTTCACCCGCATAGGAGTGATACTTGCGTACATACATAGAGTTGCCATCTAGTATTATAAATTTCACCCACATAGGAGTGATACACGATGTTTGCGAGGATTTCAACCATAATTTATATAAATTTCACCCGCATAGGAGTGATACGATTTATCAAAGCCAAGACCACGACCACCATATATAAATTTCACCCGCATAGGAGTGATACTAGGAATAAATCATCTGCTGTCATTCATTGCCCATAAATTTCACCCGCATAGGAGTGATACATATGATGATTGTACTTGGTACAAGTGTTCACCTATAAATTTCACCCGCATAGGAGTGATACTGACGAATCTTATATAAAGTAGAATGTTTAAACATAAATTTCACCCGCATAGGAGTGATACTCTTCTATTACAATGTTTCTATTATTGTAGCAAATAAATTTCACCCGCATAGGAGTGATACACTATATATTGTGTAGAAAATATTCAATAACAACAATATATAGTGTATTAAAAAGAAACTTACATTCTACTTACAATTTTACATACCCAAGACCATTGTATTTGAAAGCACCATACCCATTTTCAAGTAGGTAAGAAATGTCACAAGACTTATTCAACACAATTTTTGAAATTGCGTAAGAAATGCTTTTCAATTTAGAATTTTTGCCTTTACAATTTTTAATAGTCCTTCTGGTTTCATACTTAATGTCAATTTCTTCAACATCAAGTCCTTGTTCACAAAGGAACTTTTCAAGTTTGTTTTTAATTTTCTTGAGGTCATCGTTTGTGGGGTTGACATATAAGACTTTCTTTCCATATTGGTTCTTATGGCGTGGAACATACACTAAAGAAAAATTATCAACACACGCATCTATCTGTTCTGAATACTTGCATTCAATTACACTAGTGTTTGAAAATACATCGGTATTGGTATAAAAATCAACCCAACCATTACCTAAAATTTGAAACCTTGGGATTTTTGCATTTTGTGTATAGTTATCATATCCAAACAACTTATACATATTGCAATGGTAGCTATATTCGTTCTTGGCTTCTTTGAATTGTATAGTGTGATGATACATATTTTACCTCTTTTATATGTTAGTTAAAATGTAGAAAATTATGTAAGGTTTGTAAAGGCATCAAAGTCAATTTCTTTATGAATAGGCTTCTTCAAAGTTTCAAGGAAGTCATCTTCAAAACCATAGACTTCGTAATGATTTTCAAATTTATTAGTTTTTTCAATTTCAATGAAACCATTGCCTAATGTTGCATACCCACAACCATTAAGGAATTCATTCTTCATTTCTTCTGAAACTTCAATGTAGATTTCGCCATCCATACGGATAGTTGATTTTTGTGGGAATCTTGGACTCATTGAAAAGTCACTGATTATTGTCTTTGAATCATTTCTAATTGTGCTATCGGCAACATTCCCAGTCTTTACACAAGTTGCCAACTTATACATACAACACGGATAATCTTTCCCATTGATTTTATCAATGAAGTTCACAACCAAATCATTATGCTTATGATATTCTTCATACAATTTGGTCATAATATCTTCCCAAGGTCTTAAATTGTGAATATCATCATTACAAATTTTAGTTACGATATTCACAAATTCATCCCATACAATGAAGAAAATATCATACAAAGCACCTAGAGTTAACGGTCTATTGTTTTTAGGTGTAAAAGTTTGTCCGTGAAAATGAATAATTTCACTGCCTTTACCTTCACCACCTTTGTCTTGTTCGCCACAATGTAAAGTGCTAACAGTTTCTTTCATTTTAAGAAATCTATCATCATCGGCATTGTCGTTATATTTAATTAAAGCACTTTTAGCCAATTCATAAAGTTCCTTGTGCTTCTTAATGAGTTCGTTTGTAGCAAACCAAGAAACATAACAATCACCCACCTTCTTTTTTGAACTATCATTAGGGTTTTTGGGGGGTAGAAATGAAATTGGACATACATTTAACATATTAGCAAATACATTACGCAATTCATAATCGGTAATGCCAAGTTTCCCAGTGTTAAATTGTTCAGAAATGGTGTTCTTTGAACCATAATAGTAATGGACATTTTCAAATCGCATTCTTAAAATAGGCATATAATCTCCTTGTTGTGTATAATATACAAAATTATATAAGGATTGTCAAGCGTTTTTATGAAAAAATGGGGTATTTGACTTATACCCCATTTTTATTAGCATTTATTAATCTGCCTTTTTAGCGGATTCCTTTTTTGCCTTTTTTTCCTTCTTTTTCTTCTTATCTTCTTCCTTTTGAGCATTTCTTTCTTTTGCTTTATTCTCATTTGCAAGTCTTGCGTTATTGAAGGCTTCAATTTCTTCCTTTGTTGCTTCACGGAATTCGTTTCCAATTGCAATGCTTCCAAACGGCTCATCTCTATCATAGGACTCTAAATCAATATCGTGATATTCTTGATACTTATCCTTCCAAGACATTGCAGTAATTCTGAAATTTCCACTTGAACCACCTGCATTGGTGCGGGTATCAAAATCACGGATTTCTTTAATAAGAGTGTTTGCAATAGTAGCCATACTCTTTTCATTGAGAAGGATGCCGTGAAGGATTGTAGGATTGAGAGAGTTTGTGGAAATGTAATCCCCAATCTTTAGTGTATTATCATTAAATGAATTCTGCATAGCATTAAGGAACGCACCTTCCGTAGATTTAAGTGGCTTTGCACTCTTACCTGCCGCATTGTTGAGAAGAACAATATTACCAATACCACAACACATTAATGTGATAGAACCAGTCCATACACATTCATCGCATGTTTCTTTATTGTGGATAGATGTTGCCTTATCGCCATCATTATCTGAAATGGTATTCGTAGAACCAAATGCAACATTTGCCAAAGTTACATCGTCAATCTTGAGATTTGTGAAATTGAGCATAGAATTTCTCTGTGCTTTGGTTTCTTCTGCAAGACCAAGATATCCCTTTGAAATCATAATGGGGTTTGCAAGATAGTTGGAAACCACATCAGGTTCCTTATACCAAATGTCGGTAGTGTTATACGGACACTTTTTTGAAAACACCATCTGCTTGAATGATTCGTTGCTAATAATGTTTCTACGGAGAATTACATCCTTGTATTCTTTGATAGGATTGCCGTTATCATCTACAACGATTTTACCATCATCATTCTCCTTATAGCCCATAAACTGCTTACCGACACCAAAGATTCCCTTACCAAGTTTAATGTTGTCGGTGTAACCAGCGAAATTCCAACTTGCGTTAGAAATGTTCCTACTATTGTAGTTGTAAGAACCATTGTAAAGATTCTTTTGTTCAGAACCATCAAAGTTGATAATGCCACGGGCACCAACTGTTTCAACATCAATCTTGATAGCCTTGACTTCTTCGGTGAGAATAATCTTCTTCATTTACATACCTCTTTTTGTTTTTTGTGTTTTTGGACTACTTGTCCATTATTGTTACATAATTTAAGAAATTAAATAAGGATTGTCAAGAGATATTTTTAAAAAAATCTTAAAAAAGTTACATTGACATAAAAAATATCATTTCTTATATTGTCATATATGAAAGAAATCATTCAAAATTTCATAAATAGGTCAAAAATACCAAACAATCGTGTTTATGGTATTGAAGAATCTGCTTTCATATTAGTTGAAAATGAGATGTACCATATAACAACCATATCTAACAATGTAGTGAAGGTAAGTGTCACATTTAATGATAAATATGTTTTTGTAGAAATTCCAGCTATAACATTCAATGAAATTGTATTTGAGGATGTCAAGAATGCTTTGTTGAATGAAACATTGAAAATGATAATCAATGAAAAGAAGGAACAAATGACAACCACATTGGAAAAATTCAACGAAAAATATCAAATACGATGAAGGTGATATATGAAACCATTATTCAAGTTAAGAATATACAACAAAGATAATAGAAGGGAAATCCTATTTAAGAGATTGATGAATGGTTATATACGGAAGCATCATCTAGAAGAATTTGTTTATTATAACGGCACTTTTCAAGTCCAATTAGATTTGAATAATTATAAATTTAGTTTCTCTTGCTATGAGACGACAAACATAATCCAAGTTGATGTTCAAAAGGTATCACAACAATCAATGACATTTCAAAGGGATTTCAATAGAAGGGAACTTGGAAAACATTCCCTTGAAGACCTCAAGGACTGGTATGATGTGGAAAGTACAAATTTCATTATTGAATCCAAAAGAGAGGAGATGTTGTGTAAGTTGAAGGAGTTGGCAAGAAATGGTTAAATTGAGGAGGGTATTAAAAGAGAAGAAGAACGCATATGAAAATTACATAAATCCAAAATGTGTTGAATTGGAGGACAAATTCAAGGCGTTCATTGAAACATATATGGATAGATATAATCTTTATATCGTTCCATCAGTAATGGAATATTACAACAAGGTAACAATCAAGAATAGTAAATATGAAGCGTTAGTAACAATAGTTGATGAATGTAAGGTTTTGTTTATGTTTGCGGATAATTTTTCTCTTTACATTGAATATGAAAAGGCTATTGATTATTCATTGGAAGTAATACACCAACTTGCATTTAAAGCCAAAATGGAAAAGGATATTGAATACAAACGGATTGAATTACGAAGGAAACTTGACAAATTGTATGAAAAGCACAATCCACAAGAAACAATAGACTTTAGCAAGTGCATTATAGTGAACAAATAGAAAAGACCCACACAAGTGGGTCTTTTTTTAGGATTTCAACATGAAAAGTCACTCATATTTTAGGCATTCAACCA
Organism: Paludibacteraceae bacterium; assembly: GCA_024401435.1. GTDB lineage: Bacteria > Bacteroidota > Bacteroidia > Bacteroidales > Paludibacteraceae > UBA1181. Next base: position 52,273 of record JAKSLB010000011.1, on the reverse strand, counting down.
AAGGTTATAGATATAACCATAATCAACATTGTTCATTTGTGCAAGTTGACTAAACAATCTTTCCCTAATGATAGAATCTCCAACACCGATATAGTCATATATGTCATCACCAGCATTTAGACATTCCATAGCACCGCTGAAAGTACCTCTCAAACTTGAACCTAGTTCATCGGTTGGATATTCCTTCATATACCATTCACGGATTTCATCATTCATTGCACTTTCATTGATTGTGCTTTCATACATTGGATTGAACATAGCATTGTAGCAATCGTTACAAGTGTGGGAAAGTAGAATCAACTCAATATATTCAGGTTTCATATCTGGTGCGATTTCTTGTGCAAGTTTAATTCTTTCCTTCTTTTCCTCAACCATTTCCCAAGCATTTTGTTCTTCAAGGTCATTGAATATAAACCAATTGCCACAGAACTTACAAGGTCTAGCAAATGGGTGTTTTGCCTTCTTTCCGTTTTCTTTCATGCAATCAACCTTTTTAATCTTTGGCTTGATGTACTTGTTAAATTCTTCATCGGTAAGGCTTTCAATCACATCCGTAACATCTGAACCATTTATGCTTGCGTTTGGAATTAGTTGAGCTATTTCTATGGAGAAGGAAGGATTTTCCTTTATAGCCTTCTTCAATGTTTCAAGTTTCCAATTCTTTACACTTTCAAGAGTAACATCACCACATTCAAAGGAATCTTCACTATAGCAATCACCACAATCTAGACAATAATCACGGATTGCGTGAAGTATGATACCACGGTTTTCTTCCTTGCTTTCAAGGATAAGTCTTTCACTTTCCTTTGCTTCCTTTAGCATTTTATATGTCAACTTCATTTGTATACACCCTTTTACTTATATATGAAAAAACCCACCATAAAGGTGGGTTTTGTGTTATACTTTCAAGTTTCTAGGTTTGTAGAATTTCTTTAGCTTGTCAAGTTCCCTCAACACTACCTTATCAATGTTTGAAAGGTCGTTATTAAGGCTTTCAAGTTCCTTTTCATAGCCATTCAATTCATCCTTAATCTTGTCAATATCCATTTTCTTGATAGAGCCAATCTTTAGGTCAGATATGTATTTAGCACCTTCATCGGCTCTCTTGTTCTTCTTTAGGAATGGCATAGATGAAGCATAGTAGCCTATGGTGTCGTCACTTTCCAATCCCTTCTTGACAATATCAAGATGAGTTGCAGCATCCAATCTACAAAGGGTCTTGAACTTCTTGTTTTCAATGATGTCCTTTTCCTTTGCGATGACCTTGGTTTCAACTTCCTTTCTCCAATTGACCCACATTTTCATAAGGTCAATCATATTAGGCATAAGGATTTTTGTATCAATGTCCTTGTCTTCAGACTTTGACTTTGTTCTATCAAGTGCATAGAGTTGATATGTGACGGACTTTTGGATGTACTTATGAACATACTTTTCAAATACATCCTCATTCTTCAATATGACTTCAAACTTGCAAGGTTCGGTCTTTGTTGAACTATCATTTGCACTAATGACTACACCATCCTCAATCAACTTAATCATATCATCTTGGAAACTTGCTGGGTTGAAATTGGGGCAATAACCTGTTATGGTCAACAATGTATTCATCTTGTACTTGCTCAATGTATATTCACATTCATAGGAAATCTTTCCCTTGCCAGTTTCATATAGGGTCTTCAAGTCTTCTTCCGTAGAGATAAGTCTACCACCATACTTGTAGTCAGGACCCTTTACGGATTTCAACAAGTCCTTGATGCCAAACTTATCACCCTTCTTGACTATATCCTTCATTGCGGACACTATTTCTTCAAGATTGTGGTTAGGTATTTCGCAAGTAAGACCCACCGCAATTCCCTTACATCCATTCACAAAGTATGCTGGAAATCTAGTTGGGAAGTCAACAGGTTCAAGTTTTTCACCCGTATAGTTTGGAACTTCATCGGCAACTTCATAGCATTCAATGTATTTCATACCGAGGTCAGACAACTTACATTCGGTATATCTAGTTGAAGCTGCACCATCCGTCAAAGAACCCCAGTTGCCTTGACCATAAACAATATTGTAAGGTTGGTTGACCAATGTTTCCAAAGCACCCGCAAGACCGCTATCACCGTGTGGATGGTAGTTTCCCATAGCATCACCGACTATTTGAGCGGACTTGATGGTTTTCTTGTCAAATGTTGCATTCTTGTCAAGTAGAGCCTTTATCAATCTTCTTTGAGAAGGCTTCATACCATCTCTAAATGAAGGCAATGCTCTATCTTCGGCAACTTCAATGGCATATTCCTTAATGTTGGTTTCCAATAATTCTGATAACTTCATATTAAACTCCCATCATATCCTTTCTAAATGATACATCTTCACCCATAGTTTTTTCCAACATTTCTTCGGTAGTGGAGTCCCATTCAAGTTGTATCAACTTTCTTGTCTTTGGATTTAGACAAAGTTCAGAAAGTTCTTCTGCGTTAGTTTCACCCCAACCCTTTGCACGGATGATTGTATAATTCTTGATGTTGTGTTTCTTCATGTCATTCTCAACTTCGTTTCTTGTCTTACCATAGGAACGATAATTTGCGGAGTTTCCAATGAACAATGGTGCGTCTACGATATAGACATGACCATCCTTTATCAATTGAGGGATATACTTTATTAGGAATGCTAGTATTAGGTTCGTAATGTGCCCGCCATCATTATCCTCATCGCATAATAGAATCAACTTATTGAAACGCAACTTGCCTTCATCATAGTTTTCTAGGATACCACAACCGAGTGCTGCAATAAGGTCTTGGATTTCCCTATTACCCTTAACATTCTTGCCATCACCGAACAACTCCTTGTCACTAGCCTTTGTAGCATTTAGAACCTTACCACGGAGTTTAAGTGCTGCTTGGAAACCTTCACGGGCATACTTGAAGTGACCGCCAGCGGAATCACCTTCAACAACAAACATTTCAAGGTCATTGACATTGCGGTATTTCTTTCTATCCGCATCAAGGAACTTATCACTAATGAACTTTGCTCCCTTGCTCAACTTGTCAAGACCCTTTAGCAAAGCCTTGTTTGTCTTCATCTTGTTTCTTTGTTCAAGCATCTTTTCGGCATACTTGACAATCTTATCCGTAAGTTCCTTGTTCTTGCGGAAATACTTTTCAAGTTGTGGAGTAAGGATTTCAATGACATCCTTTTCCGCACTAGCACTAGTCAATTCATTCTTTGTCTGTGATTGATATTGTGGTTCACTCATCTTGTAGTGGATTATACCAACAACACCTTCAAGAATATCATCGTTTGTAATCTTTTGTTTACTCTTGTCCTTGATAATGTTGCATATAGACTTTCGTAGACCATTTAGGTGAGTACCGCCCATATCCGTATAGACTAGGTTTACATAGGAACGGAATGTATTTGAATCCTTCGTTGTGAAATTCAATGCAACATCAATGTTTTCTGCCGTATATGTGAAGATTGGGAATTGTTCTTCTTCACCTACAAGTTCAGATATACCCTTTTCAGAATAGTATTCTTCCAATACATCATCAACATATAGGGAAATCTTCAATTTAGGACAAAGATATTGTATGTCCTTGATTTCCTTCTTGATACGATTTATATCAGGTTTTACATTTTCAAATACGGATGTATCTGGAATGAACTTAACGATAGTGCCATTTTTCTTTACAAAAGACCTATCCTTGGGCTTATCAGCCTTGACATCACCGATGGGTAAACCTTTCTTGAATGCTTGCGAAACCCATTCACCAGCCTTGTTATTGTTTGAATATGCTATGAATGAGGAGGATAAAGCATTGGTACAAGATGAACCTACACCATTCTTACCACTTGAAACCTTGTAACTATCCTTACTAAACTTGCCACTTGCATGCAATTGACCGAACGCCATAAACAAAGCATTCTTTCCAGTCTTTGGATTTATGTCACTAGGTACACCTCTACCATTGTCTATAATGGTATATTCATTAGTCTTTGTGTTTAGCTTAATTACGATGTGCTTGTTTACGCCAATAAGGTATTCATCCAACGAGTTGTCAAGGACTTCCCTAAACATTCTATACAATGCTGGTGGGTTTTGACCACTTGTTGCTCCCAAATACATATCAGGTCTCTTTCTGACACAATCTGGGTATTCTAATAATTCTATGCTTTCTGCACTATATTGTTTTGCCATATTATTACTCTTATATTATTTAAATTTAAAAAATCTTCACAATATGTAAAGACTATATTTATGTATGTTTTGATTTTGTCTTTTTTTGACATTTTTATTTTTTTTAGGAAAAATATAATTCTAGCCGTATATATTTAACATATAATTAAGGAGAATTATTATGCCAAACTGGGCTTATAATAGACTTGAAATTAAAGCTAACAAAGAAAAGCTAGAAGAAATAAAGAACACTCTAAAGATTGAAGACAATGATATTGACTTTGATTCATTGTGTGAAAATGGCAACTATGGGTGCAAATGGAACGCAAGTGAGGCTTGTCTTGAAGACGATGATGATGATAAAATTGCGTATATCTTTAACACACCTTGGAATCCACCAACAACATTTCTTGAAAAATTGTGTGAAAAATGGAGAGATGTTGAAGTAAACTATGTTGTGACCGAAGAAGCTAATCTTTTCGTAGGGATGGGTTCTAATGTTGATGGCAATTTTATGTACATCCAAGAAGATGACATTTTTAGCGAAAATAACATTCGCAACTACATTTTAAATGTTATGAATGAAAAGGGTCTTAATGCAGATGACTATGATATTGATTCCATAGTTGAGGAAGCAAAAGAAAAATATACTTGGGATGTTGATGATTATGACTTTGAAAATGAATTTGAAGAAATCGCATTGACATTATACGATGATGATGCCTACGATAGCTTGGTTGAATCATTTGACAATTTCAAGAATTGATTAAAAAATGAAGATAAAAACCGACCATAATGGTCGGTTTTTATTTTATTTACTTCATACCTTCTTCAACCAATTTATTTATTAGTTTTATTATTGAATCTTGGGTATCAAATTCTTTTGTCCAACCAACTGGAATGCTTGAATGACCCCATTCATATCCATATGAAGGACCTTCTATTCTTTCACTTGTATGGTCATCATATTGGAAACTAACTGTATTACCATTAGATAATGTAAGTTCATAGGCTAATGTTATAGTCCAACATATACCATTTCTTTTATCGGGTTCTAAATTTGTATATTTTTTATCCTCTTTAATTTCTCTAATATCAACAATGTTTTCGTTATTTAGTATAGCGTTCTTAATTTTTGTTGTCATATACCTATAATCAAATGCATATTTCCCTTCCTTTGAAGCATTAAATTCTTCCAAATACTTATCTGGAACTTTACCAGAAGAAATGAACTCATTCTTATATGCATTTAATTTATAAATATCAAGACCTAATTTTTCTGCTGCCAATTTTGAAAATTCATTCCAACCAATAATAGAGGCAATTAAAAATCTATTAAGTAATTTAGTATCATCTTTAATAGAATTAACTAGCACCTTTTCATCTGATTGTTTTTTCTTATAGGCAATCATTTTTACCCAATCTCTATCTGGAATTTTAATACTTGAAAAATCTATGGAATTTAATGTATCATCATATTTAGCTTCAATATTAACAAATTTTTCATAATATTTATCAACAATTTCACTAGGAATCTTATCAAGATACAATTCACACTTAACTTCAGCAGAATATCCATAAGATGTGTAGTTATCTGCTCTCAAATCTTTAATGAGTTCACGCTCATCATTTTTATTATTTTTGTAATATTGTTCTTCAACATATTTAAAACATTTACTAAACTTAAAGTCTTTAAAATGACTTTTTACATTAGATTTAAACTTTCTAAATGATGATTCGTATGGACTACTACTATTTTTATAAATAACATTTAATACATTTCCAACTATAGTTATTTTGTTATCATCAAAAATTTTAACACCGAATTCATACAAAAAATTTTCATATAGTTCACTATAAATTGAATTTCTATAACCATTAACCTTTATATCATTATATGACTTGATGATGGCATCTATAACCTTTTCTTTCTTTTCATCAATTTCTTTAGTTTTTTCATTTAAAATGGCACAAACTTTAAGATATTCCCTTTCGGTTAGTAAAACTTTCTTCATGATTTTTCCTTTTATAGTATATATAAAAAAACAAGTTTATCGCAAAGCAATAAACTTGTTTATTTTCTTAAATCAAAGCACCTTGTTTCTTTAGCAAAGCCCTTTTCAAAGGATTGGTTTCATTCACAACAATGGAATTGTTTGTTTTCTTAAACACATAAATTCCTTCTTTCTTATCCTTTGAACCAGTTTGATTGCCTGTGTTGCTTCTTACAGTAATGTTCATATCAATTGTCTTAACAAATTTGAAACCTATACTTTCAGATATTTCCAACCATTTGTCTACAAACTTCACCCTAGTCTTTCCAACATTGAAATCGGCAATGTTAACGGCATAATACTTTTCAGGTTTTAGATAGTTATATATGTTTTGAATGGTAGGCTTTACATATCCTTCATACCAAGATTCTAATGTTGGATATTGTATGTAGCATTGTGTATCTTCATCTGAATACTTCTCCAAGTTGAAATATGGTGGTGAACTGAATGCAAAATCAATAAATTCTTTATTATCGGTAAATGGAATTTCGCTACCTTGCATAAAGATGTGGTATGAATCTTTCCTCTTTGATACCATTTCAATATGTTGACCAAGTTCATTCAAGTGTTGGAATGTTTCGGTACAAGGTTCGCAACCATAATAGGTACAAGGACTTTTTGTTGTCAAAGCACCTAGCATTCTACCACCGAATCCGCAAGAATAGTCATATATTGCACCGCCATTTGGTAAAAAATACTCATAGATTGATTTTGCGGACATTGGCTTAAAGTTTGTTGCAGAATTACCACCGATTAGTTCCAACGCACCGAACAATTCAGAAGGCTTTACCCCTTCCTTTATGTCTAGTGATAACTTGATAGCCCTTTTCAACTTGTGGTCATCATAGAACTTGTCATATATGCTATTATTCTTTACACCCTTACACTCAACCTTGTGAAGGTTTTCAAACAAGAACTTGCATACGGATTGTCCAATTGAACTATTGAAGTCCAATTCCTTTCCGTCAGCCTTCATACATCTAATGATTTCATCGCATACCCCAGCGGTGTTATAATATGATATTGGGAAGATGTTCTTTGTACGATATATGTTGAAAACCTTTTCAATCATATCCTCTTGTTCTTGCTTGGTAGCATTCTTATAGGCAATGGATGTGTACTTTGACAACTCATCCATTACATCTTCATAACCACTAGACTTTTTAGTTTCGCTTTTATAATTCCACATATCAATAAATATAAAAAGACCTTAAAGAAGGTCTTTTTCATTTTTCAATTTTGACTTTTTAAATAATTCTTCACCAACAAACAATTTGTAAGCATTTTTCATAATTATACCTCATATAAAATTAGAATCTTTTAAGTCCTTAATTTTCATAAGACAATCATACATAGTTGGATTGTCTTGCAATGTTGCTATAACGCAATGAGATGAATCGTAGATGTCATATCCAACATCAACACTATCATATTGTGCAAATAGGTTGTATTCTAGAAAGAAATCATATACTTCCTCTTGTGTCATTATCACTCCTCATTGGTTTCTTCATTTAACACAATTGACTTTTCGTACACTATTTCATTAGTTGTGTAGTCATAATGGTAGTTTTCGCCTAAATCATTTAAAGTCTTGATATTTTGACATTGGAATACTCCTTGCTTATACACCTTAACCTTACGGAAAAACATCCAATAGTCATATCTAATATACTTATCCAAAGCAATAGAAACGGCATTTTTGATTTGGATATATTCTTCATCCTTAATGTACCAATCTTGGAGTTTCAACTCAAATATGTTATTGAATCCTTTACCAATCTTGAAACCATAATTATTGTTTGTGTATTTGATGTCGGTTAAAATGTTGAAACCATAGTCCATCATTATGTTCCAGATGTCGTGTTTTAAATCCTTAAATGTTTTCATATATCCTAGCCTTTGCTATAAAAATATAATATTTCATTTAACACTTGACAAGTATTACATAATTTGCTATATTGAATGTTGGAAATTCAAAGGAGAATGTGTATGACAAACGAAATGCTCTTGAAGAACATTGACACATTTAAAGGTGTTTTAAAAGATAAACTTGTATTTGTAGTGTCTACTACTAAAAACATCAAGTTTTTGAAAACACAAATGGATAATGATTTTGTCTTTTGTACAAAGAATCAGTACAATAACAATGATTTTGTAGTTAAAATGTTTAACAAGAAATTCAATCTGGGCATTAAAGACTACGATTGGATTAGATTAAACTCCGCATTATTAAAAGTTGAGGTTTAAATGCGTATTTTTGTAGATGATAACCGATTTCCTGGTGATTTGGAAAGTGATGAGATGATTAAGCCAATCATCCCATACGAAAAGGATATCAAGACCTTTGCAGACCCCAAATGTATCTTTGACACAAAGAATGTTCTTGTTTTGGCTCGCACCTATGCAGACGCAATCAAGTTGATTGATGCTTGCGTTATGAAAAGGGAAGGCATTTCAATTGACTTGGACTATGACCTTAACGAAACAAAGAACGGTGCTGACATTGCTAGATATTTGGTAGAACACAACATCCAAGACCTAGTTAAGGTTGAAGTTAAAGCACACTCTTCTATGCGTTCTTATAACAAAAAGATTATGGATGTTGTTGTTGCAAAGAACATTCCATTTGAGATGTATGATGGCTCACATCTCCGTATAGACCTATGAATATAATTATACAAGACCAATTATATGTCAATATGGTCAAATGTGCGTTTTGCAAAAATTGCAACAAACATATTGACAATATGAACGAATGTCCACAATACGGAACTCCATATTGTGACCCTGATTGTGTTGATTATGAAGAAAACTACAATGAAAATGAGGTTGGTGAAGACAATGACTAAAATTAAGGAACTTATCGGTATCTATAATCCAGACATCGTATACCTAAAGATTGATGCAATCAAGATTTGCCGTTTTCAACGAAAGTAGATTATAACACCTTAACCTTGGATGTTCTAACTATGTAGGTACAATCCTTTGATATGAGGGTTACATAATCCCTATGCTTGTGTACATAGCACCAATCTTCATAATTGCAAAAGTTCTTTATGTCCTTTGATATACAAATTGTTTCTAATTGTGAAGTTGTTGTGTTGTATCTACAAAGTTCAAATGTCCTTGGTATATAATAGTCATTTGAGAAAGATTCCAATGTTTTAGACACCTTATCCTTTATTTCTTCCATAGGTTCTGCTCTCTCTTGATGTGTTTATCCAAATCGTGACTTATAACTCTTAATGCGGTATTCTCTTTTCTTATTCCATTCTTCGCCCAAATGAGAATAGGTATAATGGGCAATATCCATAATAACATTCTTTTCATACTATTTTATCTATATTTGGAGGTTTAAATGAAAGGACTCATTAAAATTGATGATACTATGTACAACTTGGAATATCTTATTGATTTCTCCGTTTACATAGGACAGAACGAAAAATCAATGGAATTCCAGTTTATGTTCAATCATATAGGTTGTGTGACTAGCGAAGCATATGACTTTGAAGACTTGAAAATTGATTTGAACTATGACAAAATGACTAGTGAAGAAATTACCGCATTTAGGGATACCATTATAGTTAAACTAGCAAACCAAATAATGTACAATGATATTGATGCTTTCATTGATTTGCGTTGCATTGGTGTCAATATTATACAATACGCCTATGAAAAACTAAAACAGGAAAAGGATTAAACAAATGAATGTAAGAAGAATTTTATTCAATGCAATCACAAAGTTGTTGTCTCACCATCTATATGGTGAAGGCGGTATCACCTTTGTTTCAGAAGATGAAGAAAGCATCGTAGGTTCTTTTGACTATCTTGATGAAACTTTCAACTACAAGATTGCTGGTTCACATTTTTCATTGATTTTCAAAGATGAAATCATCCATAGCGAAAACATTTTGTTTAACACCGACTTGCAAAAACTTGTTGACAAGTGCTTAAACACCGCAAAAAATACATTGAAGGATTTCCTATGACAAAGACCGAAGCTATAGAGGTTATTGAAAAGATTAAGGAACTAGCCATCAATCTTGACTACAAGGTTAAAGAAACTGGATATAAGGATGACTATTCTGGTGATGTTATCGGCTTGAATATTTATGAAAATGATTACCATATTTTCTTTAGTGTATGGGTTAAAACCATAAATGACAATGCCGACATTAGTTTTTCAAGTGTCACTGGTATAGAACTTTTGTATGACTATGATGCAACATTTGTAACTACAACCGCAAGTATGATTTCTTGGAATGATATTAAAGAAGTTGATTATGACTTCATCCAAGATAGCATTCATAGGTACTTTAAGCATACAAAGGCTGCAAAAATCATTGATGCCCAGTATCAAGCAAAAGTCAAAGAAATTGATGAAAAGTTCATGAATGCCATAAAAAAGTACAATAATTCCTAGATATATTTAAGCATATGGCAAAGTTTAGTATATACAATGAAGATTCCTTGGAATTCTTAAAGAAGATGGAAGATAATTCCGTTGACCTTATCATTACCGACCCACCATATGAAGTTCATAGTGAAAATGCTGGTGGTAGTATTGGTTATGCTAAAAAATTTGAAAAAATGGGAGGTGAATTGGGTGATTTGGACATCAAGAATGGATATGACATCAAGGCATATGCGGAGCAATTTCGTAGAATATGCAAGAATGGTATGAATCTTTATGTATGGTGCAACAAGAAGCAAGTAATGGATTACTTGAATCTTTATGTCAATGAATTTGGCTACAACTACAACATACTAACTTGGCATAAGACAAATCCAATTCCAGCATACGGAAAGAAATGGTTGACCGATACGGAATTTTGTTTAAATTTCTTTACACCTGGTCATAATGACCCACACGCATACGAAGATGCGATGACTTATTATGTAACACCATTGAATGCAAAAGACAAGGCATTATACGGACATCCAACTTGCAAACCTGTAGAATTTCTTGAAAGAATGGTTCGTAATAGTTCAAGTGAAGGTCAAGTTGTCTTGGATTGCTTTATGGGTAGTGGTTCTACTGGTGAAGCTGCGTTGAAGAACAATAGAGATTTCATAGGAATAGAGTTAAGTCCAAAGTTCTATGAGGTGTCAAAGAATAGGTTGGAAAAAGTCAATACACCCAAAGATGAATCAAACCCATTAAAAAGGGCTTTGAAAAATAAAGCACCATAATTGGTGCTTTTTTATATTTCTAGGTATGGAAATCTATAATGAAAGTTGTTTAGAAGTATTCAAACGGATACCTAACGAAAGCGTTGACCTAATTGTTACAGACCCTCCATATCTAGTCACGGCTAGAGGTACTGCTGGAAATGCTGGTGGTATGTTACAAAAGGATGAAAATAAGAAGGGAATAGTATTCAAGCACAACGACATCAAGTGCAAAGAATATGCCAAAGAGTTCTATAGAGTACTAAAGGAAGGTACTCATTGCTATGTTATGACAAATCATGTTAACTTGATTGAAATGTTGAATGAATTCACAAATGTAGGTTTTCATTTCATCAAGTCATTGATATGGGATAAAGGCAATAAAATTATGGGACAATTCTATATGTCGCAATTTGAATACATATTGTTCTTCCGCAAAGGATTTGGTAAACAAATCAACAATTGCGGAACAAGTGACATTTTGAGCATACCAAACATAAAGACAAAGGATGAAAACGGAAACAACATCCACGACACAGAGAAGCCTGTTGAACTTATGAAGATTTTGATTGAAAATTCTTCAAAAGAAGGTGACTTGGTGTTAGAGCCATTTATGGGGAGTGGTAGCACTTGTGTTGCTGCTAAAATGTGTGGAAGGGATTATATCGGCTGCGAAATAGATGAACACTATTTCAACATTTGCAAAGAAAGACTAGATAATGTCAAAGTAAACAAAATTTCAAGGTTGTTTAAAAAACATATATAATATATCAAAAGGATTTTTAAACTATGAAGACTGTTTTATTGACCGAGAGTGAATATCGTAAGGTATGTCAAATTCTAGGTGAAGATGTTGATGATGTCGTTAACAGAAACGCACAAAAGAAAAATCAATATGGTGATGCTGCTGAAAAATACAACAAGGAATTGAATTATAGACACTCTATTGATAACTATAGTGGTGTTGTATTTAAATTCGTAAAGGAAAAATATGGTGTTGACCTAATGGACTATACCAAGAAGTACGGAATGCATGTTTATGGTTTCACAGACAAGGATAAAGCAAATGAATTCATCAAGGAACTTATCTATATGGTAAAGAATACTAGCAATTCTGCCATTGTTGAAAGATATGGAAACATTGATGAAAGCAAGTTCACGATTGGCAAAAAGTACATCACTGTCTATCTTAACATATCTACCAAGTTGATAGAAGATTTGTTTGTTGAATTCTACAAGTCTGAAATGAAAAAGGGCAAGGATTCCAATGACCGTGAATATGCTGGTGTAGCTTCTGGTAGAGATGCCCTAATTGCAAATGCTAGAAGGGAACTTGATAGAAAGGTAAAATCAAACTACAAGGAACTTGTTGAAAAATTCATCCATGAATTGGATGAAAAGTTGAATGAAAGATTTTTGAAGAGATTCGGTGCTTTCTCCATCATAGACCCAGAAATTGAAATTTGCAATGGAAATGAATATGTATATCGTGGTGATGCAAAGGATGGTGATGAATTAAGAATCCGTTTTGACGCCTACCATTTCACTGTAAGAGAAAGAAGTAACTCCACAAGAATGTACAAGAATAGTCTAGAAAAGAACATCGGCAAAATCATTAAGAATGTCATTAACAATGTTGTCATTGGTAAGGTTGTTGATGGTAAAAATCTAGTTGTTGATGTTAACTTTGACATCATTGACACTCTTGTTGATAAGATTATGTCTAACATTAGGGATTAATCATTAAACAAATTTAACAAAAAGGTGGTCATTGACCACCTTTTTTATATTTACTATATGGATTTAAATGACATAGAAAGATTCAAGAATAGAGAAGTCAAAGCAAAAGAATTATTCAAAATAAAAGAAATAAACAAACAAGAGGCTTATGACTTTGTAAAGCAATACCATTATCTTGGAGATGCAAAATTCTTTACTATGTATTCATACGGAATGTTCAATAAAGATGAACTTGTCGGTGTAGCCACATATTCAATTCTACAAGGCATACACGCATTGGAAGGATGGTTTGGTTTAAAGTGTAATGACACTTCCGTATTGGAATTATCAAGGCTTTGTTTGTTGCCAGAATTAAACAATACCAATGCTACATCATACCTACTTGGAAATTCAATGAGGATGATGCATAACACCTATAAAACAAGAGCGGTCACAACACTAGCGGATAGCTCAAGACACATAGGAAGCATTTATCAAGTATGTAATTTCAAATATTATGGATTGACCGCCAAGAAAACCGAATTTTATTCATACGACAATGGTGGAAAAAATAATTCAAAGAGGAGATTGGTCAAAACTCCGTGGTGTATGGCTTCCAAGGACAAGAAAGCATAGATACGCATACATATTTGACAAAACTTTAGTATGCCTACACAAGGAACAACCACATCCAACACAAAAGAACACAATATCCGTTGAGTGTTGTCAAGGAACAAAGAAGGTAATTGACAATAGAAATGGAATCACATATACCTGTCCAAAATGTTGTGGTTATATGCATATAATCAACAATGGAATTGAAGAAAAAACTGAAACAAATCCTTTGAAGATTGCTTTAATGCGTAAGAAATTGTATCAAAGCCAATAGTATATATTTCCTGTATGTACGAAGAAATCATAGAAAAATTCAAGAATAGAGAAGTCAAGGCAAAGTCAATATTCAAGGTGAAGGAAATTTCAAAGAATAGAGCATATGACTTTGTAAGACAATATCATTATCTTGGAGATGCTAGATTTTTTTCAATGTATGCCTATGGATTGTTCATCAATATGAAACTTGTCGGTGTAGCCACATATTCCACACCACAAGGCAACAATACGCTTATGGGGTGGTTTGGTCTAGGCAACGATGATAAGTCCGTCCTTGAACTTTCTAGGCTATGTATGTTGCCTATATTGAATGGTACAAATGCAACATCATTCCTATTAGGAAACTCTATGAAGATTATGCATAAAGACCATTCAATCCGTGCCGTAATAACATTAGCGGATAGTTCAAGACACATAGGAAGCATTTATCAAGTATGTAACTTTAAATATTACGGATTGACAGACCAAAAGGCTGAATTCTTCTGCTATGATTGGGGTGGAAAGGTGAAATGCCGTGGTGAAAAACATGATTACCAAGGTTGTTGGTTAAATACTTCAAGAAAACATAGATATGCTTACATTATGGACAAGAACTTGAACATACTATATGATGAACAACCACACCCTACACAAAAAGGAACTTTACCAGTTGAATGTTGCAAAGGAACTAAAATAGTATATGACAAGAGATATGATGTATACTATACCTGTCCAAAATGTTGTGGTTATATGAAGAAACTTATAAAGGATGGTGATACCTTCATTGAGGAAGAAGATAAGGTTAAGGAAAAGATAAATCCATTAAAACTAGCATTGATGAAAAGGAATGAACAATGATTGAAGAAAACGGAAGGTCTAGGTATTTTTGGTACTATACCAATTGGTTGAAGGATGAAGATGGAAAGGACACATATATCAACTACAATATGCGTTCCAAGTATCTACAAGAAAAATATGGCGAAGATTTGTACTACAAACTCCGTGATGATTGGAATGAAATACTTAAAAGGTACTTCAAGAACTTTGAGATAGAAGAACCTAAAGATGAAATTGATGAATGATATTTGGGCGGTTTAACCGCCCTTTTTTAAAAAATGAATCTTGATATATTTAGTCATATATACTATACCTCTAAAGGAAATAATATGAGTAAAATAATTAAGAGAGATGGTTCAGAAGCAAATTTCTCAAAGATGAATGTTTACAATGCCATTAGCAATGCAAACAATATGGTTAGAATTGAAGATAGATTCACCAACGATGAAATCAAGGCAATGACTAAAGACATTGAAAATGTTGTAAAGAATGAGACACACTCCGTAAATGCAAGTGATATCCAAGTTATGGTTGAGAATGCTATCATCAAGGCTGGTAAAGCTGATGTAGCAAGAGAATACATCACTTATAGATATGAAAAAGAATTAGCAAGAAGAAAGAACACTACCGATGATGAATTAAGAACACTTCTTGACGGAACTAATGAAGAAATAATTCAAGAAAATGCAAACAAGAATCCAGAATTGAATAGCACATTGCGTGACTATATGGCTGGCATTCAATCAAAGGACTATTCAAAGCGTTATCTAATACCAGAAGATATCTACAAGGCTCATAAGGATGGTATCGGTCATTTTCACGATATGGATTATTTCGCTGCTCATGAACATAACTGCGATTTATTGAACATTGAAGATATGCTTCAAAACGGAACTTGCATCAATAAGGTAAAGATTGACAAGCCTTCCACCTTTAGTACCGCATCAAACATCACCGCACAAATCATTGCACAGGTAGCCTCTTCTCAATATGGCGGTCAAACCATTTCATTGGCTCACCTAGCACCATTTGTGGAAGAAACAAGAAAGACATTCAGAGAAGAACATAAGAAACTTGAAGAAAAGTTGACCAAGGAAGAATTTGATGCTTTCATTGAAGAAGAAACCCGTAAGGATATCTATAAGGGCTGCAAGACACTTCTCTATCAAATCAACACCCTAATGACTGTAAATGGTCAAGCCCCATTTGTTACTGTTTGTATGTACCTCAATGAAGCAAAGAACGAAAAGGAAAAGGAAGACCTAGCTATTGTCATTGAAGAAACCATCAAAAGAAGAATGAAGGGTGTCAAGGATGAAACAGGTCACTATGTAGGCATAGCATTCCCCAAAGTGATTTATTATCTACAAGAAGATAACTACAAGCCAGGTACAAAGTATTACTATCTAACCGAACTTGCAGCAAAGTGTACCGCTGACAAGCAAGTGCCAGACTATATGTCTGAAAAGGTTATGAAGGAACTCCATAACGGCAATGCTTTCCCAACAATGGGTGCTGCCGTAGGCAAGGAAACCGTTACAATAAAGATTGATGATGAAATCTATTATAACATCCAAATTTCCAAGGCTGCATCACTTGTAAGAAACAAATGTTCTAGAAAGGGTGAACAACACGGGAAATTCACATATGATGTGTCATATCGTGGACAATGTGGTGTATATAAGGTTACACACAAGCCCACAAACAAGTTCTACATAGGTTCTAGCAAGGACATCGGTCGTAGATTCTCTGAACATAGAACATCAATAAAGTATAAAGGTACTCTTGGTGACTCCTATTTCATTGGAGACTATGATAAAGATAATTATGAATTTAGTGTCCTTACAATTTGCGACATTGATTCTCTATATGAAACTGAAAGTATCGTCTATAAAAAAGAAGCAAATGACCTATGCGTAAATATGAAAGACCCCATCATTAGAGGCAATCATGGACATTTGAATTCAAACAAGGGTTATCACGATGTACCACAACATTATCATCAATTCTATAAGAAGATTGATGATGCCGATGTGCAGATTTTGGCAGGCAATCAATTTGTACCTATCCGTGGCGTTATCATAAACAACGCATATACACCATTAAAGTTGTATAAGGTAACTCACGAATTCGGTTCAGTTACTATAACCGAAGACCATCCTCTACATACTCAAAGAGGTAGAGTTGAATGTGCAAATCTTACTACCAATGATAGTGTAATCCTATGTGATACAAAGGAATATTCAAAAATATTGAATATTGAAGAGGTTGAAAAGGAAGCCACCTATGACTTTGAAACTGATTGCGATATGTTCAATATGTCAGGTATAGTTTCTCACAACTGTCGTAGTACATTGAGTGATGTAAAGGTTTCAAAGGATGACCCTTGGAAGGTTGTTACAAAGGGTGGTGTACCAAAGTATTATGGTAGATTTAACCAAGGTGTATTCACACTCAACCTTCCAGATATTGCCCTTTGCTCAAAGAAGGATATGGAAAAGTTCTGGCTTCTCCTTGACCAAAGAATGGAACTTGCACATAGAGCATTAAGACTTCGCCACGAAAGACTCCGTGGAGTAAAGAGCGATGTTGCCCCTATCCTTTGGCAGCACGGTGCTCTTGCTAGACTTGACAAACACGAAACCATTGACAAGTTGCTATTTAATGGTTACTCTACAATCTCCGTTGGCTATATGGGTCTCCACGAAACTGTATACTATCTAACTGGTAAGAACTATTGGGAAGATGAAGATACTATGAAACTTGCTCAAGATATCCTTAACAAGATGAATGAAAAGTGCGAACAATGGAAGGCAGTTGAACATATCGGCTATTCCATCTATGGCACTCCAGCAGAAAACCTTGTAGGCAAGTTCGCAAAGGCTCTAAAGAAAAGACACGGAATCGTACCTGGCGTATCTGATAAGGAATTCATCACCAATTCATATCATATTCCAGTTTGGGTTGAAATGGATGCATTCACTAAACTTGAATACGAATCCAAGTTGCAAAAACTTTCAAAGGGCGGTGCTATATCCTATGTTGAAATGGGCGACCTCCGTAACAATGTTGATGCTGTCTTGAGTGTTATGGAATACATCTATAACAACATTGGCTATGCCGAACTAAACGGCTCTACCGATAGATGCCAGTGTGGTTTTGAAGGTAGAATTGAACTCATTGACAATGGCGAAGGAAAACTCATTTGGAAATGCCCTGCTTGCGGTAACACCGATAAGGCTAGAATGACAATTATCCGTAGAGTGTGCGGTTATTTATTAAATTCAAATGATTGTTGTCAAGCAAGACTACACGACATTAAGAATAGAGTAGAACATATCTAATCTTAATCTTTTACTCATAGGAATGCCGTTGAGGGAAACCCCAACGGCATTTTTATATTTATTATATGGCTAAAATGATGTCAAAAAGAATATGTGAATGTTGTGGTGAGGAATATACACCAAAGAACTACAACTCAAAGCATTGCTTGAGGTGTAGAACCGACTATGAAGGTGATTGTACAAAATGTGGAAGACACTTTAGAGCAAATCCATTAGTTAGGAAAAACAAATACTTGGACTTGTGCAAATTTTGTAGAAGTGAGTTGATATGCATTGAAACCCACGGAATGAAGCCACAAGAACTAGCAATTAAAAAATTTCAAGAAAGGACTGGATTAAAATCTCCTTGGCAATTGGAAAAGACCAAGGAAAGCATAAAGTCAACATTGGTTGAACGATATGGTGTAGATAATGCACAAAAGAACAAGGAAATTCACAACAAGACATTAGAAACTAGGATAGCAAAATATGGTGACACAAAAATGTTTGGTACAAGGACATTTCAAGAGGAATATGAGAAGAATTGTATAGCGAAGTATGGTGTAAAGAATGGTGGTGGTACGAAAGAAAGCATAGAGAAGATAAAGAAATCCATATTCAACAACAATGGACATCATACATCTTGGGGTTGTTCTGAAAGATACTACTATGAAGATTTAAGTTTTGATAGTTCTTGGGAATTGGCATATTATCTTCATAGCAAGGACAAGGGTATAGATATAGTTAGAAATGAAACATTGTCATTTGAATATGAATATGATGGCAACAAGTTCAACTATTATCCAGATTTCATCATTGGAAAGGAATTAATAGAAATAAAGGGTTCACATTTCTTCAAGGATGGAGAAATGATTGACCCCTACAATAGAGAACCGATTGAGAAAGTCAAGAGCAAATATAGGTGTATGTTGGAGCACAACATACGGATAATAACTAATGTGGATGAATGCATTTCCTATGTGAATGAGAAATATGGAAAGACTTTTTTGAAGGATTCCAAGATAATCAAGGAGATGTTTGGGATAAAATTGAATCAACTTGTTGATTATTGTTTATCCAAACCATTTCCAGGAACAAACAAGTGGTCTAGTAGTCATCCTATATGGGATTGTTATGTAGGAAACAAGATTTCCCCAAAGGTTGCTTGGGAAAATAGGGGTTGTCTGAAGAAAGCCGTAGGAAATATGTTTAGCATCTTGAAGTATAGCATAGACAACGGAAAATATGAAAGTTTCGTAGCAAAGCACAAAAAGGCTTTTGATGAATGTATTGTTGAAGATGGTATCATTGTAGATGGTGATAGTATATTGTCATTAGTTCTTGATAGGTTCACAATAGCAAAGATAGCACCAAAGGTAACGGCATTGCGGTCAAATGACCTATTAAAGATTGTTGAACAATCTAATGTTGACATTTCAAGCGGTGTGTATTGTCCTATGGCTGGTTTCGGTGGCATTGTTGAAGGTTGTAGGAAATGGTTCAATGATAGAGGTTTAGAGCCAAACATAGAAGCATATGACATCAACAAGGACTTTTGTGATTGGTATGGATGGAAACAAAGAGATGTATTGGCACAAGTCGTTGAAACAAACAAAGTTGTTGTAGTATGCCCACCATTTGGTGAAGAATATGAGCATTGGAATGGTACACCAAGAGAAATGAGCAATATACAATTTAAGGAATGGTGTAAGTTGATTAAAGAGCATATAACGGCTAAAGACTACATATTCATAGGACCAGAACTAAATGAAAACTCCAAAAACAACAAATGTGGGTTGTTCAAGAGGAAAGTAGGCATTCAACTATACAAGGACATTTGATATATTTAATGATATGGAAGAAAAGATACAAAAATTAATAGCACAAATATTGAATCAAGCAAATCATTGTTTCTTTCAATTTGGTCAAATAGCTAATTATGTCAAGTTCAATGAACAAACATTCAATCTACTTATGCAATACGGAAAGCCGTATATAACAACCCCCAATGGCGTTGACTATGTATTGAATGGTGTAATAAAGATTGTCATTGACAATTCAAGAGATGACATTACAGTAGGAATCATTGGTACTGACTTTACAATCGTTTTCAATCATGGAATGAATAAGTAATGAAAGGAAAGATTATACAAATAGACACGATGCACGAAAACACAAGAAGTGCTTGTACATCAAATGGAACTGGAATTAGAGTAATCGTATGGTTTAGTGGTTGTGACATTCATTGTGAAGGTTGCCACAACGAACAATACCAAAATCCAGAAAGTGGTGAAGAATTCAATGAAAATCATCTAAAGAAGATTTGCGATGAAATATCCTCCTATGATTATTACAACGGAATATCAATACTTGGTGGCGAACCATTCTCAAAGTACAATATCGGTTCTTGCATAGAACTTGTAAAGGCTTTCAAGGAACAATTTCCTAGTAAAGATGTATGGATATGGAGTGGATATACATACGAAAAACTTATGGAAAGGGAAGATGCAAAGCAATTGATTTCTATGTGTGATTACTTGGTTGACGGTCCGTTCATACTAAACAAGAGAAACATAACATTGAAGTTTAGAGGTTCTGACAATCAAAGGATTATTGACATAAACAAAAGTCTAGCCCACGGAATTGCCGTTACTATGGTATAAACAATTCAAGCACCAATTATTTGGTGCTTTTTTTAATTTCATACATTGACAAGACTTAAAAACTTTTTTATATTTGTCCTTGGACGGATAGCTCAATTGGTTAGAGCTACGGACTCATTTTTTCTGCAAGGATATATGAAGTTTAAGTTGTTGAATGGATATAGAATTTTATACATGCCTGACCATCCGTCTGCATTTAAAGGTAGTGGATATAAAGGTTATGTATATGAACATATCTATTTCATTGAGAAAGAACTTGGTAGACAACTCTTGCCTGGTGAAGAAATTCATCACTTGGATATGAATCGTCTAAATAATCGGCTTGAAAACTTGATTGTTATAAGTAAATCTCAACATACAAAACTTCATGTGTTCCTACGAAGATGTGGCTTTGATAAGAAATTATCAAATGAACATAGGATGAATTCAGAGAAAACTAACCCAGTATGTGAAAATTGCGGACTTACATTACAGTATAAGCAGGAACGATTTTGTTCAATTGAATGCAAGTGCTGCTACGAAAGTGAACGCAATAAACGACCTACATTAGACCATGTTTATGAATTGTCCAAGACAATGAGTAAAGAAGCTATTGGGCGAATGTATGGTGTTACTGGCAAAGCGGTTGCAAAATGGCTTGCTAAATATCATACTGGTATGTCAACACTGAGCCAAGCTGATGGTACACCATCAGAAGGTGCAGAGACTAGCGGAGAAGTACAGTCTTCTTAATTACCGCATAAGCGTCCTACAACTTAACCGAAAGGAAAGTTGAAGATATAGTCCGCAGAGTATGGAAACATACACAAATGCAAACCCGTGGGTTCTCGGTTCAAGCCCGAGTCCGTCCACGAAAAAAGACCACCTTGTTAGGTGGTCTTTTTCTTTCAAAAAGCATTGATGTTATTCAATATCAACTACACCGATTTCCTTACCAGCTTCTACAAGTTCATCCAATTCAAAATTGGATTCAACTTTCACTGTGATATCAAGTGCATATAGTTTCTTCTTACCCATTCGCCAAGACTTTAGTTCACCTTCGCTAGGTGCTTCCATAGATTCATAGTAGTCATTATTAACCTTAACTAATGCCGAAAATTGAATTCTAAATGACCCATCATCTTCATCACCATAGGAAACAAACAAGTCTGATGGCTTGATTTCAACACCACTTGGAAGATTGATATAATCTTCAATTTTTTCAATCAATTCCTTGAATGAACCATAAGACTTATGTGGTCTATCATCCCAAGAACTTTCCATTTTGCCATAGCCATCCTTATAGTCATCTTCGGTTAGTTCATAGTCAACATAGGTAACATTGAAATAATCTTTGTTGTGTCTTTCATTCAATAGGTGTTTGACCTTTTGAAATTCATTTTCTGTAAGTAGTACCTTTTTCATTTTTTGTCCTCTTTTTGTTATTAGTGATGATGTCTTGGCGTACGGAGTATAGTGAAATTGTCTTGATATGATACAAGCGGAGAACTAGCCTTGTCTGGGTCCCACATCATTGTGTCCTCAAAGGAATATCTACCAAACCATTTCATATACTTTGTCATTTCAATCACATCATCTTTTGTAAAATAAAAATTATATGAAAGCAACCAATCACCATTGTCCAAGAAAGGGTGTTCATCATCTTGCACCTTAACTGGGTAATAGTCCTTACCTACTGATTCCTTAACATTTACCACATTGTGCTTTAGTGGAATGACTACATCCACATTTGGATAATACAAGTCTCCTTTTTCAAACGCATTCTTAAATGCACGGAGTTTTGTCTTGCTTATAAGGTAGAATATGCAAAGACCGCCCTTGGTGTCATCTACAAAGCCGAACTCTGATTCCATAGGGTCATCCTTCATACCTTCCAATCTATCTTTGACATCTTGTACGGAATGTACACCAAAGGAATCACCATCAACAATAAGCATTTTGTATCCGTCAGTTGCTTCAAATCTATTCCTATCAGCATTATAATGAACACTCATCAAGTTTGGACGGGTTGTATCCTTACTTGAAATATGTTGGTTCATCTTTATAATAAGGCTAGACAAATCCTTTACACTTTCATTTAGGACACTCATAACCTTATTGTATTCATTTTCGGTCAATAATATAGTTTTCATATTTTATATATGTCATTGACAAATGCTTTATTTTTTACTAGATTTTTATATATGAGCACAGACGCAAAAGAAATCAAGTTGAAGACATATAATGAATTGACCATCAAGGCAAGTGAATTGGATGCCGAAATCTTTACTGAAGATAGAAAGGTTGTTCAAGAGCCATACATTTACCAAGGAGCACCCAAGTGTTACTTTATGGAAAAGGATACTATATATCATATCTATGGAATGGTATACAAGCCAATCTATAATGAAGGCAATATGCAAGTGGTTGTTGGTTATGAAAAGTTCTACCTATATGAGAAGGACACGGATATAGAATGATGTACATATTTACGGCTTCAAAGGATGGAAAGACTTTCATTCAAAAAGAAGGTACGCACAAGGAATTGTATAGGCTATATGACCAACTCCGTTACAAGGTCGGTATTGAGGTTCAACTAAAGCCAAAGGTGTAGGGAATGCTTTTTAGACTACAATACAAAGAATGCAATAGTGATGTAATCCGTACCACAATAGGTTCATTTAAGTCAAAGTGTGAAGCAGAAGAATGGTGGGGATTGGGATACAAGTCAAAAGACCATATTGAAATAGTTTCATTTGAACAAATCAATGGATAATATATGGACAACAATTTAAGATGCAAACTTCGCAAGGCGAAGGAAAGTGGTGTAGAAGAACTAGATGAGGCTTGGTGCGAAATCTACAATAACATTGTCATTGACAAGTCAACAATTGTCGGTGAGAATGAACGCCTTATTGAAGAAAACAAGGAATACTTTACTGAAAATCTCATTTTAAAGAGGAAGATAGAAGACCTTGAAGAAATCTTAAATGACAAGGACAAACTCTATGACCTATACATAGAGAAATGGGGCAAGGGATTTGTAATTAAATAGACATTTTTGAGATAGAGAACAACAAGGCACACAATGGAGCAATCCGTTGTGGTGCTTTGTCGTTTTTATATATTTACAATATGGCAAAAAACTATGTTGACAACAAGAAATTATGGGAGTTGGTAAAAAGAACCATAGAACTAACCTGTATGATAGAACCACCTGATTGGTTGGATGATTACGAATCAAAATGTAATAACAAGTTGAAGAAGGGTACATATTCCCAAGATGAATTTGACAAGAAGAAGGAATTCATCAATAGAAGAAGGAATATGTATTCTGAACTTGGAGCACAATTCCAAGCAATGAGTGATGATGAAAAGAGAAAGTGCTTTAAGGAACTTGAAGATGTCCGTGGAAAAGTATTGATTGACATATTGAAGATTATGCACGGAAGATTGAATACCCTAGGCATTTGCAAGGGTAGAGAATATTCAAGTTCTATGGATATTGAAATGGAATCTTTGATGACTATCCTAAAGTATTTGAACCGATATGACTATGAGAACTATACAAATGTGTTCGCCTACTTTACCGAAGTGGGAACTATGTCAATGTTTGGTCAAACAAACAAGGAAAGTGATGAAAAGAAGAAGATATGTTCACTCCAATTCTATGAGAATGTAGAAGGCAACGATATGGGGGAATATGATGAATAATGTCAATCCAAAGTTCATTGAACTTCTTGACAATATGGATGGTATTGAGTTCATTGAATCCACACATACATATCTTCGCAATGGTGAGAAATATGGTTCTGTAACTGGCTTCATAAAGAAATTTGAAGCGGAAAAGGATTGGGAAAGCATCAAGGCTAGATATGCAGCAAAGAACGGAATGAGTGTTGATGAAGTTACCAAGCTATGGGAATCAAAGGGCAAGAATGCTACCGATATGGGTACGGAAGTTCATAAGTATCTTGAACTAAAGTGGAATAGAAAACTATATGAAGGTACACCAGAATGGGAAAGATACCCAGAGTTTCTAGAATATGTAAAGAATTGTGACATTGTATATGAAAAGTTGGTTAAGCATTTCATTCCAATTGCAGCGGAATATATAGTGTTTGATGATGATTTCAAGTTAGGTGGCACTATTGACCTATTATGCTATAACAAGACAACGGACTCTTGGGCTATACTTGACTGGAAAACATCAAAGACAATTGACAAGGTAGGTAAGTTCGGTGATAAGATGAAGAATGAGCTTCATGAATATGATGACATAAACTATCACCACTATTCACTACAACTTTCTATGTACAAGTATATGCTTAAAAAGAGATGTGGTATTGATGTCAAGGAAATGATGCTTGTAAGAATCGGCAAGGGAGAAGTAAATGACAAACCAAATGTTGAATTCGTTCCTTGTGTGGATTTCTCAAATTTCATACCTGATATAGAAAAAAGAATGTGTCCTCATAGTTAGCCTAAAAGACCACCAATTATGGTGGTCTTTTTATTCAATACACAAACATTGATAACACTTTAGCTACCTTTGATGAAACCATCAACCATACCTTTAATCATATCCATTTCATCCTCATAGAAATCACCAGATAATAATAGGTATTTCTTATCACCTATTTTTCTTCGTTTGATGATAACTATACTATAAGGTTTTACTGTCAATTCATCACATAATGACACCGAACACTCATAGAAATAACCACCATATTCAAACAAATAACATTCTTGTTTTGTGGTATCCTTTTCAGGTTTATATTCACCAAAAAACCTATGAATCAACATAGATGTCAATTTTCTTTTTCTTTCCAAACGACAATCTTGTTCCATTTTTTCTTTTATAGCTTCCTCATCAGCCTTTTCCTTTTCTACTTGAATATGTCTTATCAATTCACATAATGACATATTATCCAATGAGAAATTGTTCACATTACAAACTTTTCCATATATGTCGTAGAATCCAGCGGTAATTTGATTGTTATCTCCATTAACAAATACGCTAAAACTTTTAACATTACTAACATTTTCAATGCCAAAAGAACATTGATTATGATGAATGGAATAATCCTTAATTCCATTAGTGGTAATAAAGTCAACCATAGTCTTGATTTTGTCTAATGCCAATTCCATAACACAACCTTAAAGTGTATAATATGTGTTACCAATCTTTGGGAAATTCCTTTCCATAAGTGTAATAGGTTTAATATTTATGCCTTTTGATTTCCTATATGAGATTTCAAGTAAAAACAACTTATTGATTCTTTCAATTTCGCACTTCAATTTTTTACTACATATAATCCAATTTTGTGATTCATTAGTCCATTGAATCAATAGATATCGCAAATCATCATCTGACAACTTTGAAATGTCTTCATTGTATCTTTCAATGTTGACATATACAACATCGCCTTTAAAAAATCCGTCCAAACCTTTCAAATATTTCAAATCGTTTAAATCATCCAAATCTCCCATACAATCTCCCATATAATCATTCCAAGATAAATATACAAAATTATATAATGTTTGTCAAATTTTCATTCCATTTTTCTTGAATTTTCAATCTATTAAGTGCCATCAAAAGAGACTCTTGAAATGCATCCATATCCTTTTCAAGTGGTATCTTAACACCTCTATATGCCATTTCAAGTTCAATCAACTTTTTTGTCCTAGCCCATTCTACATCATCGCATTTTGCTTTCATTATCTTGATATAGAATATGTTCAATTCATAGTCATTCAAAGTTTTGATGTCATCTCTATTAAATGGCATAAATTGACTATGTGATAGGATATAGAAATATTCATTGATTGTACATTCATTTAATCTTTTCATTTTCACTATTCTTATTATTGCATTCGTTAGAAACATTCAAACATTGAATGAGAGTCTCAATATCACTTTTCAATTCAATTTCGTATAGCCAAAAATCTCTATCTTGAGGAATTACTACATTATTCAATCTCATTTGCAGTGTTAGTAGTTTCTTCTTCCTATTCAATTCTACATCATCATACTTTTCCGCATCATTAATAAGTCTAACATATGCCACTTTTAATGCGATAGGGGTCATATTTACAACATCATCGTTGTTGAACTCATAATGTTCGCATTCAAGGTCTATAAGATATTGTTTAAGCGTTTCTAATGTATCCATACGGATGAAATATAGAAAAAAATTGAAAATATATATTTAACAGTATGAAAAAAGAAACTTTTAAATGTAAAATTTGTGGTGCGGAATTTGATTCCAAGCAAAAACTATTAAAGCATATTTCGGTTGAAGAACCAGACTATACAGTTAAGGAATATGTCAATCACTTTGAACTCAATGATGAAATCCCAATGTGTATTTCTTGTAATGAAAGACAACAACACTTTGTAGGCATTCACGGAATTTATCACAAGAGTGGTCTATGTGACCAATGTCTAAAGAAGTTCAACATCAAGGATATGTCCAAAGAACCCAATGAAACGGACATTGTGGTTAAAAAGGATGAAAATGAACAACCAAAGGACAATATGTCAAAGAAGGTTGAATTAAAGACCGACTTGGTTGTTAACAAGACACCCTATGTGCAAAATGTAGAAACCGAAGCAAAGGTTGAGGAACATATCAACAAGGAAACCTCAAATGAAGTTCTTTCTAGGGAAGAACAAATTAAAAAGAGAGCAAGGGAACTAGGATTACCTGATTACTCTTTTGCACAAGGAACTATATATACATCAAAGTACACAAGATAATATGACGGAAGAAGAATACAAGAAACTATGGCTTGAAGGCAAGGAACAAACGGAATACAACTTATTCCGTTTCTCTGAACCGTCTATTAGAGAGATTGAAGCCATAAATTGGTTGAAGAACAAGGGCGTTGATATAAACTCAAATGACTTGAAGGGTATCATTGGCAATGCCAAGATATATGACAAGAATACTTTGAAAACCCAACTATCAGACAAGATAGCAGCTAGGGAATATCTAACAAACCTTGGTCTTGAACACTTGCTAGTTCCCACATACAAGTCTGAATATAGGAAAATAACTACAAATGACTTGGATGTACCTAGTGATGTCTATGGAAATTGTAACTATTTCTATGTAAAGACAAATCACGGAAGCGGTTGGAACACAAAGTTCTACAAGGGTGGAAACAAGCAATTCACAATAGATAAGGTGAATGAATGGCTTTCTTTGAACTATGCCTATGTAGCTGGCTACGAATGGCAATACGAAGGAATAAAACCAGGTTTCTTAATTCAACCCTCACTATACAACGGAAACATCGTTGATTGGATGTTCTATTGTGTTGATGGTGAAATAGTATGCTTGAACCTTCATAAGAAATCAAGTAAGAATGTGATACAAAACCTAGCGAATGTTGATTCCAACGGAAAGGCTACTCCATATTTTATAGGAGCTAAACCAGAAATGAAAGACCTTCCTTCAAACTTCATAAAAATCTTGGATGAAATGAAGCCGATAGTGAAGGAATTATGCAAGCCATTCAAGTTCGTTAGAATAGATTTCTTCTATGTGAATAGGATATATTTTGCGGAATTCACATTTAGTCCTTGTAGTGGTGTGATTGACTTGATGTACCGATGAAAAATACCTTGGGTAAAACCAAGGTTTTTTCATATATAATGTATGGCTGATTTTGACAATTTCAAGAATAGTGCATACAATCCACAAAAATACGGATTTTGGAAGAACGCACAAAACCAAGAGGTAGCACCAAGTAACTACTATTTTGCGGACACCATTAGGAGTTACATAATATGTTTTGGTGATTTTTTCAAGGACATTCATGTAATCCGTCACGATGAAGATGGAAAGATGGCTAAAATAATAGAAGTTCCTATCAAGTACGGTCCTCGTAGCAAGGCACACGATTATAGAACCGAACAAGAAAGTGGAAACACCTATATAATCCAACAACCAAACATCACATATTCAATATCACAACTAACTTGGGATAGCGAAAGACAAACATCCCCAGGTGTTGCCCGTGATTGGTATTCATCTAAAATGCCAGAAGTTCCATATCATCTACAAGAGATGTTTTGGAAGGACACTATGCCCATTCCATACAACTTTCAATTTGACCTAGTGGCAAGTTGCGACAAGTTTACGGATGCTGCACAAATAATGGAACAAATAGCAAGAAAGTTCTATCCAGAGAATTTCCTATATGTAAAGGAATTTTGGTTCTTTGACATAACTAGGGATATAAAGATTATAATGGATAGCATAAACATTGATTATGACGGATTGGAATTTGGTGAAGAACAAAAGAGGGAAGTATTTATCAAGGCATCATTCAAGTTAGAAGGTTTCATCTACAACAAGATAGCCGATGGTGTAATCATTGACCAAATCAAGATGTATATGAACTCCCATACAAGGGAACGCAATGTAAGTGCCACAAGTGCAACAAGCGAATTGACCTATGTAGGCATTAGCGGTAACTACAAGATAGACCCCAAGACACAAGAAACATCTATGAGGGATAGGTTCAACTTGGATAAATGGAATGGTGAAATCCACGAAAAGGAATTCTTGGATGCCGACAACAACATATTGACTGGCAAGTATGTTACCGAAATGAAGTATAGCATACCACCACAAAATGACATTGATGCAATATATAAGTAAAAAAGGAAACAATATGATTTTGCTAAACGAATACCATTTGGAAACCGACAAAGCTGAAGAAGTGATTGAAATGCTCAATGAATTTCTTTCAACCCACGACATTGTTCTAGACATTGAAAACATTGACAATGCAAACGGAATAGTCACTTGCGTAGTTGACTTTGATGGAATCAAGTTTGATGAACTATTGAAGGTAGTATACGAAGATGATGATGATATTGTCTATGTAATCCGTGAAGATGAAGAAGGAAGGGTTAGTAGCGAAGTTGGACACGCAAACCTCACCATCGGTGCGGAACTAAAACACTTGGCTACGGCAATTGACAAGGAATATTCAAGCATTTTAAAGGTTACAATGGCTTAATATTGACAAATTGTTGATAAGTTGTATAGAAACACCTCATAAATGGGGTGTTTCTTGTTTTTTAAGGGAAAAATTAAAAAAATTGGAAAGGCTAAAAATATATAATACAAACCCCTAAAAAGGAATAATAAAAATGGAAGAAATAAAGAATACATTACTATCTCTTGGTATTTCAGAAAACGATATTTCTGCCATTGAAACTGCATTCAAGACCGCAGTTGACAAAAAGGTTATGGAAGAATTAGCCGTAGCACAGGCTTCCCTTGAAGCTGAAATGGGTGCAAAGGCTGATGAATATTGTCAAACTCAAATTGACTCTGCCGTTACCGCAAAGACTGCCGAACTTGAACAACTTGCTAACCAATATTGCGAATCCAAGGCTATCACCCTTGCAAAGAAGGCTGATGAAATGCTTCAAGAAAGAGCAAAACTTCTTGAAGAAAAGTCCGCTTCCTTCATTGAAGAATACTTTGAAAAGGGCTATCAGGAAAAGTATGGTGCAGAACTTGACAATTTGAAGGAATCCTATGCAAAGGAACTTCAGAGAATTGAAGATGCTACCATCAAGTCTTTGGACTTGTATCTTGAAGGTACTATTGCAAAGAGAATCACTCCAGATATGATTAAGTTGAAGGCTGTCAATGAAACCTTTGAACCAATCATCGTTGGTATTCAGAATCTCTTTGAAGAACAGTATGTTCCTCTTGATAGAAGTGGCAACAAGAAGTTGGCAAATGCAAAGGCTCAAATTGCTGAACTTGAAGAAAGTCTAAAGTCCCATGTTGAAGCAAATATGCAACTTCAAGAATCCAACGAAAAGTATGCAAAGATGGCTCTCATCGCTGAAAAGACCAAAGACCTTTCCCCAAGCGACTCTCTTACCTTGAACGAATTCTTCAAGGACAAGAAATATCAAGAAACAAAGAACGACATTGATGATTTCAAGAACATGCTTCTAGAAAAGGCTGAAATGGCAAAGACTATCCAAATGAGAAAGTCCGAAACCAAGCTACTAAAGGAACAGCGTTCCGCTAGAAAGATGAAGTTCCGTATGGATGAATCAACCGACAACTTTGTAAAGTCCAAATTTAGAAAACTTATTGATGAATCTGATGACTCTTATTCATCTATGGTAAACAAACTCTTATAAAAAAGGATAAAAAACAATGATTACTTTTAAGAATAAATCTCGTAGTCTTATCCGTGAAAATGCTGAACAAGATAAGTATCAGTTGAATAAGATTTCAGATTCTACTATTCGTGAAAACGCACGAATCCTTCTAGAAAACCAGAAGAACTTCATGCTCAATGAAGACTTCGGTATCGGTCTCACTCCTACTGGTCTAAACCAAGGTATCCCCGCTGGTGGTCAGGCAAAGGGTGCTTATGCACAGATTTCCTCTGCCCTAGTCCGTAGAGTTTTCCCCAACCTTTTCGCCAATGTTCTCGTTGGTGTCCAGCCTATGACTGGTCCTATCGGTCAGGTGTTCGCAATCCGTAACATCTACCACACCAAGAACCCCAACGAAATCGTTGAAGCCGCTTGGAAGGCAGTTGACCGCTTTAGCGGTTTCACTGGCTCTACCGCTAACGCAAGTGGTATTCCCGATGCAGGTACCGCAGCTGCCGATGTGTCCGTTCCAGAACATTGGAAGCTCGGTGGTGATGCTCAACGCTTTGAAAAGATGCCAGAACTCGGTATCCAATTCCAAAGCCAGCCAATCCAAGCACAGACTAGAAAGTTGGCTGCTTCTATGTCCAAGGAAGTCATTGATGACATCAAGACTATGCAGGGCATTGATATTATGAAGCACATGCTTGAAGTGCTCCAGTACGAAATGACCGCTGAAATTGACCGTGAAACTATCGGTCATTGTAAGGCTCTTTGCAATATGCAGACCATTAAGGCTGCTGATGACAAGGCTGGCAATGGTTGGGTTGGTCGTTGGTCTCAGGAAAGATTCTCCAACATGATTACCATCATTACCAACTATGCTAACCAGATTGGTGTTGCTACCCGTAGAGGTACTGCTAACATTGCCGTGGTTTCCCCCAATGTTGCTACCGCTCTTGAAGCATCCTCCGTCTATTTCAACAAGATTCAGTCCACCATCAACCAAGATGTTGCTACCAAGGAAATTGGTACTCTAAACGGCAAGATTCGTATCTTCCGTGATGACTACGCAGCCGATGGTTTCGGTACTGACAACAACGAAGTTCTCTTGGCATACAAGGGTAATACTAACGATGATGCTGGTGTTATCTTCTGTCCTTATGTAACTAATGTTGTTGATGACGCAAAGGACCCCTATGACTTCTCTCCAAGAGTTGGCATTATGTCCAGATATGCTTTCTGCAACAACCTACTCGGTGCAGAAAACTACTATCGTCATATCAAGTTTGATGGCTTGTTCTCTAACAACGGTTCTATGAACATTAACGAATTCTAATTTAAAAGGAGAATAATAATTATGTTAGGTACTGCTACAATTTATACCCAAGGTAATGATTATGTTCAGCCTGAAGACCTCTTTGATTCCGCATCCTATGCCGATGGTTGGTATCACAAGATGGCTGAAGGCAAGTCCTTCGTTGGTGACCTCTACAAGGTAAAGAAGATGCAGCTCCCCCAAGAAGATTGGGTTGCTGATTCCGCTCACTACTTCGGTGCTGGCTATTGCAAGTCTGATGTTGTTGACGCTTCCGCTCTCTTTGTAGAAACCCAGGTTGGCGACTATATGCTTCTCTCCGCTGGCGACTATGTTGCCGATGAAGTTAAGGCAGAATGGCCCGCTATTGATGGTGAAGTTGCCAAGGAAGCTGATGAAATTGAACTCTAATCGTTAGATTTGAAATAAATTTCAAAAAGGGGTGAGGAAGTTCCTCACCCTTTTTTCTATGCCTTCAAATCGGCAATTTCTTCTTTAAGTCTTTCTATTTCCTCTTGTAGTTCACCAATCTTTGTTTCATACTTATCAACAATGTCATTGACATCATCTTCTTCGTATACCAAATGGTGGTCTAAATGTACATTGATTGAGTTACAATTTAAATTATAACCGAAAAAACCCATATTATTACCTATAGTTGAAAATTTTCACATATACAATTAAATCTCAAACAAGAAATCCTTCAATTCAAGACCATTCAACTTCAATGGTGATTCCTCATTGGCATATCCCATAGGATTACACATAATGATATGTCCATCCTCATTCTTCAATACCGAATCGTGGGTATGACCGCAAATGATATACTTGCAGCCTTCCAACTCATATTCATCTGGACTATAATAGAAGAACTTGTTGCTACTACTACCACGATACATTGGATTTGTATTGCAAGATGCGTGTGCTACATGGGTGATGAAGATATTTGGCTTTTGGTCTAGAACCATCTTCATCTTCTTTACCTCATTGTACGCAATGGTCTTTAGGTTTTGATTGTAATAGTTCCAATAATATCCATCAAACCAATCCTTCCACTCCATTTCATCAAGAGGATTTTCATCATCCACCCAATCATACCAACCGAAAGTACCACCAATCTTGATACCTTCATAGTCAATACATTCACCATCAAGCAAGATTACATTTGGACAGTTCTCTTTCACATATTTCTTAATCCAAGAAACCTTGCTTTCCGTATTTTGGTAATAGCCATCTTCCTTGATTTCATTCTTGAACAATCTAACCATATCGTGATTGCCAAGGACAAGAATTACCTTCTTGAACTTATCAAACAAGAACTTTGCATTCTTCCAACCTTGGATACTTCCAGAAATATCCCCTGCACAAAGCAATGTTCTTTCACTAATGTCATCAATCTTTGAAAGATAACTTTCATACATTTGCACCATACCATTTTCACCGACCTCATCCAAATACTGGTCAAAGTGCAAATCACTCAATACAAAGAATTTTGTCATATTTTTTCTCCATTTATGAATTTTCTTCAATAGAAATAGCATCAAGTTCCATTTCCCTATCCCTATACCTTTTCTTGAAAGCTGAAAGTTCTCCAACCAATTTCATCAAATGACATAGGTCATTGGTTGGTGGATATGAAACCCAACACCAATTGTCATCAAAATAGGAATCCTTATATTTTTTGAAGAACTTAAACTTCATCACATACAATTTATAAATACCCAAACCATCCATTTCAACCTTAATATAAGGTTTACCCATGAATTTCTTGTAGTATGTGATTTTATCACCATTCTTATGTTTCAAGAACCTATATACATCTATGAATATAGGGTCTGTCATAGATTCCAAAATTGCATTAACACTCATATTAGATAAACGGCTTCAACTTTTCAATGTAACGATTTGTGTTGAATACTGTTGAGAAGTTCAAAATCTTGCAAATATCTTCACTAGACTTACCCTCACGGCACAACTCACACACATAGTAATGACGGAAATCCTTGAATGAATATTCTTCATTCAACAATCCTTCAGAAACCTTTCGTTTCATATAGTAAGACAAACGCATCTTCAAAGCGGAAACATTGATGTTTGAAATATCAACATTTTCAAAGTCCTTGTTCTTCATAAAATCAGTAACCTTGAAATTATTGACCTTTACACAATCCTTTGTGTTGAAATCCTTGATATTTCCAATCTTTACACCATAGATTGTTGAATAAATCAATGCCACCCTCAATTCATTTGACATATCGGTGTCAGAAATGATTTTCTTTACTTCATCGGTTGTAGGCACTTTGAACTTTTCAACCTTCGTTTCCTTGATACTTTCACGGAGTCCAACAAACGGATTAGGTTCAATGTTTAGGAATTTATAAAATGAAGAAATTGCGTTCAAATGACACTTCATTGAACTTGGTGTACTATTGCCTACACACTTTCCGTGCTTGTATGCCTTTTTTACAAAATCAGACTTCTTATACTTTTCAGCATCTTCGGCAGTGATTTGGTCATAGGTCTTTCCAATGCCTTTAATGAATGTTTCAAACTTTGTAAGTTGATTCCTATAGGAATTGATGGTATTCTTTGTCTTTAGAGTGCCAATAAACGCACTCACCATAGTATTGTAATCCTTTGCCATTTTTATCTCCTTTGGTCTTATTCCACATCTCCATTCTTTAGGGGTTATTTAGGAATATTGGTTTAACAAATTAAATTTAGATAATTAAATAAGAAATGTCAATAGTTTTTTACATAATTTTAATCATCGTTGAAATTCTTGTGCAAAATCCTCAACTTGTTATACCTTTCATTTTGCACTGAAACCATTTCACTAGGTATATTTCCGTCATCACAAATGAACGAACCGCCAACATAATCAGGTGAATGTTCCAACGATGTGATGTAATTGCCAGAGCAATCAAAATCACCGCATACATATCTTGGAGCACCCTTTAGGGTTTCCAATTTGTTGTCATAGCAATAGAAACTTGCCTCCTTATTATCACCATTTCCAATGCGTTCTGGAGCACCTTCTAGACATTCAAGTCTACAATTGTCGCAATAGTAATTACCGCCTACAATCTTTGGGCTACCTACAAGGTTCTTCAATGGGTTTTCACTGCAATAAAAGTTTCCAACAACCTCTTTAGGAAAACCTTCAAGAGATTTAAGGTTGCAATCAATTACCCAACACATTTCGCACTTGTTCAAAGTAAAAGGCAATTTGTTATCATTG
Source organism: Paludibacteraceae bacterium (assembly GCA_024401435.1). Taxonomy (GTDB): domain Bacteria; phylum Bacteroidota; class Bacteroidia; order Bacteroidales; family Paludibacteraceae; genus UBA1181. The sequence continues at coordinate 16,785 of JAKSLB010000011.1, read as the reverse complement.
AAACTACATTTACGCAATTTCACAAACTTTACGGAAAGGTCTTTCTTGCCTATATATTCTTGCCAATTGGATTCATCAATTGTATCAACATCATACTTTTCCATAACTACCTCACATAATCTGTGATATCAAAACCATATTCTTCCTTGATTTTCAAAATAACCTTTGACTTCACTATACTTTTCATCTTATCATTTCTTGCATTTTGTTCATCGGTATTCACCTTGTACACTTTATTATTGTGAAAATAAACATCATATTTTCCTAATGCATTGCAATTGCCACAAATAACTTTACAATGCTTTGGAACATTTCTCCCCAAATAGAAAATATTTGGAATGTCATATATCACAAGTTCCGTAATGCTTTTAGGTAGTCCATCAAAGCATTTCAATTTCGGCATATTACGCATATACAAATAATTAGCACAATTCGGTGAACCCTTTAATGAAACAAAATTCCTCATATCTTCAAGTTTTAACATTCTTACATACTCAAGATTGCTTGAAGCCATAGTTCTAGCATCAATGGAATAAAATGAACATGAATCACCAACATATATTGGAGAATGCTTGAATGATGTCAAACGGTATTTTGGATTGGATTTTTCGTTACTCCAAATAAAACTACCGCCTACATACATAGGACAACCCTTCATTGTATTGAATTGGGGATTTGATATGAAAAAATCCCCAGTTACGCATAGGAAATTACATTCAAATGGGAACACATTCCCATCCAAATGAACAGAACCATTCACAATAAGGTTCTTTCCTTCGTAACTACTATACAAGTATTCTATATCACCATTTATGACTAAAACATCATTCATACCATATAATATAGAAAATTATATAAGAGTTGTCAAGTCTTTGGTTAAAATCTATTGACAAAAACCATTTTGTTTTATAATTTTTATGGTGGTTAAAAACAAAAAACTATAGAGATTAAAATGCCAACACCAATACACTCAAATTTCGTTAAAACTATGACAGATTACTCAAATAAATGGAACATAGACTTTGGGTATGTTGATAGTGGAAAGTTTTTTTATGTTAAAGACAATGTTACATATTACTTTCAAGTGCGTGATGACATTATAATCAAGAAGAATAAAAAGGATGCCATAATAGTTAGCACTTTGTGTAATGAGGATGTATCGGTTAATATTGAATATGACCTTGACAAATTACTAGACATAGAACCTTCAAAGATATTGGAGGACATTAAGATTGCTAGAAACCATAAACTTATTGATGTCAATAGAGAAATAAAGTTGAGAAAACTTTCGCTTCTTAAATTCTTTGAAGAAGTCAAAAGAAACGGATATACATTTAAGTTTGTTTTTGGAAATACCTATGCGTGTATACTTGGCGAAAATCCAGAGGATTCTATCTATATACACATAACCTACGATACAAAAGAACACATCATAGGTATTTTTGAATCCTCACAAGAAAAGACAATATCTGGGAACATAGACACGGATTTAAATAAAATAGTTAAAGAATTTTGCGACTTCGTTAAATATTATTGGGTGATTGACGCATGAAACAAGAAGAAAGACTAGAAAACCTTAAAATTTTCAATAATTTTTGTGATGAGTATGAAAGAAAATGGAAATCAAAACTTCCTAAATATTCTTGGGTTGGTCACGAAGATGGTATGATGAAGATGGACTATGAAGACCATACATTTAGGATTACAAAGTTGAATGGTGATGTACCATTTAGCGAAGACGACTTGTTATCTGTTCATTGTATGGAATATGGCTATAATGTAATAAAATGTTCTGTCACAAAAGAATATAGTATCAATGACCTTCTTGCACTAGACCTAGATGAAATGACAAATGACTTAACATCGTTATTAAAGGCGAAATATATTGATGTTGAAAGGGAACTAAAGAAGAAAAAAGTCATAAAGAATTGTTTCGTTATGGATTTGCGTAATATATTCAATGAGGTTTCAATGATAGGCTTTGATATGAGTGATGGTAGTTTCACAACATATTCTTGTAGTCTTGATGATGGAAACCACTACTTCATTTCTTTATGCGTTGAAGGCGAAGACATATCCGTAAAAATAAGGGATGGTGGTGGATACTACGAAAGTATAGGCAAACCAAACGAATTACTTTCTTGGATTAAAAGATGCATTAAAAATAAATGAAAAAGAGGATTTCCTATGAAGGAAATCCTTTTTCTTGTTGAATTAGGTATTCAAATTGTCTTTTTCAAATAGGTCATCTCTTTTTTCCAAGAACGCCCTTAATGTACTAATGGTGTTGACTGATAGGTTTGACATATTCAATGTAATCAACATAGAAAATTCAATCAACAACCTAAAAGCATTGTAACAAATCAAGAACACGCAAGCGGTAGCCGTTATAATATAGACCCAATGGTTTCCATTAAGATATTGGTACAATGAATACATTTGGAAAATGAAAACAATGGAAATATAAAGCAACAACTTTAAGATTTCCGCTTGGGACTTTAGGGTTTGCTTCATAATAGGGTTGAATTTTTCCAAATCTTCCTTTTTCATTATTACTCCTCTGTGTTATTGGCTATCTGCCAAACCTTTTGTTTAAGTACCTTCAATTTCCTATACCTTTCATTTATAATTATTAATGCGTTGACATCTACACTATCGCAAAAGAACTTATCTACATACTTCGGTAGCACATCAATACTTTTGATTTTGTTATTAGAGCAATCAAATTCACCGTTAACATAATCTGGACAACCAACAAGACTTTTGATTTGATTGTACTTACACCTAAAAGAACCTTCAATGACCCTAGGAGAACCAATTAGGTTTTCTAGCAAATTGAACGAACAATTGAAACCTCTAGTATTGCTTGGTGCTCCTTCTAGACTTGTCAAATTGTTATATTCACAATCAAAATAACCAACATCCTTTGGAGAACCTATCAAATTGTTTAATTGATTATTAGAACAATCAAATGTACAACCTACATAGGACGGACTTCCTTCAAGACTTGTCAAGTCATTGTTATTACAATCAAAAGAACCACAAACCCTAGATGGTGCTCCATTTAGATTTGTCAAATGATTCTGACAACAAAAGAATTCCCTTCCTACTGTCCTTGGACTACCATCCAATGTTTCAAGGTTGTTATATCCGCAATCAAAGTATCCCCTCACCTCTACAAAATTGATAGGTATCCTTGTCAATTCCAAACCATGAAGATTGACATTTCCATATACGGAAACCTTCTCGCCTATGAATTGCTTATAGTTTGTAGGACAAATAGATTCAACTAGGATTACATCATCCATACTAACAATCTATTTCATTAATCAATTCATACAACTTTTCATTGTAGAACTCTTCATAGTCATCACAAGTGGGGTCAAACAAATCATCATACCCATAAACACCGCAGTCCTCAATCATACCGATTTCTACACCATCAACACGGAGAGTCATAGGATAAGGAACACCACAAGAAACACCATCTACTTCATCAAAACTACAATCTTCAGGCGTAATTCCAAATTCAGATTCAAAAATTCTATCCAATTTATTAAAACGCCAATCACAAAATTCTTCTTCAATGCATTGACCGCACTGCCACAAGGCAACAATATTCTTACCTTCATCATATGGAACATTTAATTTTGTTGTCTTGATGATAGGAGAACCCATAGAAGGTTCCTGAGTCCAATCAATTTCAATGTTTATGTTTTTCATATTTATTTCTCCTTTGTGTATCTAGGTTTTTAACCATTTCAATTTGTTCTTCATCGCATAGAGCCTTGAAATCCTCAATCATTTGCTCAAGAAAGTATATTTCCATATCCTTCTTGAGCATTTTCCTTTCGGTTGCCCTAGTTAGTTGACCAAGTTGTTTCTTGTACTTTTCTACTATGTCAGTCTTGCTTTGCATTGGTCTTCTTCCAAGCCTTCTTGACCCTTTTAAACACATCATTGACGGAAAGGTAGCCCAATACGGAATCAACCGATGATTCCTTCTTCGTAAGAAGCATATCTCCCATCACTTCAAGCAATCCACCACCACTTCCGTATGAACCAGAATGACATACCACATCACCGCCACACCAAGAGAAAAGCAACTGCTTTCCATCGTGGATGTTCCTAGAGAAGAACTCAATCCCTTCCTTTTCAAGAAGGCTTGCAAGTTCATCAATGGGCTTTGCGTACTTTTCATTGAACGAACCTTGTGGAATGTTCAACATAGTCATTGTAGAATTAAAGATGTCATTGAATTCAGGCATAACTTACCTCTCTTTGTTTATTTTTTCCACATATAGGATGAAATCATATTCGCAACAATAACAAAAACACCTAAAACAATGCTAATGGTTTCCTTTTCAATACACCCTTTTACAAGCAACATACCACCGATAGCACCACCAACAACAGGTGCAAATGCATTGATTCCTTTCTCAAAACCATCCAAAAAACGCTTCATACATACCTCGCTTTGTTTATACCAAAACTAATAAATTATATAATATTTGTCAATGCTTATTCTTCATTTTTTAAATATTCATCAATTGTAGGATTCTTGAACATTCTCATTCTTCTATATCTTTCATTTATGATTTCCATATCCATTACAAATTTTTCATCACTAATATGAGAAACTTTTCCATCTGGAGCAATAGAATATAAAGAAGTTATTAGTTTTCCACCAAAATATTCACAACAAAAGCCATCAAGACTAAAATCTTGACCATAACTAAATTGGCAGTCACCGCCTATATATTTAGGAGAACCTTCAAAATTTTTCAACATATTTTTACTACAAATGAAATCTCCACCGACACAACTAGGAGAACCTTCAAGGCTTGTTAACATATTGCGTACACATATGAAATCACCAATAACCGTATTAGGCCCCCCACTCAATGTTGTAAGTTTATTGCCGTTACAATCAAACCTCCCACCGACATACTTTGGTGCATATTCTAGACTTGTCAATTTGTTGTAAGAACAAAAGAAATTACCACCGACTTCCTTTGGGCATCCCTTTAAACTTGTCAAATGATTATTTGAACAATTAAAGTATCCACCGACATAAAGATACTTTATATCTGGCAATCTTTTAAAATTCATATTATCTAAAGTAACATTTTCGTTAACAAATACAGTCTTTCCTATGTATTTCTTATAATTTCCATTATGAATGTTCTTAACATAGATAACTTCATCATTTGTCATTCATTACCTCATTGTTCTTAAAAACCTTCATCATCTTATACCTTTTTTCCAAAATATACAATTCTTGCTTTTGTATGTCACAACCTTCTACATCAATGAAACCTTCAACATATTCTGGACATCCATTAAAATTTGTCAATTTATTGTTGTTGCAACAAAAACTACCATATATGTTCCTTGGACATCCTTTTAGGCTTCTCAACTTATTATTAGTACAATAAAAGGATTTCACATTTTTAGGGCATCCCTCTAGACTATTCAAAATATTGTTGGCACAATTAAAATTACCTTCAACAACACTAGGACAACCATCTAGTCTAGTCAAATGGTTATTTGAACAATCAAACGAACCATATACTTTTGTTGGACACCCTTCTAGACTCAACAAAACATTATTTGAACAATCAAATCCACCAACTTCTTTTGGTGCTCCTTCCAAATTAGACAATTCATTTGACTCGCATTTGAACATACCGCCAACATATCTTGGTGAATATTCTAGTTTTGTTATCTTATTGCTATTACAACTAAAGACTTGTTCAACATATTCTGGAGCATATTCTAGACTTGTCAATTTGTTATATGAACAAATAAAATCACCATTTATTCTTCTTGGACATCCTTTTAGGCTTGTCAATTCATTATGGTTACAACGAAACTCTCCAAATATCACATCAAGGTTCAATCCATCTAGACTTGTCAACCTATTATGTTGACAATAAAAACTACCACCTACATATTTAGGTGCTCCTTCTAGAGTTGTAATTGCAGTATGGATACAATCAAATTCACCGCCAACATACTCTGGACAACCTTTAAGACTTGTCAACAATTGATTACCATAGCAATTAAAATTCCTCCTAACATATTCTGGGCAACCTTCAAGTGTATTCAAATTACTACATGAACAATCAAAATCACCATCCACACTAACAAAATTGATAGGAAGTCTTCTAAATGCCAAATTGCTCAAAACGACATTACCACCTACTACGGATATTGTCTTTCCTATGTATTGTTCGTAATTGAAATAATTCACATCACCATAAACAATTTCATCAACACAACCCATATAACTCACCTATCCTTTGTATGACTTATGAAGAACATTTAACTTTCTATATCTTTCATTGACCAAGTTCAACTCGCATTTTTGTATATGAATAGAATCACAAAATAAACGACCACCTACAAACTCAGGTGCTCCTTCTAGACTCGTCAAAGGATTTCTAGTACAATCAAATTCACTGCCCACATAATCTGGAGAACCTTCTAGACTTGTCAAATTGTTGTTACAACAATAGAAAGAACCACCTACTTTCTTCGGTGCTCCTTTAAGGCTTGTAAATTCATTTCCATTGCAAAAGAAACTACCATTGAAGGTCTCTGGTGAACCTTCAAGGCTTGCCAACTTGTTACAACTACAATCATAACAAATTCCTTCAACTACCTTTGGTGCATACCACAATGATTCCAAATTGTTATCAGAACAATCAAAGTTACCACCAACATACTCTGGACAACCTTCAAGGTCAATCAATTCATTCTCATAACAAATGAAATCACCATATACCTTGATGAAGTTAATAGGAATAATAGCAATACCCATACTTTGCAACAACACATCACCTTCAACAATCACATACTTGTCTATATAGTTCGTATAGTTGAATCTACTTATGTGGTCAACAGTTATAATTTCCTTTTCCATATCCATAATATAGTAAATTATATCATTTTTTCAATACATAGTCTTGATTATTCTTACATAATTTGCTATATTAAAAAATGTCTAATACATTTCGGTTTAAATGATTAAAAATACTATGATTGAAGTTGACTACATAAATAGAAATAACTATATGGATTATATCGGCAAGACCATTTCCGTAAAGGGAAATGTAGATATAGTAAGCATTCTAGTTGGAAAACTACCAATTAATTTCGTTAGTGTCGGTGGTGATTTTAATTGCTCTTTTAACAATTTGACAAGTTTAGACGGAGCACCGAAAAAAGTTGGTGGTTCTTTTTATTGTCATGAAAATAAGTTGGAAAGTTTAGAAGGATGTCCAAAGAAAGTTGGTAGTGATTTTATTTGTCATAACAACAATTTGACAAGTCTAGAAGGAGCACCAAAAGAAGTTGGTGGTAATTTCATTTGTTCTTACAACAAACTAACAAGTTTAGAAGGAGCACCAAAAGAAGTTGGTGGTGATTTTGATTGTTCTGACAACAAGTTGACAAGCCTAGAAGGAACACCAAAGGAAGTTGGTGGTAATTTCATTTGTTCTTATAACAAGTTGATAGGTCTAGAAGGAACACCAAAGGTAGTTGGTGGAGATTTTGATTGTTCTCATAACAACAATTTGACAAGTCTGGAAGGAGCACCAAAAGAAGTTGGTGGTAATTTCATTTGTTCTTACAACAAACTAACAAGTTTAGAAGGATGTCCAAAGGAAGTTTGTGGGGATTTTGATTGTTCTCATAACAACTTGACAAGTCTAGAAGCAGCACCGCAAAAAGTTGGTGGGGATTTCATTTGTTCTTATAACAAGTTGATAGGTCTAGAAGGAACACCTAAATTCGTAGGTGAATCATTAATATGCAATGTAAACAACTACATCACAGACACAATGATAAATATTCTTAACGAAAGATATAGAAAGTTGAGGATGTTTATGTTATTTTAATACTATGCCATAGGATGAATGATGGTTCATAAATTACAAAATACATAGAAAACAACATCAAAATAGAGGTTAAAATGGAAGAACTACTCAATATCATTAGACAAAAGTTTGAAGTAAGCGTTGTCAAAAAGGGTGAATATAAGGGTTGCTATACATTCACCACGGATAGACAAGAAAAGTGGTATCTATATGAGGATTCCTCTGAAAACGGATTTATGCTTGTACTTGATGATGACAATGATTTCTTCTCAACACTTGAAACATTTGACTTAAACCTAGCCAAAAAGAAACTCAAGAAGTTTGTAGAACACAATGGCGTGTATAAGGCGTTGGCTTACAACACCAACACCGATGTATACGATTTCATTTACGAATAATTATGAGAAATACAAATATGGAAGTCCTAACAATCACTAATGAAATAACAGAATATAATTATAGGGAATACATTGGTATGACCCTTAATGTATATGAAGATGTAGATTTGAGTTGTCTAGGCTTACACAAACTACCTATAAAGTTCTTGAAAGTTGCAGGACGCTTTGATTGTTCTCATAATAGGTTGACAAGTCTAGAAGGTGTTCCAAAGGAAGTAGGTGGTAGCTTTGATTGCTCTCATAATCGTTTAATTGATTTAAAACATAGCCCAAAGAAAGTAGGTTGTAGCTTTGACTGTAATCATAATCGTTTAATTGATTTAAAATATAGTCCAAAGGAAGTTGGTGGTTATTTTGATTGTAGAGGTAATGGTTTGACAAGTCTAAATGGAGCACCAAAGAAAGTTGGTGGAGATTTTGATTGTACGAATAATTTCCTAAAAAACTTTGAAGGTAGTCCAGAATTCATAGGCGGTCTATTATGCTGCAAGGGAAATCCATTGATAGAATTGAAAGGTTCTCCAAGATATTTAGGTGGAGGCTTACATTGCGATTATAATGAATTCATAACAAAGGAATGTGTAGCTATTTTTAAAGAGCGTTGTAGAAAACTACGAATATTGTTTGATAGGGAAAATGCATAATGAAAGTTGACCATATTTATAAAGGAAATTACCATAAATATATTGGCAAGACCATTTCCGTAATTGGTGATGTTAATTTATGTGGCGTACTTACTAATGCGGATGCGAAATTGCCTATCAATTTCACATCTGTAGGTGGCAACTTTGATTGTTCATACAATCATCTGACAAGTCTAGAAGGAGCACCGAAGAAAGTTGGCGGTGATTTTGATTGTAGTAGCAACGAATTGGTATCATTAAAGGGAGCACCAAAGAAAGTTGGTGGTTTATTTAAATGTGCATACAACCAATTGAAAGATTTGGTTGGTTCTCCAAATGAAGTGTTAAATTTTGATTGTACATTTAACAATATGCAAAGTCTTAAAGGAAGTCCAAGGAAAGTCAATGGATGGTTTGATTGTAGTAACAATCTATTGACAAGTCTAGATGGAGCACCTGAAAACATCCATTTGAGTTTTTATTGTTCCCAAAACAAGTTAACAAACCTTAAAGGTAGTCCCAAAGTAAGTTTTTATTTCCATTGTCAATATAATGAATTGACAACATTGGAAGGTTGCCCAGAATGTGTCGTTGATTTTGATTGCACAAACAATAAATTGACAAGTTTGAAAGGTTGCCCCAAAGTAATTGATGGTCAGTTCATTTGTGATTCAAATAGATTAAAAGACCTAAAATACTCACCTAAACACATAGGCGGTGATTTTAGTTTTACATTTAACTACTTGAAAACATTGAAAGGATGTCCAAAGTATGTTGGCGGTCATTTCAATTGTTCTAATAACAATTTGACAAGTCTAGAAGATATTCCAAAGGATTTCAAAATTGGTGGTGGTTTTTATTGTTACCATAACCAATTAACAAATTTAAAAGGTGCTCCAAGATATGTAAGCGGTAATGTTGATTGCTCATGCAATCAATTGTCAAACTTTGAAGGTGCTCCAAAGAAAGTATGTGGATATTTTGATTGTTCACATAATAAGTTGACAAGTTTGGTTGGAAGTCCTAAAGAAATAGAAGATTACCTAAATTGCTCTCATAATGATTTAAAAAACCTAGATGATGCTCCAGATATGATTGGAACTTACATAGATTGTGCGTACAACAAAAACATATCAAGCACTATGGTATCCGTTCTAGAAATGCGGTATAAAAAATTACAAAAACTCAAAGAGTTCAATAAAACATTTGACAACTAGGACATAATGAAATGAATATAGTTCAAATTGAATATGTTGACATAAATGAAATACCGATTGATTGGAACACCAAAAAAGTCATTGTTGTCAACAATGACATTGATGTTGGAAACTATAGAAAATACATAGGATGTATAGTTTCCGTGAAAGGCAATGTGTGCTTACGCCACTTGGGATTGAAGAAATTACCAATAAAGTTTGTAAATGTAAGTGGTTTCTTTGATTGTTCTGACAATATATTGACAAGTCTAGATGGAGCACCGAATGAAATTGGTGATTATTTTGATTGCCAATACAATGAATTAACTAACCTAGAAGGATTCCCTTCCAATATAGGAGGTGGGATTGACTTGTCCCATAACCAAATATCCTCACTTAAAGGTTCTCCATCTATAACCAATGGTTATTTTGATTGCTCATATAACAAATTGAAGAATCTTGAAGGATGCCCACAAAAAATAGATGGTTGGATAAATTGTGAATTCAACCCTCTAATAAGTTTGAAAGGAGCACCTATTGAATGTTCAAGTTTTATGTATTATAGTATGAACGAATATGTTACTACTGAAATGCTCTATATGCTAAATGAAAGATATAGGAAGTTGAAAGTCTTGAAAAATAACTATATAGGAAATTAAAAACTCAACGGCTAAATACTAATTTTGAACCTAATTCAATATAGGAAGCCATCCAGCTTGGTATGTCCTTTTTGTCACAATCCCTATACAAGACATATAGTTTCCTATACCTTTCCGTTTGTATATTGGATAAAGTGCTATCATCACAACTGAAAGTGGTACATATACCTGGTGCATCATCAATGCTATCCAAAGCATTACCAATACAACTAAAATTATGTCTAACGCATTCTGGGGAATGCTTTAATGAATGTAGCAAATTACAATCGCAATTGAAATCCCCATACACTATCCTAGGAGAACCTTTAAGTGTTCTCAACTTATTATATGAACAATAGAAATGTCCATATATTTCCTTTGGAGCACCAACTAGGGATTTAAGTCTATTCCTATGTACATAATAACTACCACCAACCTTTTTAGGCGAATGCTTTAAAGAAGTTAGATTGTTCCAACAACAATTAAAATGATTATCCACCTCAATGGGAGCATATTCTAGACTTGTGAGTTTATTTTCTGAACAATCAAAATTTTCAAAAATATGCTTTGGTACTCCCTTTAGTGTATTCAACTCATTGTAAGCACAATCAAAATTACCACCAACATACTCTGGACAATGTTCAAGACTTGTCAATTCATTATTACTACAATTAAATTCACCACCAACATACTCTGGACATCCTTTCAATGATGTCAAATTGTTATGGTGACATTCAAAATTACCACCCACTTCTATGAAAGTGATAGGTAATTCTACCAATTTCATATTAACAAGGTGGACACTCCTTTTAACAAATATAGTCTTGCCTATGTATCTTCTAAAGTTCTTTTCATCAATGTAATCAACTAAATCAGCCATTGACTTGACCTATTTCATTATTGGTGTCAATAGCCTTCCATAATTGACCATACACCCAAGAAACACATAGAGTATCATCCTCTTGGGATACCGAAATGTTCTTGATACCCGTATTATGCAACGCCTCAATGAACTTGACAATGGCATATGGGGCTACACGAACCCAAACCCTTTCTTCCTTCTTCATACTCTACACTCCCATAAAGTATTTCAATGTATCGTTGTGCGGATACAACAATGTCTGGAAATTCTTGTCACAACCCTTCCTAGGCTTGTCATTGTTCAAGAAATGGAAATATGTACGGAACGCATTGAAGGCAGTCTTGCCATAGGTTTCCTCACCCTTGTTGTATTCCTCAACATACTTCATCTTCCTTTCCTCATTGCGTACCAACGCACTTGGGGTCATATCATCCTTGCTTGGATATAGATGGTCTAGGATGTTGGATAGGTCAATATGGCTTATCTTCTTGTTCATCAAGGCTTTAATGTTTTCAGTAAATTCCTTGTCTAGGGTCTTCAACTTCTCAATGGGCATAGTTTCCTTTGGAATATCACCCATAGTACGGCTCTTCCTTCTAAAGCCAAGATTGAACATATTGTCACCAAGGCTAAAGGCAACATCATTGTTTACATAGGTGATTGTTGCACCAGTGCGTCCGTTAACATTATATGAATTGAATGAATTCTGCAACACAATATGCGGTACAAAACTATGACCGTTTATATCCAACTTGTTATCTTCCAATGACATAACGATGTAATTGATGCCATTTGTAGTTATACCGCCAGATACATACTTGATGTTGCCAATCTTGTCAGAAAACCCAAAGACTTCCTTGTTGGACAATGGCTTGTAGTCCTTGCTTACAATCCCCAATGTGTTGTATATGCCATTACGCTCACCGACAATGACATTGTATGTGCCAATGGGCACTTTTACCTCAACGACATTCCCCATATCGTTCTTGGTGTCTATGTTGAAGAACATCTCCTTCTTGTAGACATTGTAATCCAATCCACATAGACCCAATGCCTCGTTGATATCCTTTGCTTCCTTGATGCTTGTTCCATAATTGCCATAGATTGACATTTGACATACCTCTATTTCTATGACATACAATATAGAAAATATCATTCATATTGTCTATGGCTCTGTCCCCAAAGTGTTGATGAAAATATAAAAATATTTTCAATGTCAACACATTAGGCATTACAACATTACTGCTCAAGGTTGGCAACCCAACCAGTATCAACAGTCTTTGGCGAAATGTCGCTTTCCGTAAGCCCTACGGTAGTCATTAAAATCCGCTTTCCTTCATTAAGGATGTTAACGGCAGCATTTTTATCACGGTCTAGCCAAGAACCACATTGAGGACAAGTCCACTCTCTATCATTCAATGTAAGTGTTGTGTTCTTGTAACCACAACAACTACATAGTTTGCTAGTTTTGGATAGAATTGCTTTCCAGTTCCCTTGTATATGTCTTGTTTAAGTTCAAGATACTTGTTTTGTACGAAACGGACACAACCAAATGTCTTTTTAAAGAACACTTGTTGCTTTATCGTAGGATATAATCTTATCTTATACGCCCGTTTCATAAACAAAAATCCTATCTAGAATCTGGCACATTCAAGATAGGATAGTGGCATAACAACCACTTAAACTCGTATATATCATAGAATAGTGCCAGTATTCCACTTTATATCTATAGTTTATATATGTTTGAAATTATTTTATAGTTTCATCAACACTTTGGGGGAACATAGCCTGTCTATATATTAGAACTATCGTAAACTATTCTTTACATTCTTCAATATCTGCAACTTCCTATATCTTTCATTTAGGACTTTAATCACCGAATCTTCTACTTGATTGTCCCTACAAAAGAACTTCTCACCAACATAATCTGGTACATAGTCAAGGATTTTCAACTTGTTGTAGGAACAGTCAAAAAACTCGCCTACTTCCTTTGGACAACCATCCAAGGATTCCAATTTATTACATACACAACAGAAAATACCTCCAACCTTCCTTGGGCTACCCTTCAAGTCCTTCAAACTACACCCAATACAATAAAAATTCAAACCGACAATGCTTGGACACCCTTCTAGGCTTGTTATAATATTGTGTGAACAAGTGAAACTTGTGCCTACCTCCCTTGGACTTCCTTCAAGGCTTTTCAACTTGTTGTTGGAACAATCAAAAGACCCTTCATATACCTCTTGACAACCAATCAAGCTAGTCAACTCATTATGACTACAACTGAATATGACCTTTACTTCCTTTGGACAACCCTTCAAATCCTTCAATTTATTGTAGGAACAATTGAAAGACCTACCGACCTTCCTAGGACATCCTTCAAGACTCTTCAATAGATTGTCACTACAATCAAAATTCTTACCAACAATGTCAAACTTGATGGGTAAATTCTCCAACCCAAGACCACTCAACACCACATCGTTCTTAACCGATATGGTCATGCCCTTGTACTGGTGATAATTGCTTTCGTTTATGTAGTCAACTACAATCATATCACCTACTCCATACCCAACCGCCATTGTACCAATAGGCTATCACCTTCGCACCATAAAACTTGATGCGGTCGGTTGGAAATACCTTGTATCCCCTAGCCTTCCTCATAGCCTCAGCCTTCGTATGTGCCTCAATCCTATATATGGTTTCGTTGTCGTGAATTTCACTGCCAACGCAAAAGGTGTATTCCTTGTAATAACGATGTCCCATTATATCTCCTTTTTTCTAAAAATATACAAAATTATATAACAATTGTCAAGATGAAAACGACATAAATGGTCTTTTTTTATATTGACAATATGCCATAAAAATGCTAAATTATATAATATGGAAATGATAAAGATAGATGTCCTAGATTGCGATAACTATGAGGAATACTTGGGAAAGACCCTCATAGTCCGTGACTATGTTGACTTGAGTGATATGGGATTGGATGAATTGGGTCTAAACATCCTTTCGGTAGGGAACACACTGGATATAAATCAAAACCAATATATGAACATATATGGCAATAATCTGAAAAGTTTGAAGGGTTGCCCACATTATGTCAATGGCGAATTTGATTGCAGAAACAATAAGTTGAAAAACTTGGACTACACCCCGTTGATTGTCGGTGAAAAGTATAGATGCGATTTATTTGAGAACTTTGACATTGTGCCCCGTGAATTGAGCGAAATGGCATATAAATACACCTTAAAGCTGCCTTGGTTTGTAGGATGCGACTTTCAAGGCATTTTGCCAAAAGGTGACTCCAATCTTTTCTTCTTGAACAATGTATACATAGATAGATATATAAATCTACATAAAAATATGTATCTGCATTCAATGGATAATGTCGGTATGAAAACGCTTATGGAACGGAGCAAAAAATTGTGGCATTTTAGGTATATGGAATGAATAAAAAAACCGACCTAAATGGTCGGTTTTTTTCATTGTTAGGCAATATACAAGTCATACAAGTCAGAACCCATAGCACTACGATTTTTACATAGACTAATGGTCGTCTTCAAGAAAATCCTCAAAGACTCCAACCTATCAGCATAGAACCTTGTATATTCTATGGTCTTCAACATCTTATCAACTTCTTCAGCCCAATATGCGGTTGATTCTATGAATAGACTTACCTTATTGTCCCCTAGCTTGGTAATCTCTACACTCTGTCCGTCACATTCAAACTTAAAGTAGTGTGGTCTCTTTCCAGTACCCCTTTCTATAGGGTCTATCTTCAACTCATATTTCTTGTTCTTCAAGACTTCGTTGATTACATTTATCTCACCCTCCGTGAACTCCACAACCACACTAGCCTCATCCATCTTCCTTGCCCTCTTGCTGCATATCTGGAATCCGCTCTCACGAAGCATGTCCTTGTTCCAACATACTATTGAAGCATTGTCGGTGTCATTGTATATCCACTTGAATCCTTCCAATTCCTCCAACTCATTGGTCAAGTCATTGAAACTTGGGGCTAGACTTATATCATCATCCCATCCCTTCTTGTATATCAACCAAGTGCCTTCCTCTTCATCACTATCCATGACCTCATAGCCCCATTCACTACAAATGGTGTCTATACTATCATAGTCGGCTACATTAGACTCTAGTAATTTCATCTCATAAACTCCTTAATAGGTTTGTTATATTATGTATGTCAAGTAAAAAACATTCAAAATACCTTGCCAATTCTTATATAATTTTCTATATTTCCATATGAAAAGACAAGGAAAAGGGTACAAATATGAACAAAATTGAAAAAGTCATAATGGTCGCAATCGCAATAGCTATCGTTGCATTTATCCCATACTCAACAATTTCCTACTTTGACCAAATGGCGACCAACGAAAGACTCTTGGAAAAGTACAACACCAACAACAACATTGTACGCCAAGAACGAAAGTCAATATATGAATCGTGGAATGACTCAAACGAATTAACAGGCGGATACATCTACGAATATTCAAAGCTGAAAGCCGTATACGACTCATCCCTTGCCTTACACAACAACAAACACATCGCAAAACTAAACACTATTTCATTCGCAGATAGCCTCATTAGGGATTTCTTCTATTCATATTGCATAAAGGAATCTTGCAAACGGATTTATCCTAATCACATTGACTACGCAATTTATCGTGACGATGACTATGAACCCAGTCTGGATTCAAAAGATGTTTTCTTCAACCCATATACATTTAGTGGAATCCCATATAGAATACTAAACAAAAACTATGAATACCACACCATCATAACACTCTCGTATGTAGCAATATATTTGTTGCTTTTTTGTATTTCCGCTTACGCAATCCACAAAAAGCATAGGATTAGATATTTCATTTATTCCATTTTTTGTGCATTGTTCGTAATGTTCTTATTTGATATCCTTATGACACAAGGCACTATATTAAATAAGGAAACTATCTACCTTATATTCATTGTGTATATTCCTAAATTGGTGGCGTCAGAAGAATCCAGTACATAACAAACCTCAAAATATATCACACACAATGGGGCGGTTTTTTGCACTTTTGTGCATTTTGATGCCCTTGAAGCCTCCTCTCGGTTCTTTTTCTCGGTTCTTTTTTCTCGGTTCTTTTTCTCGGTTCTTTTTCTCGGTTCTTTTTCTCGGTTCTTT
>JAKSLB010000109.1 GCA_024401435.1 Paludibacteraceae bacterium | reverse complement strand
GGCTTTCGCCTCCGGCAAGAATGTGTTCTTTCAGTTTTTCCTGCAGTCTCTTTAATAATATGTGTTTATAAGAACTATCGTGCCTGATAAAGGATTAGTATCGCACACAATTTCAGCCAGGACTCCCCCATCTGATTTTGAAAGATTATAGATTGCCATAGCCATAACAAATATACCAAGTATTATCTTAAGATTTTTTTCTGGAAGATTATTGTAAGCCCATAATCCGATACAAACACCAGTAGCTGTCACAGTGACAATCCGCAAAAGTTTAGACCAGTTCAGATATTTTCTATATGTTAAAAACTGATATAGCCCATTACAAAAGCTAATTACTGCAAAAGCCGTAATAAATGCTTTTACTGGCATAAAAAAGCTAAGAATAGGTGTACTTATTAAGTTGCCACCAAAACCGATAAGCCCAGCAAGGGTAAAACTGCACATAACGGTAACAAAAAGCACACCAATTGTTATAAATGACATATTGTCCCCTCTCATATTAACAAATCTCTATAAACTGGGATTGGTCAAACTCTTATTCGTAATCAATTCTTTCAATTTTGAAAATAACAGGACGTGTACCATCAGAACAGCAAGTAATCATTTCATTCTCGTTTTTCATCCAGCCTTTCATTATTGAGCCACCCTGTAATCCTGTATAAATATAACGGGAAATTGCGTCCCAAGCTTCTGAACAAAACGGCATTTTCGGACCACCGGCAACTGTGTCAGCATCACCGTTTGTTTTTACAAGTGTATTCAATCCCATGTGCCAAAAGTCATCACGCTCTTCGTCACGATAAAAAATAAATTCGTCACCAACATTATAGCACGGACATACACCGGAGTTAATGTCAGCACAATATTGCTGCTGCAATTCCGGGTATATTTTCTTATCCAAAACTGTCACTTTTACTTTGCCTACAATAAAAATACCAGTCTTTCTTTTAACAGTAGGAAAAAGAGCCTTTGTGTCGAATATAACAATACAACAAATTGGAATTTAACGAGGAAATATAATGGAAATAAAAAAAATCAATCAGGATTTTTCAGTATGCAAAGTAATGGATTATTCACTTGTAAACTTAAATGCAGAATACTGCTTCGTCGGAAAAACTGATGAAGAGAAATCCTTGGTATGCGTTACAAGCGATGTCCCGTCAAATGTCATTGAGCGTGATGATGGATGGAAAGGTTTTCGTATTCAAGGAATTTTAGATTTTTCTTTGATTGGGATACTTTCTAAAATTGCAGATGTTTTGGCAAAAAACAGTATCTCAATTTTTGCCATTTCAACTTATAACACAGACTATGTTTTGATAAAAAAGGAAAGTTATCAAAGGGCACTGGATATTCTCGAACATTCAGGCTATGTAATTGTAGAGTGACAACTCTCAGTCTGATATTCCACAGAGGGCATCCGAAAATAGTATGGAAAGAAATACATAAAAACCGTGATGAACGAACCAATAGGAAGAAAGTAGTAGCAGATAAACAAAGGTTTTGGGGATACGGTTCAGGTTGTTATGGAACAGAGATAAATCTTACATGAATTTCGAAGGGAGAGAAAAATTAATGAGAGATGTTGAAAGAATATGCAAAATAGCATTGGTTCAAGCAGAGCCTGTGATGTTCGATAAGAAAGCGTCAATAGAAAAGGCACTTGACTATATAGATAAGGTTTGTGGTAAAGCAGATCTTATCGTCTTTCCAGAGCTGTTTATTCCCGGGTATCCGATAGGACTAAATTTTGGATTTAGCATGGGAAAGAGAACGGAAGCTGGAAGAGAAGATTGGATGCGATATTACAATGCATCAGTAGTTGCAGGAGATGATGAATTCAAACAGCTTGCAGAAGCTGCAATAAGAGCGAAAGCGTTTATCAGCATAGGGTTTTCGGAAAGAGATGCTGTGACAGGTACTCTGTACAACAGTAATGCAATATTTGAGCCGGATGGGACATATAAAGTGCATCGCAAACTTAAACCAACAGGAAGCGAGAGAGTTGTATGGGGAGATGCTAATAAGGATTATTTTCCTGTTACAGAGACTCCTTGGGGACCAATAGGAAGCCTTATCTGTTGGGAGAGCTATATGCCATTGGCAAGAGTGGCTTTGTATCAGAAGGGAATCACAATCTACATTTCACCAAATACGAATGATAATCCTGAGTGGCAGGCAACGATACAGCATATTGCAATTGAGGGAAAATGTTACTTTGTAAATAGTGATATGATCGTAAGAAAGTCATCTTATCCTAGTGGATTGAATGAGCAACAAGCAATTGATGAACAACCGGAGATTGGCTGTAGAGGTGGAAGCTGTATCATAGATCCGTATGGGCATTATGTTACGGAGCCGGTTTGGGATGTGGAGACAATCATTTATGCCGAACTCGATATGACTTTGCCTGCGGCATGCAAAATGGAGCATGATGCAGTTGGTCATTATGCAAGACCGGATGTGTTGGAACTTATTGTAAAAGACATATAAACCTGCTAACAAATAGCAAGCATTTTCCCAGTTTGCAGAGCTAACCAAAACATAAAATTAAAGAATGATATTTGAACTCCTTCATCATAGTTGTGACGAAGGAGTTTTTACTAATATTAACTATTGTAAATTGTAATGTTGATTTAGTTCACTTTCCCGTCGGAA
>JAKSLB010000108.1 GCA_024401435.1 Paludibacteraceae bacterium | reverse complement strand
CATTCGTAAGAGAAGCGATGGTTGAGCAGCAAAGAAGAATGGGAGCAGAAAAGGGTATCGTGATGGATGGAAGAGATATCGGTACTACCGTTTTTCCTGATGCAGAACTCAAGATATTCGTTACAGCAAGTGCTCAGGTACGTGCCCAGAGAAGATACGATGAACTTCAGCAGAAGGGTATGCCTGCCGACTATGATGAGATACTCAAAAACGTAGAAGAAAGAGACTATATGGACTCTCACAGAGAGGTTTCTCCATTACGTCAGGCAGAAGATGCCATTTTGCTCGACAATAGCGACATGACTATTTCAGAACAAAACGAATGGCTCATACAGCAAGTAGAGAAAGCTTTACAATAACGTAAAGCTTTCTCTATCACCCCCCCAAAAAACAACCTTATATTTTAATACGCGCGTGCGCACATACATTATTATAATAATATTGACACTATTTCCAATTCTTTCCATGGCACAAGAAAAAGCATGGGAAGATTATTTTCATGATATTTATGCCCTGGAGGAAATAGACGATGAGTCAATAGAAAATGACTACGAACATCTTTGCGAACTTGAATCAACACCTCTCAATATTAACACACTGAACCCAGAAGACTTATATCTAATACCAGGACTAAACAGAAATCAGATTGACGAAATAATCAAATATAGAGATCGCCATGGAGAATTTCGCACCATAGAGGAACTTGCACTTATAGAATCAATAGACAGACCTCTAAGACTTTTTCTATGTAACTTTATAATTGCCGCACCAATCACCAAAAATGCATGGTATTCAAGACCAACATTAGACTCAATAATGAGAAAAGGACATGGAGAAATCCAAACAAGTACCAACATACCTCTATATAATAGACAAGGAGATAAGAATGGATATCTTGGATATAAATACAAATACAATCTGAAGATATCCGGAAAATTCTCAGACAACATAAAATATGGTTTCTGCGGTTCACAAGACGCTGGTGAACCTCTATTTGCCAACAAGAACAAACTGGGTATGGATTATTACTCTTTCTATATTAAAATAGGTAACATCAAAAGACTAAAAACCCTCGTAATCGGACAATACAATATAAAATTGGGCATGGGACTAATTCAAAACAACAGTTTTGGATATGGGAAACAGATGATGCTATCTTCCATGAACAATTATGACGCAACAATTACAGGGCACGCAACAAGATCTGATGGAGGCTATTTTCAAGGTATTGCAAATACAATAGACATCGGCAAGAGTGACTCGCAGTCAAAGTGGACATTGACTACTTTCTGGTCGTATAGAAATATAGATGCTACACTCAACAAGGACGGAAGCATATCAACTATAATAACAAGCGGATATCATAGAACACCAACAGAAATGGAAAAGAAGAACAATTCCTCTACGACTTCGCTTGGTGCTCATATCAACTATAAGAGAAATGGGATTCACATGGGAATATCAACGGCTTACAATTGGTTCAACAGAGACCTAACCCCAAATCCATCCAACAACCCAAAATCATACCGAACATATTACGCACAGGGAAACAATTTCTGGAATATAAGCATCAACTACGGATACATATCAAGGAAATTCGTGCTATCCGGAGAAACTGCAACAGGTTCATGCAATTCGATTGCCACAATAAATGCTGCAGAAGTTAATCTCAACAAAAGAATATCTCTTTATGCTGTTCAAAGATTTTACTCCTATAAATATTATGCAATAAATGCGAAATCGTTTAACGATGGAGGTTATACACAAAATGAAAGTGGCATATACGGAGGCGCAAAATGGACCATTTCTCCAAGGATCACTCTTGATGCTTATTCAGATTTGGCATATTATCCATGGATAAAGTATTACTGCAGCACTTCATCATATTCATTTGACAATAACATCTCTTTAAAATATGAAAAGAATGATTGGATATTGAAAGCAAAATACAAGTTTAAAATCAAACAAAGGAACAACTCGGAAAAAACATTTTTACAAAACCGCTATAGCAATAAACTTAGAATGTCCATTCAAAAAAATTCAGAAAAAACATCATTTACAACAAACATTGACTTCACGGAATTAAGTTTTACCGACAACAAATCAATCGGATACTCATTTTCCCAAAATGCAAGTATTGAACTGCACAAAAAAACATCCATTTACATATTCGCCTCATATTTTCATACGGACGACAGTAATTCCAGCATCTACGTAACCGAAAGAAATAATCCGGGAGTGTTCAATTCTTCATCATATTATGGCGAAGGCGTCAGATTTTCTTCGTCGCTTAAAGCAATGCTAACTTCCAAAGTAATAGTCAATTTCAAGTTTGCTTTAACGAGTTACTTTAACAGAAATGTGATATCTTCCGGACTTCGAATGATTAATTCATCATACCAAACAGACATCGATTTGAACGTAAAATACAAATTTTAACATAAATTTCAGGCGTTTTTCAGCCAAATTATGATAAAAATCACTTTTTTTCTGATTTTTGAATGAAAAAATGCAAGAATATTTTGTTGTTTAGCAAAAATATATTACTTTTGCAACAAATATCTAGATAAAGACATAATAATCTAGGGTTAATTGCATGATATAAACAAATTAAAATCATAAACAAAATGAAAAAGTTTTTCTTAATGCTTGCTGTTGCAGCA
>JAKSLB010000107.1 GCA_024401435.1 Paludibacteraceae bacterium | reverse complement strand
GACTGCCTCGCTCAAATCGAGTGTTATGATAAAGATAATCCTCAACATCATTTCTATTATAGAAATGATAGCAAACAATCTCACCGTCTTTTCTTACGACAAGGTAACCTCCGTTTGCATCGTATCTGCCTTTCCATTCTTTGGAAGGAGTCATGCCAAGAGCTGCATCCAACAACAGAACTTTCATCTTATGTTCATAAAAAGATATGATATCATTGCCCGTAAAACCAAAAGGATTCTTCGCTGCAACCATTTCTACTGCATCTTTTATCATGGAGGTGGCATTAGGCATACTATCCACCACAAGGCATTCAGCGATGAACTTTGGCATACAACAATCAAGGAACAAAAGGTTATTTTTGAAAGTTTTATGTTCTACATCACTAAAAGTAAATCGTCCACCACGATTTACGATTTCCTTCATACGAGGTAAATGTTCTTCTATGGCGTTTATACTCTCAATGTCTTCATCGGTAAAGGCTACATTATCAATCTTATATAGTATATTTGTTGGCAGACCCGCATTGAGCAGAGTTGATGCATTACCAAGTTGGGATTTGATACTGAATCCAAGATTTGGAGTCATGTTTGTGCGTAGGTCATGAATTACAATATGAATATCAGCCTTGTCACTTGATGAAGCCTTGAGTGCTGAACATCCAATTTCATTCATAAATGCTTCTGATTCCGGAATCTGAAATGCCGCCCCATGACTATTTTTTATGTCATGCAAAAGTTTGACAGATTCTTCCATGAATTTCTTCATGGATATTCTTGCATATTCGATGCCATTTTCATCTATGACAACAATATTCTGATCAATATTTGGCTTATACTCATACCTCTTGCTTTCCTCACGTATGACGTTCAGAATCGGATAGTACAAATCTGCTGAATTAATGTCAATTTGCATTTTTGAATTTTTCATATTGTTTCTCGATGAAAACTATATTTGGTTTAAACTTTTTGGGTAAAGTGATTTCGATATTGTCATATGGGTTAAAGAACGAATAAGTTTTTTCTTTTTCTTCACCACGTAATTCATCGTACATACGATTAGATATTTCTACTTTGAAATCAGGAGAAATCCCAATCAACAGCTTGTCGTAGGCTCTGTGGAAGAGAACATTCATTGCCAATCCATTACATGGATTTAACCTGTTTTGAGTATCTGTTTTCCAATCAACAATATGACATGCTTCTATAAGTTCTGGACGAGTAATTCTTGTTATACAACATGAATTGTTATATGCAGAAAGAACCATGTTGCGAAATAAGTATTGATTTTTACGCTGTTTGATTACTGTTTCACGTTCTTCACCAATCGGGATATAAGGAATTTGAGGCTGTTCTTTAAGATTTTTTTTCTGGAATTCTTTTATCAATTTTAGAGCCTGTATTTCAAGCTCTTGCCAGTTTCCATTGAATTCGTTCCAGATTTCTTCATCAAGGTGACTTGTATGCCCCAGTCCAGAAGCTTCGAGGTTTGTATCAAATTTGCCAAAATTGCCTATTTTTGCTTTCAATGAATTGGAATTCGGTCTTCCTATCAATTCTGCCATTTCTGCAATTTTAGAATTTGAGTTGTTCACTTTGTTGAAAGGAATCATGCAATACAAGTATAATGCTATAATTTCCTGCTCCCTGGTCCATTCCATATTTCACGATTTAGATATTACAAATGCACAATTTCTCTGCATAAGGCAAAGCAACATTTTTATGACCAAGCTGCAGATAATGTGTTATAATTGCGGCTTGATCTATAAAAGGAATCAACTCTCCGTTTTCATCCAATGTCTCTTCACCATAGATCTCCATTTTTCCTGCATGTTTTTTGCAAAAATCAAAAAGGGAGAATGTTTCTTTCTTCATCTACAATTCAGTATTTTCATTTATTTATCTGCAAAAATACATATTATTTCCCACACCTCCAAATTTCCCCTTGATTATTTCTGATTTCTCTTGAAATTCACACATTAACACATCTCTCATGCTCAACATAAAAATATAGCATAAAATCCAGTATATTTTCATGATTATCAGCAAAACATGGCTGGATATTGGGTGAATTGCGGAAGTACATTTGTGTCAAGAAGGTATTTCATACGCATCACCATGATTCAATTACTCGTGTATCTGAACGCATTGAATGAAGTTCGTCTGCAATCTCGTTTGCATCACGATCGCCTCCCCATGAGGTGTCAAGTTCTGCAAATGGATCTATTGATGCAGAATTGCTCATTGAATCATCTACAACCCTTACTGATGTAATGCCTTTTATCATCTTGATTGCCTGCTTGATATCTGCAATCATAGCGTTATCTTCCAAGGTTATATCAAGATGCAATGGCGTATGCTTAGCTGCTATAGATAATATATCTTCGTTTGCCATAACAGGCTCATTATCTGGTATTTCGTATTTCTTATCCATTGCGATATCATTAAACTGTTTCTAGGGAATACTATAAGAGCATCCTCGATTGCAACGTGCGCAGCATCCTCGCACATTTGAGCGTCTTTTGATAAAAGAGCGGCATAAGCCTAGATTTATCAAGGCTGGCGCACGGTCTTTGATTCATTAAGTGCAAAATTACACAATTATTTCCAGACCTCCAAACAATTCCCTCGTTTTCTTCCCATATGCCTCTCACAACGAGACTCCA
>JAKSLB010000106.1 GCA_024401435.1 Paludibacteraceae bacterium | reverse complement strand
AGAAACAGTGGCGGTTGTCAGTCCCAACATTTCTGCAAGTTCTGCCCCATAGGCATTCTTCTCACTTGTATAACTCAAAATTTCAAACTTGCTCTTATCACTTAACAGCTTTAATAGCTTTAAAGCCTGTTCTTCGGTTATGGCTGTTGATTTATATAGTGAAGTATCTGATAAACTATAATCATCCCCATAGAAAAAACCAAGAGTACAAAGATCCTCTTTTCCATATTCTCCAGTTTTATTATCAATATGTAGAGCATATCCCATAATCATTGGCAAGAAAAAAGCAGGTCGAAGCTTCCAGCTCAAAGCATTCTTTTCTACCTGAATGTTTGCATCTGTCTCCCGGTTTAAATAATCAACAAAGTCCATACCGGCAAGTGTTTTTGTCCAGTATTCATAAAACTGTTTTGCGTATAGATCCAGTTCTTTTTGGAACTGCCGAACGACTTGAAGAGCAGCTTCAACAAAAGGACAAACTCGTTTCATATGTTTATCCTTATTCAAAATTATATCCTGAAGCAAAAGCTTCTCCTCAGCTGGGAAATCCATATCAAGAATCAGTTTCAAAACATCTTCCAGATTCTTACACTCGTTCATATTCAGAGTATCATTTACGTTTTGGTTATAACAAAATATCTTACGGCCAAGGCTTTCATAATATTTATCAGGTTCCATCTGCCTTAAAGCATCTATCCACTGGTCTATGGAGCTATATTCCACAATAGAAAACTCTTCATACAAAAACAATATATGAAAGAGAAATCCATTTTCCTCTTTACTATAGGGCTTAAAATAAAACCTCATCTCATCCAGAGAATCCTTCAATATATCAAGTAACGCATCCTCAGCACGATTTACCAAATCTATCTTTTTCAAAGATTCTTCTGTTAGGTCATGATGACATCTTCTTTTCACATCATTAATTCTTGATTCTTTCCCCTCTGACCCTGCAACTGTTTGTAGCAAAAAGATTGCTTCAGACATAGGACTGTACTTAGAGATTATATGATCCATTATTTCATCCCTTTCAACGTTTTGCTAAATAACAACAGTATTGTAACAAATATAGCCAAAAATCCGCAAGCAATAAAAATGGTCGAAATAGAGGCAACTCGAGCCATCACTGAGACGAAAAAAGAAGCTATTGGGCTAACTCCCATAGATAGCGATGTCAGCAAAGCGCTACATCTTGCAAGATACTGTGGATCAATAATCTTCATAAACTGGACTGATGCAAAAGAGTTGACCCACCCTACAACAACACCTAAAACAAAAAACAATGAAGCCGTGACTCCATATATCCCAACTTTTGTAATATACAGCGGTTTTGCTACAATCATGCCAATATAAAACAATCCAATAGCAGCAGCACATGAAACCATCAAAATCCGCGAAGAAATCTTTTTACTGATTTTCGGATAGCTGATTGATGCCAGTAAAGAAGAAATTGACATCGTAACTCCAAGTACCGATAGCACAGAAGCATCTCCATTTAATACCTCTTTTACAAACGGAGCCTGCATACTATTGAATGGAACCAAAATTGCATTTAAAAACATTGCTATCAAACACAAAAATAATAGCGCCTTTAAGTGTATTGCATACTGAAAGCCTTCCCTCAAGGTTGTTAGATATTGACTCATCTGAAATGAGGTCTCTAACTTTGATACCTCTGTCACATGAAGTGTTGTAATAATAAGTGCTGACAACACAAATGTAACCATATCCACATAAATTGCTCCGGCTGTTCCAATTAATGCAATGATTCCCGCTGCAATTCCTGTTGCTACCATCTCAACAATAGTGGAAAGTGACATAGAAAGTGATGTGCCGTATTCATAATATTCCTGCTTCAACACCAATGGTGTCAATGCAGATGAAGAGGGGCCTCGAAATGCCTCCGCTGTTGAAATCACTAATGTGGTAATAATTAAATGCCACCCCTGCAAAAATCCACCCAGATATGCTGTAGCAATATATGCAACACATAGTGCACGAATTAAGTCTGTAAGAATCATGATCTTCTTTTTACTCTTTTTCTCTACAAAAGCACCTGCTAATGGCGTGATTACAACAGAAGGGATTAGATTAAGTGCATATATTAATGCCGACCAATACGCTTTCTGTGTCAGCTCGTATACAATCCATGCAGAGGCAATGGCATCCACCGAATCACCAAAACGGTTAATTAGGGCTGCAGTAATGATTTTCATATACTCTTTTTGTTTCAGTATATCTTTGTATCCAATTTTATTTGTTTCCATTTGTATTCAATCCTTCTATTATGTTATTAGATAATTATCTAATGACATATTAGACGATTGTATGTTAGATGTCAACTTTAATTTGTTAGATATTTATCTAATATTCATGTTTGTGTCTATCAACTATAAAAAGAGCTTCGCATATAAATCTCTGCGAAACTCTTTGTCATAACTAGTGCATCCATTCCAGAATTAAGTACATAAGTCTATCTTCTTTGATGGTTTTTTGTATTGTCATTTTATTATCACGAAGAATCTGCACAGCCTTCAAACCCGCATAAATACTGGGTTCTCAGAAATCTGCACATTATTCTTTATCTTGGGCGGATAGATTTATCTGACTGTTTCTCGGTACACATTTGTGTGTTTTATGTAAATGATACCATCGAAATGTAGAAAAGTTCCGACATGGAAATGTAGGAATT
>JAKSLB010000105.1 GCA_024401435.1 Paludibacteraceae bacterium | reverse complement strand
AGAGTGATATATTCTTCTAGAATCAAAAAGGCCTTCTATGTTTTCAATAGAAGGCTACTTATAATTCATTTTCTTAGGGAATAGATGAAATCTATACTGCTTACATTTCCTCTCGCATCATAATCTGAGATTATTTTTCCCCATGAGTATTCATTTTCACGATTCAACCCATGCTCTTGTAATATCTCATCATGCAATTTGCGTCTTTCTTCTTCGGCTTCAAATGGGATTTCAACATCACAACAAAGAAGAGAAACTGAATATATGTCTTCCTTTATAAAAATCAATTCAACAAGAAATTTGTGATTGTCAAAATAAAAGAAGCCATCCAACGTGATAATTCTTGAGCCATCTTGCCCAGTATAAAAAGCAGATCTCTTAAAATCGTTAAATGAATAACCAGGAGAAATAATAAAACTCTCATTTAACGCCACTATTCCATCTGTCCATCTGTCCATATTGTATCTCCCTTGGGTTCTCCACTTAGAAGATTTTATTCAAAATATACCGTACACAATCCAGGATCCACACCACATAGTATTCTTCTAATAATCTTTGCATCCTTCGGAAGTCTGTTTTCTACATTTTTCCAACCAATTAAGTGCAGTTCTTCGGGAAGCACTTCCTCAATTAAATCACTAATCGAATCCCAATTGTTTCCGCAGAAATCCGGCAAGGGCAGACGGTCTTTGAACGCCTTTATCAAATCATCAGATGATGATAATTCTTCACAATGAAGAATTACGCAACGCACTCTTGCTTGTTGTTTTCTTAAATATTCCGCAATCTGATCTGTTCTATCTGAATCAATCACGTTTTCAATATACGCGTCGTTGACATCAGCATATAAATCCGACTGATTCTCGATAAGATAAGCTTCAAGTATGAAGGCCAAATGCGCAACTTGTTCGCTCGAAGAATAATCGCAATTTAGTAGTTCATCAAGAAGGCTCTCGTTAAGAGCTTTTTGGAAACTGTCGATAAATACATATACAGATTCTTCAAAAAAACGAGTATCTATATATCCCTTCAAATATAAACTAATTATTTCGATACACATAGTGCACAATCCACCTTATGGGTATATTTTGAAAAAAGTTTCATAATGATCATAAGAATCATATATTAATTCATCGTTGGAATAAGCAATTCTATATGCTGAATTCTTTGCATTTGAACGTGCCAATCTATAATCCACAGCAACATCAGTTTCATACCATCGACGGCCTGGAATTGTAGGTAATTTGTTGCCCGTGTCATTGTATATATCACCCCCAAATGCCTTCCCAGGAGCATAATTGTTTAAAGCTTTTTTGATTTCCAACCTAGTGTTTCGGCTGACTTTTTATCAATATAATTATATGGTAATTTCCCGTCGTTTTTTAGAGAATTAACCACATCATTTGTTGCTTCTTCTAAAGTTAACTACTGGTTTGGATTCAGTCGTTACACCATTTGTGGTTTGGACGTCCTGTTACCAAGATAATCGTATTCGTATGTCTCTATGAGAGTTGCCGGAGGGAGAAGGGGTTAAATTCGTTGTTTGATCCAATTTGTTCTTCAGAAGTTCAGAGCCAAGAAGCAAATATGCTAAAAGCACATAGTACATACATACTATTATGTAAACAATTAAACATATTAGTGCAGCAACAATTGCTCCTACGAATGCGTAAGTGATATATCCCGCTGCAGTATTAGCATATTTCGCTGCTGGAGCTTTTGTCGGTGGAGTAGTATTGACCGCGTTTGGCAAAATGACTCTTGGAGTGATGGGATTAATTACCGGCGATTTGTGTTATAAAATATCCAATATAGCCAAAGTTAAAGGATACAATATCTATGCTGATATCCTTGAGTTTGGAAGCTACTTATTGAAGACATATGCTTTCGATGAATTGCTCCAAGGCATATCAGAAGGGTTTTCTTCATTAAAAGAAAAACTTAAATCCACCGACTTATCGCAATTGCGTAATAAGAAAGGGTATATTGATTTTAGCGGAAGTAGTGGAAATAGTGATGTAATTTATGATGTTAAAGGGCATAACAATTCAAATCGTTCAAACGAAAGTTCAACGATCGCCGTTGGAAAAACAACGAATTCCAAACCAAGTTTAAAGCCCTAAAAGAACAATAAGGATGCAAACATGAAGTGTTATGCAAGGATATAAAGATGCACACGATTTAAAGAAAGAATTTAAGGAGATATTCGGCATGAATGAATTTCCCAAAGTAACGGTTTGTTTTTGGATTTGCGGAAAGTATAACGAGTCGCATTTGTATAATAAACTGGGCATAGCAGAGGCTGAGACAAGGGGAATGGATGATTGGCCAGATGCTATAAAACGCAATAACAAATTGCCGGAAGAACTTCAACCCCGCTGTGAATGGAGCCTTGAAGTTGAAGAAAATACATGTATTGACATTAAAATACCATTACACCGATTGTTTTCTGTTTTAAGAGAAAAATTAGATGTTATTCGCGAAATAGTTGACTGTAAAAAAACACAATGTGGTTTTACGGTTACTATTTTCGAATCAGTTATGATGCCAGAGATATCTTTGTCTAGAGAAGATATATCATTCTTAAATTTTATAAACTCCAAAATCGTTTTTGATATTGAAAGGTAGAATAACAAACTTCGTATGTGCATTTCTAATACTTGCCTGTCATAGAGACATACGAATACGATTATCTTGGCAACAGAACAGCCAAAACATC
>JAKSLB010000104.1 GCA_024401435.1 Paludibacteraceae bacterium | reverse complement strand
AAGTAGCTTAACCCCGTCTCCACGTCGCGCTCCTTAGCCGAAAAGGCGAAAAGTGCGGCGGGGAAACTCAATTTGTACTCCATTGTGATTTCAATCAATTTCATGATGTGTTTCAGTTACTTTTAACACCTTAAAGATATTGCATCCTAAAAGAACATAAACATCTTGGTTTTTTATTCTAATACAAACACGTATGTTAGGTCCAGGTATAATATTTTGAGAGGAATAAGGTACTACGACAAACTGGTACGATTTCCCTGGTTTGATAGTTATCTTTTCAGTATGGTTCTTATACCTTTTTTTTTCTGAAATAATCGTGTAATTATCACATAACGAGTCTTTTGCTGTTATCAAAAAAAATGATTTCTTATTTAACATTGATGTAACATACATATTTTTTTCAACTGTATCTCCTGCAAAGGGTTCTTGACAAAATAAGGAAAATGGAGATAGGCATATCCATAATAAAAAAACTTTAATCTTCATGGTTATCAATGCTATATTTGTATAAGACGGTATGATTAATCCTTAAAAAATTTGGGAAACCAAATTTTTCTATCGTAGGAAAAGATACAGGTATGGAAGTCTCTATAAGATCATATGCAAAAGAAGCTTTATTGTGTGCATCATCATATAATGAATTAGGTAGTCCAGCTCTTGGAGAAGAATATTGAAGATATAACGATAGTCTTCCTGCTTCGTACCCCTCTGTCAATTCGTGTCTTTCATACATTCCACTGCCAACGCCAATGTCTTTACCGAATTGTTTTAATTTTTCAGGGTTCACTTGTTGATAGGAGTTGACCTTACCATTTTCATATACAGTTCCAAGAAAAGAGCCCCCCCTTGTTTTTGCATCAACAGATACGCCACCTACATTGTCAATGGAGGACGTGTTTTCAGCACAAATATTGACAGTGACATATTGGTCTGTGATAGCAGAAATCATTTGCTTTTCGGTAGAGGTTACTGCTGTCCCTTCATAATGAAGAATACCATCTTCAGTCCTATAAAACTTAACATTTTCAGTATTTAGTCTGCTGACATAATCATCTGCAGCAGTTCCCGTAATAACCACCTTTTCCCCGTTCGGATCCACCAACTTCACCGGGTTATCCGCACAATAAACATACGAGGATAAGGAGGGATATTTCGAAGCCATCGGGTCAACAGCCAACCAGATGCACAAATCGGAGGAGTAATACCTTGCCCCAAAGTAGCTTAGCCCGGTCTCCACGTCGCGCTCTTTAGCCGAAAAGGCGAAATTCTCCGAGAGGTGATGGGTTATGGATGATGGGTTATGGGTTGTGTGCATGTTGGGTTGGGGGGTGGTTTGGGTTTGTGTGTGCGTGACGCGGGGGCAAAGATAGGGGAAATCAACAGTATAAATCTAGTTAGGAATAAAATGATTTTTTATTCTGTGACACAATATATTATTGTTTTTTCAATAGTAATTCCATAATGACAGATTGTTTTAAATTAAAACAATCTTGTTTGTTGATCTTGGGGCAGGTAGAATATATGATATTTTCAAAGATGGGATTTTCTTGGCCATTAGCAATGATGTCATTAATAAATGAAAAGTCACAGATACTATCATTAGCAGTCAAAAATTCTTTTATCCTACGCTCCTGTAATTTTGTCCAAGCAAGTCTTTTTTCAAAACTAGATGATTCAAAATCATACAAATATATGTTACAAATAAAATTCGGATGCATATCCATAAATTGACACATCTGTTTAAAGTACAGAACTGTTTCCGAATTAAAGTTTCCGTCACTAGCACCTGGAATCTTATTTATGATGATTTTGGATGAATCTGGAATCGTATTGATATAAAAAGGGTATCCTATGTAATATTGCGCATTTAACTGCTTAAATAAAAAACAAACAAAGACACAAAGCATAACCGTTATTCTTAGGTGAAAATTACTTAGCATAAATAGTAGCAGTTTTGTGAAAATCATTGACATTGGAAATAATGGTTATAGGTGTATGTGTTGCATATCCGTCTGAACTAATGGAATAACCCCATTTTAGCGAAATCAAACAAGAATTATCTGTCGTGTTCACAACGGAAGATGTGAAATATACACCAATTTCCTTACCAGAACCATTAAAGCGTCTATTGCCATCATTAAGTACTGTCGTTTGGACTGAAGAGTTAAAATAACAGGAATTTGTTGGATTTGTACTTTGAGTACCACAGTCGACGTAATTGCAATAATCGTCAGTTATCCTGTTGAAATCGAATTCTCCATTTGAATCTGTATAAAAGTTTGTTGAATACGTTTGAACCCAGTTATAAGATTCGGATTTGTTGGTCGGAAAGAACTCTATGCTAATAACAACCATAGCAGATTCATTTTCCGATAACAATCGATCTCCTCCATAGGTTTCGTAAGATACACTCCCAAGAAACCCAGATCCATCAGGTAAGGCGTATGTTGGACCAATATACTTATAGCCAGATGGGGTTTGATTTTCATTATGAACATCTTGTCTCCACTCGGTTCTCCCCGTCGTTTTATTTTCCACCCAATCATCAAACATTCCATTGGGGTCACAAAGAATTATCGGGTTATTACTACAATAAACATAGTTCGATTGATGAGGATATTTCCCACTCATCGGGTCCACGCTCAACCAAATGCTCAAATCCGGAGAATAGTACCGTGCGCCAAAGTAGCTCAACCCTGTCTCCACATCGCGTTCTTTAGCCGAAAAGGCGAAA
>JAKSLB010000103.1 GCA_024401435.1 Paludibacteraceae bacterium | reverse complement strand
CAGAGAAAGGATATATACAAGGTCGCTTCGATGCAGTACCTTATGTTGATTCTTCTGTTGATAGTATAAAACAATTATTGGAGGGATAACCATGGCAAGTAGAAGAGAAAAGGCACCCGATAAAAAGATGCGAAGAATTGCCTTGGTGATCTGCGAGGGTGAAACCGAAGAAAACTATATCAACCTATTGAAGAGGTGGTATAAATCCCCTGTGCGCATTGTATCTCATGTTGAAGGAACAAAGATCAACCAGTCTCTTGTAGAAAGACGCACAAAGGAACTTAAGATTTCTGCACTAGACAAGGTTGATACATTTTTGATGTATGATATGGATGTTACTGCCGTCAATGAGAAAGTAATGGCATGCAAAGCTGAACTTTTGTTGAGTAACCCATGTTTTGAAATATGGCTGCTTCTACATGCGAAAGACCAGAAGTCTTCCTTAAACACAGATATGGTATTAAAGGAACTGAAAAAGAGTGCCGCTGTATGGAACAACTATAACAAGTCAGTTTATACTACGTGAGTTCGGGATAAGCAAACGCTTTATCCCACCATCTTTAGTCTTAGCATTTTTTTAGAAGATTTAATAGAAATAACTCCCTGGATATTTGGTAGTTAGGAGTATTTTTAGTAACTTTGTAGTGACAAAAATAAAGTTTAATCTCTAAAAATACTCCTTATGCTTACCGCCGACAAAGTTACTGAAATTTTCTGTATTTGCGATGATTTTTGCAAAGAATTTAACGCAGAAGTAGAAAAAAACTCTATAAAAGCACCTGATGGACGTAAACATCGCCGTAGAAATGGCATGATGAGTGATGCTGAGGTGATGACGATACTAATATGTTTCCACTTCAACACATTCAGAAATTTCAAACATTACTACCTCTTCTATGTAAAGAAACACCTGGCACATCTTTTTCCAAGGGTACTTTCTTACAACCGCTTCATTGAGGTTGAATCGAAAGTCTCCATCCAGATGATGCTATTCCTCCAGCTAATCTGCTTCGGGGAATGTACAGGCATCAGCTTTATTGATTCCACATGTATACCTGTATGCCATAACAAAAGGATATTGACCAACAAAGTGTTCAAAGGATATGCAGAGCGTGGCAAGAGTACCATGGGGTGGTACTATGGATTCAAACTTCACTTGATATGTAACGAAAAAGGCGAATTGCTCAATTTTATGCTAACGAGGGCAAATGTAGACGATCGCAACGAGTCTGTCTTTAACAGACTGTCAGACAATGTGTTCGGAAAGTTGTATGCAGACAAGGGATATATCTCCCAAACTCTTTTTGAGCGTCTTTTTGATAATGGTCTGCATCTCGTTACAGGTTTCAAGTCGAATATGAAGAATAGGCTCATGCCATTATACGATAAGATTATGTTACGCAAAAGATCAGTTATTGAATCCGTTAACGATGAACTGAAGAATGTCGCTCAAACAGTTCATTCTAGACATAGGAGCATCATCAATTTCGGAATGAATCTGCTTGGTGCACTGGCTGCATATTCCTTCTTTGAGAAGAAACCATCTATAAATATTGATTTTGAGGTGGAAAAATTTGACGGACAATTGGCACTGTTCAAGTAATCACTTTCTACCAATATTTTTTCCCGAAGTTAAAATGACTCCGGGAATATACTCATGCACTTACAATCTTATGTCAACATATATGAAAACACGAATTACTTATCCCGAACTCACGTTATACTGATACGCAAAAGGCATTTTTGAAGGAACATATAGGTGAAGCCATTGACAGAGCAAAAGCGCTTAAAGAATTCCAGAATCCATCTTCTAACATTTATAAATTGGTGGAGATTCTTAGTGACAAACTATAAGAGTTAAATCTCCCCAATCCATAATTATACATGAAGACCAAGATAGCAAAAAAATGTAGCAAGTATGTGAATTTTTATGTGTTTATTTTTGGTTATTTGGGTGAAAATGAGTACCTTTGCATCGATTTTGTTACATGTTGCTTTTGGATGCTTATTTCCGTTTTTGCAACATGTAAGCAACACCCAGTGCTAACGCATTGATAGTCAATATTAGTCGTTTTCGAGGAGGTGAAGTAATTCGCCATAAGAATCGATAAACAAAAATAAGAATATATAAGGAAGTCCGTGTAGCTCAGTGAGTTGCACGGATTTCTTGTTTTGTTAAATTTTGTTAGTTTTTCGGACTTTTATCAAGTTTTACCGTATTCTTGTAAGTTTTAAGTTGCACGAATTTGTCATTTTAATGGCAGAGGACTCTTTTTTACAATCGCGAGCAAACACTCCGAGTAAAAAAGCGCAGAATATACCGCTGTTTTTGACGGCTTTTGAACAAAAAAATATTAAAAAGCGTTAAAATCTTAAGAAATAATGTCTATATTACGAGAAAAATATATAAATTTGTACGGTCTTACATACGCTGTGCCATCTGCATACGCTAAATCTAAAAAAGTCGCATGAAAATCTACATTGTTTACATTTTCTATTATACAAAGAACGACCAGGGGTTCATTGAAGACCATAACATCAAGATCGAGATGCTCAGGTCTATTGATGAGGCTGATATGTATCTGGCATATTGGAAGGACACCCATACCGCTTATGTGGATAATGGGTGGTATGAAGCAGAACTGATTGAGAGAACGGTTTGAAAATCGAAATTGAGATAACTCATAAATAACTAACTAAAGTTTCCCACCCTTTGAAAGGTGGATTTGTTTGATTTAACTTATTGAT
>JAKSLB010000102.1 GCA_024401435.1 Paludibacteraceae bacterium | reverse complement strand
ACTGTAGCTTTCCTACGGCTAGTACTTTGACAATGGATTCGTCAGAACTTGACCAGTTCAGCTCTGGATGGGTCGCTGTCAATGGATTGACTGTAACCTGTGGTTCGAGTATTGTGCCAATCTCTGCCGTCATGGATTCATACTCAGTGATGATCTCACTTACGTAGATTGGAGTTACCGTCACTTTGATTGTTGCAGAGACATTACTGCCATCGGTCGAAGATACGGTAATCGTGGCCTCTCCCTCTGCAACACACTGTAGCTTTCCTACGGCTAGTACTTTGACAATGGATTCGTCAGAACTTGACCAATTCAATTCTGGATGAGTCGCGGTCTCAGGATTAATCGTAACTTGTGGTTCTAGGATTGTGCCAATTTCTGCAGAAATAGAGTTGCTATCAATCGTAATGCTAATTAGTGGTACAAATTCAACAATGTTTCCAAAATCTTTCCAAATATTAGCTGATTCATACTGGTTTTTAGTCCCAATGGGGACTTCAAGTGTCAATTGTTTCGCATTTTGAAAAGATGCGGGATAACAAGTTGGTGGCTCAATTGCATCAATTCTTATAACACTTAAATTCGAGCAATATCTAATGCAATGTACTTCAATAATACCTATGCTTTGAGGCATGTATATACCACATAGTTCTGAGCATCCACAAAAAGCATAGCTATCCAATTTGCGAACTCCTTCTGGTATTGAATAAAAACTTTTAGTTGCACCAGGACATTGAAATAGTGTTTTTGCTTC
The DNA here is from genome assembly GCA_024401435.1 of Paludibacteraceae bacterium. Classification (GTDB taxonomy): domain Bacteria; phylum Bacteroidota; class Bacteroidia; order Bacteroidales; family Paludibacteraceae; genus UBA1181. The sequence goes on along the minus strand of JAKSLB010000102.1, from coordinate 2,010 downwards.
CTTGTCAAACAAAACGCCATCAATAGAACAAAAATATGGATTGATAAGATCTACATTTATTGATTCGAGATTTTTACAGTCCATAAAAGCGCCAGTCCCGATTTCAGTTACACTGGCAGGTATCTCAATGAAAGACAATCCATAACAACTTTGGAATGCGTATGATCCAATATTTGCTAAATTATTTGGCATTGTTGATATGATCATTGAAGTACAGCCACTAAATGCGCTTGATTGTATTTCAACCAAACTGTCGGGAAACTTCAACTCAAGGAGCGAACTACATCCACTAAACGCACTTTGCCCTATTGAGTTCAATATAGCCGAAAATTCAACCGTTATAAGTGAGTAATCTCCTGAAAACGCATCTCTCGATATCTCGTTAACATTAGGAAGGAAAACAGATAATAAATTGGAACAGCTTTTAAAACAGCCTCTTCCGATGGTCGATACACTTGACAAACAAACAGTATGTAATCCGTCGCATTCACAGAAGGCATAGTCTCCAATACACTGAATGGAGCTTGGGATTTCAATATTTTCTATTGCAGAGCATTTATAAAACAAATAGTCTTCGAGTTTTGTTAGACTGGTTGAAATGGAAACTGTTTCTAAAGCCGAGCATCTTTCGAACGCATTTTTTCCTATAGTTGTGATACTGTTAGGCATTATGAATGTTCGTAATAACCCGCACCTCTCGAAAGCACGATTTCCAATACTAACCAAACCATTAGATAATATAATCTCGCTCAAAGATGTGCAATAGGCAAATGAATTGTCGCCAATAGCACTTATACTATTTGGCATAGTAAAATAATTCAGTGAAGAGCAGTGAGAAAAGGATGAATTGCCTATTTTGCAGATACTTTCAGGCAGGGATATAGAAAATAACTCATCACACTGATAGAATGCATTATCACCAATAGATGTAACTAAATATGAATTCCCATTGTCTTGAATCTCTTGGGGTATGGATATGTGATTATTGTAAAGATTAGGGGATGCTGTGATCTCAACTTCGCCTTCGGATATTAGGTTGTAATATAGCAAAACACCGTCTTCATTTGGAAGTGCAAAGTCGTGTGCCCATACTGTTGCATGGAAAAATAAAATAAAAAAAGAAAGAAATGATAAGTATTTCATTTTTATCAATATAGGTTTTAATTCTAGAAGATTCTCTGCTTACAAATTAGAGTAGCTAAAGCCTCACTCTTTGTTTGTTTATATTCATTGACTTAATCTTTCTCTGTATCATTGAGCAAATACTTAACATCTACATCGAGAAGTTTTGCAATTTTGTCAAGAGTGTTCAAATCAGGTTGAACCGTATTTTTACACCATTTACTGATTGTACATGTTGACTTGCCAAGTTGCTCTGAGAGCCACTTGCCAGTCTTATCTTTCTCAACAAGCACCAATTTAATACGATTTAGATTAGCCATAAGTTTTCAGATTACATAAATTAAACTTTGGTGCAAAGATATATATTTTTCATGAAAGACCAGGACATTATAATTTAAAACTTTAATTTATGTAGAAATTTGTTTATATATGGAATCTCACCCTTCCATTTTCTTCTTTCCCCCTGTCTTTTATGAATATACCTAATAACAATCTCGTGATAAATCTCACAGATAGTTTTTTATTTGCCAATTATGTTTAGAACAATCTAGCCATTTATTCAAACCGTGTGACAGAGAACAATTCATTTTTTATCATGTCTTCCCAACAACAAAAAGCGATTTATATTGAATTTACCAGTTAATAAATGTAAATATTCTATTAATACATGTTAAATGGCTTTTGGCTTTTTTACCTTTTCTTTGTTTTCAGCTTTCTTATTAATTATGTTGTTTTCGACTCATTATTTGGATGGGAACAATCTGGTCTCAATTCAAAATATGTCTATTTTGTAAATGTTGATTATTAGGATGTTATCTATATTGATAAAGTCCCGGCGTGGGGTCTTCGTTGCTTGTTTCGGAAATCGGGCAAGTTCGAAGGCCTCAA
>JAKSLB010000101.1 GCA_024401435.1 Paludibacteraceae bacterium | reverse complement strand
TCCCAACGATGAAATCATTAGACAAGTAAGGGTTATATGTTAGGTGTTGGAAAGCCTTGAAAACACTGGGGCTTTCAAAAATTTCCTTTGTTTTTGAAAAAAATGATTTGTTAGTGAATCCACAAAACTGAATTGAGATGCGTATGTTTATGGGACATTTTCCTAGATGAAAATCTAAGGAAGTGTCCTTTTTTTATTCTGAAATTCCTGTGGATTTTGTTTGATGAAGTTTCTTGTGTAATCGTACCCAACCATCTTAATCAACACATGAATGGAAAGGAGGAAAGATAGTGTTAAATATTCTGATTTGGTGCCACAATGTCGGAATAACTGTCAAATGACCGAGCGGTTGATATACTACGTATATCAACATATGTGCTGTTGTTGACACAACACCACATAAAAAACCTATGAGCATGGAAGATTCGTAGATTGGGAAGTCGTTTTGCCAGTACTGAGTGCTCTTATGATTTTGAATTCTATAAAAGAGTTGCAGAATGGACGAGCACAAATGAGAGTTCAAAATAGGTTTTTGTGATTTGAAAGACCCTGGAAAGACATTTACGAGGCAAAATGACAAAGAACATACGAATTAGCAACTGTTCAATGAAGTTGGGTGCCTTTGTTTTGTTTGCGCCTACACAAGAAAGGAAGGGGATTCTTTTCCATAACAGTTGTTATGAAAAATACAAAAGCAGAAGTATGATGGAAGCCTGTTGCTTGCGAGAAATTGCAAAGGGAACATTATGGTCTCTTCTTCTCAAACATCGACTGGAATTCATCATCTTCACAAAGCTCGGCGTACCACGCGTCTATACGCTTTTTGATTTCCGAATTCTCATATTCACTTGATTTGGCGTCATACTTTCTTCTGGAAATATACATATCCGATAGAAGGAGATCCGGAGCAAGAACAGTAAAATAGTCGCCACGGATAGCAATCTTATCTCCTGCTCGAACCTCAGGGATCGGTTCAACAAATCTGATTGCCGGTCGTGTTCCCGTTCCAAACGGCAGCGACCCTTGACCCGATGGTTCAACATCCTCCCAATCCACATCATCATAGTCATAGTCACCGCCGTCACCATTTCCTATATAAACTTTGTGATCATCAAATGCATCCTTCAGATAGAAATAACTAGGTATTTTTGGTCCTTCACCAAAGAAAGAATCTCCGGTAGCATATTCAATATACAGACCGTAATCATTCACCTCCTGCAGTGTCAGCAGGGAAACCTCCTTCACCTCTGGCAATTTATTGTTCATTTCCTCACGACGCAGTACTTTCATCATTAAATCCTCCAATCAAATTATAATGTGGCCATCCGTATTTCTCACTATCGACTTCCTTGGATTCTAGACTCCAACTTGTCAAAAGAAGAAATAATAAAGGATTTGTTCCTTCATTAATCATAGGGTATCTTAGTCTACGTTCCAAAATTGGTACTATGAGCCATAGATTTATTTATAGTATAACAGAAATATGTTTATCCTACAGGAAATGCAAGACAACCGGAATACCGGATTATCAGGAAAAACTGTTGGAAAGAACTGTCATATTAGGATATAATACTAGTGAAATTGAATCGAGAAAGACAGCATTTTGTATATCTGAAAAAAGGTGATAAGGGATGTACTACTTGAATGATTCCCTGAAAATAGTGCATCGTTCAACTTATCAGTTGATGTGTTCGGTCCCGGATATAAGTGCCGAGCACAGATAGTACATTTATCTGTAAAAATAGTGAAGGAGGGCTCACGTCAGTATGGAATAAATTATTAACAGTTCATCAAGATTGTAAAAGAGGATGATGCAGGAAGCACAATAAGCAGTTGCTATGGTGCGAACGTATATCATGACAAGACACAGTTTGCCGGGTGATTTAGTAAACGTGTGTTCTTGACAAAATGACATTAGGATGTTACAATCAAATTACCTAACGGGTAATTTGATGAAAGGAGGAGGGGCTTGGAATTAGTTTATACAGATGCCAAAACTGAGGAACAATGTACCAGCTTAAAAGTAGCGAAGAAGTTATTTGGCGGAAATGATGCACTTGCAAAAAGCCTATTCGCCAGGATAAATGCTTTGAAACAAGCGGAGACTATTAAAGATATTATCGTTCAACCAGCCTTTCACTTTCATAAACTTGAAAACAAAGGTAGAAGGGACCTGGAAGGATATTTCGCTATTGATGTGAAATCAAGGCGAGAGCAGTGGCGTATAATATTAGAGCCACTTGATGAGAATAAGGAGCCATATGTTCCATGCAATATCGATGAGATATCACAGAACGTGAGGATTGTTGAAATAATGGAGGTGAGCAAGCATTATGAGTAATTACATTGAATACAATGATACGGTTGCATTTCACCCGGGATATTATATTAAAGAGATTGTGGAAGAAAGCGGATTGACGCAGGAAGATTTTGCTAAGAGACTAGATACTACGCCTAAGAATTTAAGTTTATTAATTCGGGGTGAACAGAGCTTATCAATTGACATAGCATTGAAGTTATCCAGAATGATCGGAACCAGTGTGAACTATTGGTTGAATCTTCAAAATGCTTATGATGCATTGATAGCTGAGTTTAAGTCGCAGGAAGAATTGGTGGAGGAAAGAAAAATATTTGAAATATTTGATTATAAGTATTTCAGAGAGAATTATGGTCTTCCTGATTTGCCCAGAAAGAAAGATGAGCAGATAAAGGCGCTTAGAGAGTTTTTGAATGTAGCGACATTAACTGTATTTACCAAAAGAGATATGG
>JAKSLB010000100.1 GCA_024401435.1 Paludibacteraceae bacterium | reverse complement strand
CCGCGTCCCTACAATTATCCGATGGCGCCGCGTCCCTACAATTATCCGATGGCGCCGCGTCCCTACAATTATCCGATGGCACCGCGTCCCTACAATTATCCGATGGCACCGCGTCCCCACAATTATCCATTGATATCGCGTCCCTACAATTATCCGATGGCACCGCGTCCCTACAATTACCCGATGGGACCGTATCCCTACAAAATTCCCGCGTATCCATCCGCAAATTTGCCACCGCCGTGAATGATGCGCCACACAAACGGACGTTGAATTTCCGGAATGGCAATATCGTTGGCCTCTATCAGACCCAAAATCTGACTGATCGTCAGCGGATAGTTGTTGTATTTCTGTTTGTCCATAGATTTGGTGTGGGGTTAGAGGGGATGAGAGTAGTTATGTTAGTTTATGATATTAAATAATGCGTATTTTTGTTATTTACTAATCAATAAATCTGATGATAGATTCGATTTCTTATTGCATTTATCTTTGCATTTATCTTTGCAAACCACTTTTATTCCTAAACATTTTGATTCAACAATGTAATAAGTGTTTGTTGTGATATTTGCAATTTTGAAAAAGAACTCAATCTCATCATTTCTATTAAACAATTCAATATAAGCATGTGCTTCATTTTGATATTTTTTGCTAGGTTTGATTTTTTGTTTGTCAAATCCGTCTTTTGATTTACTGTAACATTCTATTATTTGTGATGTAGAATCGAATTGAAAAAGGACTTCCATTGATTTAATATCAATATTAGTCGTGTTTTTCAACTTAAATGTTTTGCAATAAATATTGTTGTATATGGTGTCGTCATCATTTTTTTGAGGAATTTTAGACAAAATATCCTCATTCGTAAAATAACACTCTAATTTTTGAATTCGTTTTGAGAATTTCGATAATGCATGGGTGACAAAAGAACCTAATCCTGCTCCAGCTAAAGTACTAATTGTAATAATAATGTTCATGTCAGCCATAACTAGTTGAATTTAAATGTTAATAGATCGTTATTATCTATTATGTATGTAATGTATCGAACATTAATGCCTACTTGTTGACAAAGTTCCTTAGCTCTTTTTTCACTTTTCTCAGGTATTACCAAATAGAGAGTTGCATTGATTGTAGTTGAATACGTTTTCCATTGTTTGTTTGCCTCCTCAGCAGTAACGCTATCTTCTGTTTCAACTTCTAAAATAAAACGAACTTTTGTTGTTCCTTTGTCTGTCAATATAACATCAGGAAAATTGTCGCCTATTCCAGCGTTTTTTTCTTGTCCCGGATTTACATAAATGTCAAACTTCTGTTGGTTCAAATAATTTCCTATTTGATTTACAACTCTATCATGAATGGTCTGTTTTTCAATCGATCTTTCCATATATTGAAGATTTTGTTGATTATTTACTTGTTTTTTATCTCTTTATTATGGAGATTATTATTGTTGAAATTCATTTTTCTTATTGAATGCAATTCGTTTTCAAACGTCCATCAAAAAAATAGTTGTCCAAATACCACAATATTTTGTTGGACTCTCCTATACCACCGCAACAGCTTGGCTCTCTACAAATAGTTATGATAGATGAGCGTTTTAATAGCCTATTCATAAACAAATAAACATCATCATTTTCAACGTATTTTTCTTTGAAAATTTCCTCTGGCCATGCAAATGTTCTATCTTCGCATTCTGTTGTGAAACAATCTAAATCAAAGTCCAGAACAAAAGGGTTGGTGACTTCTTGTGAGAATCTATCATAACGTTCATATGAAGGTTGGTTATATTCAAATATATCTCGAACATCATTGTAATAGGGTTCTTTGATTACATTATCACCAAGACATCCTCGACTACCTATTGACAAATTTAAATGTGAAATTTCATAAAGTTTGTGTTCTATTTCATTAGAGGATACATATTTGTTGTTATGAGATCTCATATTCGTATTCTTGGTTTGTCCTATGACAACAGCATGATTTATCAAATCCAATTCCATTCCAGCTAATAACCAATCATCGTCTAATCCATTCAAATCAAATTCAACGAAAGCCCAAAAATCACGACTTGACACTTGTTCTATCGTGTCAACACCCCATTTTTTAAATAAATCTTTCGAGCAAATATTTGGATTGCACGCGTCATCATGATGGTCAAAGAAAATCAAGTTGGGTGTTTTATTGTATAAACCAAGTCGTTTCGCCTCAAAAAGCACATTGAGAATGCTACGATGGTCATCGTAGAGCACTATATACTTATCATCAAATCTATGTGCTTCTATATTGGTGTGCATAGACAATCCGTAAATTGATGTTATCTGTTGCATTTCTTTCCTTCCTACCTCCCCAGCCCGGAGAGTATTATCGTTTGTATTTCTATTAATTTCTCGATTTCTTTTGAATATAATTGTGTTGACGTTAGAATCTTATCAATTTGTATTGAAAAACAAGCGCAAATCTTTGAATTATATGGAAACATAAAATCAGCGATGTCTCCTCGAACAATATAAGGAATGGATGAACCCCGCGTCCCCCCCATGAATTTGGGTTCAAAACCATATTTCATCACACAATATATAAATGAAACTATTTCTTTAAATCTTTCGTACGGAATACACGCATATGTTCTTTGATATAAATCAAACTCTTTGTCATAATATGTTACCCTGCCAGTGTATGATCCATTTCCAGCAACTAAGACGGCTGGCCCTTTTGCAATGTATTCATTTGAAAAATATGATTCCGGAGAACATGAGAAGAATCTATATTGTCCAGATGGTAAAGACTCATTAACATCTTTTTTCCCTGTAATTATCTCGCACACCTCTCCCAGCGTCCCCCACTTCCATCCTTCCGGCAGGTTCTCTTTGTCGATGCCGTCCACAAACAT
>JAKSLB010000010.1 GCA_024401435.1 Paludibacteraceae bacterium | reverse complement strand
CATCGCGAATAGCTACAGCGTAAGTATTGTGAACGGAAAGGATGGTAGTGCTGGCAGTTTTATCGGGAATAATACTTTAGGGACCATCGCGAACTGCTTTTTTCTTAATGGCAGTTCCAACTTTGGAGGCACGCAAAAATCCGCTGATGAATTCCACGACGGCACGGTTGCTGTGCTTCTGCACAACTACGACAAAAATGACGTTAACGGCCTCGTCTGGGGTCAGGACTTGACAAATGCGAATTCCTTGCCGGACTTCAGTAGCAAAATTGGCACTCCGTATTCTTTGATATTGCATACATTTGATGGTGATACCCGCAAGTACCAGACGGAATATGTGAGCGAAATGGGACTTGAACTTCCTACGGATTTGACTCGCGAAACTCATGTTTTCTTGGGCTGGTCTACGAAGGAAACTGCGGAATCTTCCGCTGACATCGTGACTTCCATCGCGAAGGGCGAAACAAGCGAAATGGAATTCTATGCGCAGTGGATGAAGGTGAATTCCGAACAGGTGTTCGAAATTGCCTCAAAGGAAAATCTTTACGAGTTCGCAAAATGGACAAATATGGGCTTCGTCATCGATGCTAAATTAGTTGCAGACATCTGCCTGAATGCTTGTGGTGAAGGCAAGTCCGTGCTCAATGCTGACGGATCTTTGAATGGTGACGGTTCCGAGTTCACACAGTGGACCCCGATTGGAACGGAAACCAAAAAATTCGAAGGAACTTTCGATGGTGCAGGCCATACCATCAGCGGATTGTATTTTAATCAAGATGCAAGTTATGCAGGACTTTTCGGGAGAAGTACGAAAGGTGGTTCTATCAAGAATGTCGGCGTGGTGGACTCCTATATCAAGGGTAAGGATTATGTTGGTGGCATTGTCGGATATAATGGTAATTGCACAGTCAGCAATGTTTTTAGCACGAGTACGGTGCAAGGAAACGAATATGTCGGTGGCATTGCTGGTAAAAACGATGCTGGAACCATAGAAAATGCTTACAATATGGGTGCTGTAAGTGGAGCTTTTAAGGTTGGTGGCATTGCCGGGGAAAATGATGGCACTACAGCGCACATCAACAACGTTTATAGTTCTGGAACCGTAAGTGGTCCAAAAAACAAATATGTGTATGGCTTGGTTGGGTACAATAGTGCTAAAAAGTATATCAATTATGCTTTTTACAACACGGATGTTTTTTCGGAGAAGGCTGTTGGAAATGTTGATGGAACAAACGTCGAGGGTAAGACGACTGTTGAACTTGCTAGCACGACGCTGCCTGAGGGCTTCTCCAGCGAAATTTGGTTAGCAGGTTCCAAAGATGTTGTTGATGGCAAGCTAGTGTACAAATTCCCAGGGCTCAATATATTCAACTCGCAGCCAGAGTTGGTGCTTTTCAATGTCCAAAAGGGTTCCGATGGAAAAGACTATTGCGAAATTGCCAATGCTGATGATTTGTTCAAGTTCGCACAACTCGTGAATGGCGGCGCTACTGGACTCAACGCCAAGTTGACTGCGGACATCTGCTTGAACGCTTGTGGTGAGGACGAAAAGTCTTTGTTAGAGCAGGTTGCCGAACTTGAAGCGAAAGGAAACCTTTCGTCTGAAAGTTTCCGACCGTGGACTCCGATGAATGTTTCATCGAATGTGACGTTGGCGTTCGACGGCAATGGTCACACTATCAGCGGGCTGTACTTCAATAAAGAATCATCCGCGGATAAGGGCCTTTTTGGCCAGGTGACTGGAAATGTTTCCATCAGCAACTTGGGTGTTGTGGATTTTTATGTTAAAGGTGAGGATCGTGTCGGTAGCCTTGCCGGGCAAGTTACGGGCAAATTGAACATCGAAAACTGTTTTAGTGCGGGTTCCGTGGAAGGAGATTCTTATGTTGGTGGCTTTGTCGGTTTAAATAGAGATAATGCCGAATTGAATATTGAGAACAGTTATAACGAAAGTTCAGTGAATGCATCTTCAGGTGCTGTCGGCGGTCTTGTGGGGGGAAACTATAATTACGCTAGTTTGACCATCGCGAACAGCTACAACGTGGGTGCCGTGAGCGGAAACGACTATGTCGGCGGTCTTGTGGGGGATAATGACAGTGGTACATTGAACGTTTCAAACAGTTACAACGTAGGTGTCGTGACTGCATCTAAAACAATTGCCGGCGGTCTTGTGGGGGGAGATGAATTTGGTACATTGAACATTTCGAACAGCTTCTTCGTTGAAACGAATGGCGATGGCGATACGCTCGGTGGCGTGGTTAAGACTCCTGACGAATTCGCCAACGGCGAAGTAACCGATTTGTTAAACACAGACCAATCTCCTATCGTTTGGGTTCAAGGTAAGGAATATCCTATACTAAAGGACAATCACGTACACTCGTACGAAAATGGATTTTGCATTTGCGGCAATTACGAACAACCTGTACAAGACGAAAACGGCGTTTACCTAATAGCTAACGCAGGCAATCTCTATTGGTTTGCAAACTTTGTAAACCAGGGGGGCGACAACGACAGCGCCAATGCCGTACTTACAAGCGACATTGTAGTTAATGAAAATGTATTAAACGACGATGGCTCTTTGGTTACTGGTGTGATATTTAGGGAATGGACACCAATAGGATTATATAATTATGATTATTCGCAAGGTGATTTGTCGATATCATATTCTGGAAAATTCGATGGTCAAGGTCATATCGTCAGCGGATTGTATTTGAACAATGCAAATAAAGATGGTGTAGGCTTGTTTGGCTGTATCAGCGATTCTAGTTCGATACAAAATGTGAGAATTGTTGATTCCTATTTTTATGGAAAAGATTGTGTCGGTGGAGTGTGCGGAGTAAACAAGGCTGAAAAAATCAAAAATTGCTTTAGTTCAGCCACTGTAATAGGTAATAGCATGATTGGTGGCGTGTGTGGAAACATGCAAATGTCTTCTGTAGAGAATTGCTACAATATCGGTTTGGTTAGTGGAAATGGACAAGTTGGAGGCGTGGTAGGTTATACTTTTAATATGGGAGGCCCACTTGCAAAAAATTGTTATTCGGCAGGAATTGTTAAAGAGAAAGGAACATTGACAAACAAGGTGTTTGGGTCTGTTCAAGTCGGTTATTCTCAAAACTGCTATTACCTTGCCGATACCGACGATGGCAATGGAAGCAAGACAGCCAAACAGTTTGCAAGCGGTGAGGTTGCATATTTATTATCACAAGGTGAAAATGGCGAGGTTTGGGGACAAAAAATCGGAACCGATAATTATCCATGTTTTTATAATAACAAAGTATATGCTTCCACATGTGCTGGTGTTGCATGTGAATTTACTAACGACATTAATGCTACTAAAATATATGAAGAACACGTTTTTGACGAAAATGGCTTCTGCACACGATGCGGTGCATACGAGCCTGCCGAAAACAGCGACGGCGTTTACCAAATAGCCAACGCTGGCGAACTTTATTGGTTTGCCGACTTTGTAAACCAAGGTGGCGATAATGCCAAAGCCAATGCAATATTGACCAATAATATTGTGGTAAATACATTGGAGTTTAAAGATGGCGAAATTGTTACCGATAATAAGGATTATAAAGAATGGAATCCGATAGGAATTGATGATTATTATCAAGGCATATTCGACGGCAATGGTCATACCATCAGCGGACTTTATTTTAATGATTCAGATGAATGGTATGTTGGTCTGTTTGCAAGCAATGATGGAACTATTCAAAACCTAGGCGTTGTTGGTTCGTATTTTTATGGGCATCAATGTGTTGGCGGTGTGTGTGGGAATAATAATATAGGTACCATTTCCAATTGTTACAATACTAGTACAGTTAGCGGTAATAATAACATTGGTGGTGTGAGCGGATTTAATTTCGAAGGCAAAATAGAAAATTGCTACAATACTGGTGCGGTTAGTGGTTTAGGATTTGTCGGCGAAGTGTGCGGAAGTTATAATGATGTAACCAATTGCTATTACCTATCCGACACTGACGATGGCAATGGAGATGGCGTATACGGTAAAACAGCCGAACAATTTGCCAATGGTACAGTAGCCAAATTGTTGTATGATGGTGAAAATGGTTCAATTTGGGGGCAAAACACTTCAACCGACACCGTGCCTAACTTCAGCGGGAAAATCCTTTTCAAGGTGACTCTTACTGCAGAAAACGGCACTGCCGAAAATGGTTTAGGTGAGTACAATAAGAAGTATGAAATCAAGGCTACTGCAAACACTGGCTATCACTTTGTAGAGTGGAGCAACGGAAGCACCGAAATCAAGGATTCGATACTTGTAGTGAACGATACCGCTCTTGTGGCTACGTTCGAGGCTCACTCGTTCGGCAAATGGGATACGACATTAGTTGCGACTTGCACGACATTGGGTATGCGTAGCCATCATTGTTCTTGTGGAGCGTTTGAAAATGACACGATCGCTGAACTTCCTCACACAATCGTTATCGATACTCTCGTCCCTTCCACTTGTACCCATTGGGGATTGAAGGAGGGTTCGCACTGCTCCGTTTGTAAGACCGTACTTGTTAAGCAAGACACCATCGAAGCGCTTGGTCACTCATTCACGCTCTATGTCTATAATGATGATGCGACAACAGAGGCTGACGGGACTAAAACCGCTGCGTGTGATCACGAAGGATGTGACGAGACGGATACTCAAGTGGCAGTGGGCACTAAGTTGGAACCTACGCTCAGTGAGAAGACAGAGGGAGATGATTTCTCCATCTACACTTTTGGCCGTAGCATTGTTATAGAGAATGCGGATGCTGATATCAACGTGTACGATGTGACTGGTCGTCTTGTCGCCCGTAGAGAGGGTATGCATTCCGTGTCGGAACGAATCGAAGTTCCAAACATAGGCGTCTATGTCGTTAAATGCGGCAACATGGTAAAACGTGTTTCGGTAATACAATAGAAGCCTAGCATATTATGACTTTCCATAAAACGAAACGGACTTCCATGCTTGGAGAACGAATAATAAAAATCCATGGGCAGTTCAAATCTTTTATGAATTAAGAAAGAGAAGTGTAATTGTCGAATTAATAAAAAATTAAACATATGAGAAAAATCTTATTTTTATTGGTATTGCTGTTGTCAATATCAAATCTTGTGAAAGCAGGTGGTCCAACTCCTGATTATTTAACTTTTACATCAAACCAAGATGGTTCTGAAATTGGATTTGAGAATCTTCCAAAGAGTGTTAATTTGTTTTACTCTACCGATGGAGGGGTGAATTGGAATCCTGCAACATCTTCTACTTCAATTCCCTTAAATGCAGGTGAATCTGTACAATTTTATGGCGATAATTCTAATGGATTGTATGATGAAAATCTTGCCAATATTCCTCCTGCATCTCCTGGGGCTCCACTACCTCCACAACCTGAAACTCAATTTAAAATTACAGGCGATGTTTCTGTATCAGGTGATATAAATACTTTGATAAATAAAACAGGTGGTGATATAGAATTACAAGAGAAAAATTATTATAAATTATTTGAAGAATGTGACATAACTGATGCTTCAGGTTTAATACTTCCTTCACAAGAATTGGCTGAGTCTTGTTATGAGCGTATGTTTTACAATTGCAAAAAATTAATCAAAGCACCCGAATTGCCAGCTACGCAATTGGCAAATAGTTGCTATTATTATATGTTTGGTGGTTGCAATGCATTAACTCAAGCCCCCGAATTGCCAGCAACAACTTTGGCTTCTTCTTGTTATGAATATATGTTTTACAAATGTGGATTAACCGCAGCCCCCGAATTGCCAGCCACTGTTATGAAAGATTACTGTTACTATGCTATGTTTAGTGGTTGTGAGAGTTTAACCGAAGCACCCGAATTACCAGCTACGCAATTGGCATATAGTTGCTATTATTATATGTTTATTAGTTGCAAAGCATTAACTCAAGCTCCTGAATTGCCTGCTACGCAATTGGCAGATCGTTGCTATTTTGACATGTTTGGCTACTGCGAAAGTTTAACTCATGCGCCTTTTTTGCCTGCTACAACTTTGGCAAGTGAATGTTACAATTACATTTTTGTGGGATGTAATAATTTAGAATATGTAGAAGTCGCTTTTACTGATTGGGGGGAAAATAATAAATATACAAAAGACTGGTTAAATTATACACCTTCTTCAGGTACATTTGTTTGTCCAGAGTCATTAGATAAATCTAAAACAGGTAGTTCAGGTATTCCTGATGGATGGAAAACCCAAAACTATGTTGACTATTTAACATTTACATCAAACAAAAATGGTTCTGAGATTGTTTTTTGTGAATTTGGTTCTGGTGTTAATTTAGAATACTCTACCGATAGAATTAATTGGTATAGTGCAGGTAAAAATACTAAAATAACCTTGCCAAAAGGTAAATCGGTGATATTTCGTGGCGAAAATGCAAAAGAAGGATTAAAACAAACTCAATTTAAAATTACAGGCGATGTTTCTGTATCAGGTGATATAAATACTTTGATAAATAAAACAGGTGGTGATATTAAGTTAGCAGGACAATGTTATCAAAATTTATTTTTTGAATGTAATGGTTTAACCGATGCTTCTAAATTAAAACTTCCATCTACAACTTTAACTTTTTCGGCAGCTTGTTACCTTAATATGTTTAAAGATTGTTCTTACTTGGTTTATGCACCAGAATTGCCAGCAACAACTTTGGCTAGTGAGTGTTACAAATCAATGTTTGATGGATGTACAAAATTAGCTTTAGCACCAGAATTGCCAGCAACAACTTTGGCAACATCTTGTTATGAATCAATGTTTGTGGGCTGTAAAGCATTAAAATCTGCTCCAGTTTTGCCAGCTGACGAATTGGTTGACAATTGCTACGGAAATATGTTTAATGGATGTAGCTCATTAAACAAAATAGAAGTTGCGTTTACAGAATGGAAATCTTCTTGTACCGAAAATTGGGTTAAAAACGTTGCTTCAGAAGGCTTATTTATTTGTCCTACTGTCCTAGATCAAACCAAAAAAGGAGTAAATAATATTCCAGAAGGTTGGAAAATAGAATCTCCAACGGCTTATTTGACATTTACCTCGAAAGAAGATGGCTCAACGGTTGGTTTCGATCAAATTTCAAGTGTGGTTAGTGAATTATATTATAGAGTTGACGGTTCTGATTGGGTTGAAGCTAGCAATTTGAAAAATAATCCTGTAACCTTAAACTATGGAAACAAAATACAATTCTATGGTAATAATGAAAATGGGTTGTCAAAAGAAATGGGTGATCGCACACAATTTTCTGTAACAGGCAAGGTTTCCGTTTCGGGCGATTTAAATACATTAATGACAAAAACTGGCGGAGATGTGGATTTAAAAGATTGTAATTATTATTACTTGTTTGAAGATTGCAAAGGCATTACCGATGCTTCAAAATTAAGTCTTCCTTCAACAACAATGAAGTATAAGTGTTACTATGGGTTGTTTTATAATTGTGCGTCTCTAACATCAGCACCTAAGTTACCAGCCAAGAATTTGAGTCTACAATGTTATGAGTCAATGTTTTCTGGTTGTTCTGCTTTGACTGCTGCCCCAGAATTACCTGCAACAACTTTAGCTATGAGTTGCTATCGTTTTATGTTTTCAGGTTGTACATCGTTAACATCTGCCCCATATTTGCCTGCTACAACATTATCAGAAGGGTGTTATTATAAAATGTTTGAAAATTGTTCTGATTTATGCGAAATACAGGTTGATTTTACAAGTTGGGATAATTCTAATACTACAGAATGGGTAAAAAATGTATCTCGTTCAGGCGTGTTTATTTGTCTTAATACATTAGAGCAAATTATAGATGACTCTCATATTCCAAAAGGTTGGGTGGTTGAAAATCCATTAACATTCACATCAAACAAAGATGGTTCTGAAATTGGATTTGCACAAATTGCATCTGGTGCAAAGATTCAATATAACGATGGAACAGGTTGGAAAGATGCTTCTGAACTAATAAATAATCTTTTATCTTTAAATAGTGGTGAATATGTTATGTTCAAAGGCGATTATAGTGGCGCAACATTGAGTAACTCAAATTTTACACAATTTGCAATTACAGGCGATGTGTCAGCATCGGGCGATATAAATAGTTTGACAAATGGCAAAGGTGGTAATATTAATTTAAAAAATAAAAATTACTATAAATTGTTTACCGATTGTGCTGGCTTGACCGATGCTTCTGGTTTAAAAATGCCTTCAACAACTTTGGCTAATTATTGTTATCAATATATGTTCTTACGTTGCACAGCGTTAACCTCAGCACCAGCATTACCTGCTAAGATATTGGCTGAGAGTTGTTATGAATATATGTATTATGATTGTTCAGCGTTAACTACAGCCCCAGAATTGCCAGCAGAAACTTTGGTAAAGAGTTGTTATTATCAAATGTTTAAAGGTTGTTCTAAGTTAAAAGAAATAACAGTTGCTTTTACAGATTGGAATAATTCAAGCAATGCAACATACGAGTGGGTTGATGGTGTAGCAGAAACTGGTGCATTTATTTGTCCAAGTGAGTTAGAAGATGTACGTGGTACATCTAATATTCCAACAAAATGGAAGTGTCCAGAATTTTTAACATTTACATCAAATCAAGATGTTTCTACAATTGGATTTGTAAAAATTGCAGATGGTGCAAAGATTGAATATAATGATGGTACAGGTTGGAAAGATGCTACTGAATTAAAAACTACTCCTTTAACTTTAAATAATGGACAGTTTGTTAAATTCAGAGGAGATTACAATAATGTAACAACATCGAAAACTGTTTATACACAGTTTGATATTATAGGCAATGTATCAGCGTCAGGCGATGTAAATACTTTGATAGATGGTAAAGGTGGCGATATTGTATTAAAAAGTAATAATTATAGCCGTATGTTCATGGAGTGTGCTGGCTTGACCGATGCTTCTGGTTTAAAATTACCTTCAAAAACTATGTCTGAAAGTTGTTGCTATCAAATGTTTGCAGCTTGTTCTGCATTAACCAAAGCCCCAGGTTTAAAAGCAACGCAAATGGCTACAAGGTGTTACCAAGAAATGTTTAATTTGTGTACATCATTAACCGAAGCACCAAACGAATTGCCAGCTACAAATTTGGCTGATTATTGTTATGCTGATATGTTCCACTCTTGTCGTGCATTACTCCAAGGACCAACATTACCAGCAACGGATTTGTCTGAAGGCTGTTATAGTTACATGTTTTATGATTGTACTTCTTTACTCGCTATACCAGCTCTAAGAGCAACAACTTTGGCTAAGAATTGTTATAAAAGTATGTTTAAAAATTGTTCTTCGCTTTTTTATGTATCAATATCAGATTGTTTAAGTGCTTTTGATAATAATTACACAAGCGAATGGTTGAGTGGAGTTGCCTCAGTAGGAATTTTTATTTGTAGAGATATAACCCAAGTTAGTGATATAAAACGTGGAGCAAATTATATTCCAAAAGGTTGGTATGTAGGAAGTTATTATGTGGCGCTAAGCGAAGACAATATTAATGAAGGTTTGTCATTATCAAAATCAAAATATTACAATAAAGACTTAGAAGGAATGTTGGCTAAAATACCTGCTTATCAACAAATGCCAGACATTAATATTGATAATATGTATTCAATGGATGATACTATAAAGGTAAATCCAGAAAATTATGAAATATATGATATGTTTTATCAAAGTAGCCCAGCAGCTGCTCCTAATTCTGTTGACTATGATAAAACAAACAACACATTTGCTGTAAGTAGTTTACAAAATAGACAATTGGTAATAACAATAAGTGGTTCGATATTGTATCAAGTAAAATACTATTCAAATGATATGGAATTGGGAACCGAAATTGATCAGAATGACAAAACACCTTTTGTATTCAGAAAAGGAGCAAAGAAAAGTGATTTGAAATCATTCTCAATAGATGGTTGTTACCCAGAAATATATACAGATGCTGAATGTACTAAACAATTAGGCGAAGATGAATTTTTGGTATCGTATTGTGATAATGGATTAGTAAAATTGTATAAAAAAACTATTAATTATACAATTACATTTGATACTAAAGGTAATAATACAATTAATCCAATAACTTACACAGTTGAATCAGAAACCATAGATTTATCAAGTTATAAAGGAGAAAAAGATTATTACACATTTGCAAAATGGGTAGATGGTTCAAACAATGAAGTAAAACAAATTGCCAAAGGTTCATTTGGAGATATAACACTTACAGCAATTTATACACCAACACAATATTCAATAACTTTTGATGTAGATGGCGGGAAGCCAATAGATTCACTAACGTATACTATAGTGTCGGAAAACATCGATTTGTCAACCATTAAACCCGAAAAAGAAGGCTATCATTTCATTAAATGGATAGATGATAAAGACGCTGAAGTGACACAAATTGTCAAAGGCTCAAACGGCAATGTCGCATTGACCGCACAATTTGAGGCTCATTCATTCGGCAAATGGGATACGACGCTGGTTGCGACTTGCACGACATTGGGTATGCGTAGCCATCATTGTTCTTGTGGAGCGTTTGAAAATGACACGATCGCTGAACTTCCTCACACAATCGTTATCGATACTCTCGTCCCTTCCACTTGTACCCATTGGGGATTGAAGGAGGGTTCGCACTGCTCCGTTTGTAAGACCGTACTTGTTAAGCAAGACACTATCGAAGCGCTTGGTCACAAAGTGGTAACTGACGCTGCTGTCACCGCCACTTGTACTCATTTCGGGTTGAAGGAGGGTTCGCACTGCTCCGTTTGTAAGACCGTACTTGTTAAGCAAGACACCATCGAAGCGCTTGGTCACTCATTCACGCTCTATGTCTATAATGATGATGCGACAACAGAGGCTGACGGGACTAAAACCGCTGCGTGTGATCACGAAGGATGTGACGAGACGGATACTCAAGTGGCAGTGGGCACTAAGTTGGAACCTACGCTCAGTGAGAAGACAGAGGGAGATAAATTCTCCATCTACACTTTTGACTGTAGCATTGTTGTAGAGAATGCGGATGCTGATATCAACGTGTATGATGTGACGGGTCGTCTTGTCGCCCATAGAGAGGGTGTGCATTTCGTGTCGGAACGAATCGAAGTTCCAAACATAGGCGTTTATGTCGTTAAATGCGGTGATGTGGTCAGACGTGTGTTAGTCAAGTGATAAAAAACTTTTGTATTTTGCACCCAACTTTTGGTTACTGCCTTACGAAAGTACATTCAACTTCAAACTCTTCAATTTGTGTACATTTTGAAGAGTTTGAAGTGAATTTTAATTATAATTATTTATCAAACATAATTATTTGACCTATACGCCAGATTTAATTATTAAGTTATCCCTATTTAACCAAAATTAGATGGTAAAGGTTAGAAAAATCTACATTAAATCAAAGATAGTCATGAAATTAATTGATAAATACAAACCTTCCGATTATTACGATTGCGAAGAAAAGAATATAAAAAGGAAAGAACCATTATGTACAAATTATATATTCGATCAAATGTTTTGTCATTATCCGAAACCAGTCGCCATACTTATGAAAATAAGGAATGCCATGGTAAAACCCTTAGGGCTTAAGGGAGGAAATTCGTTCCGTGAACTTATTTCAGAAAGTAATGCAGAAGAAATAGTCGCCTACAAGAACGATCGTCATTTATGCTTTTGGGTGAGTGTTTATTGTTCTCTTCCTATAGAAAACCAGCAAAATATCTCTATCACCACGGTAGTTAAATTTAATAATCTATTGGGTAAATTGTACTTCGCATGTATATGGGTATTCCATAAAATTCTAGTGAAAAAACTTTTTAGAGAGGCTATTAAAGAGAATTAAAATGTTCATCGTTGTAAAGAATGTAGGACACATCTTATCCTCCTCCCCTGTTCCATACACTGAAGGAAATGTCAAACAGCAAGTTTAGTAAAATATAGATGTAAATCTAAAAAAGGTAACACCTCATCTTATTTTTCACTACCCGTAATACGCAATTCCTCTTTATCTTCTTTTTTAAATGAAATTCTTTCAAAAGGATTCTTGATACGGTTTCCGAAGTCTGGCATAGCCCATCCAAAACCTAAAGAAGCACATTCTACGTTCAAAAGACGCATTTTCTGCTCAAGGACTGTGTGGAACCAAAAGTGCGACTTCACTTCAAAAACAGCAAAGAACTTAGGAGTAAAGAAGAAACGAGTCACAAATTTAGTGTATAATATGTTTTCTATCAGATTATAATTTTCCTCACCATTTTGATTATACTTTGGGACTTTAATCTTATCGAAACAATAAACGCCAACATGAAGTCCCACCTTTGCACGATCCATTGTCAATTCATTTGCCAATGAAATACCAGCACGAATCTTATTACGCAAACGATCTTCCTCTATAAAATTATATCGGATATTCTCTGTTCGTTGTGTTCCATCATAAACACCATTATAAAAACCATCAGCAGTAAGGCCCAAACGATATGCATTCGAAATTGGCATAAAAGCACCCACACTTAAAGTTCCATTTGGATAATACTTGTCTGCCACCTCCAATTGATTTGCTCCTAACGTAGCATATGCCTCAAGAGACAAAATGTGTTTCACTGAACGAGCAGGATACTTAATGGGTAATGGCCATACATTAGGCGTATATTTCAAGCCCAATGAGACATCTGCCAAATGAGTATTTTTAGTTTTACGCGTCACATTACAATTGTGCAATAACATATAATTACCACCCATCGTTATGATCCATTGTGCAGCTGGTTTACCATAATGAGTGGACAATGCGATATCCATATTTAAGCCGCCTACCAATACACCTGTCAATGGGAAATAATCATGTTCTTCTCCTTGCATTGGAATTTGTCCTGCTAAACCAGAACCCCATTTCAGATTCAAAGCAAAAGCATTCGTATGAACGATAGGATAATGAAAATAGGAAACCGCATGAATACTATTTCGCATGTATTCAGGGTCATCCAAGTTTAATAGACCAACAGCGAAACCTACAGACGGGAAATTGTATGTATATTCCCAATTATGATTACCCAATAGAGGCAATTCCATGGCAACTTCTCCCCCTATTGCATTACCTTCACTATAATGGAGTAACCACCCATAATAACCCTCTGCCTTAACTCTAAATATTGTATTTTGTTGCGCTTTCAAAGAAAAAGATCCTACCACTAGGAATACCAATAGAAAGCTGATGATTTTACTTTTCATTGTCTACTTTATATAAGAACAATGCAAACTTACACAAATTTTATGTAATTTTGCGATAAAACGTCAAACAATGCGAAATTTATTATACACATTCCTTTTTATTCTCCATTGCGGATTGCTCTCCGCTCAAACAAACGCTTTACAAACGTTTTTAAATATAGATGACTTAGCACCTGCCAGTGTCGGATTTATGATGAAAGAAATCGGGACAGGAAAAGTGATTGCCTCTTACGAACCTATGGTGTGTCGAAATCCTGCATCTGTCACTAAAATCATTACCACAGCAACAGCCATAGAACTCCTTACAGACACATTCCGTTTCAGAACAAAAATTGAATACAGCGGAACCATAAAAGATTCTGTTTTAAATGGAAACCTTTACATCAGAGGAGGTGGTGATCCAACTCTCGAATCGGCATACAATCCTGTAAAAAATAGATTTTTCTCTTCCGTATTGGATACTATCAAAGGATTAGGAATAAAAAAGATTAAAGGACATATCATTGGTGATGCCTCTTTTTTCCGTGAAGATGGCTCTCCTTTCAATTGGTTGGTGGAAGATGTCGGTTCTTCATATTCTCCTACCCCATCGTCCCTTTCTATACGCGATAATCTTCTAAGTTTCGTTGTCACGTCAGACTCTACCGGATTCTCCTATAATAAAGTGACACCATACACACCACTATTTCAACCTAAAATTGAAATGACTCAAGACAGGGATATTCCAACAGGTTGGAGATTTACAAAAGTTGATTACTCATGGACCCCCACCATCCGTGGTAACCTACCTATCGGTATCTGTCAATATTTAAAAACTGAAATAGCAGAACCCGCTCTATTTGCAGCAGATTCTCTCAGAAGACTCCTTATTCACAATGGTATCGAAGTGGACTCAGCAGCGACCTCTACAAGATGGTTCAAGCCCGATTCTGTTCGAAAAGTCTTCTATACTTACCAATCTGCTCCTCTAAAAGATATCGAAAGAATCACCAACCATAAAAGTATCAACTTGTTCGCTGAAAATATTTTCACCATCCTTTCCAAACAAAAAGATAGTATAGGGGCTTGCACAACATGGAATGCCTCAAGCGCCATCGCAAAGTTTTGGAAAAAGAATGGCTTGGATAGTGATAAAAACTTTCAAGTAGACGGTTCAGGAATGTCTATGAAAAATGCACTATCTCCCCAATATATCGTCGATGTGCTCTCCTATATGTACAATGATAGTGTCTATTTTAAATCATTTTTATCCACATTACCTATTGCTGGTAAGAATGGAACTGTTACCTCGTTTATGAAGGGAACAAAACTGGAAGGGAAAGCCTATATCAAAAGCGGAAGTATGGAACGCGTACAAAACTATGCCGGATACATCAATTACAACAATAAATGGTATGTCTTCTGTTTTATGGTTTCCAACTTCGCTGGTCAACGACCTGCCCTCAAAAAACAGATGTCCGACTTACTGAACGAACTGATTGAAAACGATAATAAAACAACACCTAAAAAGCAGTAACTACTGCATAGCATTCAATCGGTCAAACATAAACAAAATAGGTTTCCTATTCCCATTCAATATATAAGTGGAGTCTTGATTCATCAATGACTTCCTACTTATACACAACGATGTATCAATGATATCATCCTCAATATTTGCCATATCCAATAGGGAATGGAATACAACCTCCGAAGTTATATTCTTCCCCTTATTTGCTTCTATATTCAACACTTTTTCAGGATAACGTTTCTGATAATCATCTGAATAGACCACAAAGAATGGTATGCGTGCCTCATAAGCAGATACAATCAACGAACCATGTAAAATCAAATTTTCTTCATCATCATACAAATTTTCTCCATGATCAGATAAATAGATGACAGACCATATTCCCCCTTTTTTCTCTAATCGTTGAATCAAAGACGATAGAAAATAATCTGTATACAATATCGTATTATCATAGGCATTGATAATCAATTCTGCATTATCTTTGTTGATCGAAAGATAATCCATATTGTTTTCATAACAAGGTTGAAATTGTTTAAATGACTCCGGATAGCGTTGACCATACTTGAAATGACTACCTAACGAATGAACAACAATAAACTTTTTCTTCGATGACTGCTGAAGAAAGGTCTCAAAAGGAGGCATAAGATCAATATCGTAAACATACTTCTCATGATTTTTATCATTGATCGTAGCCGTATAATCACACGTTCCTATTATTCGCTCTTGATATGCATTAAAATCTTGATCACTGATCCATGCAGTATGATACCCAACTTCTGCAAATGCTTCACAGACGGATTTTTCATGATAAGCAATATCACTATGAATCGCGTTAGCCCGACTCAAAATGATGGGAAGTGAATTATTGGTTAGATTGGCTTGAGTAACAAGATGTGAATAAGAAACCAAATTCTTCTGCTGAGAAAGATGAGGAGTGGTATTCCGCTGATATCCATTTAGTCCGAAATTTTTCCAGCGAGCCGTCTCCCCTATCACTAAAACAGAGATCTCCTCTTCCTCATCTTCTTTGGGAGAAAGACCGAATGAAAAATTCTTCAACCGTTCCTGACTTCTTCTTATATCCAATCGTCTTTCTACAACATCACTAGTAGCGATATAAACATCAAAAGGGAATATCTTACGGAACTTGATTGTCATCATATCCTTCATATCCACTAAATTATCCCTCCACGTTGTATCATCACTTGTCATCAGTTTCCTGGCTAACATAAAATAATAGACACATCCACCCAAAAGAATAATAGGAATAGATATCATAAAAACTTTTTTCACTCTTTTTGAAAAAAAGTCCTGATTCTTAATGTATTTGAAAGTTATAAAAAAATAGATGATCCATATTAGAATGACAAACAAGGCAAATAACCAGACAGAAGATAACAACTCGACAGCTTCATTCCAATTGGTATTCAGGATGGTATCCATCATCATAAAGTCTGTTGTCGTATGGTTTAGATGCAAACTTGAAATTTCAATAGGTGCCAGCAACACACCAAATATTCCCTCCAGAATAAAATAGACTTTCTTCTTAAAAAATAGCAATGGAATAAATGTACATACAAGAGATATCAGTAAAAAACCTATTTTTTTCACTATGAATCCATCCAAATCTGCACACCAAAAAGAGACAAAAAAGGAAGGAATCAGAATAATGAAAAAAAGGAAGAACGTTAAAATTCTCTCTGTGTACTTATTGTCAAAAATGCCCATACTCGATATTAAGGGAATTTTCTATAAATTGCTACAAAAGATGAAGGAATAACCTTTATTAAAATAATATCAAAGAAATTATCGAAGACCCTTTAACAAGTCTGGACGTAAACGTTTCGTACGTTCCACGGCCTGTTCATATTCCCACTCCTTTATTTTAGCTTCATTACCAGAAAGGAGAATCTCAGGGACTTTCCATCCCTTATATTCTGCAGGACGAGAATAAACAGGAGGGGCTAAAAGGTCATCTTGAAAACAATCCGACAACGCAGATTGTTCATCACTCATAGCACCCGGAATCAAACGAACAATCGCATCTGTCATAATACAAGCGGCCAATTCACCACCTGTTAAAACGAAATCTCCCACGGAGACCTCTTTTGTAATCAGATGTTCCCGAATGCGATGATCAATTCCCTTATAATGACCACAAAGGACAATGACATTATTTAAAAGAGACATAGAATTAGCCATTTTCTGATTGAACATCTCTCCATCGGGAGAAGTATAAATGACCTCATCATAATCTCGCTGTTCTTTTAAATGTGTAATTAATCGATCGATAGGTTCTATCTGCATCACCATACCAGAACTAAAACCGAAGGCATAATCATCAATCTTCTTATGCTTATCAAGTGTATAATCACGAATATTATGCACAACAATCTCAGCCAATCCTTTTGCCTGAGCTCGTTTCAAGATAGAATGATTAAGAGGACTCTCTAATAATTCCGGTACCGCAGATAATATATCGATTCTCATAATTTACAATTAGAATTCAGAAGAGAAATGGAAACGGATTTTAGGGAAATCTGTCTGAGCCATTTGAAGTATATATCCAGAATCAGCCAAGAAGACATCTCTATCTTCTTTATCTTTTGCCATAAACTGGTATTTACGTTTCTTAAAGTTATCCAATGCTTCAGCATCATCACTTTCAATCCAACAAGCCTTATAAAGGTTAATAGGTTCCCAACGACATTTTGCATTATACTCATGCAACAAACGATATTGAATAACCTCGAACTGCAATTGACCAACAGTACCGATGATTTTTCTACCATTAAATTGATTGGTGAAAACCTGAGCTACACCCTCATCCATCAATTGTTCAATACCCTTTGCCAATTGTTTTGCCTTCATAGGGTCATCATTTTCAATATATTTGAACATTTCAGGAGAGAAACTAGGCAAACCTTTAAAATGGATGTTTTCACCAGAAGTAAGGGTATCACCTATCTTAAATGTTCCACCTGAATCAGGTAATCCGACAATATCTCCCGGCCAAGCTTCATCGACCGTCTCTTTCCTCTGAGCCATAAAACAAGTTGGAGCAGAGAATTTGAGTAACTTATTATGACGAACGTGCTTATAATTGACGTTTCTTTCAAACTTACCAGAGCAAACCTTCACGAAAGCAATACAACTACGATGATTTGGATCCATATTTGCATGGATCTTAAAGACGAAACCAGAGAATGCTTCCTCTTCAGGTTTCACAATACGTTCAACAGTCTGTGTTGGTTGCGGACTTGGAGCAATTTTGCAGAAACAATCTAACAACTCCTTCACACCAAAATTATTCAAAGCACTACCGAAGAAAACAGGAGCTACTTGACCAGCCAAATATTCATTCACATCAAGATCAGAATATACTCCATTAATCAAGTCAAGGTCATCACGCAATTGTTGAGCATCTTCTTCACCAATATGCTTTTCCAATTCTGGACTATTGATATCCTTAAATTCAATATTCTCAGTAACAACCTGTTTACTAGGAGTATACAAGTTAAGCTTATGCTCATATATATTATATACACCTTTAAACTTATCGCCTTGATTGATAGGCCAAGTGAGAGGGCGAACACGAATATTCAACTCTTTCTCCAACTCATCCATCAAGTCAAATGCGTTATTACCATTACGGTCCATCTTATTCACAAAAACGATGACAGGAGTATTACGCATACGACAAACGTTCATCAATTTCCGAGTTTGCGCCTCGACACCTTTTGCACAATCGACCACGATGATTACACTATCCACAGCTGTCAGCGTACGGAACGTATCTTCCTGGAAATCTTGGTGACCAGGGGTATCCAAAATATTAATTTTGAATCCATCATAATCGAAAGCCATAACAGAGGTAGCAACAGAAATACCACGTTGTTTCTCAATCTCCATCCAGTCGGAAGTGGCAGTTTTTTTTATCTTATTAGATTTGACGGCACCAGCGATATGAATCGCGCCACCAAACAACAATAACTTCTCTGTCAAAGTAGTCTTTCCCGCATCCGGGTGACTGATAATTGCGAAGGTTCTTCTTCGTTTAATCTCTTCTGATAAGCCCATATAATTTAAGGTGGGGTTTATAAAATTGATTTCAAAGGATTTTGGATTTTGTCTTGTGCAGATTGCTGTGCGACCAACTGACAATCAGCAAGATGCCAAGAGGAAACCAAAAGTCTTGAAAGGTTTATTAGCCCATTTTGTTATACTTAAGTTTCAACGGTGAATTTATAGAACTCACCTTAACACATTTTGCGTCTGCAAAGATAGTAAAAATTATTACTTCTTTTATAAAAGCCATAGGACCATCATCAAAACTTTGCGATTTTGTCCAAAATATCTAATTTTGCATACTTAATTAAAAGGAAATTTATAATTAATTATCGGGGAACCTATCAAAGTCCCCTTAATTCTAAAAAAGAGAGGCAAAAACCTCATAAAGAAGAAATGAAAGCATTAGTAAGTATCATTATGGGTAGCACTTCTGATTTACCAGTAATGGAGAAGGCTGCCAAATTTTTAGAAGATATGGAAGTACCGTTCGAAATGAACGCACTTTCAGCTCATCGTACCCCAAACGAAGTGGAGGAGTTTGCCAAGGGTGCTAAAGAAAGAGGCATCAAAGTAATCATTGCAGGAGCAGGAATGGCTGCTGCCCTTCCTGGTGTAATTGCTGCAAGCACTACCCTTCCTGTTATTGGTGTTCCTATCAAAGGTATGTTAGACGGATTGGATGCCATGCTCTCTATCATTCAAATGCCTCCAGGAATTCCTGTAGCAACAGTCGGTGTCAATGGTGCTCAAAATGCCGCCATCCTTGCAGTTGAAATGATGGCTTTATCAGACGAAGGTTTGGCAAAAAAATTAGCCACTTATAAATCCGGTCTAAAAGATAAGATTGTTAAGGCTAATGCTGAACTAGCTGAGGTAAAATACCAATTTAAGACTAACTAATACAAATAAAGAAGACGCATATTAGTATGCGCCTTCTTTTATCAAAAATCCATTTCTATGTCTAATGTTTATATCGGACTCGGATCCAATCTTGGGGACAAGAAAAAAAACATCTTGAATGCCACCATTATCTTAGGTTCCATTATGGGAGATATTAAAATATTATCTTCTCTTTATGAAACCCAACCTTGGGGATTCGAGTCAGACAACTATTTTGTCAATGCAGTTATTCTCATAGAAACTAATTGTACACCCGAGACCTGTTTAGAAATGGCAAAATCGATTGAAAAAGAGATGGGAAGAACCTATGAGCATCCAGGAGAAGGGTATGAAGACCGAATTATCGATATCGACATCCTAATGTATGATAATATCACACTTCAAACCGACTCACTCACAATTCCCCACCCTCTTCTTCATAAAAGAAAATTTGTGTTAGAACCTTTAACTGAAATTGCTCCGGATATGATTCATCCCATCTTTCAAAAAACAATGAAAAAATTACTTCAAGAGTTAGAAAACAATCTTTAGGGGAATATATAAAAGTTCCCTTTAAACAAAACGAACAAAAACTGCTATTCTTTTCCATCTAGCAAAATGAAAAATCATACTCTATTGTTAAACTTTACTAAAAAAATCAATATAGATTAGAAAAAATAAAACTAACTTTGCCCGTCTAAAAATAGCATTATGATTTATTATCAATCAGAAAATATTACAATGCCTAAAATCGCCAAACGTAAGGTGAATGAATGGATTAAGGAAGTCGCTAAACGACATGGCTACAAAGTAGGCGAAATCTCTTACATCTTCTGTGATGATAAAAAAATCTTAGAAGTAAATAAGGAGTACTTACAACACGACTACTACACTGACATTATCACATTTGATTATACAGAAGGAAAAACAATCAGTGGTGATCTTTTTATCAGTCTAGACACTGTTAAAAGTAACTCCGAACAATTTGCTTCCTCTTATGAAGAAGAGTTTTATCGCGTTGTCATTCATGGCATATTACATCTATGTGGCATTAATGACAAAGGCGTTGGAGAACGAGAAATCATGGAAAAACATGAAAATGAAGCACTAGCAATTCGTTCGCTATTTATGTAGTATGACAAAAAGGAGATCTCAAAAGAAAGAAAAATCTACTACTATTAAGAAAAAGACTTCTATTATCATTTCTCTTTTGGTAGTATTATTCTTGGGCATATTAGTTACCTATATGTTCAAGCCACAATTCTTTCGCTCCATCTCCAGACGCATAGAACGTGTCATCAACAAAAATCCTCAAAATAGTGATGTCATTTTCCCTGAAAATGAAATTATCGGTATTGATGTCTCCCTCTACCAAGAAGATATCGATTGGTCAAAAGCGGTTTTTAAAGTAAATAGTTTTACCAAAACACTTACAAAAGATTCTTGCGCAGATTCACATGCTATCAACTTCGTCTTTGCAAAAGCGACTGAAGGTATCACAATAACAGATTCAAAATATCAAAAAAATAAAAAGGGTGCAGAATCTCGAAATATTCCATTTGGTGCATACCACTTTTTCTCTGTCACCTCCGATCCTGCACAACAAGCTACTCATTTTATCAAAACAGCCAATTTAAAAGCTGGCAATTTTCTTCCTGTTCTTGATGTAGAATATCAAGGAAGACTTTCCAAAAAAGAACTTCGCAGAAGAGTACTCATCTGGCTAAAAGCAGTTGAGAAACACTATGGAAGGAAACCCATCATCTACACTTACGCCAATTTTCATGACGAAATATTCGATACAAAAGAATTTTCTGACTATTACTTCTGGATGGCCCATTATGGTGTCTCACAACCTCGCCACGATTGTAAATTCTGGCAATTTACAGAAGAAGGTGTTGTCTATGGTATCACAGGTTATGTCGACATCGATATCTTTTTAGGAAATAAAAAGGAATTCAATAATTTAAAATTAAAATAAATAGAACCAACAAAATCCTTTTTTATAGAAAATTACAACATTACGAATTGATATTATTTTCTACATTTATGACATTTGTCATAATTAAACATTGAAAGATTCTGATAATCAACGATATATTTTTTTACGTTTTATTTGGTTTTTATAAATATGTTACTTATTTTTGTAACCGAAAAGAGATATAAAAATCTATTTCAATAGATAAAAAATATCTTTAAATTAGTTTAGACCCTAAATTGTGTTGTTCTATATATTTCGGAGTCAGTTTGTTGTGAAACAAGCTGGCTTTTTTTATACTTTATGTGATAGGAAAAAATAAAACCAATTGACTTCACAGTCAATTGGTTTCCAGATAAACAAACACTATTTATAATTTGTATTATTTAGGGTTCATACTTAATTTGAACTATATGAAATTTCGTTACAAAAGAACTCATCCGACAAAAATTAAACAAACATTTTCAACAAACGTTTGTTTTTTTTCTATGAAATTCAAAATTTTACCATTTTCAACCTGAAAAAACAAACCAAAATGTGGATTCATTAATAGGATTAATCGAATAAATTGACTTCAAAAATGCTTGTTATCTTCAATAAAATTTACGAATATTGTATATCCGTTTTCTTGAATTTGGCAAAAGGTCCAAATAATTAAATCACAAGGAAATGTGTTATAAAAAAATGAAAAAAACTTTCATAACAAAAATTCCAGATAAACCAGGTTCTTTTTTAAAGACGGTTAAAATCATATCCGAACTTGGCTTGAACATCACTCGAGTCAGCTACAACAATTCCATTGATACAAATACCTTGTTTGTTGAAGTAGCTGGTGAAAGCGATGATATCAAAAAAGCTTATTCTATCCTTAAAAATGATGGATTCCTTTTTAAGGAAGACAATGCCAATGTCATTTTAATGGAGTTTAAAATGATGGATAAACCAGGCATTCTTCTTCCTATTCTCGAACTTATCCATCAATATAACTTTAATATCTCATACATCAGTTCGCAAGAGAATAGTACAGATTATCAGTACTTTAGAATGGCACTTTATATTGATAATCCATACAAAGTGGATGATTTCCTAAAAAACGTCACCAACCTTTGTGAAGTAAGAATCATCACTTACGACAAAACAGAAAAAAACCTTGATAATACGGTCTTTTACATCTCGTTCGCTAATGGCGCTGCCAAGAAATTAGATCTTAATAAAGACAAAATCAATGATTTGATTTCTAATTCCAACCTTATTATGCAAATACTGGATGAGAAAAACCTAAGTCCCTATAAAACATTTGAATACATTGCAAAATTTGCGGATTTACTCAGTAAATACCGCGGGTTAAACTTTGCACCCCGCATCTCAACACGATGCTTCAAAGATTATACTATTCATGCCATCGAACCTGAATGCGGGTCTAACACATACATCATTGAAAACAAAGAGGGTTTAATTTTCGTGGATAGCGGCTTCGCCATTTATAAAGATGAAATGGTCAAACTATTATCTGTCATGTTCGATGATTTCACAAACAGAAAGAAAACACTCATTATCACTCATCCTGATATAGATCATCTGGGACTTGTATCTCTATTTGATAAAATATACGTGAACCAAATCATGTATGAAAATTTCAAATTAGAAAATGAACAACGTCCAAACTTCAGAGAACAATACCGAAATCATGAGCCATACGTCAAAATCAGTAAGATTTTGTCTAAATACACTCCCCCACTTATGCAACAACTCATCGTCGTTGATGACCTTCAACAAAGAGATAATACTATGATTGGAGAAACCATCATCAATGGTCTTCATTTTCAATTTTACAATGGGAACGGAGGCCATAGCAAAGGGGAAATGATCATCACATTAGACAACATCGTATTTCCTGGTGATATCATTGTAAATCCAACGGGCTATACCACAGAACAAAAGGAATTCAATCAATTAGCTCCTTACCTGATGTCTAGTGTCAATATGGATTCTAAATTAGCAAAGTATGAACGCGAACTCGTACAAAAAAAGCTAACAGATGAAAATGTCGTTTGCTATGGTCATGGCGCTCCATATTGGGGACCATCTCTATAAGGGACTCCCAAAAACTCTCCAATTAGTAATTTCATGCAAAATCGAACTTACATAGCCATCGACCTAAAATCCTTTTACGCATCCGTTGAATGTGTGGAACGCGGACTAGATCCTCTCACCACTAATTTGGTTGTGGCTGATGCAAGTAGAACGGAAAAAACTATCTGTCTCGCCGTTTCACCCTCTTTAAAAGCTTACGGACTACCCGGTCGTGCACGTCTTTTCGAAGCAAATCAACGATTAAAAGAAGTGAACAACGAACGAAGATGGGAAACTCCCTATCATCGATTTACAGGGAAATCCTCATCGGATATCGAACTAAAAAATCACCCTGATTGGGAGATCGACTTTATCATAGCACCGCCCCAAATGTCACTCTATATTGAATATAGTACCCGCATATATGATATCTATTTAAAATACATCGCTCCCGAAGATATTCACGTCTATTCCATTGACGAAGTGTTTATGGATGTCACCAATTATCTTCAAAGTTATAAAATGACAGCCAAAGAACTGACCATCAAGATGATTCATGATGTATTGCAACAGACTGGTATTACAGCGACGGCAGGTATTGGCACCAATCTATATCTTTGTAAAATAGCGATGGACATTGTTGCCAAACATATTCCAGCAGACAAAGATGGCGTTCGTATTGCCGAATTAGATGAGATGTCATACCGACAACAATTATGGGATCATAAACCCCTCACTAGTTTCTGGCGCGTTGGGAAAGGAATTGCTCAAAAGTTAGAAATGTATGGGATTGATACCATGGGGAAGCTTGCTAAATGCTCAGAAGAAAACGAAGAGATGCTTTATCAACTTTTCGGCGTCAATGCAGAACTTCTTATCGATCATGCATGGGGATGGGAACCTTGTACCATCGATATGATTAAAGCTTATAAACCCAAAACGAACTCGCTAAGCAGTGGTCAAGTGCTTTCTTGTGCATACAACTTCTCCAAAGCATTGGTCGTCATCCAAGAAATGGCCGATAATCTATCATTAGACTTGATAGAGAAACATTTAGTAACCGACCAACTTGTCATCACGGTCCAATATGACACTGAATGTTTGTCCAATCCATCCATTTCCAACCATTATGATGGTGAAATCACAACCGATTTCTATGGTAGAAAAGTCCCCAAACAAGCTCACGGATCCATCAATCTCACTCAGATAACCTCCTCTTCTCGTCTTATCACAGAAGCAACCATTCAACTATTCAAGCAGATTGTCAACCCAGATTTACTCATTCGTAAACTTAACCTAACAGCCAATCATGTAGTGAACGAGAAAATGGTTTCAAGTGATTACAAAGCTATCCAACTCGATCTTTTCACAGATTACGAAACAGAAGAGAAAAAACGACAAAAAGAGAAAGACATTTTGAAGAAAGAGAGACAAATTCAAGAAAGTGTTTTAGATATCAAACGAAAATTTGGTAAAAACGCTATTCTTAAAGGGTTAAACTTCAAAGAAGGAGCAACAGCCAAAGAAAGAAACCAGCAAATCGGAGGACATAAAGCATAATAGTATGAATTACGACGATATCATCAACCTACCCCACCATGTTTCTACTAGACATCCGAAAATGTCTATGTGGAATCGTGCGGCTCAATTTGCTCCTTTTGCTGCACTCACAGGACATGATGAAGCTATTCAAGAAACAGCGAGATTAACAGATTCTCAAATTTTAGACGAAAGCAGCACAAATGTCCTCAATCGAAAAATGGCATTTATCCGTACTAAAATTGCTGAACAACCGCATATTACCATAACCTATTTCCTTCCCGATACTCATAAAGAAGGAGGTGCTTACCAAACAGCGTCTGGCAATCTAAAAAAAATAGACGATTACAACCAAACAATCATTTTGTCCGATGGTACAACCATCCCTATTTCAGCCATATTTGAATTAGAAGGAGAGATTTTCTCCTTCATCTAACTTTATTTTATTCTTTCAATATTCGCAATAATTTATCTTTTAGATACGGCTTTAAGAAACAAAAACAATGCACCAACAGCAACAATGGAAAAACGTGGTAATTTCATAATGCATATCACACCTACACCAATTATAATAGCAGCTATGGACATACACCATATAAGAGTTTTGTCTTGATCTTTCATATAAACATCTATTGGTGTCCGCTAAACATGAAAAGGCATACCAAAATAATCTGCAATGCCAGTAAATATGGCGTTGCAGATTCTTTTTTTGAACTCCAAGCCCCTAATCGAACAACGAGAGTTGAATCAATATGCGATTTTTTTGCAAATGGGACACCGTCGCCCCCTTGTAGAGACGCAATATTTTGCGTCTCTATGTCTCGAAGAACCCCATAGGGGTTCCATATCAGTAGAATAATGGATTTGTATCCCCGTCCACACAACCCCAGAGGGGTTGCACATAACATAGAATGCGATTATTATGTATTATTAATTATATAATTCATTTTTTTTGCAAAAAATTAAACACATAAAAAGTTTAGCGGACACCAATAATAAACATCATTTTAAGGGGAGTTCTATAAATTCCCGATTTTTCAAATACCCAAAGCTCCATTCCCTCAAAAGATACCATTTAATATAATACTATCACTTATCATACCCGTTACCCATGGGTCTTATTTAACATTTTAAACATCGCTGCAATTTACAAAACTTCGGAACGTTTTACAAATAAAAATCGACGGACAATGAAGGATTCGGGGGCCAAGCCGACAATGGGAATGGACGAACTTATTTCGTAGGGCAACGCGAAGCAAACGAGCAAGTCCCTTTATGAATTCGCAGAGCTTGTTGTCTTTAT
Organism: Paludibacteraceae bacterium; assembly: GCA_024401435.1. Classification (GTDB taxonomy): domain Bacteria; phylum Bacteroidota; class Bacteroidia; order Bacteroidales; family Paludibacteraceae; genus UBA1181. Next base: position 73,769 of record JAKSLB010000010.1, on the reverse strand, counting down.
TTTTTCTCTGTTCTCTTTTCATATCTGCTAATTTTACGTAAGTTCAATGAATTTAAACAACTGATTACTTAGCAATTAGTAATAATAATATGATTCACGCCGTTTTCAATCTACTGACTTCCAGTTAGACATGCATCCAGATCTTTTCTCCCGAGACTACGTCAAGGGTTACTTAATTTTTGGCTCACAACCAAGAATTTTTGTGACTGGAAGTCACCATCTGTGTAACCTGAGACACAGTCTCAAGGAAAGGGAACGTCCTACAATTTTATTTAGAATACAACACTTCAACCTTGCTTTGGTTTTAACGTTACATAATTCATTAAATCTTTGTATCTTTGCAATGATGAGTCACACCCAGGTGGCGTAACTTGATTATTGGTCTGATAAACGATCGTTTTTATAATGATTCAACTTATATTCATTCCCCCGTATTTAATAATCAGGAAAAATATTAGAATCAAACTATTTAATTTAATTTATTTTACAAGATGAAACAAAAAATCACTTCAAAACTATTATGTGTGGTAGTTACACTTTGTTTATTATTACTCAACTCATGTGAGAAAGACGAAAAAAATGAGGGTATTACAGATGACGAAACCTATTCTTGCTTAATTATTAATATGGGGAATTATAGTGACGCAAATGGCGGAATATCAGCCCTATATACAAATGGTCAAGTTAAGAATCAACTCTACCAGCAAGCAAATGGAGAACCATTAGCCTCTATCATAGAATCCGCCGTAGATTGTGGTTCTTCCTGGGCTTTGTTATGTTCAAACGAAGATAAAATAGAACTAATAGATAAAAGAAATTTTAAATCAAAAGCGGTCATCAAAGGCATATCAACTCCTCGTTATGGCGTCAGTCACAACGGATATTTATATGTTACATCCGTCACAGGATGGGATGGATCCAATGGTCATATCTACCAAATTAACCTATCCAACAACAAAATCGAACAATCGATTGAGATAGAGGGTATACCAGAAGGAATCATCATTCACAACAATACGCTTTGGGTTGCTTCAGAAACATACGGAGCAGACTATAATGTGACCTCCACATCCGTACACAGTTACGCAATAAACGATGAAATGAAAGAAACTGTCTACCCATACAAAGGTACAGAGACTGGACTAGAAGCAAAACATATTGCTGTAGATAAGAATGGCACCATTTGGGTTTCGCTCGCCTCCTATACATCTCCATCAGTAGGTATTGCAAAGGTTGATATGGATCAAAAGGAAATAAATTCATTTGTAACACTTACAGGTTTATGTTATCAAGCACACATCTATTCCTCTGCATCAGGAGATAAGATATATTATCTAACCGATAATTCAGACGAAGGGACAGAAATTAAAACGATCCATGTAGATAGTAAAGAGATCACTACCGTAGTCAAAGGAGATGGCTTTTATGGCTTTGGAATTAGTCCTTCAGGAGATATCTATACAGCCAACATCAATGGATTCATAAGCAATAGTTTATTATTGATTTATAATTCTAATGGTGAGCAGAAAAATAAAGGAGACTTAGTAGGTGTAGGAGCTTGTCGATTTCTTTTCACAAAATGAAGATAAACAATGATGTATGCAAAGATTAATATATATATATGCACATATAATGATGAGACACACGAACATTAAATTAACTTTTTAAACTAAATAATATGAAGTATTTGCATTATTTTCTATGTATAGGACTATTAGCAACAGCTATATCCTGTTCCAAAGAAGAGGAAGAAGACACTCCCGTAACACCCACAGTTGAGCCAGAGAAAGAAGCTCCTATCTACCCCCTAATTGAAGAAAAAAATGAATCTTTTGAAGTAGATCCGAACGTACAATATAAATATTATGGAGCAGAACTATACACAAGAGAGAGTTTTATGTATGGTCGTTTTGAAGCTAAAATGAAAATGGCCTATGCTCCAGGTTGTGTTAATTCAATGTTTTTATACTACAACGATTCATATCGAGGAGGAGATATTGTATGGAATGAGATTGATATTGAAGTAATTGGAAAATACAAATCAGCATTTCAATCTAACATTATCACAGGAAAAGCAGAAGCAAAAGTAACATCAGAGAAAATGTATGCACTCGCCAACCCTATCGATAGCGAATATCATGTTTACAGAATAGATTGGACACCCAATTATGTAGCATGGTATTTAGATGACCTTTTAGTAAGAAAAACACAAGTCACCAATGACAATAAAGCACAAGTAAGCGCACTTGTCAAAAAACAAAGTCTACGTTTTAATCTATGGGCAAGTAATAGTCAAAGTTGGGTATTGAAACTAAATCCAAACAAGCTTCCTATTGAACAACGTATTGACTATGTCAAAGTATACGATTATGACACAGAAACAAATACTTTCACAGAAAAGTGGACCGATGAGTTTGATTCGTTCAATTCATCTAGATGGTTAAAAGGGAACTGGGGTATGGAACTAGTAACAGAAAGTCCATCAAATATAGTCATTGAAAATGGTGAAATAGTACTAAAACTTACCAAAGAAGAAGTTAAGTAAAATAAATAGAATTGCAAGGAAAGCCACTTATTACAAGTGGCTTTTTTTATGCAAAGAACCGAAAGACTAACATGATATAGAATTATCATTGTCCGCTAATAAAAAATTCGAACACATTGAAATACAGCGGATACAAACATGAAAACATAAGATATGCCCATTCAAAATGTGCACCCCCGATGGAGTTGTGAAACATCACGTTACGAATCATTGTTATAGATATGAAAACCCGATGGGGTTCAAGGATACATCACGATAACAACATTGGGGGTGATTTCGGTAGAGAGACAAAATATTGGGGGTAGAGACGCAAAATATTGCGTCTCTACAAGGGGGTAATGTTGGCAGGTGACTTTCCAATAAAAAATTGGAGGACCTTTTCTCTCAGAACCCCGTAGGAGTTCCATATCGGTAGAATAATGAATTTGTATCCCCGTCCACAAACCCTAAGGGGGTTGCTCATAACATAGAATGCGATTATTATGTATTATTAATTATATAATTCATTTTTGCAAAAAATTTAAACACATAAAAAGTTTAGCGGACAGCATAATATAAAAATAGTCTGAAGCCCCAATAAAGTAACAACACTCCCCTACTCTACTATAATACATAAGTTCGATAAATTTAAGCAACAGATAAGATTCTCGTTGTTTTCAATCTACAGAATTCCAGTCAGACATGCATCCAATCCTTTTCTCTTGAGAGGCAGTCTCAAGGGAAGGGAACATCCTACAATTTTGTGTGAAATACAACACTTCAACACTCCTTTGGTTTTTAACGTTGTATAATTCAATATGGCTCGAATAAAAATTACTGATAACACATTATGTAATATTACATTATTTCAATCAAAACAATAAAATCTTTTTACATTAACACGAAAAAACGCAAGTACATTAACACACAAATATATTTCAACATTAATGTAATAATACATTAATAACATTTTTACATATATATAATATTTATGTAATATCACATTTTTAACATCATTACATTTTTCAAACAAAAATATTTTCACAAAAGCTATCAGTTAACAATTTCGCAAAAAAAGTATTACCACATAATTACATTCATATATTTTTACGTATAACAAAAGAAAAGAAGAGCTCTCCCATAACAATAACGGCAACGCAAGAAACCTAAGGAATATCAGGACGAAAAAGAACCTGCGCCACACGTCCAAAAGATGATCACATCAACTAAAACCAATGAATCACAAAGAAAGATGGCACACATAGGAGGGAAAAGCACGAAAATACAAATATGAGACAATAAAAACAAGACGCACGGAAGCAACATCTCTCTATAGCACGAGAAAAAAACATCACATTATTACATTATAACATTTTCACAACAATTGAGAATCAATAACTTACAAGTAAAAATAAGAGATTTAGATTATTCCAATAACAAGCAGGAAGGAATATCACGAGGGAAACTACACGAATCGGCCAACAAGGAAACACTGTTCAACAAAGAGCACACCTTAATTTTTATACACAATAAATCAAAAATGCTATCTTGCTGATTTTCAACCAATCATAACATTTCATTGATTTCATAATCAAAAACGTTCTATCCAAACCAATCACAATCATAGCATTCGACCATAACATTCTTTATGATCAGGGAAAATGAAATTAGAAAAAATAGGTTCTTGACAAACCCCATCCGATATTATCACATTATTACATTTTCACATTATAATAATAATAACAACAACACAATAATATATATTTTACAAAAAAATGCATATTACATACACACATTTTTACATAATTTCTTTTTTATAATAAAATGATATTGTATATTTGCATTATAGTATTAATGATTTGTTACAAATATGTGATTATTCATTTTTACAAAATAGTAATAAAAATAAAATTACTATAATGTGACAAGATGAAAATCGTAATAATATAACAATGTAATATTGCATAAAATCCAAATCATTATATTGCATAAAAACAAAATAACATTTATCATAAAATAACATTGTAATAAAAAAACATTATGGGTAAAGTTCTTCCAGGTTTAGTCATTTCGTTTGTGTCGCAAAAGGGTGGTTGTGGCAAAACGACACTCACAGCAATGTTTGCCAATTATCTTAATACAATAGGTAAGAAAAAAGGATTATCAGTTGCTGTCGTAGATTGTGATGATTTTCAAAGATCGTTTCTAGGTATTCGAGAAAGAGAATTAGCATCTCCTGGCATCACGCAAGAGCAAAAAGACAATATGTACGAAGTTTTAGCCATAAATTCAGATGAATTCAAAGATCATATTGTTGGATTAAAAGAAAAATACGATATCATACTAGTAGACTTTCCGGGTAATATGGTTCAAGCTGGTGTCATTACAATGTATTATCTATTGGATTTTGCAATTATTCCAGTAGTGCCAACACCAATTGATTTTTCTTCCACATTGAAATTCTTACAAAAATTCAAAGAAATAATTGCCGAGAAGAAAGAAAAATTCAACTTAGAAACCTCCTATGTCGGAGTATTAAACAAGGTTAATAAAAACGAAAAGGAATCTAGAGAAATTATTAATAGTATTAATAATGGAAACTTAGGGATTCCTTTCTTAGATCATTCGATATCAGACCTTGTCAGCAACCGAAGAGCTGCATCCACAATAGAAAGCAAAGTTTCATTCGAACAACGTTGTGTTTTCGATGAAATCATACTAATGTTAACACTTCACGTTCAAAAAAGTAAAAAGTAAAATAACTTAAACAATAATAGATATGGATAGCTTCGCACAATTACTACAAGCTTCAGGTGAGTTAGAAAAACAAAAACTAGAAGAGGGTAGAACCCAAAACGGTAATATCATCTCTTCAAAAAAGGAAGAGAACAATCAAGATATAACCAAAGAAGAAAAACAGAATTCAGAACCTGAAAAATATATCAATGTCTCTATTACCACAAACGCTCATAAAAAATTAAAAACTCTTTCCAGTCTTACAGGTAAAAACATTCGTGATTTAATGACCGAAATTATTGACGAACGATTTAAAGCTACTTTTGAGACAGAATTGAAAAAATTCAACAAAGAGTGTTTGTAACTTTTAAATAACAGCTATACATGATAGGTGATTTAAGTTTCGAGCATATTGTGAAATAAGCTCGAACACTTAAATCACATTTTCTTATTGTAGTAATCTCATAATATTTCCCTCATTTTATATCATCTCAAAGGATATTTTTCTATTTTCATAATTGTCTATAAATTAACATTTTGCATACAACACGCTGATTTTCAATATTCTACACTAAAAATTTGATAATTAAGCCTTTGAGAATCTAAAAATGGAACAATTCAAATATAATATAATAGATATTGCACTGAAATAGAGATACAAAAGGAATTAAACCATAAAAAACAAATGATGGAAATTATTGGTATAATAAAGAATTTGTATCCATACATAATCATAATAATACAATCAGTAGGAGAGGGGATATGCTAAATTAAATTTAGTTTAGCGGACAGCAATTATAAAAAAATTCATCGAACTCACGTTATTTATAATATTCGTATTCACAAACGATAACCGAATTGACTTTTTCTTCTGTACCAGCGCCATCACTATAGTAATCTACTTTTTCTGTAGGATTGCCATACTTATCAACTTTTTGGGTTTTGCGTAATACTGATCTTCCTTTAAAGTACATTCTGGTCATATCATTATCAGGACGAGTCCATATAGATTCAACGAAAAAACCATCTTGATATTTATAAGTTGTCACACCCATTCCAGAAGTAGTTTCTTTAAGTACATTATGATGTTTGTCATATTCTGCACTATAGCTATAACCATCATTACCTTCAACAGACACTAAATCCCCGTTATCATATTTTGATATATACACAACAGTATCATAACGACATTCTATCAATTCGCCCTTTTTATTATAAACATTATCGTATTTTCTGATTAAATTACCCTTTGAATACCATGACCAAGATGTTCTTCTATTATTTGCAATCGTGTATGTAAATTTTTGAACCTCTTCTTCATTCATACCATATCGAATTGATTCAATCATATTATGGTTAGAATCATACTTAAACGATTGTGATAATTTAAAACCATTTGTTAAATGACCAGATTTGACTTCCACTTTATCTCCAGCCTTATTATATGTACATGAATCTATATAAGTTACATTTCCATCAATATCATAATAGTATCGTGAAATAAGGTATCCTTTAGGCGTATACCATTCAACAGAAGAAAGATATTCTTTCATCACTTTCCCCATCACAAAGTCAGCCTTATAGTAAAAGATTTTTTTTACTTGACCTCTAATATTTAAAGATTCAAGGTCTGATTTTTCTGAGTCTTGAGCCGACATTATTGAGGGTATCAAGCAAGCACACAAAATAAATATGTTTTTAAATAGATATTTAATCATTATTGTTGTAATTAGTAAAATTGATTTTTCAAATGTAAACATGATAATATACCAGGACATGATAAAAACATAAGACTTATATATTTACTTACCACGTTATAAGTATATTCTCTTGATTAATAAAATAATAGTATGAATGAAATTATACCCATTATCGAACTAATCGGAATCCCATTCCCATATTTTTATATGACGTTGAGATTTCATATCTATTAATAAAAGAACATGTTGCCATATCGCTATAAAGACCTCCTCCAAGAAGCACTATATTATTATTACTATTTTTATCCGAACAACATTCCCAAACGTTTCCACTCATATCATAAAGTCCCAATTCGTTTGGTTTTTTAGTAGCAACACTATAGCATTTCATTGGTTTTTTGTTGCTTAAATACCACGCAACATCATTTAACGTATTGCTTCCTGAGAAAACATAATTTTTAGACAAATTTCCTCCTTTCGCAGAGAATTCCCATTCATATTCAGTTGGCAACCTGAAGTCGGTTTTGAATATTGTATTCAATTTATTTATGAATGTCATAATATCATTCCAAGAAACATTAGATACAGGACCTTTAGGATTTGCATACGTAGATGGATTGGATCCCATCACAGCATAATATAACTCTTGTGTAACTTCGGTTTCTCCAATGCTAAAATCATTATCAACAGACGCTTTAAAAGAGTTGACACTCTTCTTATTTTTAGTGTTCTCGTTAGTTGCATCTTTCGTAAACTTTCCAGCTTTAACAGGAACCATTTTAAAGGAAATATAATCGTTCAAACGATATATCTCATAATTATTTTCGGATGTTTTTGTTGGATTTTTTATTTCAAAATAAGCATCTGAATTGGGTGTAAAACTTGATAAACAAAGGCGGAATCCAATATTCGATTTCCCATGTGTACGATCGCAAAATTTAGTAGAATAACATTTAAAATCATTTTGAGTAGCATTATCATCTGCACCACCACCTTTTGCCATAACCATATCAGTGTTTAAAGGGCATCCGACAGGATTAACATTCGGCAAATATTTATAAAAATCTTCTTGGTATTGGTCATAACAAAATTCCCAAACGTTACCACTCATATCATACAATCCTAACTCATTGGCACAACGTTGTTTAACGTTTCTAATCATATCACAAACAACATCATTTAAATTGTTAGTGCCAGCATAAACAAATGATTTACTTTTATTACCACCTTGAGCTGCATATTCCCATTCAGCTTCTGTAGGAAGTCTAAAATCATCACCTGTTAGAGATTTAAGAGAATCGAGTAGAGCTAAAACTGCATTATACGAAATATCACATAATGGCTTTTGAAGAAAGGTTTTTCTATATTTATTCTCTTTCTCTAACGTATAGTATAAATCATCCGTCACCTCCGTTTCGCCTATATAATAATCATATGTTATGCTTACTTTCCTATTGTCCTTAGGATCACCCATAGTGAAAGTTCCCCCCTGAACTTTTTTCAAAACAAAAGATACATCATCATTGATTGTATATTTCAATCCATCAGGAATTACTTGTTTTGTTACATTAAGAGGTTTTGTATTCATAGATTCGCCTTTAAAATATCTAGATAAAGGTACATATTCATAGATATCTTTATCTGTTACTGCCTTGTTTTTATATACGTCTTTTGAATTTTTTGACAAATACAGACGAAATCCGAAATCTATGTCATAATAATCTGAATAATCTGGATATCTTCCTATTCTTTGTTGCGGTCTAACGCGATTGTAGGGTTCTGTAAAACTACCTCCTCGCAATACTTTCTCTCCTGTGTTATTTGTACATAAAGGATCCCTATATTTACATTTATCATAATATGCATCATCATAATAATCTAAGCACCATTCCCAAACATTACCACTCATATCATATATTCCAAGCTGATTAGCTTGTAAGAGGGCGACATCGTGAACAGATTGGGTATTTTCATTATACCATGCGACATCTTTACAGGAATCACTTCCAGAATACCGATACCGATCTCCAGGATTCGATGTCAATCCTACAGCTGCTATTTCCCATTCTGCTTCTGTTGGAAGACGGAAATTATAGCCCGTAAGGTCATTGAGTCTCTCAATAAAATTACAGCAATCATACCATGATACGTTTGTAATAGGATGTTTAGGTGAGACATACAATGAAACAGAATCATCCATAACGGCATCCCACAATTCGACAGTCACTTCAGTTTCACCAATATAGAAATCAGGATTGGATAATGAAACATAATGAAGAGGACCTTCATCATAATCGGCCCATTCATCATATCCATTATTAAATCCCAATTCTTCATTAGTAAAATCAGAATCATATTTTTCATAATATACATCATCATCACTTTCATCTTCAGCATCATCTTTCTTTTCATGGTCATATTCAAATTCACTAGTTCGTAATCCAACACCAGTTAGATTAGAACCAAGAATATAATGGTTATCTTCCTCATTACCAACTAAAACCATATTGAAGGTGACGCCATTCACAGAAATCGTTTTAATAGACTCTGACTCAGATTCATCTTCATCATAATCATCCGAATGCGAATTATCATAATTTCCATAATCATCATCCGAATTGTCACTATCACCGTCATTTCCACCTGAAAGGTTTTTTGAACAGAATAAATAAATTGCTATACCCATTAACAATGCCAATATAGCCCCTATAGTAATTTTCTTTTTCATGTTTTTTTGATATCAATAACCCCCTTTATATACCTTAAGGGAACTTCTATAAATTCTCCGATTTTTTTTAATTTTTAAATAAGAATTATTTTTCAATCTTTTGTGTGCTTTTGAATTTTTGTCGTCATCTTGCTGATTTTCACTCAGTCACAGTGCCCGCACTGCTCCTTCTTTCAAATTAGCAATCTGTCTGACAAAATCTTCAAAATCACTACAAAGCAATTTATAGAAATCCCCTTAAATCAAATATTATCTAATTTATTATGCAAATATATAAAAACAATTAAATTAAAATGTCCAAAAAATAAACCAAAAGTTGCTGACTATGGTCAAATTAATCTGTATAGAATTAAATCATCCAGCCCTCTCTATCCAGATTTCGATAATTAATAGCCTCTGATATATGTCGAGTTTCTACATTTTCCGAGTGATCGAGGTCTGCAATGGTTCGTGCTACCTTTAGAATACGATCATAAGCACGAGCAGAAAGATTTAATTTCAGCATGGCAGCTTTCAGTTTAGCAGTAGCCTCTTCATCGGCAGTCTGATAAATATTTATCTTATCTTCCATGATTACAATTATTTGATTACAAAACAAAATTAGATCCATTGCATAACCAATCAAGACACACCTTTCGAATAATACGGAAGAACTTGTCATCCGCTATTTTTCAATCAACCGACTGATTTTAGCTTCGATAGCTGATGTTTCAGGCAACATATCTACATAGTCTTCAGGCAAATTAGAAGAAAGGCTGTATGTTGCAACACCGATAGGCATATTTGAAGATTTAAGAGCATATTCAACAATAGTCCTATCCTTGGATTTACAGATAATAATACCAATCGCTGGATTTTCATCAGATAATTTTATCGTATCATTAATTACATTCAGATAAAATTCCATTTTACCTTTATACTCAGGTTCAAATTCACCAATTTTTAATTCTATTGCGACAAAACATCTTAACCTACGGTGATAGAGCATTATATCGACAAAATATTCTTTTCCTGCAACTTCTAACCGATACTGATTTCCCGCATACATTACATCGGGACCGAATTCAGCTAAAAATTGTTGAATGTTATGTATTAGGCTCTGCTCCAACTCATATTCCGAGTGCTCGGAACCTAGATTTTCATACCCTACAAAATAATCATCTTTGATAGCCAGCACAGCTTGTTTTTTCACACTTTCTGGGAGAACATCCTCATAATTGCTCTGTCCTAAAAGAGATTTTTCATACGCTTTTAGGTCTATTTCATTGATAAGCAGGTCCTTTGTCCAACCAAACTTCTTTGTTGCAAGTATATAAAATCTACGTTCTTGAACATCTTTACACTTGGTCATAATCGTCAAATGCTTTGCCCAACTAATTTCTGCAACTAATGGTTGCAGAAATTCATTTGACTGATATTCAGAGTAGAATTGGACCATATACCAAAGGTTCCTACTTCCAAATCCCTTAATACCGGGGAACTCCTTTTGAATATCTTTCGACAATGTTTCAACGACAGATTTTCCCCATCCTAAAGATTGTTTCTCCGATAATTCTTTACCAATCTGCCAATACAAATTCATCATCTCTGTATTCACAGCCCTCATAGCCTCGTATTGAGTACTACGAATCCGTTTGGTTATATCACAAAGAAACGATTTATACCTATCGTCTTTTATCATTTCCATCATCCAGCCCAGCCCTCTCTATCCAGATTTCGATAATTAATAGCTTCTGATATATGTCGAGTTTCTACATTTTCTGAGTGATCGAGGTCTGCAATGGTTCGTGCTACCTTTAGAATACGATCATAAGCACGAGCAGAAAGATTTAATTTCAGCATGGCAGCTTTCAGTTTAGCAGTAGCCTCTTCATTCAATTGAGTGTACTTATGTAAGAGGCGGGAATTCATTTGAGCATTGCAATGAATTCCTCTTTCATTCTTAAAACGATCTAACTGTATATTACGTGCCTCTATCACCCGTTGACGTATTTGTTCGCTTGTTTCTGAAGGTTCACAATCGGAGAGTTTTTCAAAGGGAACTGGTACAATTTCGATTTGAATATCAATACGGTCCAGTAAAGGACCAGAGATTTTACTCATATACTTCTGTACAACACCTGGTCCACAAACACATTCTCGTGTAGGATGATTATAATAACCACACGGACAAGGATTCATAGCAGCAACTAACATAAAACTTGCAGGAAATTCAACCGTAGAACGTGCCCTTGAAATTGTTATTTTACGATCTTCCAAAGGTTGTCGCATCACCTCTAAAACTGTACGTTTAAACTCGGGAAGTTCGTCTAGGAAGAGTACGCCATTATGAGCTAAGGAGATTTCCCCTGGCTGCGGATAACCGCCACCTCCACATAAAGCAGCATCAGAGATAGTGTGATGTGGATTACGATAGGGACGCTGTGTCATAAGAGATGTTTCTTTCCCAATTTTGCCAGCGACAGAATGAATCTTGGTGGTTTCTAAGGCTTCGTGGAGTGTCAACGGAGGTAGGATAGTGGGTATACGTTTCGCTAACATTGATTTACCCGCGCCAGGAGGTCCGATTAATATGATATTATGACCTCCCGCTGCAGCAACTTCAAATGCACGTTTCACACTTTCTTGTCCTTTAACATCAGAAAAATCTATGTCGAAATGACTTGAATTTTTATAAAATTCAGCTCGAGTATCTACAACAGTAGGGGAGAGACCCTCCTTTTTATTGAAAAAATCAATGACTTGCTGCAGATTTTTAGCACCATAAACATTTAAATTATTGACAACCGCCGCTTCTCTTGTGTTTTCTTCTGGTAAGATCAGTCCTTTGAATCCCTCTTCTCGTGCATTAATAGCAATAGGTAAAGCACCACGAATAGGTTGTAACGTACCATCGAGAGACAATTCACCCATAATAATATACTGATCCAACTCGTCAGAAATAATATCACCAGCAGCAGCCATAATTCCGATAGCTAACGGCAAATCATAAGCGGCACCTTCTTTCCTGATGTCAGCTGGTGCCATATTAACAATTACTTGATAATGAGGAAATTTCATGCCACAAAATTCCATCGCCGAAACAATACGTTCATGACTTTCCTTAATAGCATTATCAGGTAATCCAACCAACATATAACGAATACCTTGAGTGACATTGACCTCAATGGTAATAGTAGCAGCATGTATCCCTTGTACAGAGGCTCCATAAGTTTTTACTAACATATTAATATAAATTTATGCTAATCGGTAAATTTTGCGGTAGAAATTAAATTAGGTAGCAAATTTAAACGATAGCGGTTTTTTCATATGCAAATATAATATGTTTCATCTAATAAATTGAAAAAAGAGATGATTTTCACAAGTTTTTTGTTATTGCCTCAAAATCAGGTAATGGAGAAAAAAAGGGGACTATCTAAATAGTCCCCTAAATATAGTATAAAATAAGTTCTTATTATTTATTATCCAAACGACCAAATACACTTTGTAAAACGTCACTCACACGAGAACTTGCATTGTGACGAATATCAGCCTCTTTTTCAGATACTTTTAAGAACAAACCATCCAATGCTTTGCCTGTGATATAATCAGACAAGTTCGTATTCACTAAATCAATATCTTTTAATTTCTCGAAATACTCATCTTTCAAAAGACCTGTCATTCTAGCTAATTCCAAACCTTTTTTTACAGCACTATTGTCGAGTAATTCAACCAACTTATTGTTATAAGTGGCAAAAGTATCCCACGCCATCAAAGGAGTAACATTTCCTATTTTTACGGAACCTAAGGAAGTCGTAATAGATGGTACAAATGCATTTTGCAACTGAACTTGTGTGTTATCTTGCAAATAATGAGTAGCTGCGTTATCAGCGCCAAAAAGGATTTGCTCAGCATCCGCAATAGAAATACCAGTGATTGCATTAGCAAAAATATCGACAGACTTAGGAGCAGCATTCTCTGCAGCACGGTTAAACAACGTAATGACAGTATCGGAATCTGGAATTGAAACACCTGTAGCATTCAATATGTTATTGAATGTTCCATTTTGAGACAATGACTGAACAGCGTTAAAAATAGTAGAAGCCTCTTCTGGTAATCCAATACGAACTGCAGCATCTGCCAAGAAACCATCTTCTTTACCCAAATTAGCTGCTGCGGTTTGAATACCTACTTTTAATGCCTCTTTAAGACCTGTGGCAATATCAATATTACCATTTGAAACTGAACTAATAATTTCCTTAGCAGTTTCACTTTTTGCTACTTCTGATGCAACAGAAGATAAAACGGAAATTACATTTTTAAATAGACTACCCATGCTATTAAATTTAAAATATTAGCAACAATTGATTATTAAAGAGAGGAATATTGGTCACCATCCAACTCCTCCATAAGATATGTAGCAAATATATACAAAATTTAGAAGTAGGAATCATTCTATAGAAAAAAACAAACATTAGATTATAGAAAAAAAACAAAAACATCATAACCAATTGCCAATCAAATCATTACCGATAAAAAATAGAAGTAAATGATTAAATATCAATCAATTACAAACAGAAAGAATTGTTACATTGCTAATTATTTAATAGTCAAAATGATATATGGTTATCTATAAAATTGTTAGTAACTATTTTCAAATAAAATTTTTTTTTCTAAATGTTCCTCATACATTAGCAATGCAATTTATAACTAAAAACAGATATGGAAAATAGATTTAATCTTTACGAAAACAGTGATAACATTAGTATTTCTGTTGAGAAATTACTAACTAAAATGAAAGAGAGCGGAGCCTATTTGGAACTCTCTGTCAAAGACATTCGTCCATGTTTGAAAAGCCTTCTTGCCGAGGCTGCAACAGATGAAGAGGCATCACGAATAGTAGTAGGCGATTTAGTAGCCCGACTCACATCTGCTGAAAAACAACTGTCCGAAGCACTATGTTTAGTACAAGACGCTGTCTCATCAGTTTCAACAGGTTGTAAATTTTATAAAGAAAACATGCCAGAACTACAAGAGGTCAGCTAACATATCACACTTGTTGTTCTACATACATTCTTAGTTTATTAACTAATATGTGATAAAACTGGTGATAAAAATTGCAAATTAAATGGGTGAAAACCAACGTGTTTTCACCCATTTTTATTTTATCACTAATTTTTTTATTCAAAAAAAGTTTCTATTTATAAAAAAATAATAACTTTGCAACAGATAAAAAAACTATTGTTGAATGTTTGTTGCTGTTTTTATCAGCAAAAGAAAAAAAATATCGAAAATGTTTGAATTTAATGCTATAAGTTGGAGTACATTTCTACTATATGATTTTGTGATTTGCATCATCATAGATTTAGTTTTAGTCTTATTTTGTTATTTATCTTCCAAAAAGGAAGGAAAAGAATCTACAAATCAAATTAGACATCGTAAATCTGCCTCCGCTCTAAAATAATCGATGACATTATATTTCTATCTGATAGTACATTATTAATTTAAATTTTATATCAATGAGAAAAAAAATTTCTATCGCAATGTTGGCATTGCTATCTGTATGTAACACATTTGCACAAAAGCAGGCTTCTGCCGCACTAAAATCTGCCAATGATCAATTAGACAAAATGGTATCACCCGCATTAACCCTTTTTATGTCAGTTTGTGGACTATTTGCACTCGTAGGAGGTGCTGTCGTCGCTTATAAACTTTTTAACGGAGATCATGACTCTGCCAAAAAAATAGGAGGGTGGGTCGCTGGTCTCGTTGTAGCATGCGTAGTATCCATGGTTGTGAAAAACTTCTTTTTCGGATAAAATTACATGACCTACAAAACGAACAAAGGGGTAGGGAAGTCTTTTGAATTTAAGGGACTTCGAACAAGATACGTATTTATAGCTCTTGGTGGGATTGTCGTTAGTATCTTTTTCTATTTTATTCTCGGACTTCTTCTTCCCTTTGGATTAACAATCTCAATTGTTATTGGCTGCTCCATAGGTAGTGTAGCATGCGCTTATTATATGAACTACCATTTCGGTGAAACTGGACTAAAGTTTTCTATGGCACAAAAGAAAACGTATCATAGAATTCAAATGAATGTTCGTATTTATAAACTAATATCTATCATTTAAAATCTCACTGTATAATCCAAATGGATTTTAACATTAAAAGTAACAAAATAGAAAACGTATTTCCTATTTGGAGATATGAGGACGGGTTTCTTGTATCTAAAAATGCAGATTTGACAATGTGTTTTGAAATCTCATTACCTCCAATTTTCACAAGAGATACAGACGACTATGACATTCTTCATAAAAGTTTCGTCACTGCTCTTCGTGATTTACCTGACTATTCAATAGTCCATAAACAAGATGTTTTCTCAACTGCCAATTACGACAAGACAAATGACTCATCCTTTTTGGACAAGGCTTACTATCGTCACTTCAATGGAAGGAAATACTTAAAACACAGGTCATTCCTATACATCACGCTATCCTCCAAGGAGGGGAGCAAGATACATTCCACTGCTTCCGCTCTCTGCAAAAACAGATTAGTCCCTAAAGAGATGATAGATGAAAACAGGATCAATAACTTTAAAGAATCACTCTCACGAGTAATACAAATTTTAAAAGATGCAAATATCAATGTGCGTTCACTATCGGAAGATGAATTATTAGGAACAGAAAACACTTTCGGGATTATAGAGAAATATTTATCTCTTGATTTCTCATCTGAATCAACCGTACTAAAGGATTTACACATTGAAGATGGTACTCTAATGGTTGGAGATAAATATGTCTCTTGCTTTTCCATAGCAGACCTTGATGTTATTCCATCAGAAGTCTCAAACTATTCTTATAGTAAAAAATTTTCCAATCCGCCCAATTTCCTGTTACCTCAAAGTTTCGTGGCTAATCTTGCCTTAAATATGCCTTTTGAACATATATACAATCAATATTTCTTCCTTGATAATCACAAGGAAAATATTAAATCTATCCAACAAAAAGGTAAACTTCAACAAGCATTTTCTGCCGCATCAAGAGAAAATGCTATCAACCTAGAAAGAAATACAGAATTCATAGACGAAGCTTACACAGAGCAAAAAAGAAGTGTTCGTTGTGCCTTCAATATTTTATTATGGGATACAAATTGGGAACAATTGCTTACCAAAAACGCTATAGCAGAAACAGCTTGTTCTAACATTAATTGTTGTACGAAAACAAAGACCGAAAAGATCGTACCTCAAGTCTTTTGGGGTGGTATTCCAGGTTGCGCGACACAATATCCAAATGAACTCTCTTTTCTAACTTTCCTCGAACAAGGTTGCTGTTTCCTAAACTTCGACGGAAACTATATTGATATGGTTTCATCTACGCAATTTGGCATCAATCTAACGGATAGGATTGCAGGCATTCCTATTCGAATTGACTTAGATGATTATCCTAAAAAAATGGGATGGATTGATAATAGAAATAAAGTAATCATTGGTCCTTCTGGATCTGGAAAATCATTTTTTACCAACAATATGGTAAGACAATATTGGTCTCAAGGATGTCACATTGTACTAGTCGATATTGGTGATTCTTATCAAGGTCTTTGTCAAATGATACAGGAAGAAACAAACGGAGAAGATGGACTTTACTATACGTATACAGAAAGCAACCCTCTTTCTTTTAATCCTTTTTACGAACCTGACTACGAATATTCGGAAGAGAAGAAAGAACAGTTACTTACACTGATTAAAACATTATGGAAAGGGGATGTGCAACTATCCAATAGCGAGAGTACACACATAAAAGTTTGTATCTATAATTATATTGACAAGATTTGTTCAGATCACACCATACGACCCTGTTTTAATACCTTTTACCAATACTTAATAGAGGAGTTTAAACCACTTATTATCGAGCAATTACAAGTCAGAATTGAAAATTTTGATGTGGATGATATGATCCAGGTTTTAAAACCGTTTTCTAGCGATGGTATGTTCTCTCATCTGTTAAATTCCGATCTTGACCTGAATTTATTAGACAAACGGTTTATCGTATTTGAATTGGATAACATCAAAGACAACAAAACTTTGTTTCCTATTGTCACACTCATCATTATGTCCACTTTTATGGATAAGATTAGACGTTTAAACTCTGATCAAAGAAAATTAATGTTGATAGAAGAAGCGTGGCAAGCTATTGCAAAAGAGGGAATGGCTTCTTTTATAGGATATCTTTATCGTACAGCGAGAAAACATTTTGGTGAAATTGCCATCGTAACACAAGAACCAGACGATCTCGTTGGTAATAAATTCATTAAGGATATTATGATCACACAATCTCATTGTAAAATTCTATTAGATTTACGAGATTTCAAAGAGAAAGCAACTGTCATTCAGGAGATTTTATCTCTTTCCAAAAAAGAACAGAACATTTTGTTCTCCATCAACAATGCCCTAGATTTCGAACACAGATCGAAATACAAAGAAGTATTCATATCGCTTCGTAATTTTTGTGCTGTGTACGGCGTAGAAGTTAGCAAAGAAGAATACTGTACCTATACAACCGACAAAGAAGAAAAAGGTAAAATACAATCCTTACTTTCTACCAACAACGGATCCATACAAAAATCAATTACTAACTATATAAACCAATTTATGATATGAAAAAAACAACTTTAGTAATCATCCTCACAATCAACACTTTCCTCGGTTTTTCACAAAGTGCAATGATCGTATCAGATCCAACATCCTTTATACAACGATTAAGTTTAGCAACCGAGGAAATGAATGAACAAATCGAACAAAAATACAAATTCATTGAACAAATACAAATCGCTCAAAAGACATATGAAGCAAGCAAACAGATACAAGAACGTGTAGAGCAAGTATCCACTTATATAAAAACAGCGAATGAAGTGGTCGATATTATCGCCCTTGGAGAAGACATTATGAACATTTCTAAAGCAATGCGAGAATCTATCTCTTCTTCCAAAATACTAAATAGTAAAGAAAAATATCAATGTATCACCGAACTCATAAACTGCACTTCTCATGTCAGTAATATAGCCAAACGAGCCAGCGCTGTAGTACAAGATAAAACGAGTCAGAATGACGTTAGATTATCCGATTTTGAAAGGCAACAAGAATTACGATATCTTAAAAATGAAATGAAACTAACAAAGGAGGAACTCGTACGAATCTATAATAACATCTTCACTTATAGCTTGGCAAACGAAAAAAAAGAATCTCTTTTCTCTTTTATCAATTTTTAATTAGTTAATATTCTACCAACAAATACGACAATGGATCAGACAACAACCTTCAACTTATCTTCCTTTTTATCCGATTCTTTTGTAGATGATCTTTTTGAAAAATGTGTCGGACAATTATCGGGAATAACTGAAATATGCTTCCTCCTTTGTGGACTCTTTGCATTTGCATACTTCGCAAATATACTGATGAAAACATGGGCTAAAGGAGAACCCATTGATTTTCATGCTTTACTCAAACCTTTTGTCATCGGTATAATCACGATCAACTTTTCGCTCGTCTATAATTTCATCGATGCCATATTTGAACCAATCAATTCATATACATATACTATTTCAACTAATGGAACTGAAGAATCCTTAAATGCAAAAAAAGAGTTGTCAAAAATAAAAAAATCGTTTCAGGATGCCGAGAAAGAGAAAAAAAATGAAAACGGTTTCTGGAAAGGAATCTTAGGGATTAACTCCGTATCTTCCTTCTTTGATAACCTCTATATTAACGCTATTGATTTATTGCTCAACGGACTTGAATACATATCTGCCATCGCATTCGGAGCAGTGAAATTAACAATTAGAGCCATTAATATTGCTTTCCGGATCATATTAATCATATTCGGTCCTTTTGCATTTGCACTATCTGTTTTGCCAATGTTCAAAAAGAACTGGCAAAGCTGGGTAAGTAAATACATTAATGTGTGCCTTTTTATTCCCATTGCCAATCTAATGGATGTCATCATAATGCAACTCAACACCACTTTAATGCAACAACATATAGGAATCTATCGGCAAGCTCTTTCGAATCTATCTACAGATGTGACATCCATTGATTCCTCTCTCACAACCATCACCGTCTCTTACATAATTTTTCTACTCGCTTTCATCGTATTATATCTGATGATTCCATCCATATCTTCTTATATAGTCAGCGCCGGTGGAATGGAAAGTATTACAGGAGGTATCACGTTAGCTGGTTCTGCAGCAGCAAGTAAACTCATCAGTGGAGCAGCACCCAATCCATTAACTCCGAATATTTTACGACTTTTTAGCAAATTGAAGCGAAAACATAGATTCTTCGAATGGATCAATACAACGAATACCTCTGTTCCACAAAATTTAGTATCCAACCAATCACTAAAAGCAAAAGAAACATGTTAAACAGCTTAAAAAACATACAAGGGGCCTTTGCTCTATCAAAGTTCTATCTAATCGGCATATCTTTATTCGCCATCATAGTCTCATGCTATGCTATTCATAAATCTTACAAATATGCTGATGAACAACGACAAAAAATATATGTGTTAGACGAAGGGAAATCTCTTATGATGGCTTTAGCACAAGACATTAATATCTGTAAACCTGCGGAGGCTAAGTCACACATACGATGGTTTCATGAATTGTTTTTTACACTAGCTCCCGATGGCGCAGCCATTGAAGATAATATTCAACAAGCCTTATTCTTAGCTGATAATTCAGCATTAGAATTCTATAAAACAAGAAAAGAAAACGGATATTATCAAAAATTAGTCGGAGCTGGTATCATTAACGAAATCAAAGTCGATTCCATCTTAATTGATATGAATCATTATCCATACCAGGCAGACACATATGCCATTACTTCAGTTATGAGAACATCTTCCATAACCTATTATCAACTTCATACTCATTGTCAGCTCATCAATTGTCCAAGGTCTGACAACAACCCTCATGGTTTTATCATAGAAAACTGGGGAATAGAACAAATGAATGAGATAAATACTGTCGCACGTTAAATTTTACATATCATGGAAAAGAAAACTATTAAAGAAAAAATAAATGAAACATTCGAAAATGTTCCTTTAAATGAACGAAAACGATACATTATCATTTTTTGTATCTCTATTTTTTTCGTGGCAATTTTCAAGACATTCGTTTCTATTTCAAAAAAAGAATCCGCAATAAATACCGAATGGGTAGATTCTACCAATGTAAAGAACTATGAACTACTTCGGAACGAATTAGAAACAGTAGAAAATGACCTAAAAAGGAAAAAGGATTCCTTACAAAACATCTTCACAACCATTGATTCATTTAACTTACAATTAGAAGAGAAAAATGAAAAAAAACAATAATTTACATAAGAAAATATGGATCATTCATTTTGGCATGATATTTCTATTCGTAGGATCCTGTGGATTATTTTACATTTTAAAAAGTGCAAGTGAAACGACCCACACATCTTTTCAGGAAAGTAATAATACACATAATACTGATTCTCTCCCTGACATATTCACGGATGAAATCGCTGATAATAGATTAGATGCTTACAATAAAGCAACTGCAATTATCCAACAAGAGCAAAAAGAAAAAGAGTTACAAGAGGAACACAACTCGTTCCTCTTCTTTACCGAAAAATCGGAAGAGATCATAGCAGAAACGGATGTGAATAAAGAAGATACCAATAGAAATGCCTTACAAAACTTTAAACAGAGTATTGTCGAATATACCCCCAAAAAAGAACCGATTTCAAAAAAACGTACTTCCAAGACAGAACCAATCGACACAGAGATAAAAAATTACGACGACATTGATCTGACAGAAGCAAAAGAAAAAGAGAAGAAAGAAAGATTTGAAAGACTTCGTAGTTTATACATCAATCCACCCAAAGAGGAGATTCAAGAACCCAAAGAAAGGAATATCGTACAATCAAAAGAAGAAAAACCAATAGTCCAACAACCTAAAAATGGCTTCAGACCAATCAATTCTACAACAAAGAAAAATAATAACGGAAGAATCAAAGCTGTTATTCATGGAGAACAAAAAAACATAACCTCCTCATCTCAAGTAAAACTACGAATCTTAGAACCCATTATCATTGATGGAACAAGCATTCCAGAAAACACGATTGTGATTGGAATGGCTAATTTCAATAAAAATCGTGTGAATATTCACATAGAAAACATTGTATATAAAGACAACGTATATCCGTTCAAAGGGACAATTTATGACAAGGACGGATTTGAAGGAATTTATTTCCCTGAAAATCTAGTGAACGATGTTCAAAAAGAGGCGGGTAGCGAAACAATTACCGATACAGAAATTAATTTTGGAAATGTCACAGGCATTTTAAACACAGGTGCACACGCCATTATTAATGCCACAAAGAGTGTTGTCAACGGATCCGTTAAAGACGTGAAAGTAACATTAGCATCTAACTATAATTTAATTATCAAAATCGATGAATAAAAAAATATCTTTTCTTATACTATTTTGTCTATTGGTCATAAAAAGCCTTGCCACAAATATGATGGATGTAAAAAGTACATCATTAGAAATCTCAGATATAAAATGGGTATACCTTCAATTCTCCTCTGATGTGAAATATGCAGATATGGGAACTGAGGATATACAAGTTGAGATCACTAAAATACCATCCATTATAAGAATTAAGAGTCAAGTGGCTGTCTTTGAAAAAACAAGTATAACAATCATAACCTTAGATGGTATTGTTCACACTTTCGATTTGCACTATCATCAAAACCCCTCCTTCATAGCTTGTCAGGTAAATGGCAACGAACTAACAGCCATTAATCCTTACCCTATAGAATTATCTCATCGACAGACCTCACACATTATTTTCCCAACAAAGGTTTTGGATATTCAATCAGGAAATGAAAATGTAATAGCTGATTATGCAGAAGAAATTGATAACATCATAAAGTGCAAGTCTATCTCAGAAGGATTCATATCTTTTGATGAAACATCTCTTACCATTATAACAGAGGACAAAATCATCTACCCATTTTTAGTGACCTACAAAATCGATCCAGAATTAGTGAATATTCAAATGACAGATGGGAGTCATCAACAAAATGCCATTTTCTCGTATCTTTCAATTAATGAACCACAAATACAAAATTTTGGAAAACAAATAATAGAGAAGGGGAGTGTGATTAAGAATATCGGTTCTATCAGCGATAAAATATTCTTTTCTCTTTATGGGATTTATGTGAAAAATGATGTAATGATGCTTTATTTAAACATTGAAAATAATTCTAAAATTGACTATGAAATCGACTTCATTAAATGTTATGTGACAAACAAAAAGACCAACAGAAAACAATCTTATCAAGCGGATGAAAAAGAACCCTTATTTACCTATTCTCAACCAGATTGTAAAATCATCCCCATCAACAACAAAGAAGCTATTATTTTCTTTTATAAGAAATTCACCATACCCAATAAACACAATTTACGCATCGAATTATTTGAAAAAAATGGAGGAAGACATCTCAAATTTACCGTTTCACACAAAAATTTACTGCAAGCCAAGCACTTAGAATAACGCATTGAAAAATCTACTACACAAAAATCTACCTTAAGGAAAGACACCATAGCGATATGGTGTCTTTTCGTTTTAGTATGGTTTCATATTTGAAATTTTGCATTTTCACAATATCACATTTTTACATCATTATCAAATAAGGGAATAAAAAAAGTGCACAAGTAAAATCTTGTGCACTTTGGGATATAACTTTTAATTATTTACCTTGTTGTTGTTTTCTTTGTTGTTCCATCATTGCCTGACTTTGTTTCTGCATTTCCTCAATTCTAGACAACCATGTACCTTTTTTCATAGGCTTCTTTTGATTTTCTTGAATCTTTTTTAATAATTTCTCTTCATCAACAAAATACTTACGAATCACAAAAGTTTGAATGATCGTAATCAACAAAGAAATGAAATAATAGTAACTCAAACCAGAAGAATAATCATTAAAGATAAACAAGAACATAACAGGCATAAAGTACATCATATACTTCATAATTGGCATTTGATTCATTTGTCCTGTATCAGTGGTTGCCATATTAATTTTAGTATAAATGAAATTGGTTATGGTCATCAATAAACAGAACAAACTAATGTGATCACCGATTAACCATAAGTCTTTATTCCATGAAATGATAGCATCGTATGTAGAAAGATCTTCAGCCCACAAGAAACTTTGTCCTCTCAACTCAATTGCATTCGGGAAGAAATAGAATAAAGCAATCAAAATAGGCATTTGCAATAACATTGGTAAACATCCACCCATCGGATTAACACCAGCTTTAGAATACAATTCCATAGTTGCTTGTGAACGCTCAGACTGATTTTCTGCAGGAATTCTAGCATTAATTTCATCAATTTGCGGTTTTAACACTCTCATCTTCGCTGTTGAAAGATATGACTTGTACGTCAATGGGAAGATAATCAATTTCACTACAAATGTCATAATTAAAATAATGATACCATAGTTACTAATAAATCCACCAAGGAAATTAAACATTGGTATTGTGAAAATTTGATTTACCCAACGGAATATTGCAGCACCTAAAGGAACAATACGTTTCAGATATAATTTTTGATCACCCGACAAACCTTCATCATATGACTTTAACAATTTGTAATGGTTAGGACCAAAGAAATAACGCATTCCAATAGTTGAATTATCGCCTTCACAAGGAATCTTAATGGAAGCTTCGTATTGTTTTAAATATTTAGATAAATCCTTTGCCACTTTTGATGACAAATCAGATGAAGAGAATTCTTTGTCTGCAATCAAAATACTTGAAAAATATTGGTCTTTAAAAGCAATCCATCTCAACGGATCTGAAAGTTTTGTTTCATCATTTGAAGTCTCGCTTAAATAATCTATGCCATCATCCAATGTATAATAATACATTTGAGCATATCTTCCTTCAAACTTTCGACCTTTTTCATGTTGAGGTACATCCATTTTCCAATTGGCCACCAATGAAGACTTATCAGATAATACATTAGACAAATTATTCATGCGAATATCAAAATCTAACATATAGGAGTTAGAAGGAAGAGTATAGATATAATCTAAACTTCCGCCATTGTTGGTTAACAATGAGAATGTTACCGAACTATCTGTCTTTGATGCAATTTTAAATTTTAAATCTGTCGTTTTTAATGTCCGATTACTAACAGTCGGCAAATCAATTGAAAATTGATTCTCATTTTCAGAAAATAAAACTAGCGTATCTTTCTTATAGTCAACATAATCCTTCAATGTAACCTTTTTAACTTCCGCACCTAAAGTTGACAAGTCTACACGGATTAAATTATTTTGTAATGTGACCGTTTCGTTTGCACCAAATGCACCACTAGCAAACTCTCCATAACGCTCTGTAGACTTGATCATCTTCATAGAATCTGTATCTTCCTCAGAAAAGATAGGCTTGAATGCCTCAGCTTGAATCTGGGCCTCTTTTTCTTTCAACTGTGCTTGTACATTGTTAATAGAATCAACGTACCTTTGTTGTGCTTCAATCTGTTCTTGCGTTGGTCGGTTAAAATAACTGAAACCTATAAAAACTAACGTCATCAAGACAAAAGCCAGAATACTATTTTTATCCATCGTATATATTTGTTATTCGTAATTTCAAAAATTCATAGAATACACCCCCGCAAAGGGACTCAAAATGAAGTGCAAATTTACAGAAATTTTTCCATATCTTTATTATCTACAAATAAAATTGTATTTTTGCGTATCTATCTGAGGATATAAAACCTGTTTACATCACACATAAGTGACATAAGCAAATCCAAATGAGAAACCAATATGTTATCAACAAATCTATCATTCATACCTAAAATTTTACAAAATGTCACATTCAATATGGAAAGATTTTTTCTTTTTCTCCAAAGGGGAAAGAAGCGGTATTGTCATCTTGTGTTGTTTAATCGGACTAATGTTCGCCGTCAACTTTTGTCTTCCAGTTCAAACAAAGGAAGAAAAACAAATAGTTCAAAAAAAAACAGAAATAAAAAAAGCATCAACGACAACTACGATCGACACATTTCAAAGTGTGAAAAAAGATACTACAACCAATATAACGAATATAAAAAGGGAACTGCCAATTAAGAAGGAGAGAAAGAAAAGCTCATACGTATCCTACAATTACGATACTGTTCGCGTTGAATTGAATTCTGCAGACACCACAGAACTCAAAAGATTGAAAGGTATAGGAAGCGTATTGTCTGCAAGGATTGTTAAATACAGGAAGAAGTTAGGTGGATTCACCTCTGTTGAACAAATTCGAAACGTATATGGTCTTTCAGATGAAACTTATCATGAGATACTCCCTCATATTTGGATAAAATAGCATACTTTTGCAAAAAATTTTAAGTATAACATGTCAAATTCTCAAACATCCACAACAATTTTAGGCACAGGAAATATTCGAAAATTACTATTTGAATATTCTGGTCCAGCTATTGCAGCCATGATGGCATCAGCCTTATACAACGTAATCGACCGTGCGTTTATAGGTCAAGGTGTTTCTGCTTTAGCCATTTCAGGACTTGCCATCACATTGCCAGTCATGAACTTGTCCGCAGCATTCGGTGCAATGGTAGGCGCAGGAGGTGCTACATTAACCTCTATAAAAATGGGACAACAAGATTATGACAGCACACAAAAAGTATTAGGGAATGTGGTCCTTTTAAACATTTGCCTTGGTATCATATTCATGACACTCGGATTACTATTCATTGATCAAATATTGTTCTTTTTCGGAGCGAGTCAAGATACCATCCCTTACGCAAGGGATTTTATGCAAGTGATTTTGTTGGGTAATGTCATCACACACCTATATTTAGGATTAAATAATGTTATGCGTGCTTCAGGAAATCCTCGCAAGGCTATGCGTGTGACAATTATGACAGTCTTGATAAACCTTTGCTTAGCACCACTGTTCATCTTCGTTTTTCACTGGGGAATTCGAGGTGCTGCAAGCGCTACCATATTATCACAATTGGTTGCCTTAATTATTGTTATTCATCACTTTAGCAATCAACAATCTTTTTTACATTTCGAAAAAAACATTTTTAAATTTGATAGTCGTATCATCAAATCCATCTTATCCATTGGAATGGCTCCATTCATGCTTAACGCATGCGCATGTCTCGTTGTTATTTTGATTAACAAAGCTTTGGCTGAACAAGGAGGTGACCTTGCCATAGGAGCCTACGGAATCGTTAATAGTTTGTTAATGATGTTCGTAATGTTGGTTATGGGATTTAACCAAGGTATGCAACCTATCGCAGGTTACAATTTTGGTGCACAACTCTATTCCAGAGTTCGAGAAGTACTAAAAGTAACAATCATCTGCGCAATGTGCGTAACAACCATGGCATTTATTGTGGCGGAAACAATTCCCTATTACATGGCGAGATTATTCACATCAGATGAACAATTAATAGATTTAACCATTCTGGGACTTAGAATCTGCGTAGCAGCATTCCCAATTGTAGGATTCCAAATGGTTACTTCAAACTTTTTCCAATCTATCGGTAAAGCACCAATGGCTGTCATTCTCTCTTCAACCAGACAACTATTAATGCTTGTTCCCCTATTACTAATTTTACCTAAAATCTACGGAACTACAGGTGTCTTCATCTGCATGCCAATTTCAGATGCGTTATCCTCAATACTGGCACTTGTCCTTTTACGTATTGAAATGAAACGCTTTTCAAAACTAAAAGACAAACCATTCACTAACAACCAATCTATTCAATCATGAAAAACAATTTAATCATAAGCATAGGCCGACAATTCGGCGCTGGCGGTAGAGCTGTCGGAAAGAAACTTTCTGAAAAACTAGGTATCGATTATTACGATAAAGAACTCATACTCGAAGCTGCTAAAGATTTTGGATTCGCACCAGAATTCTTCGAAAACGCAGATGAAAAATCTGCCACTTTCTCAGGTAATGTTCTACAATGGGTGGAAAGTTTAATCACAGGTGGATTCCAATCCAAAAACTTTCTTTCTCAAGACACTCTTTTCGAAATGCAATCAAGTGCCATCAAAAGATTAGCAGAAGAGAAATCCTGCATTATCGTTGGACGATGCTCCGACTACGTTTTACGAGATAATCCAAATTGTGTCAGTGTATTCCTTCACTCCTCCAATGATGATCGCGCCGAACGTATCTGCCAAAGAAACAATATCACGAAAGAAGAAGCATTAACTAAAATGGAAATAGAAGATAAAAGAAGAGCTGCTTATTACAATTTTTACTCCAATAAAATATGGGGAATGTCTTCTACCTACACACTCTCAATCGATGTTTCCTCTTTGGGAGTAGACAAAACAGTGGATTTTATTATTCACTACCTAAAAACAGCTGGATTTCTTCAATAAAGGGGATTTTATACTATCATAAAAAAATAACCCACAATTTTGTTGTGGGTTATTTTTATCTATCATTACCAATGAATTTATCCATTCGTAACACTATTCTTTTCTTCCAATTTTTTTTGCCAATTCCATGCCGAACGTAGAGTGTCTTCCAATGTCTCCTTGGATGACCATCCTAATTCTTTATTCGCTAAAGAAGTGTCTGCCCAAACTTTTTCAATGTCACCCGGACGACGAGGTGCAATCTTATATGGAACCTTAACGCCTGTCGCTTTTTCAAATGCATTAATAATCTCCAAAACAGATACACCAGAACCTGTACCTAAATTGAAGACTTCAATATTCTTCTCGTTTTTACCGTCAATCAGACGATTAAGAGCAACCACATGAGCCTTCGCCAAATCTACGACATTTATATAATCACGAATGCAACTACCATCTGGTGTGTCATAATCATTTCCAAAGACACTTAATTCTTTACGAATGCCAGCTGCTGTTTGCGTGATATATGGCAAAAGATTATTGGGAATACCGTTTGGCAACTCCCCGATCTCACCACTTGGATGTGCTCCAATAGGATTAAAATAACGAAGAAGAACCACATTAATATCTTTGTTTGCATGAGTGAAATCATATAAAATAGTCTCACACATCTGCTTCGTACTGCCATATGGTGAAGTGGCAGGTTTAATCGGTGATTTCTCTGTGACAGGCAATACATCAGGCTGTCCGTAGACAGTACACGACGAAGAGAAAACGATATTTTTAATACCAAACTTAGGCATCAATTGAAGAAGATTTATAAGAGAAACAATATTGTTTCGATAATACAACAATGGATTCTCAACCGATTCACCAACAGATTTAGAAGCTGCAAAATGAGCAATTGCAACAATTTCTGGATGTTTCTCCAAAAACCGTTCTAAAGAGTTATAATCTTTACAATCAATATTTTCGTATATAACAGAATGTCCTGTTATTGCCTTTATACCATCTAATACACTAATGTTAGAGTTAGATAAATTATCAATGATAATAGGTTCATAACCAGCATTGAATAACTCTACAACGGTGTGAGATCCGATATAACCAGTTCCACCTGTGATTAATATCTTTCCTTTTGCCATTGATTAAAATAATTTTGAGGGATAAACTCCCGATTGTATTAATTGATTGATCTTTGATACAACTGAAGGGCGATCTTCTTTGTATGTAACACCAAACCATTTACATGGTGTGTCTAAGACCTTAATCGTTGCCGTCTTTGTTTGTATCAATTTATTAACCATTGTAGGTATTCCATATTCAGCTTTAATATTTGTGGCATTTACCTTTAAGAACTCCTTGAAATCCTTATCTGAATGATCAAAATAATCTGGTGTGAAGCCCCACATATTCATAGAAACTGGCAAATTTTCATCTATTGTTTTGTATTCACCACTCTCTTGATCCTTAAATATCACAACATCATCTTTGCGTTGAACCTCATAATGTTCTACCACAGTGGTTAAGAACTTGTTGTTATCAGTCTGACATACTCCTCTTGAAACATGACCACTTTCAGATAAAGTATTACCCAAACGATAACCCACCATACAATAGTCATTTTTCTTTCCTTCCAGATTCTTTAATGCATCCGCAAGAATTTGGAAACTCTCTTTTCCATAAAAGTCATCTGCATTAATTACGGCAAAAGGCTCATGAATAACTTTGGCACCCATCATAATAGCATGATTTGTCCCCCAAGGTTTTACTCTATCAGCTGGTAAACTATATCCCTCTGGCAAAGAATCTAATTCTTGAAAAACCAACTCTACCTCAATAGCTTTGTTATACTTTGTAATGATTTTTTCTCTAAAATCATTTTCAAATGCATGTCTAATAACAAAAACGACCTTGCCAAACCCAGCGCGTGCTGCATCATAAATGGAATAATCCATAATGGTTTCTCCGTTAGGACCCAGTCCATCCAACTGTTTCAATCCTCCATAACGACTACCCATTCCAGCCGCTAAAACTAATAATGTAGGTTTCATATACTTATATAATTTCCAAAAATAAAAATCATGCAAAGATAAAAAAAGTTCAACTCATTTCCATACTTTCGTAAGTAAATATCATCGATTTCGTACCTTCATCACCCTCATTTTATTTTTTAACTGAATATAAAAATCAACAACCTTTTTCAACACAAAGACAAGTGACTATCAATAGTTTTCACGATGATAATATAAAATTCCTTTGAAATGTTTTTAGAACTGAACAATTTTTCATTGCTAATCAATTGGTAAAACATGGCAAATACATATTAAATTATGTTTCGCGCTTTCATATCAATGTACTTATTAACAACATTAACTGTCAAATTTTCCGGTTCGGTTAAAATTGAATGTATTCCATATCGATAAAGATTCCTAACAATCATTTTCTTTTCAAACTCCATATTCTCCAGAATGACATGGTCAAAATAATCCAATTTTTTCACAGGTTTTGTCTGCGCAGCCAACTGAAGTTCCTTGTCTTTAAAGAAAACAACTAAAACGACATGATTAGAAGCTAATTTTCGTAAATAAGGAAGTTCTCGCTCCATCGCCACATTCGTATCAAACATTGTATATATAACAATAAGACTTCGTTTATTTACATTCTTACGAATATGTCCATACAATGCAGCATAATCACTTTGAATATAAGTTGTAGACTCTTTATACAACGTATTCATAATAGATTCCATCTGATTGATATTCCTACTTGCTGGGACAAAACTATCAATGTTTTTTTCAAATGTGATTAAACCTGGATTATCTCGATGTTGAAGAGCCATATACGACAACGCCAAAGAGGAATTTATCGCATAATCAAGCAAACTCATCTGATTAAATGTATGCTGCATACCTCTTCCCTTATCTATCACATTATAAATTAACTGTGACTGCTCATCTCTATACAAATTCGTCATCAGCAGATTTTTACGAGCACTGGCTTTCCAATTGATCTTTCTATAATCATCTCCTGGAACATACTCCTTGATTTGATCAAACTCCATGCTGCTTCCTAATCGTCTCACCAACTTAATACCACACTCTAACGATTTATTCTCAATAGATAATAACTGCATATTTCGAATATATAAAAAGGAAGGATATACCTTTACAGCCATTGGAGTTTTTATAGTGAAACGTCGCTCACACAAATGCCAAATGGAATGTACATAAATGTGAATGTTTTCAAAAGAATAGGAACCTCTTCTTTTGGGGATTAACGAATAAGATAGCGTTGTTTCTTCTTTGGAATGTAACAAACCATTCAACCTAAAATGACGATTCTGAAACTCTACGGGAATTTCATCAATCACCGAAACCGTAACATCTCTATCATACAAACTGGTAATATGAAGTTTCACTATATTTTCATCGCCATTTGAAAATCGTTCCGCCATCTCTCTTTTGCATAAAATACCAGCATCATCAGAATAAATAGAGAAAAGATCAATGATGAAAGATACGATCAATACAGCTATAGTTATGCCGCCAACCACATAAAAGAAAGGCCAGAGCCTACCCAATGAGGTCAGAAAACATGCAATGCATAGAAATGTTATGAATCTTTTCGATAAAAACATTCTCGTTCTTCTTTTTAATTATTTTGGAACTTCTACTTTCTCCACCATCTCTTTAATAACACGGTCAATCGAAAGACCTTCCATTTCTGCCTCTGCCGTCAATATGATTCTGTGACATAAAATAGGGAATGTAAGCATTTTTATATCATCTGGAATCACAAATGAACGTCCTTGAATCAATGCATAAGCTTTAGCTGCATGTAAAAAGGCTATGGACGCACGTGGAGACGCGCCAACATAGATAGACTTGTTGGTACGAGTCTCCTGAATCAACAAAGCAATATATTGAATCAATTTTTCATCAATGAAAACATTATTAGCTTTTGAACGAAGATCTAACAACTCCTCCTTAGAAAGAATAGGTGTAATATTCTCCAACTTGGTGAATCGACTATTACTATTATGTGCTTTAATAATTGCTATCTCATCTTCCACCGACGGATAACCAATATGAATCTTAAATAGAAAACGATCTAACTGAGCCTCTGGTAAACGATAGGTTCCCTCTTGCTCAATAGGGTTTTGCGTAGCAACAATCGTATATACATCTCCCATCTTATGACATTCCCCATCGATGGTGGTCTGTCGCTCTTCCATCAACTCAAACAAAGCGGATTGGGTCTTTGCTGGAGCACGATTAATTTCATCCACCAAAATAATATCACCAAAAGCGGGACCTTGATGAAATTCGAAACATCCTTTACTTACATTAAACACATTCGTTCCTAATACGTCGGACGGCATCAAATCGGAAGTAAACTGCATACGAGAAAAATTAGCACTAATCAGTTTTGCCAACAAACGTGCGGTTAATGTTTTTGCAACACCAGGTACACCCTCTATCAATGTATGACCATCTGCCAAAACTGCAGTTAATAGAAGATCCAACATTTTCTCTTGTCCAACAATGATAGAAGAAACCAGACTCTTCAACTCTTCTATCTTGGCTTGGTATTGAACCTCTGTTATGATTGTTTCGTTTTCCATATTATTTTAATTTACTGATTATCAAATTCATTTTTGTTATATAATACCTCATTTCTTCATATGAGACCTCGATTTTTTTATTTTCATGTATTTTGAATAAATTTTGAAAAAATAAATTCAATCTATTCTCTTGTGTTAATTTTTCCAATGTCGCTATATTGGAACTGAAATGTTCCAAATCATTCAGATTGATATTTGTTTTTTCTTGTAACGTATCAATAAACACAACAAACTTTTTTCGTAAGATAACACCATATTCCTCTTTCCACATATAATTCTTACTAATCTGTTTAGCAAAATCGATAGACTTATTTTGAGGCTTTTCCATAACAGGAATTATTCTCTCTCGACGTCGCGCAAAAAATAGCAAAAAACCTATAAATACACCAATAATGGCATATTCTATTAAATCACGAAGCATAACACCCGAATCTACAGAAGACTCGCTATTCGTTTCTGATTTTATTTTACTTGTTTCATAATATGCTGCCTCTTTATTCTTTTCATCCATATGGAAGAAACAATACCAGCTATGACCACCAGCTATTCTAAAAAAGTCAATAATCAATTCTGCATTTTCTTCATATAAGGCACCATAATTAGTAAACAACAGAGGCATTGAGACAAAAATAAGACTTGAACCGTTCGGATGTATATACCGAATGGCTACAGGTGCAGAATCAATGGTTGCTATTTCTTCATAAGCGATGTATCGTTGTAAAAATTCATCGACAGGATTATCAAAAACACGTGACTTACACATTTGGGTCGGATAATTATACTTCTTTTGTGTCACAAGATTTGTAATAACAGATGTCAAACATCCTTTGTTTTTTTCTACTTCTTCAGCAAAATCTTCTAGTATAAATGATTGAGAAGCAGCGACAATTGTAGAATATCCATTTTCATTTTGCTTCCATATCATAGTAGTATCAATAGGATCATTAGAACATGTAACATACAAGAAGTTGTGCTTCATCCCTTGCTCTTCTCCTTGAAGATCATCTTTTTTATAAACAATCATCTCATCATCATAAAATTTTGGATGACCAGGATCTGAAGCTATAACAAGGTCTCTAAAAATAGCGGTGCCAAAAGGATCATGATTGGCTAAGAAATGAGGTGCCCAATTGGTATGATTATCACTATTATTACAAGCTCCCAAAACAAAAAGGGAAAACATGAATATTATATTTCTTATTTTTCCTTTCATTTCGTCATCGATAAAATTTGTTGTTTATATTTTTGTGCTGATTCATACATCTCACAATCAACCATCACATTATCATAACGCGCTAATAAAAATATATGTGTCAATTCTTTAAACGGTTTTCGTAAAGAATGATCTTTCACTTCATAATAATATTCAGAAGGAGTCTTCGACAACTCCCAATGAATCATCTGATGGTTATTTAACCATGCCAATGTTTGTACATAAACAATTTTTACTGCCTCATTATAATTTTTACTTTGTAAAGCCTGATTTAATAAATCCACAGTCTCAACCTGTTCATTTTCCGTTTTTTTTAATCCTGAATCTCCATATTTCTTATGATAATAATGATTCTTATAAAAAACAAATAGAGAAATAAAGATAATGCAGACAATAAAAATAATCAATGCTATTATAAATATTTCCCCATTAATCGACTCTATAAATTCAACTATTTCACTAAGAAACCTAGATTTCTCATCTTTTGATTTTTTCCCCTTTTCAAATTTCTTCATTTTTTGACCAGGACCATAATGGGTATTGGATTTCAAATAATCAATACTTTCTGGATTATAAGTTAAAAAGGTATCTCGGGGTAATTCATCGTCCTCATCTAAATCAGCTACTACAATAGTAGAATCTTCCGCGTTGAGGATATATGCAGCCGTAGAATCCGCCTGTGCAACAATAGAATCCTCCTCCGAAAAAGAAAAATCAGTATCTTGCTGACCAAAGGAGTAAAGAAAAGATAATAAGAAAAGGAACGTGACTTTCAAACGATACTTGTTTTTCATATCATCCCCTCCCTTCTTTTTCTAATTTGATGAGGTAAAAAAACATAGTAAAACAATATAAAAGCTAAAGAACCTCCGATAATTAGTAACTTAACAAATAATGGCCATTCTGTATGTCGAGTGGCAAAACTTTCCAAAAAAGCAGCCAAAATAGTCAATGGTAAAATCGAAATAAGTATCTTGACACTCTTCAAACCACTTTGTTTCAAAGCCTCTTTTCTTGAATACGTACCAGGAAATACCCAACCTAATCCTAATCTAAGCGAAGCCGCACTAGCTATAATAATAGTGGAGATTTCGATTGTTCCATGAATCCAGATGGCTGTCATCGACTGAAAACCGACTCCATTTAAAAAGAATAGGGTTTGAAACTCACCCAACATAACACCATTATTCATCATAATATAGCCTGGACCCAATATTGGAACAATTCCATACATATAAGTTATTAAATCAACCCGTAAATTATTCAACACAATATACAAAAACATATCACTTTGCATAGAATCACCATAAACATCTGTAGGAACACCATTGTTAATATTTTCCAATGTCATCTCCACATAACTAGGACCTAACGTATCAATAATATTCTGTATATCTTGTACAGCCAGTATAACTCCTGCTATCGTAAATAAAGAAAAAATGACAAAGGCAATTTTCATTTCAACATGAGATTCAGCAACAGTCTTTGGTACATATTCTGTGAAAAAAGTAATAATCGATAGAAAAGAACGTTGTTTGGGCTGATAAAGATACCCATGCAATGAAAGAACAAGATTATTTAAATAAGAGGTGACTCGTGCTTCTGGAAAATGTCCTTGAGCATATGCCAAATCTGCCGTTAAATCTTGGTATATATCAGAAATGTGTTGTGTGGATAACTGCTGAGGATTGGAGACCTTACGTTCATACTCCTCCCATTTATCCTTATTTTTTCTAACAAAAATGTTTTCCTTCATAAAATCACCTTTATTGCAACAACAAAGATATATTTATTTTTATTATTTTTGTTGTGATAAAGTAAGAAATAAACAATTACTTAATTCTTATGTTAGATACTCTAAAAATAACCAACGGACAATACGTTCAACTAAATTATAAATTAGCATCAATTGGAAAACGTTTTTTTGCCGTTATAATTGATCGTGCTATCCAAACCGCTCTTGTCTTATTTTCCCTTTATCTCATAGATAATCAATACATTTCATGGTCAACCCAAAAACACATTTTGATTTTTACATATGTATTTATATACCTTATAAATTTAATGTTAGAATTCCTTTTACATGGGAAAACCATTGGTAAGTATGCATTAAAAATCAAAGTTATCACAGACAATTGTCAACCGCCCTCTTTTCAACAATGTTTTATTCGATGGATTCTTTACCCAATAGATATATATATTGTAGGATTGATCATGATTACCAAACATGGTCAGCGATTAGGTGATATGGCTTCTGGATCCTACATTGTATGCGAGGGAAATGCAAAAGATGTAAAAGTTTCATTAAGTACAGATTACCAATATGTTGAAATAAATTATAAACCCATATATAAATTAGAAGAACTTTCAAAACTGGAAGAAAAAGATATTCAACTTATTCTCAAAGCACTATATGATAATAACTATTCAGCACAACTCGATGAAATCGCTACTATGATTAGTAAAAAAAAGGAAATAGATATGAAACATTACAATAAACGAAATTTCCTTATTCAAATCTATAATGATTATAATTATTACCAAACAATAGAATAATAATATGAAGTGGATTATTAAATGTTTTAAAAATTATGGGAATTTCCATGGTCGCGCAAGAAGAAAAGAATTTTTTACTTTCTTTGTCTTTATAATCCTATTACTTTTTTCGGTCATATATGCGGATCTTAAATTGAGATTTGATATATCTGTATATATAGGTATCAGCATTATTTTCATCTGTCCAACTTATTCTGTTGCCATTCGAAGACTACATGACATGGGGAAAAAAGAGATTTGGGCGATCTTCTCTATATTACCTATTTATATCTGTTTCCTATTTTGTGCAAAATATACTTTGCCTAGAATTCTGGTTTTATCATTCATAATTCTTGCGAATGTATTGCTCTATAAAAAGGAGGGACAGCCAGAAGAAAATGAATATGGTCCCAATCCGAAAGAATTTGAATTGTATGATTCTAATTTTTAAATTTTAAACAACCGTCTTATTATAATTAATTGATTTTATCTTCTATTTTATATATTATTTTACAAAATTGTAAAACCCCTTTGTCTAAAAGGTAACAGACATTTTTGTGCGGAAAAATTGTTAACCATCTGCGGAACTTTTGTTATCTCTATTGCGGAAAATAGGTTCATTTATGCGGAAAAATTGTTGTCTTTTAGCTGATACAAACAAACATAAAACATAACAAATTTTCCGCACAAAATCATAATAGATTGAAGTTCAATAGCATATAAAAAACAGCGGAAATTTTGTTACCTTTTGACTCTGATACTATCCAATATTTTCGAACAAAAAGAACACAATTCTTCCGCACTTTCGCAGAACTGAGGACCTGCATTTTATAACTTAATAGGCGGAAATTTTGTTATCTTTTGGGTGCTTTTTTTCTGATGAAAACATAACAAATTTTCCGCACAAAATCATAATAGATTGAAGTTCAATGGCATATAAAAAACAGCGGAAATTTTGTTACCTTTTGACTCTGATACTATCCAATATTTTCGAACAAAAAGAACACAATTCTTCCGCACTTTCGCAGAACTGAGGACCTGCTTTTTATAGCTTAATAAGCGGAAATTTTGTTATCTTTTGGGTGCTTATCATCGAATTGAAAGATAATATTTTTTCCGCATAAAATTGTAATATCCTGAGGTTCAAATGTATATAAAATACTGTGGAACTTTTGTTATCTTTTATCCTCTTTGAATTGCTTCAAAAGATAACAATTCTTCCGCACTCTCAACCTGTATATTGAGTTGTAAACAGCGGAACTTTTGTTATCTTTTTACAATACTTATTATTCTACATAGATTCTATAAATCATTTACTATTAATTATTTACTGAATATTTGTGTGGAAAAATTGTTATCTTTCGAAAAACATAAAGGTAACAAAAATTCCGCACTCAATAGATTCCTTCTCTGCGGAAAAAATGTTATTTTATCCTAACGTTTTTGGCAGAAAAAGATAACATTTTTTCCGCTGTACTTTCCATAGGTGGTTCTATGACTATCTTAGATAGATTTTTGAAATGGATTACCAACCATTTTTGTCTTAAAGATAACATTTTTTCCGCAGTGCTTTTTGTTGAGAACTTTCCTGTGTATTTCTGTGTGAGTGCGGAAGAAATGTTACTTTTGCAGTAATAAAAAATTGAATCTAAAATAGATTGAAATATAAATTCAAATGAAAGAATCCCCTTATTTTAAATTTTGTTATTATTTATT
The DNA here is from genome assembly GCA_024401435.1 of Paludibacteraceae bacterium. Taxonomy (GTDB): domain Bacteria; phylum Bacteroidota; class Bacteroidia; order Bacteroidales; family Paludibacteraceae; genus UBA1181. Next base: position 35,577 of record JAKSLB010000010.1, on the reverse strand, counting down.
TTTTTATTTTATATTTTAGACTGTTCGAAAAATCCTTTATATATCAGCAGTTTAGAAGATTTGTGCGGAAGAAATGAAATGTTTGTGCGGAAGAAATGAAAAAAAATGCGGATAAAATGCTATCTTTTTGTGGAAACTTTGTTATATTTGCCAAAAATTAGTATGCTTGTATATGGAAAATAACATTGATAAGGTTGCAGAAGGGGAGGAATTAAAGCAAATTTTGGATATTGCTTATCAGATCATTCGAAATTTTGCAGATTCAACTGACCCTATTTGTAAGAAAGCTAAAATAGGACTCATAATCGATAATTGTGTACCATATTCCTTTCGGGAAGATGGTGGGGTGAATCTTTATACCAAAAGATCCGTTTTCGAAATGTTTGAATCTCCTGATTCTGACTATCATTTCTTCTCACCATTATACGATGAGTTTCGAAATCATCAATTTTCTTTTACCTTATACGATGTTATATCCCCCGATAATATGACGGATTTCCAAAAGGACATTTTGTATAAAATACGTCGTCCGATGGAACGCTATTATTCTAATTATCTGAAATCGAAAGCTGGAGAGGAATTGTTCAATAAAATGCAGGACAAGGACTTGAATTCGGTGACGGATGTTACGTTCTTTCAGAGTAATAGATTGACACAAGCAAGACAAAAGTTTACATTGATCCAAAAGAAGTTTGTCAACTATATGATAGCCAACTTCCAAAAAAGTAATCCTCAAATCTTTGGTGGCGCTTGTATGGATGTACCAACGGCAGAGTTGGTGAGTGTGGGTTGTGCAAACAGTAATATGTCTCTTCGTAGAAGTTTGTCTGAACTACAAAAGAAACTATGTGTTGATTTTGTGGATGAAAATGGAACGTGGCAATCCATTGCTTTGGTGACAAAGTTGGAAATGGCGAAATGGGGGAAATCTGTATATGTGGAGTTAAGTCCGACTATGGTCAGTTTGGTCAATCGTATCACCGCTCTTGGTAATTACACAACTATGAATTTGAGTACGACTATGCGTACAAAATCGTATACGACATTACGTTTATATGAGTTGTGTTCTCAATATAAGAACAGTGATAAACTAATGGTCAATATCACAGATACACACTTACGAGAAATTCTCAATTGTGAAGATAAGTTCTCTGATAGTTGTGATTTTGAACGATATGTTATCAAACCTGCGCAAGCTGAATTGGAACGCATGGCCAATGAGGGTGAGAGTGAGTTATACTTCAATTATTCTATTGGAAATAAAGTGTCGGTGCCAGGTCAGAAACGTCGCGCTATTACCAATTGGATTTTCTTTATTAAGATCGTTGGTAATTCATTCCATCAAAATTTGTTGAAAATGAACAAATCTGACAAAGAGAAACTTTGTGTTGATTTTTACAGTGAGGTCCTTACTTCATTCTTCCCGGAAAGTATGATACAGGAAGATTTGAAACGTAAGTTTGAAAGTTTGGATTATAATGTCCAAGTCGCTTATGTAGAAGAATTAAATAGTAAGTTACCCAACTTAAAAGAGAAAGAAGCAAAAGAGTATTTGAAGTATTCCTTAAATACTCGTCTTAAAAATAGAGCTTAGTTGCGCTGTGTTCTTGTATATTTTTACTACATTTGCGTGATATTTTGAGAAAATAATATTAGTATGAGTTTTAAAAATTTAGGATATCTTTTTTTCCTTTCTTTGCCTTTGATAACAGTTTCTTGTGATAAAGACGAAGATTTGACGACTGATTTTAATAGAGAAGATCCTCGTATTCGATCTGTTGTATCAACGAATTTTAAATCAACAACATTTGTTATCAACGACGTTGAAAGTGTAATCTATAATTATGATTCCTTAGCTTTTGGAAGTAATGTCTCTAAAATGAATATGTTCTTTTATGGATATACATCCACCCCTTCTATTAAATATAAATATAAGGATGATAAAGAATGGAAAAATTTCTCTAATGGAACTGCGATGAATTTTTCTTCTCCTCTTCAAATATTGGCTATATCCGAAGATGGAACCAATCAGAAGGTGTATGATTTTGATTTGCGTGTTCATAAGTTTGATGTATCTGCTTTTTCTTGGCAGGAAAAGTGTTCTTTAGATATTGATGAGGTAGTTATCACTCAAAAATCTATTGTTGATAAGAATATTTGGTATTGGTTCTGTCAAACAGCGGATGGAAATAATTATTGTTTCTCCTCTGAAACGAATGGTCAGAAATGGACGAAGAAAAATATTGAGAATACATCTTTCAATTGGAATACTTTGTCTATGTTCAATGGAAAGTTATATCTTCAAGATAGCAATAAAGAACTTTATGTAGGTGATATAGATAAACTTACGTTTAGTAAGTTAGATTGCTCTAAAATGGATTATATCCTTTTTGAATTAGATGGTAAATTATGGGCTATTGCCGAAAGATCTTTATATGCTATGGCTAAGGATAGTTCCGATTTTACTAAAGTTTCTGAACTACCATCTGAATTTTCATTAGAAAATTTTGTGACATTTACTACAGAATCAGCTGCTACACAGTTGGGGTATATCTATGTTACTAAAGATGATAACGGTTCTATATGGTCTGTTGATTATAAGGGTGGTTTTTATCAATTGATCCCTTCTGATGGAACAATTCCTTATCTTGTCAATCCTATGGTTTACAATTATAATAATACATTAAGTATTGTTGGTGGTCAGTTATCTGACGGAACCTATTCTTCTAAATGTTATGCTTCTTATGATAATGGAGTTACTTGGACTGAAGATTGGCACAAACAATTGATAGGTGATTTACAAGATCTTAATTCTGCGGGCGTATTTTTATCTTCGAAAGAGGGGGAAATGGTTATAGTTGGCGGAAATAAAGGAAACGTTGTTTCTCCTATTGTTTGGAGAGGAGTGTTAAACCAGTTAATTGCTGACGAATTAAACTATAGGGATTAAACAATTTTAAAATTTAAAGATGAGAAAAATTATTGGCATAGGTGAGACTGTCTATGATATTATTTTTAAAAATAATCAGCCTATTAGTGCAAAACCGGGAGGTTCGGTTTATAATGCATTGATCTCTTTAGGGCGTTTGCACACAAATCCTATTTTTATTAGTGAAATTGGTGACGATCGAATCGGTGAGATTATTAAAAATTTCTTAGTCGAAAATCAGGTTGAAACAAAATACATCTATTCTTATGATAGAGGTAAGACTCCTTTAGCATTGGCTTTTTTGGATGAAAAACAAAATGCAGATTACCTTTTTTATAAAGACTATCCAGCTGAGCGTTTGGATTATATTATGCCTCGCATTGATGAGAATGATATCATCATCATTGGGTCTTACTTTGCTTTGAACCCTGTCTTGCGTGATCGTGTTGTTGATTTGTTGGATTTCGCACGTGAAAGAAAAGCCATTATTTATTATGATGTGAATTTCCGTAAATCACACATCAATGATGTACGCCATTTGATGCCTGCCATTTTGGACAACTTTGAATATGCGGATATTATCAAGGGGTCTGATGAAGACTTTATCAACATCTATGGCGAAGATAATGCTAGTCAGATTTACAAAGACCATATCAGTTTCTACTCTAAAAATTTCATCTATACGATGGGAGAGAAGGGGGCTAAAATATTTGCTGAAAATTTCGAAAAACAATATACGGCTAACAAGATTGATCCAATGAGTACTGTGGGTGCGGGGGATAATTTTAATGCTGGTTTTGTTTATGGTCTTATTAAAGAGGAGATAACGTTAGAGGATTTGAAGGCTGGTGTGACTGAAGAGCGTTGGAATCAGGTGGCTCGTTATGCTATTGATTTCTCTTCTTTTGTATGTACTACGTTAGATAATTACATTTCTAAAGAATACGCAGAACATTTCTTATAATAAAGGGACTTCTATAAAATTCCCTAAAATGAAAAAGGAGTTCAATGTTGAACTCCTTTTTTTATGCGTTTTGTTGATTGTCTTTAAAGTAGAATAACACTTGTTCCTTATCTAATTCTAATGCTTTTTGTAGTTCTTGTAAATCTGTGAATTTACATAAAGGACGGATATATTCGTAAAATTGGATTTGAATGGTTTCTCCATAAATTGAATGATCGAAATCGAAAATGTTGATTTCAATGGAAGTTTTCCCGTCTTTTTCAAGGGTCGGACGCGATCCGATGCAGGCCATTCCAGTATAACAATTGTTTTGTATTACAATTTTCACAGCATACACTCCATCGGATGGTATGATTTTTATTGGAGAATTGGGTTGAAGATTTGCGGTTGGAAATCCTATGGATTGTCCGATTCTTTTTCCATGTACGACTTCTCCTGTTAGAGTGTATGGATATCCGAGAAAATTCTTAGCTTGCGCCACATCTCCTTTGGAGAGTAAACGTCGAATCAGTGAGGAACTGATGTTTTTATCTTCTATACTGAAAACGGGAGCTTGTGTGACGACGATGCCTAATTCCTTCCCATATTGACAATATTCGTCGAACCCTTCTTCGCGATTGTGACCGAATCTATGGTCATAGCCTATGATTAGATGACGGACATGTAGTTGGTCGCGTAATATTTCTTTCATAAAATCATAGGCTGATAAGTTGGAGAACTCTTTCGTGAAAGGAATCTGAAAACAGTAATCAATTGGTAGTTGGCTTATTCTTTCCAGTTTCTCTTCAATCGTATTCAATAATTTTGGTTGATACTCTTGTTGTAGTACCATGCGTGGATGGGGCCAAAAGGTCAGAATCGCAGATTTGAGATTTTCCTTTCGGGCAATTGTTTGCATATAATCAACCAAATAACGATGTCCGCAATGAACGCCGTCAAAAAATCCGATTGTCAGTATTAAATCTGAGTCAGGTGATTCCTGAATAGTATGTATGAAATTAACCACTTTCTAATATAAAATAGGGCAAAAAGTTTTGTATATCGCCAAAAAATACTACTTTTGCAATCGATTTGCAAAGGTAATGAAAATTTTCCTATTTGCAAGGGCCCATAGCTCAGTTGGTTAGTAGCACCTGACTCATAATCAGGGGGTCACAGGTTCAAGTCCTGTTGGGCCCACATCTTAGGTAGACAGTTTGTCTGCCTTTTTTTATGGTTTTAAGTTAGGAAAGGTGTTTTGTTAGAAGATGGTGGTTGTGTATCCTTTTGATAACCAAATAAAATGCCTAACTTTGGAGCAATTATGTAGTAGATACTTTGGGTATAAATTCGAATTTTCGAGAGGAAGAAGTATTCTAAAATGATTGGGAGATAAAAATCCTATTGATTTATTATGGCAAAGACTATTGTAAATATTGTAACCGAAGATGATCCGATTTCAGCTTATCTGTTCATTAAGGAGATGTTTCAGGAAGGTGACAGATTGATGTACATATCTGCGAAAGACACGGAATCTGATATGGTATATTTGGATGAGATTGACGGTGTTCCTACTGAAAGTATTGTGGTTTTATTGAAGGAAGATACGGATGCTTTTTGTTATGAAAAGATTTGTAGGACAGTAAAAGCCTATTTGCAAGAGGGCGTTCATTATTGTGTCAATCTGGCTGGGGGAACACGTTATATGGCCTTAGCGGTACAGCAGGTGTTTGAACGTTTTGATAGCGAATTTTTCTATGTTCATGTGAAAGACAATGTGATCATAAAGTCTATTTATGATGATAGTATCTATGACGATGATGATTCTTATTTCCCTATTTCCTATAGAATGACTATTCAGGAGTATCTGACGGCACATGGAATGCATAGTGATTTGAAAAGGAAAGGTCATACGCCTATTCGCTCGGAAGAGGATGCGAAATATTTGTTTTATCTTTTCTCGGAAGATTTGTTAGGTCCTTGTGGATTGGAAATACTGGATATTTTGAGAAAATTCTACAGATGTAAAAATAAGGTAGCTATACAAGATATTATCTCTCCTCAGTTAGAGGAGGATGAACCTATTCCTGACATAGTGAACTTTTTAGCGTATCTTCATTTCACCCCGCAAAATCCTGAATTATTAACGAAAGAGGAGTTGGAATATTTGACGGGCGGATGGTTTGAGGAGTATGTTTATTATATGATGAAACGTGAATTGAATCCAGATGACATTGCTATTGGTGTAAAGATCTACACAAAAGGGGTAAAACGTCAGAATGAACTGGATGTTGTCTTTACGAAAGGAAATAAGTTTTATGTGGTTGAGTGTAAGACAGGTGTACAGACGGAAAGTATCTTTAATGAGATTGTTTACAAGGCTTGTGCATTGAAGGAAGCTTTGTTAGGTGTTTCTTGTTTGTTCCATATCTGTACTTTGCGAAAGGATAATAATGGAGAGTGGGGACGAATTGCCAAAAATATGGATATTGAGTATATGGATTTTGAATGTATGACCACTGAATCATTGTTGAAAGAGAAGTTATCTTCTATGAAAGTGAAATCAAAAGATGTGAAATAAGAGAAGTTATTCTTAATACAAAAAGGGTAATAAATGTTGGTGTTGACAATGTTACTCTATTTATGTCTTTGTCTCAAAAAACAGAATAGAAATTCTCCTTTTTTATTTATTTTCTAAGAATAATTGTCAGAAATGCCAAATATGGTCAAAAATGACATTTAAATAGCAAAATATCCCATTCGTTATCTAGGTATAATAAGTTATTTTTGCTTTATACAATATTATTACTCCGAAATAGGTGGAATAACTTGCGGCTATTAAGTAAAGGCGGGGGGTGTGTTAAAAAATTAGCACACCCTGTGTTGTTTATGATAGGGTTATGTTTTTAGTAGTAGATGATTTTTCGGATTTCTATCCAAGTTTTTACAGATTGAGGTCTATCTTCAAACACAGCGAATTGACTGATGGGTCCCTCTTTGTCAAAACTGTTTTGCCATTCGGCTATTTGTTCTAATAGTTCTGCATCCTCTTCAGAAACATTCCAGCTTTGATTTGTTTCATGTTCTTGTCCTTCACGAATATAGAGATTTCCAGGGAAATAATGTTGTTTGCAGATTCTGATGGTCCAATTTCCATATTCATCGGTGTCGACAGTCGTGAAGAATCGTTTGTATCGGTAAGGTTCCCCTTCACTGATTCCCTCCATTTCATAGGATTTCAATGTGGCTTTGCTCATATGGTTGGTTACTTTGTAACCATCTTCCCATCCACGAACGTTGTAGTGTTTTAAGAAACCTTCAGAATCATAAAAGTATCTTGCACCAAGGGTACCGCAATCTATTGTTTCGATGAGTACGTCTCTGATGTTTCCGTTGATGTCACGTTTTGCTTTTGCTTTGGTTTTAGAATTGATTTGCCAACTATTGTATACCACGCTTCCTTGGATAAGTTTACCGTAGATGTCGAATAGGGTAGAGTCTATCTTTTTATTATCCTTTTTATTGTAGGGTTTGTAAACCAATTGCCACGTACTATCTAAATATGCTTTGTTTGTCACCATTGGACGACAAGTTATATAGGTGGCTTTTACGGGTCCTTGTAGCAAGTTCATTTGGAGGTCCAACGAACGGAAGTCTTGTGTTTCTTTTTGATTTATGTTATAAACGATAGTATCTGTAATGAGAGAGGAATCACGTCTCATATTACGACCAAAATGGATGATGTGAGAATGTTTCCCATACAATAGTGTGTCAGAAGGATAATAGGTTACCTTTTCTTGTGTATTTGGGGCAACGGGAATAACGGTATCGATTTTTGTGTTTGGGGTGTTGTTTTCTTCTTTTTTCTGGTCAACTTTACAAGAGGACAGAATAGAAAGTATGAATACTATTGTGATAGTTGTCTTAAAGATTCTTATGTTTTTTGTTTGTTTCATTGTTGGTTCTAGTTCTATGTATTGTTACAGTGCAAAGATACTAAATTTTCTTTTAAGGGGTGTTTTTTAACAAGAAAAAAGGTTTTTGTATATGTTTAATCGTTGCTGTTCAGTGAAAAAAAAAAGCGTTACCCTTTTGGATAACGCTTTTTCATATGATAAATAAAATTATTTAGCCAAATGAGCTTTTACATCATCGTTATGAACGATTTTTTCATCGAAATAGTAAGCACCAGTTTTAGGAGACTTAACCATTTTAATTACTTTTGCATAAGAACGACCTTCACCTTTTTGGAGGGTTGCGACTGCTTTCTTTGCCATAATTATTCTTTTTTAAAAAGTTCTATTACTTAATTTCCTTGTGAATAGTATATCTCTTCAAGTATGGATTGTATTTCTTCAATTCCAATCTGTCTGGAGTATTTTTTCTATTCTTTGTTGTGATATAACGAGATATTCCTGGTACACCACTATCTTTTTGTTCGGTGCATTCCAAAATCACTTGCACACGATTTTCTTTTCCTTTTTTTGCCATTTTTTTAGTCCTCCTAATTAAATGTTACCTTTCTTTGCTGCATCAATCAATGCTGCGTTAAGACCTTTCTTGTTAATAGTACGAAGACCTTTTGCAGATAGCTTCAAACTAATCCAGCAATCTTGCTCTGGCCAATAGAACTTCTTTGTAAACAAATTTACATCAAATGATCTCTTTGTTCTTCTCTTTGAGTGAGAAACATTATTTCCATTTAATGCTGTTTTACCAGTAATTTCACAAATTTTTGACATCGCTGTATAAAATCTTAAAGTTATTACATAAAGTAAGGTCCCATTTTTTTCCTTCTGATCTTCTCTCGAAGCAGCGTAACTATCAGAAAACTAACGAAATGTTGCCTTTCTTTCTTTTAAATCATAAGTCTTGGAAAACCACCAATTTTCTTAAACTTACGAGGTGCAAAGGTACAATCAATTTTTATTTTCTGCAAATTCTTTTGCTAAAAAAATTGCTTCTATTGTTGCTTTATTTATGTTCTCAGATCTAGACGTGCCTAGTTGGAGTCTCTTCGAAACAACAGTTTCATGATTGGCAACTGCAATCCAGATTGTTCCTACTGGTAATTCGTCTGTTCCTCCATCAGGTCCTGCTATTCCGGAAACCGAAATGCCGATATCTGTATTTAAAAGTTGGCAGACACCTTTTGCCATCTGCTCTACTGTATCCTGACTTACTGCTCCTACCGTTTCTAATGTCTCGGATTTTACTCCTAAAATGTTATGTTTGACTTCGTTACAATAGGAAACAACAGATCCTTTATAGAAAGAGGAACTTCCTGGATGTTTTGCTAATAATGATGCAATGGTTCCTCCTGTACAACTTTCTGCTGTGGAGATTGTCAGCTTTTTCTCCTTTAAAATATTGGTTAAAATCTTTTCTGGCTCTATATCTTCATATGCTAAAATAGATTTTCCTAATATGGCTGTCAGTTTGTTTACTTCTCTGTCAAGACTTTCTTTGAGACTTTCCTGATCTTCGCTTTCACCTGATAAACGAAGTTTTACGTAATTACTTTGTGGAAGATAGGCTAGTTTGAGACCGTTGGGTAGTTGGTTTTCCCAATCGGATATTTTAAGGGCAAGAGCAGACTCTCCATATCCATAGACAATCATTGTGATTTGTTGTCGGGATGGACATTCGAAAAAGTCTTTTAGTCGGGGAAGTATTTCATCCGTCATGGCACATTCCATTTCATGAGGTACACCCGGTAAGGAAACGAGTATTTTATTGATCCTCTCAAACCATAAAATAGGTGCGGTACCTTCTTTATTAAGAATAGGTGTACATGATTTCGGAACCATGGCTTGTTGCCGATTTAGCTCGTTGTCCATGTTCTGCGGTCTATTTCGGATAAACTTCTTAACGTTGTCGTAGGATGCTTCGTCAAATATTAGTTCGGTGTTGAAAAATTCACATAAACTTTTTTTCGTAATGTCATCTTTTGTGGGACCTAAACCACCTGTTATCAGTATAACATCTGCATTGTTAAATGCATTTGCAATGGCTGTTAGAATATGGGATTTGTCATCAGGTATGGATGTGATTTGTTTCACGCAAAAACCATTTTCATTCAGTTTCTCTCCCATCCATGCTGAGTTGGTATCTATAACTTGCCCGATGAGAAGTTCGTCACCAATGGTAATAATTTCTACACTATTATTCATTTTATGAATCATTTGGTTACTGCAAAGTTAATGCTATTTTATCAAAAATAATAAACTAGTTGGGTGGATTCTAAAATCCAAGTTTGAAATTATTTTCAAATAAAAATTTATTTATATGATTAAAAAAAGAATATTTTTTTTGGTTTTTAATTAGAAATTTTTATATTTGTCGGAATTAATGTTTGATTTGTTTTATTTCAATACTTTTAAAGATTCAAAATGAATGAATTCAAGAAGTAAACTATAAGTTTATTTTTTGTTTTCCCCCGTTAAATATTAATACATAATTTATCTGATTAAAAATCACAATTTAATCCGATTCTCTGTGAAGAGAGTCGGATTTTTGATAATATTATTGTCCGATAAACGTGAAAATTTAACGCACTGAAATACAGCGAATACGAATATGCATAGCGTTTTTTCAAGCCCTATTTGCCTATTCGCAAAATCCCAGAGGGGGATCATCTTTATAGAATATTTTTAATTTTCTATTGTGAAATTGGGGCTTTCTGTTTCACTGAACGAGAAAATAATTTTCTGGTTTGTGGGGAGGGTGTTGATCCTTTCATAAAATTTCTCTAGTTGGGTAGGGTCTTCTAAAAGGGATACTCCTTTGTATTGTTTTTTCTCATTGTAGAGTGTGGATGAATTTACTTTGCTGTAGGATTGACCATCTTTGGTTTTTCCTGTGAAAGGAATAACATAGTAGTCTAGTTCAATGTTTGTTAACGAGTCCACTTCAGGATATACTCCTTTGAATGTGATTGATAGTTCTGCCATAGCAGAATCTTTTTTCGCATCGGTTTTGATCTCATATTTTTGTTCTCCTGATTGGGTGATCTCCATTGTATCGGTCACTCCGTTAAAATCTGTTGTAGTGAGTTGCACGTTGTACAATGATAAAAAATCATCTGAAAAAGAGTAGGATAGTCGGGCAATTGTATAGATGGGTTCTTCTACACCCTCGTTTTCTTCATCATCACAACTTTGAAAAGTTAATCCGAGTAAACACAGGAATATAAATTGAAAATATTTCTTCATTTTGAATTGAATTTTGTTTGTTCAAAGGTAAAGATAATATTTAAAAAGGCGAAAATCATCTATGTGAATTTTCATCAAAAAGAGTGTCATATCTCTTGCAACCTCTATGTTTTAGGGGCGTGGAGCGATTCTACCATTATTTGAATTGAAAGTCCTAATCCAGTTTTGACAGCTCGTTTAATTTTGTAATCGTTCAATGAGAACACGATGTGTGTATTAAAAAAAGAAAAACCATGAATACTAAATTATTTACTCTTTTATTATGTGCTGCGCTGACAATTCCTGGTCAGTTATGGGCAGCGATTAGTTCATCTCCTGTCACCTTAGATGCTACAGAAGGTGCAAAAAAACTATATGCTTTTTTAGTTGATAATTATGGCAAGAAAACCATCTCTGGTGTGATGACAGGTGATGTTACAGCTTCAATGGGTACACAGGAAGATCTTCAATTCATAAAAGCGAAAACAGGTGAGTATCCAGCTTTAGTCGGTATTGATTTTATTAATGCAACAGGTTCTCAATCATCTGAAACTTGGTTCCAATCCTATACAAACTCTACGATTGCTTTGGCAAAAGAGGTATGGTCGAAGGGCGGTATTCCAGCTTATTGTTGGCATTGGAGAGTTGGTACTAGTGATACCTATAAAACATATGATTATTCTAAAGCGTTCAAAGAAGGAAGTACCTCTGAATTTGATACCACGTCTGAATGTTACAAGACATTAATAACGGATATGGATCATGTGGCGGATTTGTTGCTTCAATTACAAGAGTCTGGTGTTGCTGTTTTGTGGCGTCCTTTTCATGAAGGTGCAGGTGGATGGTTTTGGTGGGGAATGTATGGTCCTGAACGTTACAAGGCTTTGTATCGTTTGATGTATAATCGTTTTGTTAATGAAAAAGGCGTGAAAAATTGTATTTGGGTCTGGAATGTAGAGAAGGATTGTACATTAAGTAATAAGACATATACTTATAAGGATTTGACTTCAACATGGTATCCGGGTGATCAGTATGTGGATATTATAGGTGTGGATATCTATGCTGATGCTTATGATTATGGTTCGCAGAAGAGTCATTTCGATAAGATGAAAGAATTGTTTGGCGATAGTAAGATTTTTGCCTTGACAGAGAATGGACCTATGCCGGATGTATCAAATATGGTGAAAGATAACTCTATGTGGTCGTATATTATGCCATGGTATGAAACGTGGGATGGTCATTTTTTAAGTCAAACTTCTGATGCTCAGTGGAAAAAGTTTATGTCAGACGAGCGTGTATATGCGTTAAGTGATATGCAAGGATGGGGAACTTATGTGGACAAGGAGGCGAGTGCATGTGAAGAGTCTGCAGCAAAAGGTATCTACGAGGTAGAATGTGCAACGGATAGCAAAGCAACCGCTGTTTCTGTTTCCAATTATTCCGGTAAAGGTGTCTTGAATTTAAAAGATGAAGATGATTATATTTCGATCAATGTTATGGTGGAGAAAAAAGGTGCCTATAAAGTCTATGTAGGCTATAATTCCATCTATGGGTTCAAACAAATTGATTGCGCTGTGAATGGTGTGAGTGGTACTGCCAATTTGGGAAAATCATCTACTGATCCAGAGGTGGATGCGAAAGGAGAAACGCTTGTGGGATCGTTCGATTTCAAGTCGGGAGATAACATTGTGAAGTTAACACCAATTTGGACGTGGGCGGTTGTCGATTATATTCGTATTGAAGAGGACGAGAACTCTATTTTGTATGAATTTAATACATCAGATGTAGATGGATTGAAGGTGAGTGGTTCAAAGTTGTTGGATCATTGTGGGAATGAATTTGTGATGAGAGGGGTCAATATGGCCTACACATGGTTTAAGAGTTCCGCTTATGCTCAGTTGGAAGCCATTCATAGTTATGGAGCCAATGCCGTTCGAATTGTATTGACGGATGGGAAAGGTTATGGAGTTTCTGCAGACGATGCCTCTTCGATAAAAAAGTTGATTAATCAGTGTAAGGAATATGGAATGGTGGCTATTTTGGAGGTGCATGATGAGACAGGAAGTGATGAGATTTCTGATTTGTTGGACGCCGCCAAGTTTTTTGCCAGTTTGGCTTCAACGTTAAAAGGGACAGAATCGTATGTGATGATCAATATTGCAAATGAGTGGCATAATTCTTCTGCATCAACCAATTGGAGAGATGGTTATAAGCAAGCTATACCAGTGATACGGGAGGCAGGATTGCGTCATTGCATTATGGTTGATGCAGGAGGATATGGACAAAGTGCGGCGACTGTTCATAGTTATGGGAAAGATGTCTTGGCAGCAGATCCAGATAACAATGTGATTTTTTCCATACACATGTATGGGACAGCAGGGAATACCAATAAAGTACAATCAAACATAGATGGTGTCATTAATCAAGATTTAGCTTTGTGCATAGGAGAATTTGGTTGGTTTCATAGTGATGGCGATGTAGATGAAGAGAAGATATTATCCTATTGTAGGTCAAAGAATGTTGGGTGGTTAGCATGGTCTTGGTATGGAAACGGAAGTCCTGTAGAATATTTAGATTTGGTAAAAGATGCAAGTTCTAATCCGTTGTTGGCATCCTATTCTGACCTATCTATTTCCAATTGGAATAATACGCAGACCTATAAAGCATCTGCTGATTGGGGTAGATTGATTACAGAGACATGGAAGTCAGAGGCGAAGATGGCCAATTTGGATAAGTGTGGTAGTTCCGACATCAATGAACGGTATGCAGAAGGGGGGGATGCTAAAGTTTTTTTCACGAAAATGGGTGATGAACTACATGTGGTATACAATAAGGAAACGAATGTGAAAATCATGGATATAACCGGGAAAACCATATATGAAGGTTCTTTAGAGAATGGAGATTCTATCATTTCATCTTCCAATTGGATGAATGGTATGTATCTCATCTCTATAGACCAAAAGTCTTTAAAAATCATAAAGTGATAGTTTAATGCATTAAGAAGACAGGTGGACATTGTGAAATGTTCACCTGTTTGTTTATTTTGAGTTAAATAATAGATTATTTGGTAAAGTTTTCACACATTCTTTTCCCACTACATCTGAAATTCTATTCCCTTTTGTGCCATGCAGAACCCTCCGGAGGGGTTCCATGTCTGTATATAGGTGGGATCTATAATTTGATTTCAACGTCTTGAAAAGTTTATATTGCCCAATTTGTTATTCTTACGTTTTTCAAATGGTGAACTTATAGAAGTCACCAATAGATAGAATTGATACATTCTTGTCGAATGTGTTTGATAAACATCAATATTCAAAGACATGAAAAATGTTTTTACTATTACAATATAAAAGCAGAGAATGTTAAGTTTATTATGAAACTAATAATTAAATTTGTAACCGAAACGTGTACTTAAATATAGGAATGTGCAAAATAAATAACTTAAAATGATAACATTAAAAATTAAAAATCATGAAAACAATAAAAAGATTATTTACAATAGTTTGTGTGCTATTCTTTACTTGCAATTTATGTTGGGGACAACAAGAAATTTTAGGAAAAGAACCAAGTGATCGAATAACTGATGTTCATTGGTCGTTTAAGGATTCTGTTATTTCAGTTACTTTTCATTTTGAGGATGATATGGAAAATATTGAATCTGTATCACTTGCGTATCGTTATTGTGATTATGATTATCATACTATTGGCACTTATTATAATACTTATAGAGAGTTGTATACATGGCCTATGAATTATTTTACTGATATAACATTTGATGCAGACACTATAGGAAAATTTATTACAATGTCATCAAAAATCATTAATTGGCCTTCTGATTTAATATATTCTGAAACGATAGTTGAAGGTCGTGTTAATTTCTTTTTCTTTTATAGAACGTTAGATACGGAGACGGAGCCAAATGATTATTATGTAGGATCTACATTTACGGTTGAGAAAACTGATTATGGGAAATTAGCAGGTTGTTTTGATATACAAAGTAATCAGTTAGAGTACAAATATTGTTTGTTATCTGGTATATGGGTAGAGAATCAACCTCAAGAGGGTCCGTATATTCAATATACTTTCTCAAATAATAAAATGATCAAATGTGAAAAATTTATGAACCTAAAATGAAATGCTATAAATTATTTATGTGTATTTGTGCAGTATTATATGTGAAATTTACACTTATACAAAATAAGGAATTTGTAAATAAGGATATTGGGTTTTAAAGAGAAGAATCAATGTTAATATACTGCTCAAATTTAGACCCACTTGCTCAATATAGAAAATAAAGATTTAACATGTAAGGAATTACATGAGTTTAAAACTAAGTTGTGAGGAGGAATACGTATGATATGATTGAATTAAAAGGAACATTGATAGAAAGGCTGGAGCAGGCCATTAATATGGTATGCTCGGAAGTAACAAATGAAGAAATAGAGCATTTTTATGGGATTTACGAGAATGCTGGAATAATGCCGTCTTTAGCTGCTGTGAATTTTTTTAAAAAATATGGTGGTGCTTATCGAGATAATTATATTATGCTACCTAATCCTAAGCATAATGCGGATATCTTTTTCAAATGCTATGGGAAGTATGAAGATGGAGACTTAGAATATGCGGCGCAATATTTGGATGTAGTTAAAGAGGTGGCAAAACAGGATGTCTGTCCTGTTGCATTAATAGGCTATCAGTCTCCAGCGGATGTTTTTATTGATGAGAATGGACTGTTATATTGCATGTACGAGTTTAAAGAAGAAATCGATGTTTTCAAGACTCCTGCAGAGATTTTGGAATTATATCTTAAAAATGATGTTCCTATAGGGGTCGACAAGAAACCAGGAAAAACATCCTATGATTGAAATGTTGAAATTTTGATTTTCTTAACTTTCCACCACATCTGAAATCCTATTCCCTTTTGTGTCACGCAGAAAATCCTAGAGGGGTTCCATATCTGTAGAATCATAGATTCGTAACACGCACACACAACCCCAGAGGGGTTGCAGTATTATATGTGAATTTTACACTTATACAAATTAGGAATTTGTAAATAAGGATATTGGGTTTTTAAAGAGAAGAAACAATGTTAAGGGGATTTCTATAAATTGCTTTGTAGTGATTTTGAAGGTTTTGTCAGACAGATTGATGATTTGAACGAAGGAGCAGTGCGGGCACTGTGACTGAGTGAAAATCAGCAAGATGGCGACAAAAATTCAAAAGCACACAAAAGATGAAAGAATAACCTCTTTTTAAAAATATTTAATAATCGGGGAATTTATAGAAGTCCCCTTAATATATTGCCCAAATTTCGACCCACTTGCTCAATAAAGAAAATAAACCTAACTTAGCAAATACAAGTTCGAAAAGTTGTAATAACAGAGAAATGTCAGCCGACCCTAATGTCACTGACAAGGGCGAAGCCGTGGAAAGAAATAACATATCTTGAAACCGCCCCAGCCGTCCACTACGAGCTGACCAACCACTTGGACAATGTCCTTGCTGTCATCACCCCCGACGCAAGCGACGCCACCCAGCCCGCCATCGAGAGCCTGACGGACTACTATCCGTTCGGAATGGAGGAGCCGGGGAGGAGCTATAGCGCTGAGGGGTATAGGTATGGGTTTAATGGGAAAGAAAATGTTTTTGATGATTCGCAGGATTATGGAGAAAGAATATATAAACCTAACATTGCCCGCTTTTTAAGTGCTGATCCTTTGATTGTTTTCAATCAAGAATATCCAGAGTTATCTCCATATCAATTTGCTAGTAATACTCCAATTGGGGCAATTGATTTGGATGGATTGGAAGCTTTTTTAGCTATAGCAGGGAATGCATATGGTGCTGCATGGGATAAAAATCATAGAAAATTTTTAAAGCACAAGCAGAACGTTTAGAAAAAACATATGCTGAATATAGCGCATATACAGTATCGACAGGAGAGGATATATTAAAGATAATGATAGAAGCGACTCAAAGAGAAGGGTCTATAAGTTCGATTGCATTTTTTACACATGGTGGGGATTTAGGTTTTTATTTGAACAATGACGCAGGTCTTTTTTATAATTCAAGTGTGGTATCTCCAAAACCAGGAGCAAAAACATGGGATGATATAGCGGATGCTATAAAAAAAGGGTTGATAAAGTTTGAAGAGAATTCAACAATCTTTATTGATGCTTGTAATGTAGGAGCAATTTCACCTTCGTATTTTCCTGGTAAGGATGTTAGTAGGCTAGATGCATTGGCTTCAAAAATATCAAGAATAACTGGAGCCACTGTAATTGCCGCTGTGGGTCATTGTGAAATGCAAGATCAAACAAAAGCAGACGGTAAGTTTAAAATAAGTAATCGTGAGGTAGAAAGAGAAGGCAATGAAACTGCATTATATGACTGGGCTCCTAATGGACCCAATCATGCTGGCTTTTATAAATATCAAGGAGGAATAGAGTCAAGAGAAGATTTAGGGACTGAAGTGAATATGGATGATTATATAAATAAATGTGAGGAATAGCTTATGAAAAAAATATTATTATTGATATTTTTTACTTTGCCAATAGTAACTGAGGCTCAAATTAGAAGGGTTCCAGAAGTAGAGTATATTGAAGGAAATAAAAAGCATTTAAATGAGGTTGTTCTGATTTTTAAAGATAAGATTAACGGCGATACATTAAACAACTATAGATTTGGAGTGTCATATTTTGAATGTCCGTTACATTATGTGTTTGAGCATTCGGGTTTTGGAACGATATCAACCGATAGTTTTGTTTTAAAAAGGAATAACGTAGATGGGTATAATATAAATAAGGATAGGTTGTTGTATGGTTATTTTCAAAAGTCTAAATATCCAGGCTGGGCTCGTTTCCTTATCCCTAAAAATTGCAAGAAAATTATTGTGTGGGTATGTCCTATGCCCCACGTTGTGGAAATAATTTCAAGGGTAGATACAGCAAAAATTTCAATAACGAGAAAGAATCCTCCTTTATCGGATTATTATAAATTATATCGAGACAAGTGGATGAAATCGGAAATAGTATTAACTAAAAAAAATACTAGTGAAAAATATCTTGAAGATAATATGTCATTTTTAACTTTTCCAGGCGATATTATGGATGTAGAGGTTACTATAAGAGACAGTGTTCTTGGTATTCAGAGAAAGAGTATGAAGGTGGAATACCAAGACAATGTTACCTATACGATTCATATTCCATAATGTAATATCTAATTTTTAAAGAAGATGCCGATGGATGATGTAGGGAAATTGAAATATAATATCGCTTATTCCCCGAACCGTTTACTCAATAAAGAAAATAAACCTAACTTAGCAAACACGAAAAGTAAGTTCGAAAATTCTATAGAAGATAAATGAGAAATATATTGTTATTCATCACATTTGTTGTTTGTTTTAATGCTTTTTCGCAGGAAAAAGTTATATACACCTATAGACAAAAGGATTCGACTTTGATAATTAGTGGAAAGGGAGAAATCCAAAATGATGATGTAAATAAATATAAGGATAAATGTCTTAAGGTTGAGATAAACGAAGGCATTGAAAGGATACAATTTTTTTCATTTTGTGATTTTAAATTAATGAAAGAAATACAGCTTCCCAATTCATTGCGTGTTTTGGGAAAGAATACTTTTGTTGGCTGTGCTTCTTTGGAAAGTGTGGTAATCCCCCCTAAAGTTAGGTGGATTATGGGGTCGTTTACAAATTGCGATAATCTTAAATACATTACTCTCCCAGATACTGTCGGTATTGATCTGCGAGCTTTTGATCGTTGTAGGAGTTTAAAAAGGCTTTCGTTTGGATATTTGTCTTCTTATACCATTTATCATTTAGAAGGCTGTGACAGTTTGGAGTTTATAGAAGTGAGAGATACTACAAGCCCTTATAAAACTTGGGACGGAATGCTATATATAAGTGATGAAGTAATTATTTATCCTTATGCCAAAAAAGATAGATCGTGTAGATTCCCTGATTTTATTAGGAAAATTAAAATGTTGGAGAACCCGTATGTTGAGGAAATATATGTTTCCGATGACATAAACAAAATCGAATTATATCCTTGTGAAAACTTAAAAATGATAAGATCGGAAAACAAAATATTTTACGATAGAAGTGACGAGGAGTTGAAAATGGATAGCTTCGTGATTCAGGTAAACGATAGAAAGAGAAAAACTTTCAAATAATTGAAGTGGATTTCGTTGATAATTTAAGGGGATTTCTATAAATTGCTTTGTAGCGATTTTGAAAGTTTTGTCAGACAGATTGTTGATTTGAACGAAGGAGCAGTGCGGGCACTGTGACTGAGTGAAAATCAGCAAGATGGCGACAAAAGTTCAAAAGCGCACAAAAGATTAAAGAATAACCTATATAAAAAAATATTTAATAATCGGGGAATTTATAGAAGTCCCCTTAATAGACAAATGTATAGTACTGCCACATTTTCGACCCACTTGCCCAATAAAGAAAATAAATCTAACTTAGCAAATACGAAAAATAAGTTCGAAAAGTTGGAAAACAGCGAAATGTCAGTTACCCCTCCTGTCACTGACAAGGGCGAAGCCGTGGAAAGGAACAACTTATCTCGAAACATAGAACCCACCGCCCCAGCCGTCCACTACGAGCTGACCAACTTCGTGATTATCACAAAAAAATTATAATTTTGGATTTACGTAATTTACCTCTATGATGAAGGAGAAAGAACGAGTGAAGGTGGTGTGGTTATGTTAAAATGACAAATATGAACGACGAACAGAAATATTCGGTACACGGCCTTGAGGAATACATCCGACAGTGTGAACCTCAGCAACGCGAACGTGGAGAGGCTTGGAAGGTGGCTATCGGTCTACAGCAGGTGGATGGCTTACATACTTCCCAATATCTGCTTGATACGGCTCGTAAGCACATTGAGGGTGATATCACGATAGGTGAAGCTAAGGCGCTTATAGACTCTTATTACCAGTCTGCTTCCGGATGTGAGACGGCGGAAAACGGACGAACGGAGGAGGCTGATAAGGTTTCTGCTCGTATCACAGAGATTTTGGCGGAAAAGACCTTCTCGTTTACACCTGCTCAGTTGATTTCCATTCATCGCAGATTGTTCGATGGTATCTATCAATTAGCTGGTAGAATCCGAGACTATAACATCACTAAGAACGAATGGGTGCTTGGTGGTATGACCGTCTATTACGCAAGTGCTGATACGATTAGTGCGACTCTTGAGTATGATATGGAGCAGGAGCGTCGGTTTAGTTATGAGGGTATGAATGTGGATGAAGCTATCCGTCATCTGACTCGCTTTTGTGCCAATCTGTGGCAAGTTCATGCTTTTTGTGAGGGTAATACGCGCACTACGGCTGTTTTTATGATCAAGTACTTTCGGACATTGGGCTTCAATGTGGTAAACGATGTTTTTGCGGAGAACTCGTGGTACTTCCGTAATGCATTGGTCCGTGCTAACTATAGCGATCTGACGAAGGGCATCACGGAAACCACTCTCTATCTGGAACGTTTCTTCCGTAGTATGTTGCTTGGCGAAGAACATGATTTGAGAAACCGAACCATGCATGTGGATTGGGATAAAGAGAAGGATTCAGCTGAACTTCAAAGTGCAAAAGCCATGATCCAAAGTGCAAAAATGGAGGGTAAATTGCCTTCAAAGTGCAAAATCTGCACTTTGGAAGAGATGGCTGTACTTCGTATAGTGCAGAAAAAACCTACTGCAACTCAGAAGGAGATTGCTGCGGAAATAGGTAAATCGGAAAGGACTGTCAAAACCATTACCGTTAACCTTCAAGAAAAAGGTATTCTCCGACGAGAGAATGGCAAACGTAACGGATATTGGAAATTTATTGATAACTGATTGGACTTAAAAACATTAAGGAAACAGTAAGGGGCATCACCGATTTTGAGGTGGTATAATACAACTGAAATTTCGAATCGCATGCTAGGTTGAAAATACTCACTATGACTTTCATGGTTGTACTCCACAAAAAAGGAACCGCCCCTTCCGTCCACTACGAGCTGACCAACCACTTGGGCAACGTCCTGGCGGTCATCACCCTCGACGCAAACAACGTCACCCAGCCCGCCATCGAGAGCCTGACGGACTACTATCCGTTCGGAATGGAGGAGCCGGGGAGAAGCTATAGTGCTGAGGATTACCGGTATGGTTTTAATGGGAAAGAAAAAGATTTCGATGGATTAGGAGGTGGAGGTTCTACTTATGATTATGGATTTAGAATATATAATCCTAATATAGCTAGATTTTTGAGTGTTGATCCATTGACATCGAAATATCCATGGTATACTCCATATCAGTTTGCTGGAAATATGCCGATATATTCAGTAGATATAGATGGGCTTGAACCTTCCGAAAATCCTAGAAATCCACAAAATCAAGATGAGGATAGAGATCCCACTACAATAAGTAAATATATTGATAAGTGGAACCAAATTTTTAATTATGACGAATCGTATATAAAAGGATCATATGATGAAAACGCTAGCGTAAATCTTCGTTATTATGTATCAGAAGGGGATGAAATTTATGGATCAATTAATGATGCCCCCAAAGATGGGGAATTTTATTCAAATGAGGTTGTAAGACGATATGGTGTATTCAAAGTGGATGATTCTAATATGAAAGAACATGGAGTGGATGAGAAAAAAATAGTTGCATACTTAATGCATTCGTTTGTAACAGGAAAGGGCTATGAAAATGTTGAATTCCCAACTGATGGTCCTGTAAGTTCATTATTAAAGAAATCAAGTGTTGTGAGATTAGGATTAAATGACTATAGAAGGATTAATCAATGTAGATATAAGGCAGGCAAAGATCTCATTGATATTAATTTTCTTGAGTTTAATGTACAGGTGTATTTGGGAAATGCTATTTCAGCCAGCTCTCACGTCTCTGTTAATAATTTGGAAACGTTTATGGGGTCTGCTGCTGTTTGTATTGAAAAAATAAGCGACGAAGATATTAAGGTCAGCGTAATCAATATAACTAGTATAACATCAGGTGATGCAATGAAGCATGCCGCATGGAATGATTATAGTAAGTCTGTGGTTAGATTGAAGGATAAAGAAACACCATATGGTAATATAAGTCAAACATTTTCTTTTACTATGAAAATCAGTGAGGCACTAAAAGTTAGATAGAAAATGATAAAAACAATTATTAAGATTTGTAATTTTTTGGTATTCGCATTGCTGATAACAATGTTTTTTACTGACCCAGAGAAGGGAGGTTTGCCTTTTTGGCTTATTTTGTTTTTTACAATTTTTTATGACATTTATTTTTGGATAGTATATACAATTGTAATAAGGTTTGTAAAAGAACGTAAAGGAAGAGAGTTGTGGTTACTTTTATTGGCATTATTACCTTTCGTTCCTATATTCATTATAGCGATAATTTTAATTTTTATGTAGTGCATCGTATAGTAAACACTCCAATACTTTTCTCCATTATCTTGGTAGTATCAACGAATGAAAATAAGTTGGATGAGAAGAAGGGCAGTAAGTATTACAACTGACCAACCACTTGGGCAACGTCCTGGCGGTCATCACCCCCGATGCAAGCGACGCCACCCAGCCCGCCATCGAGAGCCTGACGGACTACTATCCGTTCGGTATGGAGGAGCTGGGGAGGAGTTATAACTCCAACACCTTCCGCTTCGGCTACACGGGCCACGAGAAGGAGAACGACCTGGCAGAGGGCGTCTACACCACCCAGTACCGTCTGCTGGACACCCGTTTGGGACGGTGGATGAGTGTGAATCCGCTGTTTGTGAAGTATCCGGGGATGAGTTCGTATAATTATTGTGCGGGGAATCCAGTGAATATAATAGACCCTGACGGAAGGGGATTCAATGGAGGTTTTTCTATTACGAATAATACAAAAGAGACAATAATTCTTGGTGGATGTAGTGGTTATTTTATGGTTGTAAATGATTATTTATTAGTAGAAAAAATTGACAAGGAAAAAAGTCGGGAAACTTACCCATACGAAACGATGCTTTTATCAGATGGGAAAACGGAATCACCGATAATAAAGTTAGAGCCAGGGCAAAAATTAGTTCCTTATATTTACGAGGGAGATAATACATATTATTATGTTGCGAAAATATTCAATAGTGACGGGACACTGGTAAAAATTGTAGATGCATTTGATGTTGATTTTATAGCATTAGGAGAAGGACAAACTTTCAAAATTGGAGAACAAAGATACAATAATAATAATGATGATACAAATGCAAAAACTCCAGTATCTGATTTCCAGGAAGGAACAATTAAAATACAATCATGTTTCGGCAGAGGAGGCGCTGGTAAGTGGGAAGAACTAACGGGACTTAGGGATGATGGTATTACGACCTGTACCACAAATCTCGTTTTGGAACAAAACGAAAAAGGTGATGATATAATAATAAAAGAAGGTCTCATTGATGGTCCTACTGTCAAATTAAATGAACCAATAGAGCATAATGGAAACAAAAAATAAATCAAAAAAAAAATGCATTGTCACATATTTAATATGGATTTGTGGTACTTTTCTTGGTGGTATTACGTTAATTGTATTATTTGTGAGCATAATTAGATTCTTTTTATCAGATTTTTATGTGTGGAATTTTACAGACTCAAAAGAAGATGTGTATAAATATGTTGTAAAATCCAGATATAAACTTCGTATAGATGATGACTTCGGAAGCGTACAGGAGCGAATAGACTATTTATACAATCACAATGATTCTCTTGTGTTTGATAGCCTTTTGACAGAGGTTCTTCGTTTTAGAACGAAAGATGGATGTTTAAAAGACTACAAAACGTTATGGCCTGTACTGATTTGGTGCAAGGAGAAAGGGAAAAAATATTCGGAAATAATGTCTTTGAAAGATTCATTTTTGTCATTAAATCATGATACTGTCTGGATTGCGAATCTTTATGAAACGGGAAGAGAAAATCACATACAACCTTTCATAAGTCTTATAGACGAGGTCGTAAGTTCCATGGTTTCAGACACTTTGGTATGGAAAGACGATAAAGATGTTTATGATGATATTACAACATGTAAAATGATTCGTGATGGGTTATTTGAACGTCTTGTTCAAAACGGACATTATTCAACAGATAGTTCATCTATTCCGGAAAGTGTTAAATTACACCAATGTCTTTTTTCATGGAATCAGTGGAGTGGAATCGTATTGGATTGGAAGAGTAAAAAATTGGGATATGTTTTACAAAATGATACAGTATGTGAAATCATTTCTGTATATGCAAAAAGAAATGATGTTAATGGACGTTATTCCTTTTGTATCATAGACCGCTATTATTATGGTAGTATAAGGCAAGAGGAATGTTATTGTAATCATTTATGGCATGATCGGATGGCCTCGGAGATTGAAATAGAAGATCCTTCAAATTGTATACAGATGAGGGATTCGATTTTTTCAAAAATTGTTTCATCATCATATGTGACTTATCATCGTAAAAAAATTTCACATTTTGAATGAATAATTGAAGTTTTGCAAATGACAAATCGTAAAGTTATAATACTGCCGCTTTTTCGAACCAGTTGCTAAGTTAAGAAAATAAAACTTAAATTAACAGACATGAAAATGAATGTAAATAATGACGCTATGGGCAACCGTATCTCGAAGACGGTGATTAACAAAAATATGGCAACGGATAAAGAGAAAAGTGTCACCACCTACTACGTGCGCGACCCGCAGGGCAAAGTGCTGGCGGTGTATGAGCACAAGCGAGGCGAATCGGGCAACGGCACCTTCACCCTCACCGAGCAGCACCTCTATGGAGCCAGTCGCCTCGGCATGAGGAAGCGTGATTTGGCGCTGAACGCCACCAATGCGAGTGAATCCACACCACCTGTCACCCACTACGAGCTGACCAACCACCTTGGCAATGTGATGGCGGTGATTTCGGATGAGACATCTGCTACAGCAGAACCTGCGGTCGTGAGCCTTTCGGACTACTATCCGTTTGGTATGACGGAGCCGGGAAGAAGTTGGAATGCTGGCGATTATCGTTTCGGATACACAGGACATGAGAAGGGAAATGACATGGCGGAAGGGGTGTATACTACTGAGTATCGGTTGTTGGATACGAGGTTGGGAAGGTGGATGAGTGTGGATCCGCTGGCGGGAGATTTTGCTTGGATGAGTCCGTATAATTATTGTGGGGGGAATCCAATTGTTATGGTGGATCCTTATGGAATGAGTACGAAAGTCGCTGATAATGGGAATGGAACTTATACAGTGATTGGTGGTTCTTTAGAAGATAAAGATAGAAATATTTATGTTTATTCTAAGGACAAAGAAGGAAAATATACTATAAAAGGTAAGTCAATAGGATTTACTTTAACAATAACCTCATTTTGGGATGCAGATAAAAACGATTGGGCCAAAGGAACAAAAATTGATCCTAGTGATCGAAGTGGAATAGAATTCCTTGATGATCTTACGTGTAACAACATTCCTACATTAACGGAATATATGACTAAAGGAGGAAATGATCAAAAATATGATTTTAAGTGGACGAATGGAACAAATATAGCAGATCATGATAGAGATAAATATAGGGGTATGCCTATAGGTGAAAATGGTAAGGGAGAAATTATGTTCGCTTCTGCACGTGATGTTGGAAATTTTGGGGCTGGATATATTGCTGGTATTAATGGATTAGATTGGAAGTCGTCTAGAGTCGGTTTTGACACTTATCAGTCGTATAAAAGCAAAGAGTTGACTATCGAAGGTATTACAACGCGCAATGCAGAGTATAAAGGTTGGTTGACAGGTCAAGCTCGTTCTCATTCTTATAAAGCAAAGACTTTTATGAAATCAATTACAGATGTTAAATCAATTTACGAATTTTTCAAACATATTTTCAAATGAAAAAAGTGGGATTTGTCTTGACGTTTTTGGGACTTTTTATATCATATTTAATGATAGATTCAAATTTTATTGAGAAGGAATATATTTATTCTGTCCCTAATACAGGGGTGTCAATTAAAGTGATACACAATCCATCCAAAAAATTAGCATTAGTTTATTTTGATGATAATGATTTTATAGAGATAACAACAAATAAATGTACAGACATAGGAACCACTTATTATATAGATACTTTAGAAAAGAGAATAATCTGCTTGGAATTTTTTGACAAGATAAAAGAAATAAATAGTGATCTATGGCGAATAGAGAAATTTGAATGGAGAAAGAAAATGATGTGTTATGATACTGATAAGATAAAATCTGCTATTATCGATGAAATAAATAGTGATTATTTCTGTGTTTATGCTTCTGAAAATGTATTGTATTGGTATTGTGCTTATTATGACAATAATGTGAAGCATACGTTTGATTTGAATTTAGTGGAAAAGAGAAAAAATTTAAAATTTCAAATTAAATAGAATTTTTGTCGATGAAAAGAAAAGTCGGTTCAGTAGTTCCTACATATATAAATCCGTAAATTTTGTAAGATATGTAAAATATAATTACTATTCTTTGTAAAGTGTTTGATAGATTATCGTCAAAAATATAAGAAGATTACGCATCAATCTCTAAATGAGATATTGCGTAAGTGTGGGATGATAAAGTGATTAGAAAATCTGTGATGTTTCTCCTCAACAAGAATGTGACCGACGGTGACAAATTTGTGACGACCTACTACGTGCGCGACCCGCAGGGCAACGTGCTGGCGGTGTACGAGCACAAGCGAGGCGAATCGGGCAACGGCACCTTCACCCTCACCGAGCAGCACCTCTACGGTGCCGGTCGCCTTGGCATGAGGAAGCGTGACTTGGCGCTGAACGCCACCAATACGAGTGAATCACCTGCCACTTATTACGAGCTCACCAACCACCTCGGCAATGTGATGGCGGTGATTTCGGATGAGACATCTGCTACAGACGAGCCTACGGTCGTTAGTTTGTCGGATTACTATCCGTTTGGTATGACGGAGCCGGGAAGGAGTTGGAATGCTGGTGATTATCGCTTCGGCTACACGGGACATGAGAAGGAGAATGATTTGGCGGAAGGCGTTTATACTACCGAGTATCGGTTGTTGGATACTAGGCTGGGAAGGTGGATGAGTGTGGATCCGCTGTTTGGAAAGTATCCGGGGATGAGTCCTTATAATTATTGTGGGGGGAATCCGGTTAGGTTTATTGACCTGGATGGGAAAATAATTCGTGACAAAAAAGGCAATATAGTATATGCCACAAATGGGGATAGAGGTACTTTTACACATCCATCGGGGAGTAAAGCTACACTTGAAATAGGCTTTGTTTTTGCAGATGATGGAACACCTATTAAAGTGTTTAAAAACATTGACGGTGATGCGGGTTGGGATACGAATTGTCATGGCACTACTTTTACAGACGGGAAATATTGGTTGAATAACGATCAAGTTCCCACCTTATTAACAGGAGATGGATATAAGGTAAAAACAATTAAAGAAGCAAAAGTGGGAGACAAAATAGTGTATGATGGCGATACTGATTCAGAACATTCAATGACAATAGTAAAAACTAATGGAACGATGGAAGGAACGAAGGTATACGGGCAGGGCGGCTTAGAAGTAGAGAATCATACAGATAAGGCAAATGAAGCATGGGGGAAACCTCAGAATTCTACGATTTTTAGGAAAGAAAAACGTGATAAAGTTGCCTCAGATGAAGAAATTGAAAAATTAAGAAAAAAAATCTCCAATGAATAAAATAATTATAGTATTGCTTGTTTCTATTATGTGCTTGTCCTCTTGTTCTTCTAAGGAATATTTGACTTTAGAATCTAAATTTAAAGGGACAAAAGCAAATAATACGTTTATACTTATTCCCAATGGAGCAGTGATTAATTCATTCCCAATAGTTGAGAATAATATAGAATTCTCAGTTGGGGTTTTAAATAATAAAATCATTTACATCTGCACTACAGATAAAAACTTTACAATAAGTAATTTAAAAACAAATGACCAATTGCCAGAATCATATTTTAATAGAGAATGGGGTTACAGACCAGGATGGGGATATTACATAGAAATTGAATCGGGATGGTATGCTGGTTTTGATTTCCAAACAAAACCAGATGAAAAATCTCGGATACAATGGTTTTTTAAATTTGATTTTAACAAATTATAATACTGCCCATTTTTAGATCCAATAGCTAACTTAAGAATATTCCAATTGCCGCTAGGTGGTTTAGTGAAATAAAGATACTTTCAACCAAAGAAGTCTTGCGGGAAAGGTCCGGGCTATAACGAGTTTGTAGCCCGGACTTTTGTTGTTTTCAAAGCATATTTCCCCTGATGAGAAGTCCAATCCCTGCAAACATTCACTCAAGCAATCAATGGGAAATTTCCAAATAAATTCTATTTTTGTAAAAAAAAAGACTATGGGCTTATATCTGAATCCAAATGCGGAAGCATTAAAACAAAGTCTCAGAAACGAGATATATGTGGATAAATCTATGAT
Organism: Paludibacteraceae bacterium; assembly: GCA_024401435.1. Classification (GTDB taxonomy): domain Bacteria; phylum Bacteroidota; class Bacteroidia; order Bacteroidales; family Paludibacteraceae; genus UBA1181. The sequence goes on along the minus strand of JAKSLB010000010.1, from coordinate 7,020 downwards.
TGTGAGTGAGTTGAATAAACTTGCAGAAACGGATCATGATTTTCTCTGCATCTCCCGTCCCCGTCGCTTCGGAAAGAGTATGGTCGGTAACCTTATCTCTGCCTACTACTCGAAGGGGTGCGACACCCATGAGATATTCAGTCAGATGAAAATCGGACAGGTGCCTGATTATGATAAATATTTGAACAAGCTCAATGTCATCAAACTGGATTTGAACGGGTGGTATCAAAATGCCAAGAAGAAAAACGAACATCAGAATCTGATCAGTCAAATAGACGAATGTGTTGCCGAAGAGTTTCATGAACAGTTCGCGAATGTGAATTTTTCTGAGAAAGAAAAAAGCATCGATAGTTGTATATTGAAGGTTTACAAGGAGACGGGTGAAAAATTCGTCATCATCATCGATGAATATGATGTTCTGGTCCGTGAGAGAGTTTCCGAGGAATTATTCCAAGACTACCTTAGTTTTCTGAACGGACTCTTTAAGGATACCACATTGCGTCCCGCCATTGCCCTTGCCTACATCACGGGTATCATCCCGATTGTGCGTGATAAAGTGCAGAGCAAGCTGAACGAGTTTATGGAATATACCATGTTGCGTCCGCGTCAGTTTGCGGGCATGATTGGTTTCACGGAGGAGGAGGTGAAGGAGTTGTGCGAAACGTATGATATGGACTATGATGAATGCCTCAGATGGTACGACGGTTACAAGATGTCTGACACCATCCGAGTATGCAATCCGCTCTCTATTGTCACTGCCATCCATGACCGTGAATTTGACAGCTATTGGTCTGCCACAGGTTCTTTCGAGGCGCTTCGCGACTACATCCTCATGGATTTCGAAGGCATCCGTCAGGATGTGATCAAGATGATATCGGGCGGGAGTGTGCCGGTCAATGTCTTGAAATACCAGAATACAATGGAGAGCGTCAACTCGAAAGACAATGTGTTCACCTACCTTATCCACTTGGGTTATCTCTGTTACAACCGCAAGGATAAGACATGCTCCATACCAAACGAGGAGGTGCGTATCGAGTGGATTAACTCCATAGAGGACTCCGCTGACTACAAGAAGGTGATGGCGGTGGTCAACGCTTCGAAGAAGCTCCTAGACGACACCATCCAAGGCAATGAGGAGGCGGTGGCCCGTGCGCTAGATGCCGCCCACACCGAGGTGACCAACCCTCTGACCTACAACGATGAACACTGTTTCCAAAGCGCCATCTGCTTGGCCTATTTCTATGCCAACACCCGCTACACATTGGTGAAGGAACTGCCGACGGGCAAAGGCTACGCAGACTTGGTACTGATTCCTTATCTGCCGAATATCCCTGCCTTGGTCATTGAACTGAAGCATAACAAGAGTGCCGAAAGCGCCCTGCAACAAATCAAGGATAAAAATTACTGCCAAGCCCTGAACCACTACAAGGGCGACCTGCTCTTCGTAGGCATTAGCTACGATGAGAAGACGAAGAAACATACGTGCAGGATAGAGAGATTTAAGAATTAAGTTATTCTTAATATCGCATCCATGAAGAAAAACACACCCCACGACGCCATGGACCAACGCATCGCCAAGACGGTGACCAACAAGAACACGACCGACGGCACGGACAAATTCGTGACCACCTACTACGTGCGCGACCCGCAAGGCAACGTCCTTTCCGTCTACGAGCACCAGCGTGGCGAGACGGGCAACGGCACCCTCACCCTCGTCGAGCAGCACCTCTACGGCGCGTCACGTCTCGGCATGACGAAGCCGAACCTCGTGTTGAGCGGCACAGGCACAACCTCTGCAGACCCCACCGCCCCTTCCGTCCACTACGAGCTGACCAACCACTTGGGCAACGTCTTGGCGGTCATCACACCCTACGCAAACGACGCCACCCAGCCCGCCATCGAGAGCCTGACGGACTACTATCCGTTTGGAATGGAGGAGCCGGGGAGGAGTTATAATTCCACTGCCTCCCGCTTCGGCTACACGGGTCACGAGAAGGAGAACGACCTGGCAGAGGGTGCCTATACGACACAGTATCGTCTGTTGGATACTAGGTTGGGCAGGTGGATGAGTGTGGATCCGCTGGCAGGGAAGAATGTGATAGAGAGCCCATATGAATATTGCTCGGGGAATCCGATAATTTTTTGGGATTCAGATGGAAGGATAAAATGTAAAGAAGATGGCACTTTGGATATTACCTATGAAGCTGATGTTGTAAATCCATTGTTGAATCAAAGATGGCAACAATATAATGCTATTAACCCAAGCGATCCATTTAACCCTTATGGTGGTAATACTGATTACAAGTATGGAGTAGCTTACACATCTGATGGCACACCTTTTATAGTTATGACGTATATCGGTGATGGTAATGATCACGACAAGATTGTTAATAACACCAATTGCTTTGGAGCATGTTTTTTGGGAGGTCAAGCCTTTATTCCATGTGGAATTGATACTCAAGTGATATTGGCTGAAGAATATCATATTACACCAAAAACTGAAAGAAGTCCATCTACTCCAGAGATGATGAATTATGAGGCTGGAGATATGTCGACTGTCATGACTGGTGATATCGTAATTTATACCAATAGTAGATGGGGAGATATTCCACAGCATGCGTCTGAGATTGTGGAATTAGTTCCTCCTTATAAAATAAGTGAAAATAAATTTAAGATGTCTGTTAATCTTTTTTCAAAGGATGGAAGAAATGAGCCGCGTGATATAACAAGAAATATGCCAATAATAATTGATGGAATAAATCCAATTACAAGTGAGCCTTTCCAAATATATGATCAATTATGGTTATATGAAGGGTATGAAAAGGCTCAAACTGATAATAAAACAGTGTACAGAAGAAATAGTGATAAGCCTGTTCCAAAAGATGTGATAAAATCGCAAGTTACTGAAGAGAATAAATGTGGATTACTAATAGGCGGTGAATTTAAAAAATGAAAAGAACTGTATTGATAATAATTTTGCTACTCTCAGTTGCGCATGTTTATGCGGAAGGGAATTGTGAAGATTATGTTTTGCATTTTCAAGATGGCTTAGAGTATAAGTTATATCAGCCCTGTGTGAGGTTTAGAGCGGGGAAAAAAGATTCTGCTGGATATAGATGCACAATGTATCGTATAGACACTTTATATTTCATCCGTAAGAAAGTGAAGGAATTGGTTATCCCAGAATCGATTGTGGTTGATTCAATAACTTATCCTGTAACAATCTGTGCAGGCACACGCTCTGTCAATTGTTTTAAAAGCGTTGTTTTACCAAAACATGTGCGAGGAGCTGATTTTCGTGATTGTTATCAGATTGAGAAGATAGATATGTCTCAATGTAATATGAGGTATTGCGAACGTTTGAATGATTGTGCTAATTTGAAAACTTTGGTTTTGCCTGATAGATTGAAATCTTTAGACAATAATGAAATAAGTGAATGTAAAAGTCTGGAGAAAATTGTTCTGCCCGATTCGACAAGTTTCATTTCTCTCACTTTCATAGGTTGCGATAATTTGCGTGAAATATATATTCCCAAAGGTCTTTATAAGATTGAAACCGCATTTCAATCTAATATGGGAAAAGAAAGCCGTATGGGAGATGTGAGATTCGGGAAAATCAAAGTGGACAAAAAGAATCCATATTATTGTTCTGTGAGAAATGTGCTTTATAATAAAGATAAAACAGAATTGGTATTATATCCTGCCAGAAAGAGGAAGCGCGTGTTCATAGTTCCAAAGACTGTGAAGAAAATAGGAATGTATGCATTCCATAACGCAACGAATTTGGAAAAGGTTGTATTATCAAACTCTGTTAGGCATATCGGAAGAGGTGCATTTGAAGGTTGTACTTCACTAGATAGTATTCAATTCCCCACAGGTATTCTCTACATAGATAAGGAATCGATGCCAAAGAACATAAAGGACCTCTACTTTAGGGGCGATGTTTCATTCGACAGAAACAATCCATCCTCTACGTTACATCTGCCAGATGGTTCTGTCGTGTCCTCTAAGGATTATTTTAATCCTAAGCCTATCTGCCGAGATACAGAATTGTTGACATGTGATAGTATCGCTCAGTCCGTAAGAAACATTACGAATGTCCCTTTCAATTTACAATATAAAGGGTGGGGCGTTGGAGGCGATCATACCGCATGGAATATAATAAAGTGTGGTAAAGAAGCAGTTCCATGCTTGATATCAATGCTTGAAGATAGTTCTCGGGTGACTGTCGTGTATGAAAGATCGTTCCCGTCCTCAGAGATGAGGAAGTATGAAGTATCTGTTGCTAGAGTAGCTTACTCACTTCTGGTGCAAATTATCCCTGAAATTGAATTAGATGACACGTATGAACGGATAGATAAGGGACAGTTGAAAGAGATACACGATTATGTGGCAACATGGTACGAAAGTCACAAGGATCAGTTGGTTTGGGTACATTCTTTAGAGCCACAATGGAGAATTGATAATAAATATGTAGTTGTTCCATCGGAAGGCCATTATGAAATCTTTGAGAGATAGTGTATAATATTGATAGAATAAATTCCTTAGGGATTTTATTTAATGCACTTGAAAATACTACATTAAAACCTTAATTCAGCAACCATAAAGAAACACACCCCACATCACCAACCCCCATCGCATCGCCCAAACGGCAACCAATAAGAACGAGACTTTGGACGACAAAATGTGACGACCTACTACGTGCGCAACTCGCAGGGCAGCGTGATGGCGGTGTATGAGCACAAACATGGAGACTCGGACAACGGCTCCTTCACCCTCGCCGAGCAGCACCTCTACGGAGCCGGCCGCCTCGGCATGAGGAAGCGTGACTTGGCGCTGAACGCCACCAATGCGAGTGAATCCACACCACCTGTCACCCACTACGAGCTGACCAACCACCTCGGCAACGTGATGGCGGTGATCTCGGACGAGGCATCCGCTACAGCCGAACCTACCGTCGTGAGCCTTTCGGACTACTATCCGTTCGGTATGACGGAGCCGGGAAGAAGTTGGAATGCTGGTGATTATCGTTTTGGATACACAGGACATGAGAAGGAGAATGATTTGGCGGAAGGGGTGTATACTACTGAGTACCGATTGCTGGATACGAGATTGGGTAAGTGGATGAGTGTGGATCCACTGTTCGGAAAGTATCCGGGGATGAGTTCTTATAATTATTGTGGGGGGAATGTGTTGAACCTTGTGGATGATGATGGAAGCGAACCGGAAAAAAATAAAGCAGGTACTGTCTCCGATTTTATGTATGTTTTGAATAATGAAAGTTCTAGAAAAGTTGGGAAATTTAAAGGGGCTCAGGCCGCAGAGTATATGAAAAGTTTAAATGGTACAGAATTTAAGTGGTCACAAATGCGACCTTTCCCTAATCAGACAACATTCTTTAACAAATTCAAAGGTAAATATATATATACAACAAAAGCCGGATGGCTAGATATGGTACATTTTATGTTCTATGCTGGTGCGGCATATAACGCAAAACTTAATAAACAAGAAGCTATAGAGATTATGAACTCAAAGTCATATGCGTTGTTTTCCTCCAGTGAATATCAAGCTTATATTTTTTAACTATCTCGAACAGACCCTGTCGCTGAAGCACTACAAGATGGTTATTTTCAGGAAATGACTGATAAATATGCCGCCAGACATTCTGCATATAGTTACGAAGACTTACCAAGTGATAAATATGGGGCCGAATTTGGAGCTAATTACTTTGACCCTAATAGTAATTTGAGTTTGGCAGAACAACTGGAGAACTATTTAAATAGTCTTGGCGCAACATCCCCAGAAAATGCACCAAATTATAATACGTTACCTGATGATGAGGGAAATTTAAAAACCCCTTCGAAAACTAATAAAACGACAAAACCCGTATATACAAAGCCTAATGGAGGAGTTAATCGGTGTAAACCAGGTCCGAAATCTCGAACTTGTTGCCCGCCGTTAAGGAGTGACCCTTAATTTGGCAGATGTGAAAAAGAGCGTTGATATGTTCCATGATTTAAGAATCCTCTGTAAGGTATGATTCTGTCAGAATTAATTTGTGTCTTTGTTGTGTATGTTGTTTTTTCGTCATATAAAAATCTGAGCAACATTTTGTTTCTCAGATTTTTATATGAAACATCAACTAATATATTGTGGAATTAAGGCCATGAAGAAATTTTTTAAACGTATAACTATAATTGTTGTTTGCCTTGCCATTTTTTTATGGTTGACAACCCGATGTGTGCATTGGTTGGCTGAAAGAGAAGAGGAACAATATAGGGAAGATGGTGGTTGTATGATTTCAGCCGTTGAAGAATTTCGTGCTACGCATAATCGGTTGCCCGAGAATATGTCAGAATTGGGAATGGGAGAAGATAGTGGATTTGGACCTTTTTACGTAAAGAATGATAGTAATACATACATCGTTTTTTTCGGTCTCGGGTTTGATGAGAATTACGTGTATAATTCAGAAACGAAGGAATGGTCGCATACAAGATAGAGTGTTATATAATACTGCCGAAGATTTGAAACTATTTAATTTAAGAAAATAAATCTTAAATTAGCAGGCATGAAGATAAATGCGGACTACGACGCCATGGGCCAGCGCATTGCCAAGACGGTGACCAACAAGAACACGACCGACGGTATGGACAAGTTTGTGACCACCTACTACGTGCGTGACCCGCAGGGCAATGTGTTGGCGGTGTATGAGCACAAACATGGAGACTCTGATAACGGCACCTTCACCCTCACCGAGCAGCACCTCTACGGAGCCGGTCGCCTCGGCATGAGGAAGCGTGACTTGGCGCTGAACGCCACCAACACGAGTGAATCACCTGCCACTTATTACGAGCTCACCAACCACCTCGGCAACGTGATGGCGGTGATTTCGGATAAGGCATCCTCTACAGCTGAGCCTACGGTCGTTAGTTTGTCGGACTACTATCCGTTTGGTATGACAGAGCCGGGAAGAAGCTGGAATGCTGGCGACTATCGCTTCGGATATACGGGGCATGAGAA
>JAKSLB010000001.1 GCA_024401435.1 Paludibacteraceae bacterium | reverse complement strand
TGAAACCAATTCCTTGTCCTGACAAGGTGGTCGCCAATGTCCAGACCTTTTTGGATATGGACGCTTCTGTATTTTCGTTAGCCATGTGAATTAATCATTATGTTTTGAACATTACGACTTACAAAGAACGATAAGAACTTAATCAAATCGTCATATTGCCTGGAAGGCAATATCCTAGTAACCGGTTGCATCGACGAAGGAGATGCTGCCGGTTAAAACGCACCACCGACTCCGTGTGCCTGGAAGGCACTACCTTGGGGCGATGCATCGTTCTTTGGAACAAGGTACTGCCCTCCAGGCAGACTGGATCTACGTGTATCCTAATCCGCAGGCGTTGCCCGCGGTTACTCAGATACTGGCTTCCAGCCAGAATGGGTTCGTTGGATTGAACACACTCCTTTTCAGAAGGTGTATATTGGTATTTTTCAATAGGTTTCATGCTATGCAATGTTATAAATTATAAACTTAGATAGATCATTCAATGCCTCATTGGCCTTGATCGCGTCGCTATAGGCGAGTATCAGTTTGATCGCCTTGGCGGAATCAAACTCACGAATATCCGCCACGGTAGCGAAGCCATTGGTGGCGATATAGTTCACCAACTGCTTCATGATCTCAATTTGGGCGTCGGTGACACTCTGTTGCTTACGTCCATGCCATAAGTTAAAGAGCGAATTCGCTTGGGGCACAATGCTCTCCAGCTCATCGATTTGATTGTAGGCGAACCGCACCAACTGAATCAGATTGGTGATCGCCTCCTTCTCCTCCTTCGTCTTGTTCCTACGAACCCTTTCAGGCTTTACCATCGCATAGTCGTCCCAAAGTTTCGTCGCGAAGAATTTGTTATTGGCAAGTCTCAACTGCTTCTCCAAATCCTTCAACATGCGATAGGACAAGGGAGCGCCCTCGTTGTTGTAAATGATTCGGAGCGCTTCCAATTCATCTTTGTGTTCCCGACAGTAGGTCTCGAAAGCGGAAGTGGTCTCCACCGCATCCTCCACGGAGAATTCCGCTGAAATCAGCGTATCTTCCCCATTCTCCACAGTGACGACATATCCTGCGGCGATCTCCTTCAACTTCTCGCGCGCATCCGGACGTGAACCAAGAGGGGCGAAGAGCGCCTTACGCTCCGGATTAGGATCATTGATGTCCAAATAGGGAGGCAAACCATCCTCCATCGCTTTGAAGATGTTGGCGGCCAAGTCCAAGAGGGTGACACCCGCCAAATAGGCGAACTCATCCTTATCCTCCTGTTCCACACGTTCGCTATTACCCATGCGTGAGAGGATGCCCGCCAATCGACGCAGATACTCATCCTCATAGTTGCCATGGGTAAGGAGTTCCAAAAGTTTGGCAAGGGAGATATAGTGGGAAGCGCCGCCCTCTCCCGCTGGAGGAACTATCATATCATGTTCCGTCACGCCCACCGCATCTATCAAAAAGAAGAAATCCTTGGAGAATGCATTCGGTGTAGCGTTTCGCAAGGAATTATCATCAATGGTACGGACACCGCGACCCTTCATCTGCTCATAAAGCGGCTGGGAGCGCACGTCACGCATAAAGATCACCACCTCCAAGGGTTTGACATCAGTACCCGTCGCCACCAAGGTACAGGTGACCGCGATACGGAACTCTATGTTATTTCTGAACTGACGAATCATATCATTACTATCCGCCACGGAATAGGTGATCTTCTGGACGAATGTGTCATCCGTGCGGCCAAAAACCTCCTTGGCGATCTTCACGATATTATTCGCATGCGCCTCATTCAGAGCGAAAATCAACGTCTTGGGGATATAATCCATATTGGGTTCACGATCAGGATACATGTTTGTGTAGATATTATCCCGATAGGTCTCCAGTATCAGTTTGATCTGTGCAGGATTGATGATACTACGATTCAACTCCTCAGGAGTATAGTTTCTTTGTTGTCTGGAACTCACATCCTCCACCGTGCCGTAATAGCGTGTCTCTTTCTTCAATGGATCTCCCTCACGGATGGCACCGCCCTCCTCGGAGACAAGCGTCTTGATGCGGAACACTCTCGCATCCACATTCACGCCATCCACAATGGATTGGTCAAGGGTGTAGTTCACCACCACATTTTGATTGAAGAAGGCCAAGGTTTCCGGAATAGGGGTAGCGGTCAGGCCGACAATTCTGGCGGTATCGAAATACCTCAACACCGCACCCCAGTTGCCATAGATGGAGCGGTGGCACTCATCCACGATGATCAGGTCGAAATAGTCCTTGGGCAGAGATGGATTGGGCGGCAACACAACCTCCCTCAAAGCATCATCATCATCATCCTCTTCGTCACTATCCACGATCTCCTCTCCGCTCAAAAAAGAGAAGAGACGATGGATGGTAGATATCACCACATTGGCATCCTTCGGAATACGGGAACTTTTCAAACGCTCCACGCCATAGATGGTATTAAAGGGTTCGCCACTTTTCGTCAGCTTGAACTCCGCGAATGCTCCTTCCGCCTGCTTGCCCAAGTTGTTGCGGTCCACAAGAAACAATACCCGTTTCATGGGCGTATAGGTCAAGAGGCGATACAAGGCCGCACATGCGGTAAAGGTCTTTCCCGCACCCGTCGCCAAAACGATCAAGGCCCTTTTGTCACCCGCTTCAAAACTCTTCTCCAGGTTGGTGATGGCTTCGAATTGGCAGTTACGAAGTTTACCTTGTTTCAAGAGCGGTAATCCAGCGAACTCATCCTCGATGCCAAGCATCTTCACCACCTCTCTGGGGGTGTGGATATGATTCACGGGAGCGAAACTAAAGGCATCCTTCCGTTTGTCCGAAAAATAAATATCCTTACCATTAGAAGTATAGTAAAACGGCAAAGGGTTCGAGAATGTCCGATATGTATTAGGAACTGATTTAGTATAGTTTTCAGCCTGCTCCCGCACCACTTCCGAGGAGACATCTACCTCCTCACGCTTTGCTTCCAGCACGCCCACAGCCTTTCCCCTGATAAAAAGGAAATAGTCAGCTTCCAAGCCATGTTTGAGCAAACCTTCACGGACAGCCACAGCATTAACATCTGGATTGTAGAAATTACGATCCACCACTTGCCAACCAGAAGCTTCAAACATCTTGTCGATCTTCACTCGTGCCTTTTCTTCGGGTGTCATGGGCTTGTCCATAGAAGTCATTCAGTTCTATTTTTCTCTATTTCACAATGGCATAGGATACCTAGACCATCACATATCTAAAATTTCAAAGATAGTGAATTGAATCGAATATTGACGGGTGAAAAGAGGATTATTTGTCATAGCAGTATTAAATTAGTTGGAGTGTAGAAAAAAGGTATGCCATGTTGATGTCATACGATTGTCATCTGCATAGACAAAGGGATTTAAGGAAATAGCACTTACTAAGAATCGAAGTTAAAATCATAGCATGATTCATTGTACAATTCTTTTACAAATCGAGCATAATTTTCGGCATTGTGCATTGCATAATCAGTTTTGCCGCAGTACATTAATTTATAAACATCTTCCATCAATCCGGGTATATTACAATTCAATAATTTTAAAGCATTTTCCTTCGTCATAGATAGGTTGAAATAGTTAACTGAATTCTTGTAAGAATCAGAATAATATTCAGTATTGTAGTTCGGATAAATATCACCTGCATTTGTATATAGTTCTTCATGAGATAAGTTGATAACACACCACTTAGAGTGTGTAAGAACCAAAGAATACTTGTTGCAGACAAGGGGTATATAAGCAAAAATCTTTTTCAACGTCTTTTTGTTGACGGAATACAGTTGATAACAAAGCTGAAGAACAATATGAAGGGTGCGTTAATGAGTGTGTCCGACAAAGTCCTTCTTCGTCACAGAGCTATCATTGAGACAGTGAACGATGAACTAAAGAATATTGCACAGGTTGAGCATTCAAGACATCGATCTTTTGACAATTTTGTGGTTAATCTGTTAGGTGGAATTGCTGCCTATTGTTTTTTCCCGAAGAAACCATGTATCAACATTGTGAAAACCATTGATAATCAACTCTCTTTGTTTTGAAAGTTTTCGTCGAACTCACGTTAAATTATAGCAGACTTTTTTTTACAATAAAGATGCAAAAAAGGAGAATGTGCCATATAGTCACATTCTCCTCTGACCTTATTAGAATTAGGAATTTATTCTTCCACACCAGGAATCAACGGTGCCCAACCAGGTTGCAGTCCTTCTCCTTCACCACTAGTTGCAATAACATCGTTTACCGTAATCTCAATCATCTCCATTTCTGGAGTTTCAAATATTTGTCTTTCCATATTTTTATCATTTAAGGGGTCTTCTACAAGCTCCCGATTATTAATTTTATACAACAGTTATTTCTTAATCTTTTGTGCGATTTTGAAATCTATCCATTGAATAATATGGAGTGAATACAGATTCACCCCATACTGCTCTTATTTTACAATCACTTTCACGCCGTTTATCACATAAACACCCTGAGCAAACTCTCCAAGATTGTTCAATCCTTCCTGATAGTTCACACACTTGATGACCTGTCCGTTGAGATTGCTGACAGTTGCCACGCCCGACTCACTCGCAACAAGAATGATGTTCTTGTCTTGTGCGTATATGATAACTTGATCTGCATTGGCATCTGTTTGAAGCGTGGTATTGTCATCCTGCTGAGCCATGTAATCCTCGTAGCTGCCAACAAAAACAACATTTCCGCGACTTGATTTCAATGATGACGAAGAAGATGATGATGATGAAGAACCTTCCTCTGAAGGCGTTTTTTGCACGTAGCAGCGGAAAGGAACAACACCCTCACCTACCTTCTTTTGGAACTCATTGTATTCAACCATGAACAAGTAGTAATCCTCAGCCTCAGACGATGACAATCCCATGCTGGTGCCGGCCATGGTGTATTGACCGCAATTCACTCCTGCAGACAAATCGTCTGTAGCCGAAACATTCACGTTAGAGCCCGAGAATACGATTGCCTTGTCGTTCAGACTGTACTTTCCGAAACCTTCTCCAGGGAAAGAGATGAGGTATGGCATTCCTGCCTCGAATTTTGCATCTGAGATATGGGAGAAATACAATGTGTTTTCCACATCCATGACTGGTTCTTTTGCCCAGAAGTCATTTCCTGCCGATATGTTCTCCTCTTTTTTCTCCATTCCTCCATAGTTGAACGGAGTGATAGTGTCACCGTCTGCCGTCACCGTCGTAGCAGCGAATGGCAAGTAAAGTGTCTCCCAGCCTGTTGCTCCTTCAGCCTTCTCATTATAAATTGAAGGGGTACGAGTGTAGGAAATCTCATTCGCAAGGAACCCGACAGGGAAATATGCTGGCAAAGAATCGACCAAACGGATGGTGTTGGCCTTATATAGATTTGCTTCGGTCATCCATACAATGTTTTCACTTTGCGTAATGTCGAAATCAAGGTCGTATATCAACTCCTCCACAACAGCGATGTTGTTGTCGGATAGTTTGTCGTTCATGCTCACATAACCCTGCTCATAATCTCTTCCATTGTAGATTTTAGCTTTGTACGTAGGCGTATATTCTTGTATGTTTTTGAATAGACCGTACAAAGAGCTACTCTCATAGTCACCTTTCGTTCCATTAGGGACATACAACACTGTTCCATCTAACATTTCATAACCTTTATTAGTACCGAAAGGGTTTTCTGTGCTGACTTTTATCGAAGAAGGTTTATACTGTTTCATCACTATAGAGTCAAGACTTTTACAATTAAAGAACGCATAAGAACCAAAACATTTCAGACTGCCTGGAAGTATGACTGATTGGAGATTTTCACATTCTGAGAATGTGCAATTAAGGGTATCGATCGGTGCTAAAATTTCAGCCGTCTTAAGACTTTGGCAGAAATGGAATGGTTCCGCACCCATTCCAGTCACACTTGCAGGAACGACAACTGAAGTAAGTCCTGTGTTATAAAACGCTTCTTTTCCGATATAAGTCACCGTGTTTGGAATTTCGATACCCGTAAGTTTTGCACACTTATAGAAAGCGTGTTCACCGATACTAACTACCGAGTATTGCTTTCCTGCTTTATCCGTTACGGTGGAAGGGAGTTCCAACTCACCCTCATAGCAATTTCCAGCAGCCACCTCTACCGCGTTTTTGTCAATTTTGGTATATACGATACCATCCGCAATAAACCAGTTTATCGGCTGTATGTCTTTAAAGCCTAAATTTGACCAGTTTTTGTCTTCTTTGTATGACTGCAAAGCCTCTGCGGGAACATAAAGAGTAATATTACTCAACGTTCCAAAATTTGCATAAACTTCAGCATTTACCATTAAAAGGTCTGGCTGATTCAATGTTATAGTTTTTATAGCACAATTATTGAAAGCTCCATCTCCGATACTAATCACGTTGGGGAAGGAAACTGATGTTAGATTGGAACAATAATAAAAAGCATATTCTCCGATACTAGTCACGTTGGGGAAGGATACTGATGTTAGATTGGAACAACCCTGGAAAGCTCCATCTCCGATACTAATCACCTTGGGGAAGTCTACTGATGTTAGATTGTAATAACAATCATAAAAAGCATATTCTCCGATACTAGTCACGTTAGGGAAGGATACTGATGTTAGATTGGAACAATAATAAAAAGCATTAGCTCCGATACTAGTCACGTTAGGGAAGGATACTGATGTTAGACCGTGACATTCACCAAAAGCATTAGCTCCGATACTAGTCATGTTAGGGAAGTCTACTGATGTTAGACTGTGACAATCATCAAAAGCAAATTTTCCGATACTAATCACGTTGGGGAAGGATACTGATCTTAGATTGGAACATCTTTCGAAAGCATAATCTTCGATACTAGTCACGTTAGGGAAGTCTACTGATGTTAGTCTGATACAATCATAAAAAGCAAATTTTCCGATACTAATCACGTTGGGGAAGGATACTGATGTTAGACTGGAACAATCCAGGAAAGCATCATCTCCGATACTAGTCACCTTATAGGTTACCCCTCCTTCCTGAATAGTGTCCTTACTTAACTCCGGTGGGAGAAGTTCCGCATCGAAACCCGTTACAGTAGCTTCTTGATTTGCTTCATCCAAGGAATACTTAACGCCATCTCTAGTTACATCATCCACCGCCATCGCTTCCAGCGAAAAGGCGAGACTTGCTGCTGTCAGAATCCAGTTCCTCAGCAAACTTTTGTGTAAAAATTTAGTTGCCATAAATTACGTTTATTAAAATTAAAAAATTTGTTACCTTTCTAAGAAAAAAATTTGTCTGACAACGAATTCTAACCTTCATCTGGTTTTTGTGAAGTTGCGCCAACCATACTCGAAAAATTCATTCTTTCGCAAGAAAGGACAATCAGGACAAACACATTTCAAATGTATAAAGATTTTAAATTCTATTGCATTTTATTGCCTGTTTTTTATATTGGTGTCCGCTAAACTTAAAAAGACATACTAAAATAGTCCGCAATGCCATTAAATACGGTGTTGCGGATTCTTTTTTTGCAAACAAGTCCCTAATCGAACAACGAGAGTTGAATCAATATGCTTTTTTTTGCAAATGGGGCACCGTCGTCCCCTTGTAGAGACGTAAAATATTGTGTCTCTACGTCTCACAGAACCCCATAGGGGTTCCATATCGGTAGAATAATGGATTTGTATCCCCGTCCACACAACCCCAGAGGGGTTGCACATAACATAGAATGCGATTATTATGTATTATTAATTATATAATTCATTTTTTTTGCAAAAAATTAAACATATAAAAGGTTTACCGGACAGCAATATAATAAAATAAAAGAGGGGAGTAAAGGTAGAATACAGTGAAAAAAAACGACACATTCCCCATCGGAACATGTCGTGCATATTATCATCATCCCGTTTCTTCAAGTTTGAAATCATAGTGATTGATGCTATGAATCACTTGAAGAAGACGTGGAAGTATGACATTTATGTGAGATTATTTGTTAATATTAACAATTTGGCTACCTGTTCCAGTGGTGAAATTGGATGAAGTACCACCTGTATAAGTAGCACCTTCATAGTAACCATGGAAAGAAGTTCCACCTGAAATAGTACCACCTGTTGAATAACTGTAAGATGTTTCAGTTTTCAAATTTGGAGTGGAAATTTGTAAATATCCTGATGTTAATGTTGTTTTAATATCTTTACTTTGGTAGGTGAAAATACTATTGCCAGATAGGTCTTTAATATTGATAGCATTACCTATTGTGTGTTTAGTGTCGCTTATGATAGGTGAAGTTCCTCCCATGAATGTAGAGTTCTTAGAACCTAATCCGATGTAGGTACCACCATTAGGAGTGACTTTTGCTACTCCAGCAGGAGTGAATGAATTACCCGTAGAGAGTATCAGCAAACCTCCGTTTAATGAAACACGGTCACAATTGAGAGCAGCATTAGAAGCCGCTTGGAAGAATACTTGGCATTTTTCACTTAATGTTATGTTATTCTCTTCTGTGATGGCACAGATAGCTGAGTACTCATTGGTTGTGGTGTTAACAGTAACAGAACATAAACCGCCAAAGTTAATAGGTCCATCTGTTTTGAATCCATAACCGAATTTCTGTTTGTCTTTTCCTTTAGAACTTACATACGTATAAGCGTTGCAGTTAGCTTCGATTTCAATGATAGCATTTCCATTGACAAAAATGCCACTATCAGAGGTTAAAGCACGAGATCCGAGAGCTTCTTTACTAAGAACGATGCTGACTTTTCCATCAGAGATCGTAAGATTACGGTCTGCTTTCACAAGCGCAGAATAAGAAACGTCTTCTTCGCCATCTATTTCTTCAATAATGTATGAACCATTGACAGTACCTGTTAAGGTTCCACCTTTCATGATAATATCATGTTCTGCTTTAATACCTTTGCTACCATCACCTGAGATATTAATGTTGACAGCACCTCCATTGATCGTGAGAGTACCATTGGTTGCACTACCAGCGAGAGTAGGGTCTTTGGCAATTTTCAATCCTTTAGAGTCTGTTTCGGTAGAAACGATAGATAATGAACCACCATTGATGGTAGCATATCCGGCAGTAATTTCTATTCCAGTACCATTAACCGTTAAAGAACCACCATTCATTTCCAAGTAGTCGTTAGCTCTTATCACATCTCCATTTTTAGCGGTAGCCACAATTGTACCTCCATCGATTTGAAGATAGTCACCTGTTTGAATGGCACGTTTGGCATTACCAATCACTTCAAGTTTACCGTTTCCTTCTTTCGAAAATACAATTTGACCTTTGCTTCGTAGAGTAGCATTACAAGTGTCGGTTGCGGCATCTACTAAAGTGGTGTTACCTTTTAAAACGACTGTCATGGTAGAACCTGATAGTGAGCGAATCGGTGCATTTTCAGAGACGGATTCCATGTATAAATCGTTTAACAATAGAGTGAATTTACGAGGCGTCTCAATGGTGAAAGAACCATTTTTGGTAGACCCTTTCAATTCGTATACCACGTCTTTTAACTGATTGGCGCAGTTGACGGTTACATGATTTCCATTGGTGGAAATCATAATGGTTTCATTGTATGGGTTTATAATGGTTGGGGTTCCGTTTCCATATACGATAGAAACAGTATCAGAAGCAGTGATGATTTCTTCGAAAGTGATTTCTGTGTTTTTAGCTTCGTATGTGTATGTCTTGCTTGTTTTATAAAGAGAAACAACACCATTTACGCTTTTAATACTATCTATATCTTCACATTTCTCCTCACGAACTTGTGATTGATTATCTTTGATATACATAACATGGTCGGCCATTGCTACAGATGAGAGCAGAGAGGCTGCTATAAAGAAAAGAACTTTTTTCATTTTTTACTGATTTTAAAAGATTGACCATTGATACGTAAAATATATAATCCGATTGGATACTCGGATAGAGAAACACCTTTGTCGGTCGAGTAACTTTTTGTGGCTAATAAAAGTCCGTTCCATGTGTAAAGTTCGGCTTTGTCACCCTCTTTAGCGTATGCAACGTACACATTATCTGTTGTAGGATTAGGGAATATGGCGATATTTTCCATCTCCACATCATTTAAGCCAGACAATTCTGTGAAAACTATCTTTTTAATATTGGCTAATGCGTATGTTTGAACCGCATCGGAAGCAGAATTCTTAATCATCAAATTGTCGTTCTCAAAATATAATTTACCATCATTCGAGAGAGAAAGTCCGGTTATTTTTCCACTTTTGTCTATAATGGATACTGAATTTTGAGCATGAACCATAGCTCCAAATGTGAATAGAGCGATAGCCATAATGCCTATTTTTCTTGTCATTTTCATTGGTATCAAATTTATTTAAATATTATTTTGACTTTGCTTGCAAATATAAATATAAATATTGTACATTACATTATTTAGTTAAATAAATAAAAAGTCAACTTGCTTCACAGCAAACTGACTTCGAACTATATAGAACAACACGATTTAGGGTCATAATTTCATGCAAAAAACACAAAAAATCCATTTTATAAAGCGGACAACTGAATAAATAAACCTTTCAGCATCTTTTGTATGTTTCCATTTCATTCAATTTGCATTGATTTCAATGAAAAGAATTATGACGTATCTCATTACACTTTTTGCAATGCTAAAATAATTCATTGTATAGTATTTTTTTTTTTTATTCAACCAAAGGACATTTTTTTTCAATCAAATATATTTAAGGGGAGTTCTATTAATTCTTCAATTTTAAAAAAAAAGAATGGGATTTTACATATTTTTACAAATACAATTATTATTTTAGCAAAAAATTAAAAAAAAGGATATTATACCATGAAACAAGTAACCGATTTTCTTATCGATATTTCCGATAAGATGGACAAAAAGTTGTCTATTACACAGAGAATTTTGACAGATGAGATTGCTCCTAATTTCGACTTTTCAGGAGTGTTTGGAATGAGAATTTTCAAATCAGTTTGCGGATCTCCTATCATAATTAAATCTCTTGATTTAGCAGAACCTAACACAAAGGCTGATTTTATTAAGAAAGCTACATCACTTCCATTGGCAAGTGGTGGTGCCCCTGTTGCTGCTACAGTGAAGGAGTCTATGGAGTCATTAAAATCTATGGATGCTGAAGGAAAGAGAATAGTTGTTATTACAGCTGGTGAAGATACTGATGGTGGTGTCCTTGAATATGAGGTTGAGAAATTGGCACAACAAGGTATTCAGGTTAATATTATTGGTATTGCTATGAGAGACTCTGATTTGCGTTCAGCTCAAAAGAGTGTTGAACTTACCAGTGGCGTATGTTGCAATATCCCTGAAGATAAGTTAAGCGATCCATTTGCTATTCGTGAGTTGGTTGCTCCAATTATCGATGCATTGAATGGTAAGTATGTCGCTCCTGCTGCTCCTAAAGCAGAGGTGAAAGCAGAACCTAAAGTGGAAGTGAAAGAGGAACCAAAAGTTGTTGTAAAAGAAGAGCCAGTGTCAGAAGCTCCTAAAATGGCAGCATTTGTTCAACAACCTAAAGTAAATGCTCAACCAGCTCAACAACCTAAGGTGGAAGAAAAACACGAAGAACCTGTGAAGAAACCTGTTGTTGAGATTAATAATAAGAATTTTGCCAAGGTCGCAGAGTCGGTGAAAGCTGCTTCTGTTCCTCAAAATCAAAATAAAGAACATTTCGATGCAGTATCTGCTCTTCAAAATGTCAATGAAGATATTGAATCTTTATTGAAGTCTAATATGGAAACATTGCAACGTGTTTTGAAGGAGAGAGAAGAATTAACCAAGGAGAACGAACAACTTCGTGCTGCAGAGAAGACAAATCTTGAAAGCATTAATCAGTTGCAAGAAACTGTTAAGGAAGCAAATGAGACTATTCAACAACTAAAGGGCGTTGTTTCAGATAAAGATGAAGAGATTCAAGCTTTGGAAGCAAATAAGAATGATCTTCAGGTTGCTATAGATCAATTAAAAGAGCGAGACAGAAAAGTTGTCATAGATCTTGATGCTGTGGCTCGTCAGGCGGTTTCTGCTGCTAGCGAAAAGATTTTGTTTGATTATCTTGAAAAGAAATATCCTAATCGTGTTAAATGGTGCAATGAGAAAACGAAAGTTACCAATGGATACGATTTTGAAATTGTAGATTATGAAAACAATACAACCGAGTATTATATAGCTTGTAAGGGAGCTAAAGATGATTCAAAGACATTCTTCTTGACAGAAAAAGAGTGGGATATGTGTTTGAATAACAATCGTAACTACCAAGTTTATTTGGTACGTAACGTAGAAGATACTCCTAAGATTGTTTTGATTGATAACTTGATTGGTTCCTTGATGAACGGAAAAGTTCGTCCAGGTGCTTCTAAAAATGAAAAAGTAAAGGCTGGTCAGGTTATGTTGACAGTGAAGTAATAGTTTTGTAAAAACTTCTAATTTATTCCTGAATGGCGTGTTCGATTTTCGAATGCGCCATTTTTTTTTGAGGAGGGCGTATGCAATCTTTTTTGAGGAGGCTTATGCGATTTTTTTTGAGAGGGCGTATGCAATTTTTTTGAGAGGGCGTATGCAATACGCCCGTACGTACGGGCGTATCGCATACGCCCTCCTAAAAAATGGCAAATCGTTATTTCTTGAATTGAATCTTGTATGTGTGGAAGTTAGTTGGATTTGATTTAAAATCGCCTCCCCATACAACAATCGTCAAAAGACCTGTCTCTTTATTATAATCAGCACAATATTGAGCTAATGCACTAATAGCGTAGTTGATGTTTGATGCTTCGTAACTATTGCTAATAATGTATTCATAGTTGTTTTTATCAAATGAGGATACTTGTATACCATTCGAAGAAAGGTCAGTCACATAGGATTCAAATGAAAATTGTGCTGTGAATTTCAACGTGTATACATGAATATTGGTTGTGTCCTTCTCATAATTACCACCTTTTACTGTGAGATATAACGCATTCTTTTCTGCATCGTAAAGTTCAGAAACAGTTGCATATTCATCTGCAACATAAGAGATGTTAGTTAATGAACCATTTATATCGTAGATATACACATTACGGTCAAAATCAGAAACGGCTTGACCATTGATATGGATGGATTGTAATTGTGAATTATAGGTCGTAGGATCATTAAATTCGATGGTGTAAATGTGATAATTACTGCTTACCTTCTTGATGTTACCTCCTTTGACGGTGATGGTTAGAATATGGGTCTTTTTATTGTAGGTTGTATCAATAGTCGCACCATTGTCAGGAATGATGTCAAGTGTTGAGGCTGCATAAATTGCATCGTATTTATAGTTGTAATGATCTTTGTCAAATGAACTGATTGTAGTTCCATCCACTTTGAGATCTTGAAGTTGGGATTCAAAAGGCTTACTAAATTGCAATTCATATGTATGATAGTTGTCTGGGAACATATCAATATCTTTTCCTTTTACTTGAATCGTAAGAATATGTTTGCTTGCATTGTAAGTGGTGTCAATGGTTGTGCCTTCATCTGCATTATAAAGAAGTTTTGTGCCTTCATAAGCATAAGATAATAGTGAATATTCGTAGATGGAAGGTGAGAATCCACTAACTGAAACGCCATCTGCCTTTAAAGAACTTAGTTTAGATGGAGCGTAGAATTGAATCTTATATGAATGAGTGTTTTGTGGATTTTCAGCAATATCACCTCCGTTTACAACGATGGTTAACAAATTGTTGCTTTCGTTGAAAGACATTTTTGCTCGTGCATCAGCATCTGGCGTGTAGGTGATTGTGTAATCCGAATATGCTCCATGAACGATATAATTTAATTTGTTTTTATCAAAATCTTCTATCAAGTTACCATTTACTAATAATTGGGTTAACAACGATCCGCTTGCAGTATGGAATTGAACAGTGTATACGTGATAGTTTTCAGGGAATGTTTTGATATCACTACCACTTACTTTAATCGTCAATATATTGGAAGATGCATCGTATGTGGTGTCTATTTTCGATCCTTCATATGCTGCATAGGTAACTGTTACATTTTCATATAGAGTGGTTGATAATGTATAGGCAAATTTCGTCTCACGGAAATTTTGAATAGATGCGTTATTGATTTTTAAGGCTGTTAAATAGGATGGTGCACAGAATTGAATGGTGTATGTATGCACATTTGAACTGTTTTCATTAAAATCGCCACCTTTTACAGTGATTGTTAACGTGTGGGTTCCTTCATCAAAAGAACTTGTACTTGTGGCATCTTCATCCTCCACATAAGAGACGTTCACATCCGAATAATTTTTTGCCACGTAATAAGCATATTGATTAGGGTTGAAATTTTCTATCTCTACTCGGTCAATTTTAAGTGAGGTTAACTGAGATCCGTACGAATTATGGAAATTAATAGTATATTTGTTTGTATTCGCAGAATTCTTTTCTCCTGATTTTACTGTGATTATTAATGAGTTAGATGCTTCGTCATAGTTCTCAGTAACAGTGGCATCTGTACTGATTGTATATTTGACTTCAGAGTCCTTATAAGTATTCTTTACTGAATAGTTGTAAGTGTTAGGACTGAAATTAGTTACTGAACTACCATTGATAGTTAATGATGTAAGTTGGTATTCATAAGGTGCATGGAAGTTGATGTTGTAGGTATTGAAATTACTACTATTATCTGCGAAATCTCCACCTTTCACTTTCAATGTGACTTTATAATTTTTAGCATCAGTGGAAACCTCAACAGTTGCATCCGCATCAGCTGTATAGGTAACCAGAGTAGGATCGTAAGCATTGGCTACTGTGTATTCGTATTTAGAAGGAGAGAAACCTTCAATAGATGCATTAGCGATAGATAAGCTTGTCAATTGTGAACCATATGAGTCGTGGAAAGCGATGGTGTATATGTTTGTATTGCTAGGATTGCTAACATAGTCACCACCTTTGACCACGATTACGTAAGTGTTGGTGCTTTCATTGAAAGAGGCGGTTGTTGTTGCTTCCTCATTTGCTGTGAAAGTGATTGAAGTTTTTTGCGCGTCGTATGTACTTTTCACAGAGTAATTGTATACGTTAGGTGCAAATCCGCTAAGGGTCGAACCATTTAATTTTAAAGTGGTAAGTTGTGCCCCATAAGCATCGTGGAATTTTACGTAGTAAGTCTGTTTGTTTGTTTTGTTCGTTGCTATGTCACCACCTGAAACCACAATCGTTAATGTGTTGGATTTAGCATCATAGCTTTCTGTAGCAGTTGCTTCACTATCTGTTTGGTAAGATACTATACCTTCTTTATAGGTGTCAGATACAGTATAATAGTATTCAGAACTGTTGAAATCACTTAATGCTTTTCCATTAATGCTTAAAGATTGTAATTTACATCCGTAAGGTGCATGGAATGTTATGGTATAAACTTTTTGATTGGTAGGATTTTCTTTGATATCACCGCCCGAAACTGTCAAGGTAAGTTTATAATTTGCTTCGTTGTAAGATGAAGAAACGGTTGCTTCGTCATCAGCTGTGTAGGTGATAGATGATGCAGAATAGGTCTCTTTTAATGTGTAGTTATAAGTAGATGGCGTAAAGCCATTAATTGTTGTTCCATTGTTCTTTAAATCAGTAAGTTGACTACCATACGAATTATGGAATGAAATTGTATATGTATGTGTATTCGCATTGTTATACTCATAATCGCCACCCTTAACGATTAGTGTGTATGTATTTTGGGTAGCGTTGTAGGCTGCAGATACTGTTGCATTTTCACTGGCAGTGTAAGTGATTTTTGTAGAACCTTCGATATAAGTATTTTTAACCGAGTATTCATATTTTGTAGAAGAGAAGGCAGCGATGGCAGAACCATTAATAGAAAGAGTTGTCAAGATGGATCCAAATGGTGCATGGAATTGGATGGTATAGGTATTTGTGTTAGATGGGTTCCATGCGAAATCACCACCTTTAACTACGAGTGTTAAAATGTTTGTTGAAGAGTTGTAGCTTTTCTCAACAGTAGCGTTTGCGTCTGCAGTGTAACTAACTTTATCTTCGTAATATGCATTTGAAACTGTGTATTTGTAGGTTGAGGCTGCAAAGTTTGCAATGGTTTTATCAAATAGTTTCACGTCAGTAAGTTGTGCACCATAAGGAGCATGATACTGGATAGTATAAGTTTTGAAATTGCTACTATTAACGGCAAAGTCACCACCTTTAACAGTGAGTGTTAGTTTGTATGTATTACTGTTATAACTTTTTTCAATGGTGGCTCCTTCACTGATTGTATAGGAGAGTTCATTTTCATTATAAGCTCGATCAGTAGTATAAGAGTACGTTGAGGCGGAGAATCCAGAGATTTCGGTTCCTCCGATTTTTAAGCTTGTTAACTGAGCACCATAAGCTTGGTGGAATTTGAATGTATATGTATTGCTGTTTTCTGCATAACCACTTTTGTTAGTTACTGTAATTGTTAATGTTTGTGTTGTTTCATCCCATGATTGAGACGTTTCAGCACAATCGGATGCAGTGTAAGAGATAGATGACGATACGTTAGCATAGACATCATTCAAAGTGTAAGCTTTAGTGGATGAATTGAAGCCACTAATTTGAGTTCCGTTGATTTTGAATGAAGTTAGTAGAGCGTCGCAAGAAGGTGCGCCAGCTTTAAATGTGATTGTGTAGGTGTGGTGATTGTTGGTAGCGCTGTAGTCATCACCTTTAATGGTAAGAGTAAGTGTGCTGGTGGAAGAATCATAGTTTTTGTCGATAGTGGCAAATTTACCATCACTTTCATAGGTTACAGACACATCGTCGTAACTTTTATCTACGGAATAAGAATAGATGTCTTTACTGAACCCAGATATGGTAGAGCCATCAATCTTTAAAGATTTCAGTTTAGAGTTATAGATCATTTCGATTTCATCCACATATAGTACATCTGAAGCATTACCTTTCCCAGCCAAGTAATTGGTGGCGATGGAGGCTAAACAATAAGAAGGACGTTCTTTTGTACTAGCAGGAGTACGAGAAGCGTTTCCACCTTCGTTTAGGATAGTCAGTGTTTCCCCTTTATAATATAATGGGATAGAAACCCTTTGCCAATCAGAAGCATAATTTACATTTGTACCTGCGACAGCAATTACCTGCGACATGTTCGTTCCAGGGTCTTGTGTGTTACTTTCGTCATGAAAAACAAAATAGAAACGTCCTAATTGGGAAGTGGATTTGAAGCCTGTTTTGAGCCATCCTGAAACAGAGTCCGGTCTTCCAGTAAAGGGAGATGCGTATCCTTCTTTTATTTTTGAAATATTGTGATTGTCCTCACTGGTTGCAGTTGCAGAGTTTCCTTCAATCTGACCTGTTGTAATCATTCCATTGGCAATGATACTAAGGAGAACTTTTCTGGCTTTAACAGCAGCAGAATATTGTCCTTTCGAGTTTTTATGTACATCAGTAGATTTAGAACACTGTTCTATGCTTTGTACCATAGAACCTAAACTACCACCTGCGGTAGCATAAGTGTTCCACATAACTGGTTCAGCACCTCCATTTTGGGTTTCCCACTCTTCGAAATCAGAATTTTGTAATTGAAAATAATCCGTTGACCATGCAAATGAAAATGTACATAGTAAAGATAAGAATAGACAAAATCTTTTTTTCATAAGATAATTTTATAGTTTAATCTGGATTACCATATGCCTTTTCCTATTGCTTGAATCATATTGTTAATCATACTATTATTTTGACCTAAAACAATCGTTAAGGAATTTAACAAGATGTAAACAAGAATTCAAAACACAAAAAGGATTACAGAATCTCTTTTTTGTAAATTTTAAATTAATTTTTAGGGTGTTTATAATTACCCATTTTACAATTAAACTACAAAAATAAGATTTTTTTTGTTTTGTTGAAAAATAATTATTTAAATATTATTTCTTGAATGCCAGTTTGGGATGTGATGACAGATCCATCTTGCAAACTTAATCTAGGAGAGTAATTGATTATTTCCCCATTTCCATATTCAACGTGAATGTTAATGTCAGAGTGTGTATCGCTTACATTACATTTTATTAAATAGGGTGTGTTAGCTTCTCCTTCAAATAAAACTTTTCCGTCACTTTCGTCTTGACCATTGAGTAACATATCAAATGTAAGTTCGTTGATGGAAACTTTTGCGCTGTCAAATTTTGCAATGATTAAGTAAACTTCTTCACCATCTGTTTTGACGGAAAAATCTTCCCTTGAAGCGATTTCAGGAAATACCTTAGAAGCTTTGATATAGTTGTTGGATGATTTTAATCTGGCGTAATCTTTGAAATAACCCATAAATTTAACGGCAATCACATTATTTTGCTCTATAGCTTTTTTGCTGTCAGGTTTTTTTTGTGATACTACGGCAGAAGTCGTATCAATTGCGATAGAATCTGGTTTTGTACAAGTTGCGCTATCTGCTTGACTTGTTCCTTCTACGTTATTGTTGTCTTCTTTTGTGGTTTGTGTGCCACATGCACACATTACCAATGCTAACATTACATAAAAAATTTTCTTGTTCATGCGCTTTGTTTTTTAATTAAGTTGTGTTTATAAAGTTGCAGTAACTCACCTAATTCTGCAATCGGTCGATTGTTAATTAAGATCGAAAATAAATCCTCCTTTTCGCAAATATATTAAATTTTTAATAAAAAGCAATTAAATTTCAAAATAAAGGAATCTCTTTTGACTCTATTGGGTAAATATTTTCTTGAAAAGTTGCTGTGATTTTCTATGTTAAGGGGATTTCTATAAATTGCTTTGTGGTGATATAGAAGTCCCCTTAATTATTAAAAAAAAGTTAAAAATTTATGTCGCTATTGTATAACAAATTAGTTTTTTAATAAATTTGCAGTTCATGGCATAAAATTTGAAGTGTTTAATGTTGTAAATTTTAAGTATAATTCTAATATCATAAGTGCATGAAGAAAATTTTTACATTAATTTCTCTGCTATTGGTCTATTTGCAGGGATTTGCTGGATTTGATTATTCGAATCCATCAAACAATGACTACATTGGTGCATGGGGTCGATTAAAATTAGTTGGTAATCAATTATGTTCTGAGAGTGGAGAACCTATTCAATTACGTGGTTGGAGTACTTTTGGTTATAGTGGCGAATTTGGAAAAGCTTTCGATGACCAAAGCGACTTCGATAAAATGAAAAGTTATGGTGCTAATTTCGCACGTATCGCTCAATATATTAACGAAGGTTGGACCTATGGTGTAAGAACTGATTGGGTTAAAAACTGTATCGATTATTGTGCT
Organism: Paludibacteraceae bacterium; assembly: GCA_024401435.1. Taxonomy (GTDB): domain Bacteria; phylum Bacteroidota; class Bacteroidia; order Bacteroidales; family Paludibacteraceae; genus UBA1181. The sequence continues at coordinate 223,048 of JAKSLB010000001.1, read as the reverse complement.
AATGCTAAAATTTATTGTTTGGTTGACTGGCATATTCTAAAACCAGGTAACCCTAATGATGGTGCTTATAATGGATACAATAACTTCTTTAATGAGATTACCTCTTATGTAAAACAAAAAGGTTACAAACACGTTTTGTATGAAATCTGTAATGAACCAAATGATGACGTTGAAGGTGCTCCTGCAGAGTTCGATTATGTATGGGATTGGATTAAAGAATATGCTTACAAAGTTCTTCCTATTATTGGTCAAGCAGATCCAGATGCTGTTGTTATGGTGGGTACTCCTCAATGGGACCAAGACCTTACTAGAGCATTCCAAGATCCTCTTGAAATCAAAGATAGTTATAAGAACTTGCAAATTATGTACTCTTTCCACCACTATGCTGGTGACCAACAAAGATATTTAGGTATTCTTTCTGGTGCTGCTGCATTCGTTCCTATTTTCATTACTGAGTGGGGTCTATCAAGCCACACTGGTGATACGGGTGTTGATACAAAAGCTGGTGACCACATGTTGAAAGTGGCTAATGGTAAAAACCTTGGTGGACAATTAATCAGTTGGGCTAACTGGAGCTGGTGTGATAAAGGTGAGTCTTCTGCCACTTGGAATGGTGGACAATATGGTAACTCTTTGTCTGCATCAGGTAACTATATTACTGGTGAATTACGTAAGGGTGATCATTTCTCATATTGCGAGTCAACTCCATACATCCAACAAGAGTTTGATGGTGTTAATGATTTCTTATTGGATTTAAGTGCTTACGATAAGGGTGGTCAAGATAATGGTTATTTTGACTATGATGAAGATTGGGCATGCTCAGGAAATAATTTAAATAACGAACATCCATGTAATGCTGGTGATACTAAGAATGAAAACTTCCGTAGTGACGAATATTTTGATGTTGGTTATACAGATGAAACTTCTACAGATCCTGTTTACAAATCTTTAGGTTATATCGGAAACGGTGAATGGGTAAGATATACAATTGAAGTTAAAATTGCTGGTGATTACGAATTTGAATTGTATTCATGTAATTTCTCAGATTTTAATACTTTCGCTATTGCTGTAGATGGTAAACCAGGTTTGGTAACAGAAAATGGTGAATCAACTCCTTTCCAAGCATTGTATTTGACTCCATGTCAAGGTGGTGGTACAGTTGGAGATGGAGCAAATTCAGATTATCACAAATGGGGTTGGGTAAAACCTACTTCAGAGTATAATTCAAATATTAATTACCGTATCCACTTTGATAAGGCAGGAACTCATACTATTGCTATCGCTTTCATGACTTCTTTTGCTGGATTGGGATCATTTAAGATCAAGGGTAAACCAGAAAATGGAACTGAACTTGATTTAATCAAGAATAATAAAGTTTCTTTGTGGCCAAATCCTTCAGAGAATGGTTCTTTCAACTTGACTGTTACTTTGGATTCAAAAGTTAAAGTACTTAATGCTCAAGGTGCTTGCGTTTATACACAAGATGTTAAGGCTGACAAGGAAGCTCAATTCGCTTTGAACTTACCTGCTGGTATCTATGCAGTTGTTGTTGAAAATGCTGCTGGTACAACATCTCAAAAATTGATGGTTAAGTAATCTAACTACCATAAATTAGTAAGAAGCCTTGCAATGAACTCGCAAGGCTTCTTTTTTGATAAGGGGCGAATGCTATTTTTGATAATAGGGCGAAAGCTATTTTGATAATAGGGCGAATGCAATTCGCCCGTACGTATGGGCGAATTGCATTCGCCCTATTAAAGTCAAAAAAGATTTTACCCTCTATTCCTACAATAAAAATGAATAATTGCTATATTTGCATTTTATGAAAATGAATTCAGTAGATCAAAATATTAATTAATATCTAATACAAAAGAAAATGAAACGTTTAACTTTACTTGCAATTGCCATCATTACAACCATGACATGCTTCGCAGAGAATGCTTTCGATCATGCCTATTGGATTATCAAAGATGGAAAATTCACAAAAAATTTCAACATTAAACCTTACAAAGACAATTCGGCTGCTGACTCTTTGGTTGAGACAATCAAAGATGGAGTACCTGCAGTTGAATTTAGAAAAATAACAAAAGACTATCTTGATCCAAGAATCCTTTTTGATGCTAATGACCCATTGAATCTTGAAACTAATTACATTATGGTAATGGAATATATGATTCCATCCCAACATGCTGATACTAACTTAATTAAAGAGGGTAATAAACCATTGTTTATTATCGGTTTGGCTCCACAAGAATCTGACTTGGAAGCAAAAAATGCTCCACATAGCGACGCCCTTATTTTTGTTGATGCAAAATGGGGACCTACCGAACAATGGGTAAGCACTTATAAGTATGTGTATGCTAATCCTGCTTTCAAAACAATGAGCGGTATGATTTTAAGTTACGCTCGTGAATATAGAACGGGCGATATTACAAATTTCCCATATATCAGAAACTTATGTTTTGTTCCTACAGAAGATAATGTAAAACCATTTTATGCAGAAAACTTTACAAGTTATAACATAGGCGAATTTTATGGCGAAATGCATTATATACGTCATGTGTCGGCAAAAAAAGACAATATGATTTTAGAGGAATATTTTAATGGTGGTATAAAACCTGTTATCACAGATGGAGATAAAAGCAAAGGATTAAGATCATTCCGCGATTTTATGCCTGATAGTGTGAGAAATACTGATGGCTCAGGTTATTATGACGACGAAATCCTCCAAGCCTTACGTATTGAATCTTCTGCAACAAGAGATTCTGTCGTTATCCCAGGTATCGCTATCCCTGAGGGAACTAAGAAGATTTACTCTGAAATGTTGATTAAAAAGTACAAAAACGAAGATGGTGCATCTATTGATGCCGATTACTCTGTTGTTGCAAACCAAGATATGCCAATTAAATACAAATTTAATACGGGTGAAATCGTTGATGTCGCTAATGATACTATGAAGTGGATTTGGACTAAGTTCAAAGGAGAAGTTGCTGTACCAGAAGGCGCAACTACAGTGGATTTAATCTTCACTCCAATGGAAGTTGGTTATTTGGTGGATGAAATTCTTCTATCTTCTGCAATGTTTACAGATGTAAAAGAATTTATGGCTGAAAACAATGATTTCGAAATCATTTCTTATGTTGATAATGATGGTAAAATCATAGTTCTAAACGGAGAATTACAAGCTATCTATAACTTGAACGGAAGATTAGCTTCTGAAAATGATAAGGTAGTCGTTATCCTTGTTAAAAACGAAAAAGGTAAGATGGCTTCTAAAATCATTATTAGATAGTAAGAGCGAATGCTATTCTATAGTAGGGGCGAATTGTTATTCGATAGTATGGGCGAATGCTATTCTATAGTAGGGGCGAATGCTATTCGCCCATACGGGATACGGGCGAATGCAATTCGCCCCTACTATAGAAATTTCTTTTTTCATTTTGCAAAATGATCATAAATTCCGACATTTGTATAATAGTATATTTTTGTAAGTTATATGTGGGTTATTTAAAGGTCATTTTATGAAAAAGATAATTGTTGTTCTTATAGGTATATTTTTACTCCCTTCGGCTCTTTTTTCTCAATGTGATAGTATAGGAAGGTTTTATTATGCTGTTACGGCGGGAATAGGTCCTTCGAATGTGCGAATGAGTCAGGGAGAGTCTCTTGATAAAAAGCCTAATTTCCATTTCCATGCGGGAGCGTTGGTCGATTACGTTGTCTTCAAAAATTTTTTCGTAGAAAGTGGTTTGACTTTCCAACATAAAGGTTATCACAAGACACATGTCGGATACGTGGATTGGGAAAAAGAGAAATTTACAATTAATTATCTTCAAATTCCGTTGACTGCTAATTATCGTTTGTCATTCGAGAAAGTATGGATTACACCGCAATTGGGATTTTATTACGCTATAGGATTAAAAGGACGAACATTTAAAGAGGGTGAATGGTTTAATGAAGCAATTAATCAGAAAGTATACTATTCAACAAAAGAAGATAATATTTATGATATAAAAAGACATTATCGTCGTTTTGATTGGGGTATAAGTTTCGGCGTGAATGTGTTATTTATAGAGAAATATCGCTTGGGACTCATGTATGATTTAGGATTGAATAATATAGATAAAGTGAAAGCAACAAGAATTACGGATACGAATACCATCGAAAATTCAGAGTTGAAAAGTAAAAATGGTGTTTTCTCTGTTCAATTGGGTTATTATATTGATGTGGAATCAATTGTCAAAAAATTGAAACAAAAAATCGCAGAAAAGAAAAAAGCATCAAACGAGAAAGAAATTGAATCTTCTTCTGTTGAAAATACGGAGAACCTTATAGAAATGAATCATCCTGAAGAAAATGTCATTCAAGAAAACCAGACGGAAGTTAAAGAAGAAACAGTTGAAGAGGTAATAGAACAGCCATAGAGAATGTTCATTTTAAGAATATGTGCTATGATGTTGTTTGTCGAGTTAAGATCATAAAGAGAGTGTGCCCCCAAACAAGATATTCTCTTATGAATGTTGACACACCCTCGTTATTTCATCATCTTGATATTAAAACGACAAATGATTTTGTAACTCTTTTCCCTGAGGTTGCATGAAGGGCTTCCATTCTTACAATATAAGGTGCAGTTTGAAGGATGTTTTCGTTGTTATTTGTTCCATCCCATTGGATAATTCCTTCCTGAGAAAGTGTTGTGTTGTGAAGTAAGTCTTTTACACATTCCCCATTTAAATTATATATTTTGATTGTAGCCAAATAGTTTGGTTCGTCAAAACGGTATTTCAATTGAAAATGATGCTCTTCATCATATAAAGGAAAACATACTTCTGTCGCATCAAAATGTATATCATCTACGGCATTCTCTATATTGCTTGCAAAATAACCTGGAGTGGCATATCCATTGATGCCTGCTGATGAAGTCCATTCGTGAGTTGTTAATGATTTCCTTTCTAAAGAAACGCCAGTGCCTTTGTTTGGGACAGACTCTTCATGCATAGTGTCTTCATAGTAAAAATCATCTATGATTAGAGAGTCTTTGCTACGAAATAAAACAATGGAACCTGTTTCATTTCGCAAAGAAGGAAACGATGACATTTCGATGATAGCATTCTCTTCACAATGATAAAAATCGGTTAATCCAGTTCGACTGTTGGTCAATACTTTTATCTCTTGAGGGAAAATCAAACATGATTCTGTGGCGATTTTCTTGGCAGAATAAAGAGAGGAGTCGGCTGCTTTGCGTGTGGAAAATTTCAGCAGTGAAAGATCTAAGACCTTGTTACTATTGTTATAGATTTCAACGAATTCGCTACCACCTTTGTTAGGTACGAATAGTACCTCTGTAAATAGAATATCTTGGGGTTCTATTTCATCTACATGAGCAAAATAAAGGATGGTATCACTTACATTGCTTCTGAAATCTCGGATGTCAGAAAGAGTTAGATCGTATTTTTTACCTCTTTCAAAAACTTCATTTAGATGAATGGAGAGTTGGTTATGCGCGTTATTCCATTCTGCAGTATAGTCAAGTTGAGGCTCTATTCCTAATTGAATAAAATCTTCATTGACCCATTCGTTGAAATGAATGGTTAGTAGTGTGTCTGTTGGAGAAAAGGAAGAGATAAAAGGACTTTCTTTGTCTTCTTCTCCCTCTCCCTCAACTATGATATCATCGAACGACATTTTATTTGCATTAGATTTTGTGTATTTGCAATAAATACCAGTAAAAGATGAGGTTAAATAGGTCGAGTCTGTGACGGAGAACTCTTCAGAGAATTGCTTCTCGTCATTCAGTTTTGAGTATACTTTCCATTCAGCCGTTTTGCTTCTAATCACTTTAAGGTATAAATCGACCGAGGAGGTATCGATTCTATTTTCACTACTCTCTCCAATTTTTTTAGAAGAGGTTCCTTTCATTCGATAGAGCAGGATTTGTTTGTTGGAGTTGCCTATTTGGACGTAATAGCCGTCGAGGGCTTCGTTGAGAATGGGACTGTTACTTGTAAGATAATAACGAACATAGTTTGAACCAGAAGGTTTAAACTTCATTTGAAGATGCAGTTCCCACGAACCATTGTCGATAGCGGTAGAGTAGGTGGAAAGGTAGGCAGATCCCGATTGTGTGGTGTCGGATAACAGCAATTGTTCGTCTTGCAAACTGAATTTAGATACTTCTCCATCCCAAGAAGATGATAGATTTTTAGATGAAAAATGCTCAGAAATTTGGGCATTCGTTAGTAGTGTGAAAAAGATTCCCACAAAAACAGATAAAATTCTTTGTCTCATTTTACAAATTTTTACTTGTTATAAACTATCTTTGCACAGGCGTTACAAAATTATGGATAAAAAATGATATTGTAACGGATTTTGTAAAATAATTAACAAAAAATAATTTAATGAGAGTAGCAATTGTTGGAACGAGTGGAGCAGTCGGACAAGAGTTCCTTCGTGTTTTAGCAGAAAGAAATTTCCCATTGGATGATTTGGTTCTTTTTGGATCATCCAGAAGTGCAGGATCTGTTTATGAGTTCAAAGGAAAGAAATACACCGTTAAGGAATTGAAGCACAACGATGATTTTAAAGATATCGATATCGCTTTTACTTCTGCTGGTGCAAGTATTTCGAAAGAATTTGCTGCTGACATTACAAAGTATGGTGCTGTGATGATTGATAACTCAAGTGCTTTCCGTATGGACCCTGAAGTTCCATTGGTAGTTCCTGAGTGTAATGCAGCTGATGCTTTGAATCGCCCTAAGGGAATCATCGCAAACCCTAACTGTACAACTATTATGATGGTGGTTGTACTTCAACCACTTGAGAAATTGAGCCATATCAAACGTATTCACGTTGCTAGTTATCAAGCTGCCAGTGGTGCTGGTGCTGCTGCTATGGCTGAATTGGAACAACAATATCGTGAGGTGTTGGACAACAAACCTGTAACAGTTAATAAGTTCGCTTATCAATTAGCATATAATGTTATCCCTCAAATTGATGTCTTTACTGACAATGGATATACAAAAGAGGAGATGAAGATGTTCAATGAAACAAAGAAAATCATGCACAGCGATGTAAATTGCTCTGCTATGTGTGTTCGTGTTCCATCTCTTCGTTCTCACTCAGAAGCATTGTGGATTGAAACAGAAAAGCCAATCAGCATAGAAGAAGCTCGTCAGGCTATCGAAACAGGTGAAGGTCTTCAGTTGTTGGATGATCCTGCTAACAAGAAATATCCAATGCCTCTATTCTTAGCTGGTAAGGATGATGTGTATGTGGGTCGTATCCGTAAGGATTTATCCTGCGAAAATGGATTGACTCTTTGGTTGGTAGGTGACCAAATTAAAAAGGGTGCTGCTTTGAATGCTGTTCAAATTGCAGAATACCTTATTAAAGTAGGTAATGTAAAATAATTTTTTCATAGGGAAGGGTTGTCTGTTTTATCGCAGACAACCCTTTTTTTGTCTTTATGCGTTTACTCGTCTCAAATCTTAGATTCCCTCTCTGCATGTTGATTGTCTTCATGCATTGCAATCCTCTCTTGTTTTGTGTGAACGTTCATAAATTTAATTTTGTCACTTTTGAGTTCGCTCAAACTTTTGCTATGGAATTTGTTTTTCGATTGTGCGTACCCCTCTTTTTTATAATATCGGGTTATCTTTTTTTCCTCTCATTTGAAAAATTTACTACGCAGGTTTACAAGGAGAAATTATACCGACGTCTCTTTTCACTTTTATTACCTTACCTGGTTTGGAATTTAATCTTCTTTTTCCTCTATTATATTGGCTCTTTGTTCATCGGACCAATGCCTTCAGAAAAGCCGGTGACAGATTTTACCTTTTCAGATTTCTTTTGGTCATTTTGGAATTTAGGTCATGTATACAATAATCCTTCTTTCACTGGCTTAGTGTTGGATATACCATTATGGTTCGTACGCGATTTAATGGTGATGTCTATATTTTCACCTATAGTGTATTCCTTGTTAGTGAAAACGAAAGGGTTTGTTTTGATTCTGTTCGGCATAATATGGGTAGGTGAGTTCCAACCAACTATGTATGCACCAAGTGATCAAGCACTTTTCTTCTTTTCGTTAGGTGCATTCGCAGGAATAAAAAAATTATCGTTGCCAGATAAATGGGGAGATAATCGTTGTTTCCTATTTCTGGCTATTTATTTTATTCTCTTTGTCCTCATTGCTTTTTTTTCTCACAATAAGATTCGTTGGATGAAACATTTGAACGACTTAATAGGAATTGTTTCTTTCCTTCTTTTATTTTTCCATTTTACTCAACGTAAGGGACAATGGTTTCCAACAAATATTTCAGGAGCTAGTTTTTTCTTGTATGCTTTTTTTACATTGCCATTATTATTAAGTCAGAAAATAATTGTTCCCATTTTCGAAGAGTATGGTAATGTTGGAATGTTTATTAGTTATTTCTTGTGTCCCTCTCTCGTGATATTTGTAGGATTACTTTTATATATGGGAATTACTCGATTTTTCCCTACTTGGATCTCTCGTTTATTGACGGGAGGTCGATAGTTCTTTGCGATGATAAGTTAAGGTATAAAATGATTTTTTTTGTTTATCTAACAATCTTTTATATTTTTGTCTGTTATAATATAAAGGGGACTCATGTATAAAGTTTCCAACAAAACGATAAGATTATGGTAAAATCATTGTGATTTTGGACTTTTATTGTTTTTAATGATTGTAAGTTTAATCGAATTCTGGGTAATTGAATATGAAGAACTTGTTTACAAAATATATTCCTCATGGATTGATGGTAATGGTTGTTATCGTTTCCATTTGTGCTCTTGTGGCTAAAATTGGTTATAGTTCAACTTATATGGATCCGATGACACAGGTTCTGAATAACTTTAATATGACGGATACCTATTTCCAAATTATGAACGATAATTCGGATGAGCAGATGGATGTGAATTTTGATGTGGTGATGTATGATCTATCGGGTTGTTATTCACGTTCAGAGATTGCTTTTGGTATTCAACGCTTGTATGATTTGGGGGCGAAGGTGATAGCGTTAGATGTTATTTTCGGACCTAATTCACAGGACACATTGGCTAATGATAGTTTACAGAGAGTGATGAATCGATGCAAGGATCGTGTAATTGCCGCATGCCGTATGGTGCCAAATTATGACACTTTCATTAAGGAGGAATCTTATTTTGTTAAAGAATCTGGTTGTCCAGAGGGCTGTGTCAATATTTCGAATGAGACCGTCCGTAATTTCAGTAAGACCGTCAAGTTTGGTGACACTACGTTGAGTACTTACGTCAATGAGATTATGAAGATTGCATATCCCGATATCCAAAAGAAATGGGAAGAGCGAGGAGATGGAGAGGAGCTGATTAATTACAAGCAAACCCTTTTTGAAAAGTATCATATCTATGACGAATTATATCCAGAGGATGTGAAGGATAAGATTTTCCTTGTAGGAGACTTCCAAGATTTAAGAGATTTTCATGATATTCCAGTAAAGATCAATGGAACTCGCAGAATTTGTGGAACCACGATTCATGGTTATTCAATTTCAACTTTAACCAAAGATGGTCGGTTGATTGATAATATGACAGAAAACCAAGCATTATTGTTGGGATTTATTGTTACTTTAATTTTCTGTATTATCTATTGCTGGTTGAATGAGGTATATAATGACTATTCAGGTTTCTTGTCTACTTCTCTTCAGTTGATAATAATGTTGTCATTGGTGTTTGTGGCTGGATACCTATTTATAGAGAAACAATATAATGTTCGATTGTTGTATGCTCTTTTAGGAACAGGTCTTGCAGGATATGCAGCTGAAATATTCTATTTCATTTGGTTGCGTATTAAGAAAATGTTAGGACAAAAAACGCCAGATGTGATAGTGAAAGATGAACCAACGGTTTCGGCTTCAGAAGGTGCCGCAGTATCTAATGAAAATGCGAATGTATCTGCAGCGGAAACTACTATTGATAACGAAAAAAAATAATTTGCAATATGAAAAGATATTTTTTAGTACTATGTCTCTTGTCTTTCTTATTCGCACCTTTATCAGCTCAAAAAGCTAATAAAAGTACAAAGACAGGTAAGTGGGGATTTATGAATGGCTCTACATGGGTGGTAGAACCGAAGTTTGATAATTATGATCAAGCCAATGCATTTGCTGGTCGTAAGTATGCAATTGTGCAATATCAAGGTAAGTGGGGTGCTGTTGCCGCAGATGGAAAGTACTACACAAAACCAGTGTTTGAAACAAAAGAATTAGCATTGCGAGCAGCTAAGTTGGCTGTGGCACGTGGTGCCAAAGGTCAGTTCTTGTATCCAGTATATGATCAAACCTATACTCGTTGGGGATTTGTTGATTATACAGGTGAAATGTATTTCAGACCTATTTATGAAGATGTAGATCCAGAACTTAATTTCTCAAAAGGTCAGAATTACTCATTGGTAAAATTGGATGGTCAATGGGGATTTGTGAATCGTGAAGGCGTGATGTTTATTAATCCCTATTTCATTTCTAAAGAAGATGCGAAAAAAGCCATTGCAGAATGGTCAAAAAATGCTGTTGTGGGTGAAAACATCTATATTGGTATGAAGGGTAATGTGAAGAAACTTGGTTTTATCAATTATTTAGGTAATTGGGTTATGAAACCAGTTTTTGATAATGTAGATAAAGGTGCTATTTTTAATGCAACAACTTATTATGCTGTTGTGAAATACAAAGGAAAGTGGTTTGCTATTGATAGAGCAGGTAACTTTATAAAAGATGTAAAACCACAAGCAGATATGGCACAAGCGAGAGCTGCCGCTGCTGCATGGCAAAAGAGAACTCCTAATGCAAAAGTTGCTGCTTCTGCAGTTCCAAATGTAGAAACGTTTACTTATAAAACACCTAATTTGGCTGCGCAAGAGCCACAAAAGGTGCCAAGTACTCCTACTACACCAACTAAGAATACAACGCCAACGAAGCAAGATCCTATACCTTCAGCAACTAAGGTTCCAGGTGCTCCAACCATTAGTATTATTAGTCCAAAAGATGGTTCTCAATATTCAAATCCTGAGGTGACGTTTATTTATGAGACCACTACATACGATGGAAGTAATCCAGAGGTGATTGCTTATATCAATGGAGAAAAATATCCAAACACAAAAGGCGTAAAGCGTGTTGGAAAACAACTTACACTTACTCTCCCTCGTGTAGCTGATTGTCGTGTGCAATTGATTGCAAAGGATAATAAAGGTCAAAATAGTGATCCGGCTGTCGTTTTGCTTCATTATCGTGGAGACAGACCAAAGCCAGCATTGCATGTTTTTGCTGTAGGTATTAGTGATTATGACCAAGCTGATTTGAAATTGCAACATGCAGCTAAGGATGCAGAAGATTTCATGAATACAGTTCAAGGATGTAATTTGTCTCAATATAAACAAATAAAGACTGCTAATCTTATCAAGGATAAGTCTGGTACAGATAAGAATATTAAGAAGGGTCTTTCTACTCTTGTTAACACTGTGGAACAGGGAGATGTTGTGTTGTTGTTCTTCTCTGGTCACGGTGCAAAAGAAGGTGCAGAGACTTATTTCTTGTCTTGTAATGCAGAAAGTAACGACTTGTTTGCGACTGCCGTTGACTTTGATATTATCAAGAGTGCATTGAAGCGTTTGAAAGATCGTAAATGTCGTATTATTATCTTTATGGATGCTTGTCACTCAGGTTCAATGTATGGTGTGAAAGGAACGACGGAGACATTCTCGTTGGCAGATCCTGATGTAATCGGATTCTATTCAAGTACAGAAGCACAAAAATCCAATGAATCAGAGCAATGGGAAAATGGTATATTCACCAAAGCTTTGTTGGAGGGTATTAAGGGAGCTGCTGTAGACGAGAATGGAAATATTACATTGGATGCTTTGGAACTTTACATTCGTAATGAAGTACGTTCTGCTACCAATGGACGTCAAATGCCAATCTTTGAAAATAGACAAGGAAACTTTATATTGTTCGAGAAAAAATAATTCTCGAATAATATGAGTGAAAAACTTGGCAAAATTTTTGTAGTATATATATTAGGTGAGTATCTTTGAATTGAAAGATTGAAAAGAATACCATCAATTAATTATTAATAATCGGGACAAATGGTTCCATAAATATTGTAAGCGTATGAAAAGATTTTTTATAATGGCAGTTTTAAGTATGCTGGTTGGAGTACTTTCTGCACAAGATATTTATGTTTACAGCGTGATTGGACAAGCTGAACGACAAGAAAATGGTCAATGGGTTGCACTTCAAAAACGTAACCAATTAAAAAATGATGATGTTGTTCGTGTAGCTGATAATTCTGCTCTTTCCATTATAGATAGAAAAGCTGAAAAGATTTATTCTATCTCTCAGACGAATGGTAAAAAGGTTAGTGAATTAATCGCTAATTATAAAGGAAAACAATCATACGCTGCAAATTTTGTTTCTCATGCATCAAAATCTTTGTTTAATGGAGGTACTGATAAAATTAGTAATGATGCAGCTGGATGTACATATCGTGGAGATATAATAGAAAATGACATTGCTAAAGCACTTATTGCCAAAGCAAAGGGCGTTTCTATGAATAACTTTAACAATGCTACAACAGATTATCAGATATCGTTTGAGATTTTGGATCGTGATAGCAAACAAGCATTAGGTAATGAAGTTGTCGTAGACAAACAAGCTATTTTTAGAATCAAAAACATGAGTGATGTTCCTTTGTATGTTAATATACTTGACATCAACCAAATGAATGAAAAGTATGTTTGCTTGCCTATTGATGACGCTACAACGATGTCTCACTTGTTGATTCCTGCAAACTGTACAATTGATTTGGTATCATATCCAATTGAATTTGCAGAGCCTAAGGGTGTCGATAATTTGATGTTGATTGCTACTGAAGTTCCTTATGATTTACGTCAAGTAAAAAAATATTTGGAAAAGGTAGATCCTTCAACAACAACATCTTCTAATTATCCAGTAGGTGTTTATAGTCAAAATATTACTGTTAAGTAATTGAATTGTAATATATTAAATGCGCAATTGAGATTTTTCAATTGCGCATTTTTTTTTATAAATACGCTCTATAATGAAAAAAAATAAAAATTTTTTTTAGAGTTTGGAAAGTTTGGCACGATATTTGTATTAATATTAATGAGCTTGATTATGAGATCTACCACTCACCATTTTAGTTTGTTAAATTCTATGTTTAGTTCTAAGTTGCGTTTTAAGAGGAGCTGACCGCCAGGGAGGCTCTTTCTTTTTTATATATGTATACCTTGTAGTATTTAAAAAATATGTATTGAAATTCTTTTTTTAATTTTTTTTAACTAATTTTGCGCGTTGAAAACTATGTTTATACTTTTTATATATAGATGATGTAAATAAGTAGAATATAGTAATCTGTGGGGGGATGATTTTATTTATGGTGAGAGTGTTAAATTATAAGATTTCAATTTAGCTATAATGAATACAATAAAAAAATTTTTAGGGAGTCCTGAGATCTACAAGGTTTTATCGACTTGTATTGTTTTCTTGTTTTCCACTCTAACGTATGCTCAGTTAGAAGAACCAAATCCATTGGAAGATCTTGTATTATCTTCTGGTGGGGTAGAGTATGCGTGTCCGAAAGATCCAATTGGATTTGATATAACAGGGTTACGACCAACGCCATTGCGTGTTGTATATGATTGGTCTACCTCTGAAGATGGTGTCACTTGGAGATCAAGAGGATCACGTATTGTTTCGTCAAATACATTACAAATGCCTTCTTCTGATTTATATGTGAAGGTTTTGGTAAAAGCTATGGCAGGAGATGAACTGAAGTTCTCTAAGGAATTAACAAAGAAAATCACTCAAAATACTACTTGTAAAATTAAAGATTGTCATCAGACAACAACAGGTGTATATTATGGTGGTACTGATTTTAATTATGCTCCGGGAGCTACAAGTGTTGATTGGGGTGGAAAAGAAAGTGATCGATTCCCAATAGGTATAGAAGAGTATTTTTCAGAACAGGGAATTGTCTTTACTTGTGATCCGGGTGAGTTGAAAACTCAAGAGCAATTGGGAGTTGCTTTGCATATTGATGACTCTTTGGGTGTAAATCCAAATAATAATTTTTATGTAAGAGAAAATGTAAATGATGACTTCTTTTACATTAAGTTCCCTACTAGTAATCCTCAATTCCAAAGTGGCGGAACCTATCGTTTTACGATGCGGTTTTATATGATTATACCAGCAAATTGTACTGATGGTATACAAGGTTCTGGTAAGATGATTGCGAGAACTCAACATGGAATGGTTACCTCAGATAATATGGATTTGGAGATTTATAATGATGCAACCAATCAACTGATCGTCAAACAAAATTTGACGTTAGGTTTTGAACCAGTTAATTTTATTTATGGAGGGATAATTAAAAATAATTACAATAGTAGCATTACAAATGTATTTCGCTTCGAAATGACTTATTATGGCACATTCCCAAGTCCTAATGGTTTGAAAGAATTCTGTTTCAATCCATATTTCGAACAATTCCCTACTTGTGCTACTTTGGCCATTGACTATATTAGTGCTGAAATTGAGTCTGTTTGTATGGCTCCTCGTATTGCTTGTATAGATGATTACGTAGTAGTTAATGCAGCAGGTTTTTCTCGTGGTGCTGATTATAAATGGGTGAAATATTCTGATGCAACCTATACTAGAGTTGTTCCTTGGCAACCAGAGGAAATTGGTTATGAGTATGATGACTTCAATCATCCAGAGCGTGCGTATATCAAAATGATTGATAAGGGGGCATTCTATTATCGTTTGACAGATGGGAAAACGAATATTGATTTTACGTTAGGTGGAAAAATTTGTGATGATATGGGACCTGGAATTGATGGTGGTGATATTTGTGTTGTTTCATATCCGCAAAGTTCACATTATAAAATAAAAGACGAGAAAGTGTTGGAGTATATTTTGGAAAATGGTGGTTCTTATTCATTTGATTGGGCGTTAGCAGCACCTGAAGGTGAACCTGAAAATGAGACCAAAGTTCGCTTAGAGGTAGCACCTGACACAAAATCAGCTGATATTATTGTAGAGGAAGGTGCCCGTGTAAGTAGCGATTATACACCCGATAAACAATATGCATTATATTTGTTTACTCGTATGTATGATGAAGAAGGTGTACTTGTTAATGATTTTAATGGTAGAGATACTTTACTTGTTTGGATTTATGATCAACCGAATGTCTCTCGTTTGAATTTTGTTACGAAGAGAGGTGAAGACACTATGTGTGTTGCTACTTCTTCGGATACCATTGTCCTTATGAATAAAGAGGATGTAATGGGATATACATGGAATTTTACGGGTGCTATAATGGATGAGAATGGTACTATCCACATTAATGGATATGATAAAAAAGCATTGTGTGGTATGGTAGATGCTTTATTTCCAGTTGAATTGGAGGTTGTAAATGGTGATCGTATTTGTATAGCAAATATTAAAGATACATTTAGGATCCATTCAACTGATGCTCCTACTATTAATTGCGATAAATTATCAGAACCTTCTTCTTATACATTAAGAAGTGGCCAATTGGATACAACTATTTATTTGCCAATTCCAGACTATACAACTAGTTGCGATGATGATCCTGCTTTAAATGTACATATTCATTATGAAGGAGATGAGTCTATTCATAGTTTTGATTCAACATACGTACTTCATAAAGCACAATTATCCGACAAATCAAAAACTGCTTTGACTCTTTTTGCTGGTCATGGTCAGGTGGATTTTTCTGTTGTGGATGGTTGCGGTAAATCGGCTGCTTGTAATTATTCGTTGGAAGTCCTTGATGAGACTACTCCTGCGGTTGATTGTAAGTTGGTAGAGGATTATACTATTAATGTATCTGCAAAGGATGGTTGCGTGGCACGCCCAGGTAGTAATCTTACTATTAAGATACCTGAACTTCCTGATACTACTTTCAAGGATACTTTGATAATGATTAAAGCTGAATATGCTGGACGTTCACAAAAGGATTTAAGTGAAGATCCAGATGTAGATTTGTCGAAGTATTCCATGGAGAAAGGTTTGATGGATGATTATGAGGTGGGTACTACATTTATTTTGTGGAAATTCGCTGATGCATCAGGTAACGCTATGTACTGTCGTAGTCGTGTTTCTGTTTTGAATAAAGAGGATATGTTCCGTTGTGATACTGTAAATGATATCAGAACAAGTGTGAACTTGAATGATCATATGGAATATGGATATGCCTCTGCTCAAGCTCAAAGCACGGTTAACCCAGATACTAAATATACATTGGAAAATCTTTTAACCGTTCCTCAAACTAATCCTGAGTATTGCGGAAATGTTAAATTGGAAATCTATTTCTCTGGTTCTTGTGTGAATGACAACGGAGATGTTATTGGTGTGGCAGTTGATTCTCTTATATCGCCTGACGATTATTTGAAGCATAGATTCCCAATCGGTGTAACTAATATAACTTATGTGTTCTCAAGTGACTATTTTAACTTTGATACACAAAGATATGATACGATAATTTGTTCTAGAAATGTAATTGTTGATTCGAAATATGCACCAAAACCAAATAAGTGTCCAAGTGATGCGAAATTATATGTGGATCCAGAAAATTGTTTGGCTTCTTTAAGATATACTTTGGATAGTATTCCAACAGCTTCTGCTGCTTATTTTTGCGAGACAAAATATACTTACGATGATTGCTCTGGTTCTCCTTATAATTATGAGAATTTAGGTACAAGTTCTTCATTAAGTAAAGATTATGATACCATCGTTTATCCAGTGATGATTCGCAGAGTAATGTTCTTGGATGAGAATTATAATTCAACTGATTCGACAATTGAATATTCTTGCGTAAACACATATGGTGAATTGGATTCTGTTTGGATTAAAAAGGTTCAACATAGAAATGGACAATACGATACAACTTGTGCTGAGGATCCAATCGAAAAAATGGCGATGATGGTAACAAATTTTGAAAACTTACCTTCTTGCTTGGCTGATTCATTCCCTCGTGGATATCATAAACTGATTTGGTATTTTGATAATGGTAAAGGTGATATTGATAGTAGTTGTGTAACCAAATTCTCTGTAGTCGATTCTTCTGCTCCTAATTTGGATACGGTTTGTAAAGATCCTGAAAAAGATGTCTACGCTACAATGGCTTGTGAAATTCCTTATGAGGATTTGCACCTTCCAACTCTATCTTTGAATGATCCTTGCGATGGCTTATTATTGCCAGAAATAACAGCTTATGTAAGACAAAAAGATAGTTCAATTATTGTATATCATAATGAGGAATTAAAAACTGCTGTGTATCCAACAGAAAGACACAAGATTGTATGGACATTTACAGATAAAGCGGGCAACTCAGATTCTTGCGTTATGTTTGTTAATGTGATTGATTCCGTTGCTTTAAAGATGGAAAGTTGTGATGTGGACGCAAATGTTATAGTCGTTTTACCTCACGGAGAATGTTCATTAAAAGCTGATTCATTGTCTCATTATATGACATTCCCTACCGCTTATGATATGTGTGATGATGATACAATTCAACCGATTATCCAGCGTCGTTTTAATGGAGAGTTGGTGACAGATGAAAAAGGAAATCCAATTGTGTGGAATTCGCAAGACTTCCCTCTTGGTAAAACGGATATCCGATGGATTTTCATTGACCAAAAAGGTTTAATGAAAGATTCATGTGAAAAATCTGTAATCGTTAAGACTGATACATTTGATTGTAGAACTTTGAAAGATACGGTTACTGTCAACTTGTTAGATTCTTTCTTTGCTACTGCTGAAGAGGTTCGTTTGGCAGGTTTGGAACAACCTGAAATAAAAATCGATAATTGTCATGCTGCTACATTGACATTCTGGCGTTCGGATACCACAGAAAGATATGCAAATTATGAAATAGGACTTACTACGGTTAAGTGGACATTTAAATATGTATTTGGAGATTCTGTCGTATGTCCTCAGATTGTTAGAATCGAAGACATGGTTCCTCCGGTATTGGAATGTCCAATCGCTGAAAAAGTTGATTATGAATGTTATGGCGAGATTCCATTGCCATATGCAACATTTGAGGACTTCCTTGCTGCTGGTGGAAAACTATCTGAAATGCAAAAGTATAAAGAGGGAACATATCGTTATGAGGAAACTAGTGAGGGTACACTCCCTTGTAATTATAAGTTAACTCGTACATATATTATTGATGATGTCCGTAATAATAGAATCACTTGTGATCAGGTATATACGATTCAAGATGTTACAGCTCCTGTGATTCATACAGAACTTGATACTTTGGTTTACTCTTGTGACCAAGACTCTTTAATCCAAATAGTGATGGAGATGGAAGATGTGGTGATTGATGCATCTGATAATTGTACACCAGATTCTGCTTTGGTTGTTCATAAGAAGATTGAAACAAGTCGTTCTGAAGACATTCATAGTTGTAACTATAATACCTATACAATTTGGCGTACATGGACAGTTGAAGATTCTTGTGGACATATTAGTTCTCCTTTGGTTCAGGTAATTCAAGTGGTTGACTCAGTGGCTCCTAAGTTTAACTTCTCTAATGGTTGGAGAGATACTGTTTTGGCTGTCAATCTTAAGAAGTGTAGACAAGCTGTTCCTGCATTGGAAGACAAAGCAAAAAATTACATCCATGATTTATGTACTGAAATTGCTGATATAACAGTATGGCAAGTCCCTGCGGCTGGAACCATTGTCGAATCAAGTCTTAATGTGTGGATTTATGCAAAAGATAAATGCGGTAACGTCGATAGTGCTAAGGTATTGGTGATTGTACAAAATCCTAAATCGATTGTTCATTCTATAGGATATGATCAGGAGATTTGTGGATCTGATACATCATTTATCAATTTACAATCTCAAAAAGTTAGATATGCTAGTGGTAGTGTAGCATATGAAGATGAGGATGGTATCTTTACTTCTAGTAGTACATTCGCATATGATTACTATCGTGGTAGTGTATCTGAATCTAATTTGATTTATAGTGATAATGCGGTTACTTATTATAATCGTTTCTATATTCCTAATGAACAAAAAATGAGCGAATTTATTAAAGAGAGAACTCATCTCTCAAGAATGGATCAATCAGATTTGTACTATTTTGTTATTATGGATACAACGACCCAATGTATGGATACAACTTCTGCTTATCTTACCATTAAGGAACGTCCACGTATCTTGATGGAGTCTAACGGTATCCATATTTGTGAAGATGATTCTTTGGATTTGGCTATGGTTAGTAGAACAACTAATCCTTGTGTGGAACCTATGGGCTCTGCGATAACAAAAACGGGATGGATAATAGATGGCGTTGATTATATAGCTGGTGCTCCTATTCCTTATAGCGATACTAGTAAAGTTGTGGCATATTTTGCAGAGAATGAATGCGGTCGTACGACAACATTAGATAGTAAGTTTACGACTTGTGGTTTGACTTTGTATAGCACAGAAGATAGTTTGAGTTATTTGGACGGAAATAAAGATGAGTTGCTCGCTTGGAGAAAATATCAATTGGTGAAACGTGATAGTTTCTTATTGAATATTCATAAGAAATATGATTCTGCTAATTTGCAGTTAGCTACTTCTCCTTTAGGTATTAACAGATGTTGGTATGGCGATCAAGTCACACTTTCATTATCTACGAATTACACTCCATCTATTTTGGTGTGGTATATGACTCATTCTGATTTGTCTACTGTTCCAACAATCTTCGATAAGGAAGGTTCCATATTAAATCCTGAATCAGATGAGTTGTTAGAGCCATTGTTTATAGATGTTACGGATATAAACACTAACTTTACATTCCTTCCTCAAGATACGGCTAGATATTATGTGATAGCAGGTGATGGTGTTTGCCCTGCTGTCCCTTCAAATATTCTAAAAATTAACGTTTTGGAACATGTACCGACTGCATTTACTCCTACACGTAGAGAAGGTTTGAATGATATCTTCTTGGAGAATCGTTACGTTGTTATCTTCGACCGTTATGGAAATAAGGTAAGTGAGGGTAATAATGGATGGGATGGTAAAGATCATTCGGGTCGTTATGCTGATCCAGGCGTTTATTACTATAGCGCTATCATTAATGGTAATACCTTCAAGGGTACAATTGAATTAATTCATTTGGATTTGAAATAAAAATCAAAATACCTATACAAATGAAAAAAGGGACGTGTCTTCACGTCCCTTTTTCGTCCTTTATAAAACACAATATCATTATCAAATCTTTATAAAACTTGTAGATGTATATACAAAAAAAAGACCAAACATCGTTTGGTCTTTTTTAGTTGCGGAGGCCTGACTCGAACAGACGACCTTTGGGTTATGAGCCCAACGAGCTGCCAACTGCTCCACTCCGCATGTAGCCAATTCATTTTTGAATCGTGTTGCAAAATTATATACTTTTTCCCTTGATTCCAATTTTTTTCGGGATTATTTTGCCAAAATGTGCAAAAACGATAGATAAGTAATTGGTTTTCTGTTTTTTAAAAAATGTTTTTTGCTAGATTACTCGACTCAAAACATCTTTGCCTTCGAAAAACAACATGATGTTTTTAACGGCATATCTACTCATTGCATTTCTTGCTTCTATGGTTGCGGTACCTATATGAGGTACAATAACTACATTATCTCTTTTTAAAAGTCCTTCTTCAATTTCAGGTTCTTTTTCAAAAACATCTGACCCTACGCCTCCAATATGACCTTTTTCAAGTTGATAAACTAATGCTTTTTCATCAATTACAGCACCTCGAGCAGTGTTTATTATGAAAACACCTTCTTTTGTTTGATTGAGAGCTTTTTCATCCATCAAATGATAGGTGCTTTCATCTAATGGTGTATGAATGGAAATATAGTCTGATTGCTTTAATAATTCATCGAATGAAACATACGTAGCTTTGTATTTTTCTTCGATGGATTCGCTTAATCTGTGTCGGTTATGATAAATTATATGCATTCCTGCAGCAATTGCTCTTCTCGCTACAGCTTGACCAATTCGGCCCATGCCGAGAATCCCTAATGTTTTGTTGTATAAACCTGTACCTAAATTTTCCATCACTCCCCATTTGATCGGCTCCTTGTATTGTAATTTTCGGTTGCATTCACTTACTCGTCTTGATAAATCAGACATTAATGTGAATGCTAATTCAGCGGTTGGTTCAATGACAGGATCTGGAGTGTTGGTGACAACAATCCCTTTCTTTTGAGCATATGCTATGTCTATATTGTTGAATCCAACGCCGAAATTAGAAATGATTTTAAGATTTTTACCAGCATCTATAATCTCTTTGTCAATGGGCAAGTTGAACATGGAGAGTAGAGCATCGCAATCACTGATTTTAGTAATAATCTCGCTTTTATCGAATGATTTTTCAGTTGGAAAAATAAATTCGAAATCATCAGTTGCTTCATTAAATCCTTCTCTGAAGAGATTGTAGGTGACCAGTATTTTCTTTTTCATCTTAGTCGAATAATGATTCCATTTGACCGAATTTATGTTTCCCTAAATGTTTGTAGGCAAGTTCTGTAACTTCACGTCCGCGAGGAGTGCGTTTAAGGAATCCTTCTTTGATAAGATATGGTTCGTATACGTCTTCTACCGTGCCAGCATCTTCCCCTAAAGCTGTTGCAATAGTGGTTAGTCCGACAGGCCCTCCATTGAATTTGTCAATCATTAAGTTTAATAATTTATTGTCTATCTCATCCAATCCGTAGGTGTCGATATTTAATGCTTCCAATGCATATTTTGTGATTTTCACATCGATTGTACCATTTCCTTTTACTTGAGCGAAATCGCGTACACGACGAAGTAAAGCGTTGGCTATACGTGGCGTTCCTCTACTTCTTCTGGATATTTCAATGGCAGCCTCTTCTTCGCATGGAGCATTGAGAAGTGTGGCTGAGCGTATGACGATCTTCTTTAGTACATCTATATCATAGTATTCCAAATGACAATTAATTCCAAATCTTGCTCTTAACGGACTTGTTAATAATCCGCTTCTGGTAGTAGCTCCAACTAATGTGAATGGATTCAAATCAATTTGAATTGATCTTGCATTAGGACCCTTATCAATCATAATATCGATTCGATAATCTTCCATCGCTGAGTATAGATACTCCTCCACAACGGGGGAGAGACGATGAATTTCATCGATGAAAAGGACATCGTGAGGTTCTAAGTTGGTTAGTAATCCTGCCAAATCACCAGGTTTGTCTAAAACTGGACCTGATGTGATTTTGAAGCCTACCCCCAATTCATTGGCAATGATGTTGGATAGAGTTGTTTTTCCTAGTCCTGGAGGGCCATGGAAAAGAATATGGTCAAGTGATTCGCCTCTCATTTTCGCTGCCTGAACAAATATGCGTAGATTTTCGATGATTTTTGCTTGTCCAGCAAAGTCATCAAAAGAAAGAGGACGAAGAGCATTTTCAAACTCTTTTTCTTTTTCACTTGCACTATTACGTATATCGAATTCTCCCATTGTCTAATTTATATTTGTCCTTTGAGAAATGCATCTCTCACTTCTTTGTCAAATTTTTCTATTGCATAACGAAGTGATGTTCTACTCATTTGAGTGTAGTGCTCTTTTAGATAATTGAACTCAAGATCATAATCTCGTTTGCCGATTTCTCGTAACATCCATCCTGTTGCTTTGTTCAGCAAATCTTCTTTGTCTGAAATCAGTATATCGCAAAGTTGTAATGTATCGATGAATTGGTTGTTTCTTATGAATGTAATGGTGGAAACGATAGAGATTCTTCGTTCCCACATATTCTTACTTTTTGATAAAGTATAGAGAATTTTGCGGTCTTTACCTAGCAAGTAGTCACCTACAATATAGGGTGCAGAAAGATCAACTAAATCCCAGTTGTTGATTCCTTTTGTATGATTTAGATAGAAATCATATATCTCTTTCTTGACTGCTTCATTCTTTTTGTTGCTTTTATATAAATGAACTAAAAAAAGAAGGGCAATCATCCGACATTCGTGATATTCACTTGCCAATAGAATTGATATTTCATCCAAACAAAGAGGTGCAAATTGTTTAACTATAGCTCTTTGCTGAGGAACAGAAACTCCGATGAATTGGTCTCCTTCTCCATATTCTCCTTCCCCTGATTTAAAAAAAGAAGATAAAATCTCTTTTTTGCCAGGAATAGCGGATGCAAATAATTCATCTTTTATATCAGCTGCACTTGCCATATTATAGTCCAATAATTGAAATGATTTGTTGCATTATAGAAGTAACCTTTGCTGGCTCTTCTGGCTTATGAATCATATTTTTAAGTCTTTCTACCACATATTGAAATTTCCATTTATAGCGAAGCATAAAGAAAAATGATAGTGGTAATGTACATAAAAATGCTATAGTATGTGCAACATCTTTAAAGAAAATGGCTGCGATGATTGTTTCTATGATGTAAAGAATTGGCATGAGTATGCCGGCAGCACCGAATTTTACAGATGCCTCAAATCCAGAACCATGAGCTTTTTTCCCTAAAAATTTACTGATACCGTAACCTATTCCGTTAACAATCAAACTGTATACTTCTAATGGAGAGGTGATGATAAGATAGAAAATTTTAATCAGTAAATCCAGATCAAATCCTTTATATTCTTGAGCCTTTGCGCTAAAACTGGTATCAGGATGCTTTTTATTCCAAGAGGAACATTGTTCATCTAGTTCTTGAATCAATTCTGTACACCTTTCATCCGTTTCTGCCGTTTCAAGTATTTTGACAATTTTTTGGCGAGCCACTAAACGATTTGTTTCGTTGTCGTCTAACTCTAATTTGTTTAGCATTATTTCGTTGTGAAGATAGGCTGCTGTATAGAATGTGTCGTAATGATCTTTCGTTTTAATGTTTAGCATAAGAGGTTCGATTCTTTTTGAAAGTTCCTCTTTGATAGTGTTAAGAGCTACAGGGGCATTCTCATTATGTAATTCCATATAGTCTTTTATGCTAATTGGCTTTCCGAAGTTGACAATTAAGTGACGACCACTTTTGTCGTAATGACCATAATCGATACCCGTTGGTATGATTTTTACCCATTTGTCTTTTTCGGTTATTTTCTCTTGAGCCGAGAATGCACTTCTGAATATTCCTTTCACAAGCGGACGTAACGATCTGTATTCTTCTTGACCTCCTTCAGGCATTAAGCATAGGAATTGGTTATGTAAAAGAACATCATCAGAGTTACATATAGACTCTTCGTTTTTCTTTAGATTATTGAATCCGTTTCTCATTCTATAAGCAGGCATCATCTTGAGAGAACGAAGGATTGAACCGATTATTTTGTTGCTAAATAAGTCTGCACGAACCCAAAAAACAATTGGCTCTGGAGAAGATGATAACAATGCCATTGCGTCAATAAATGCATTTTGATGGTTAGGTGCGAAAATGACAGGCTCTCCTTCTGGTATATTAACATCTCCATTGATCTCTATTGTATTAAACCATCTTTTGTAGATAAAGTTGGAGTAAACTCTCATGAAGGAGTAAAATAACGATGTTTTTGAAAACTGACTCATAATTTAATATTAAACAATGTATTTATCAGATGCGTTCTCGTCGAATTGATCTGGATATAATATAATATAACTATTTTTAGCGAAGTATTTGGATAGGTGATTGGGTAATTTTTCGAATAATGGATCGTATGAAATGGCTGTTTTCCTTGAAGATATTACAACAAAAAGATCGTTAGGCATAACGACTCTTGTGAGAACAAGGAAATCTTCCCATGCATCCAATTCACAAAATTCTGTTTCCACACCGAATTTATTTCGTTTCGCCAAAACACGGATTTGTTCTAGTGTTTCATTATGAGCATAGAAACATGCTTTGGCACCAATTTGTTTGCAAATGTTTTTTATACGGTCATACCATTTTACAAATCCCACTTCAAATTCTGCTTTAGGAGGAACAGCGATAACAAGTCGCTTGATGGTACTTACTGGTTGTGTGCTATGATAAATAAGGGTCATTTGATTCGTTCCTTTTAGTAAGTTGTCTGTCTTATCTCCAAGGAATGAGTCTGTGAAATTGGATTTGTGGTGTAGACCAATAACAACCTCTGTGATTTGGTTTTCTTTGATGGTTTGTATAATACCACTTGTTACATTGACATCATATCGTGTGAGCATACGAACAGAGTTGTCTGTACTGGATGCTATTTTTGCAGCTTTCTCAAGCAGTTTTTTCGCTTTCTCTTCTGAGGTCAGGTGGGCTGCATTTGTGTTGGCAATGGTTAATGCGTAAAGTGGTTCCCTACTTTTATCAACTTTCAATAGAATGGCGAGTTCCATCAAACTTCTTAATGTGTCAGGATTGTATAACGGAACAAGTATTCTGTCTACTAATTTTTCTTCTGTCATCTTATCTTCCAATTGGTCTTCTAAACGAACCAGTTTTTTAGCAGCTTTCTCTGTCGCAAAAGATGAAATGGTGCAGGTGACTAAGATCATGACAATGGTACCATTCAAAATGTCATCGTTTAGTAGTCGAATGGCTTCGCCTGTTGATGTTTCTCCAATGATGATGTTGTATCCAATCATTACAGCGGCCAATGTTGCGGCTGCTTGTGCGTTACTCAAACCAAAAATCATTAATCCTTCTTCTTTGCTCATTTGAAAGCTTTTTTGGGTGATAACGGCTGCTATGTATTTTGATAGTGTTGCCACTAAACTCATTGCTAAGGCAACTATCAGGGTGTTAAGACTGGTGAATACATGCCGAAGGTCGATGAGCATTCCGACTCCAATCAGGAAGAAGGGAATGAAAAGTGCATTACCCACAAAGTCTAATCGGTTCATCAAAGGAGAAATCTTAGGAATCCTTCGATTAAATGCCAATCCTACTAAAAAGGCACCGATAATTGGCTCTAAAGTTGCTAATTTAGCTAAGTATCCACCTAAAAACACCATTGCTAAAACAAAAATGTATTGCAAGATGCTATCGTCATGGTGTTTAAAGAATCTATCTGCTATTCGTGGATAAACAATCCCTATTATGATGGCAAATATTATAATGGAGATTGCAAAACGGATCCAGAAACTCATGCCCATCTCCCCATGACATAGTGCTACTATGACAGCAAGTATGAATAATGACAATGTAGTGGTTATCATGGTTCCACCAATACTGATATTTACTGAAGAATTTTTTGTCACACCATATCTACCGACAATAGGGTAGGATATCAATGTGTGAGAAGCATACATACTTGCGATGAGCAATGAGGCTAATATGATATATCCTTTCAATGAAAATCCACTGCATATAATTGAAACTGTATTTTCTGGATATGTTTTGCAAAATAGATAGTCAAGTAAATAGTAACTACTGATGGTTCCCAATACCATCGGGATAAAAAAGGTTAAAAATCCGAACACGACACTTTTCTTCATGTTCTTCTTGAAGTCAGTTAGATCTATCTGTAGCCCAGCCAAAAACATGATGTATAATACACCAACAGCTCCAAACAATTCGAAACTTACATCTCTTTTCAAAAGACCTAAGCCATTTTCTCCTAAAATAATTCCAAATGTAATTAAGCCAATAATCTGGGGAATTCGTATTTTCTCAAATAGTAATGGAGTGATTAGAATAACAAATAATACCAATGAAAAGATCATAATTGGATCTGTTATTGGTAAATTAGATGATATTTTATCTATAATCTGCTCCATAAATGCAAAAATAACTATTTTAGAGAATAATAAGAATTTTTAACACTAAAAAAACGGTCCGAAAACACCTATTTTTGAGATAGATACAAAAAATTAAGGAACGTTTCACAACGTCCCTTAATCAATCTAAACCTTAACTATGAAAAAATCTACCTGTTTTGTTTGCGCTACAAAGGTGCAATTTATTTCTATTATGACAAAAAAAAATTAAGTTTTTTTTCGCCATTTCAAATACTATTTATTTAAGTAATTGGAAATCATAGATTTAATTTTATTCATCAACGCAATTCTTTGTGGTCCTTTTACATTGTGTTCATGTCCAGGAAATAGGTAAAAATCAATTAAGTCAAGGATTTCTCCTGTTTTGTTAATCTTGTTGATGAGTGATAGTGGATGAAGCGGGAGAACGACTGGGTCGTTATCACAATGAATTAAATACAAGTGGGTTTGGAGCAAATCAATCTTTTCTTTGATGTCGTTCTCTTTAGCCACTTTCGACTCTTTATCCAAAAAGTTTTCATATCCCATGTATCGTTCAGAATACATTACTTCGTAATAACGCCAGTCAATGACGGCACCTCCTGCAACTCCAATTTTAAAGTGGTCACGATACTTGCTCATCAGTAGCATAGACAGTGTCATATATCCACCGAAACTCCATCCGTATACTGCTATTTTGTTTCTATCGGCATCTTCAAAATGTTTGAAAAAATAATCAAGTGAAGCATCATAATCTTCTATTTGTGTTTTGTTCAGATAGGGATAAATAACAGATTCTTCTTTGTGACCTCTGTTCATTGATGTGATGGGATCTGCACAGAGTACATAATATCCCTCTGCTGACATCATCTCTTCAAATCCTTTAGTGCCACTTCCCCAATGATTGCTAATGAGTTGCACGTGTGGTCCTCCGTACACATAAAATATGACGGGATATTTCTTGCCCTTTTGATAGTTCATTGGAAATGTTACTCGATAATAGATGGCATGATCTATCATTTTACCTTGCGAGTGTAAAGTATATGGAAAGCTACCAATCGTTTGCTTGGGTAAATCATATCCGTTCAGCGGATTCTCTATTGAATAGACTGACTCGCCATTAAATATGATTTCTCCAGGATTGTCATGAGCATCAAAACAATCGATCCATTTGTTGTTCGTCTTATTTAAGTAGAGTGTGTGGTGCCCTTTTTTCTCCGTTAAAAACGATGTTTTTTTACTATCGATGTCTATCCAATAGGCATCTTGATTCAACAAGGAATTTTCGGTGGAAAGGTATATAATCTTATTGTTGGAATATCCAATACATTGCGTTACATTCCATTCTCCTTGGGTGAGTGTTTCAGTCTGTTTTAATTCTTCGTCGTATAGATAAAGGTGATTGTATCCTGTTCGTTGTGATAGGAAAATGAATTTCGATTTCGATATTGACAGGAAGGAATGTTCAGGTTCTACGTAACAATCATCTTCTTCGTCGAAAAGAAAACTTTCGAAAGTACCTGAATCAGCCGAATATTTTTTTGCCTGAAAGTATTTCTGACTTCTTTCTAGTTCGCATACATAGATATGTTTGGAATCGATTGCCCATGATAGACAGGGCATGTATGAATTTTGATGATTAATGGATCTTTGGGTGCCTGGAATCTCTGTAGGATCATCTTTACAATCGATGAAAACGATTTTTTTTGTCTCTATGTCAAGAATTCCGATTCGAGTGCTTTCGCTTTCTTGTCCTGCAAAAGGATATTTCGTAGTGTGTGTTAAAAACCTTTTATTATTGGGCGCATCAATATCGGTTAGATGGATGTATGGATATTCTGGCACCTTTTCGTCTTCGGTAAGATAAAAGGCAATTTTTTGATTGTCGGGTGACCAATGAATAAGATGCTCAATTCCGAATTCATCACGCGAAGGTGTTTTGTTAATTTTGTAATTTGTAGTGCAATGATATAGAATGTTGAATCTTCGTTTTTGGTCTAAAATGTAAAGATTGTTTCTCTGGGTGGAAAAAGCGACTATTCCATTTTCGTTGGATTGGACATAAAGGGGAACTTCGGGTGCGTTTGCGATGGTCACATCTTCGATTTCATTGTGCTCGATGTTTAATTTTACAATTAGGAAATGAATGTCTTCATAAAGATGTAGTAGAATGAAGCCTCCTTCTGCCTCACAGAAATAGAACGTTGGGTGTTTTATTTCACAATTAGCTTTGGATGATAGTTCAGAATAGGAGTGATAATATGGTTGGCATAGTTGATTGAACGAAGTGCTTTGCGTTGAATTTTGATGAATTTTGTCGTTAGATAAAATGACGAATCCATCGGAGAAACATAGAATATTATATTGGTTGCAAAACAGAATCTTGGTGGGTGAGAAAGGTTGATGACTTTCGTAGTATTTCCCGCCGGGAATCCAATCATCTAAAGTCAGTTGCTTCATGTTTGGGAATGTTTAGTGATATTTATGGAGGATACTAAAATACTCATTATGCTAATTCGCTCAATTCCAACCAACGCATCTCTTTTTCATCTAATTCTTCGATTAATTTTCCGATACGATTTGATTTTTGAAGAAGTTCATCTCCTTGCAAGGTGCCTGAGGAGAGGGCTTCTTCTATCATTTTCTTCTCTTCTTCCAATTGGGCGATTTCGCTGGTTAATGATTCGAATTCTTTTTGCTCTTTGAAACTTAGTTTTTTGGGTTTCTCTTTTTTGGTTCTTTCGTTGGAAGGGGATTTTTTTGGTTTTTGTTGTGCTTCTTTTTCTTGTCGATCGAAATACTCTTTCATATCTCTCCATTCACGGTAACTAGTATAGTTGCCTGGGAAATCTTGAATGTTTGCATTTCCATGAAAGACAAATAGATGGTCGACCACTTTGTCCATAAAATAACGGTCGTGTGAAATGACAATCACACATCCTTTGAAAGATTGCAGGTATTCTTCCAAAACATTTAGTGTAACGATGTCTAAGTCATTGGTGGGCTCATCAAGAACAAGAAAGTTTGGACTCTTCATAAGAACAGTGCAGAGATAAAGTCGTCTGCGTTCACCTCCACTTAATTTGGAAATGAATTTTTGCTGTGTTTCCGGTGTGAATAAAAAATATTGCAGGAATTGGGAAGCGGTCAGTTTCCTTCCGTCGCCTAGGTGAATTACTTCTGCATGTTCTTTGACTGCATCTATAACTTTCATATTGTTGTCAAACTTCATGCCCGTTTGACTATAATATCCAAATTGTACGGTTTCACCGATATCGAAAGCACCACTATCTGGTTTTTCTTCTCCGACGAGCATTTTTACGAAAGTTGATTTTCCTGTACCATTGTTTCCGACAATGCCAAGTTTTTCATATCGACTGAAGTTATAATAAAAATTATCGAGGATTTTAAGGTCTCCATAACTTTTAGAGACATATTGAGCTTCAAATATTTTACTTCCGATATAACTGGCTTTCACGTCAAGTTGCACATTACCACTTTCTCTTTTAGCTTTTACTTTCTTCTCTAATTCATGAAATGCGTCGATGCGGTATTGTGCTTTCCCAGCTCTGGCTTGAGGTTGTCGTCTCATCCAATCCAATTCTTTTCGGAATAGATTGTTGGCGCGGGCAAGTTCTGCATTTTGAACATTTTGACGTTCTTGTTTCTTTTCAAGATAATAAGAGTAGTTCCCTTTATACGTGAATAGTTGTTCTTGATCGAGTTCAAGGATATCACTGCATACGCGGTCGAGAAAATATCTGTCGTGCGTAACCATCAATAAAGCCATACGAGATTTCTGCAAGTATTCTTCCAACCATTCTACCATATCGAGATCAAGGTGGTTGGTAGGCTCATCTAAGATGAGAAGTTCTGGTTGGGAAATCAATACTTGAGCAAGTGCGATTCTTTTCACCTGACCACCCGATAGCACTTCTGTTTTGAGATCTAAATCGTTGATTTTTAGCTTGCCAAGCATCTGCTTCATATGGATTTCATGACCCGACTCCTCGCAGATTTGTAGAATAGTTTTTTTGGCTTCAAATTTCGGATCTTGAGGAAGTATGCCAACACGGATGCCGTTTCGGAAGGTGATTTTCCCTTCGTCGTATGATTCTTTTCCTGCAATGATATTAAGCAAGGTTGATTTGCCAGCTCCGTTTCGTGCGATAAGAGCTACACGTTGTCCTTCGAAGAGTCCGAAAGAAATTCCTTTGAATAAAAAATTGTCGCCGAATGACTTCGTCAGGTTTTCTACCTGTAGATAGTGAAGTGCCATATTGTTATTATCTTCTTTTTCTGCAAAGATACATATATAAATTGCTTTGTAGTGAAAATTTTTTAAGAATGAGAAAAATCATTTTGAATGTTACTTCTTCCTATGAAAAAATTTGTTGCTTTTTTTCGTGATTTTTAATTCTGTATGGAAATGACACTTTATTTTGAGTCGAACATATAAAAATTTTTGTGATTCTTAAATAAATATTTATGATTACGGACATAGATAAAATTGTCGAGTGGAAGGAAATCAGTTTGAACAAGGTCTCAAATTTGTGAGAGTTTGGAAAAAATATTATTTTTCCGCCGTTTTATGCATAAACCCGTTTAGATGTATAATTCTAAATGTTTCTAAGATGTTGTCTTTTTGTTTCATTTATAAAAAAATGATAGAAATATGAAACAAGAGACGAAGATACGAACGATAAGCTCCTTTTATATTTGCAAAATGTAGATTTTTCGATGCCATAACAAAATAGTTTTGACAAGATTTATGGCATGAACTTAAAGGAAGAATGTAAATATGAACTGGTAGAACGAAATGCGCTTTTATTATGATTCCTTAGTCATAAGGGATTAGTATGCTATGTATGTTTATCAATCATTAAACACATTTTTTAAATTTTAAAAAATCAAATTAATGGAGAAGAAAATGTTTTCTGTAGCGTTATTGTTTTATTTTTGTAACGTTTCTGCTTTTTCAACCGATTGTATGTCGACTGAAAAAAATGGTTATAAGGGAGTTGCTCCTCACAATAACCAATGTACCTGGGGGGGTATTGCTATGAATGAGAACGATTCTATGCAAGATGTTGCTGATTCAACAGAGTATGGAAAGTTTGTTAGTGATGCTACACAAAATGGGATAAAATCAGATTTCTTTGTTGATGAATCTACGGGTAAGGAACCTGAAAATCGGACTGATAAAAATCAGTTGGGTGCTGTTCGCGATTTCCCTTTGTCAGTGTCGGATTTTAGAATCTATTCGTCTGTTGATAACAGATTGGTCACATCTTCAAAATTGCTGAATTGGGGCGATACATTATATGTGTCTTATCAACAAAAGATTCTTTCTTTTCAGTTTGATATACCCGAAAATGTTGATTATCACTATTTTTATTCCTTTTCGAAAGAAAATTATTTGCGTAAAAATCATGCGAATTGGTATGATATCGGGGATTTCTGGCAGATCGTTATTTCTGATTTGTGTCCAGGAAACTATCGATTGCAAATAAAAGCATTGTGTGGGACGAAAACTTTAGTGAAAGAAGTTTACATCGTTCGTACACCTATATGGAGTGAAACCGCCTTGTTTAAATTTTTGTGTTTTGCTTCTATTGTGTCGGTTTTATCGGCGATTTTTTTGTATTGTAAGAAGAAATCAAAAAAGAAAAAAGAGAACATCAGACAGGAAATAGATTTGAAAGCGAATTTGTTGTTAGAAGAGAAACAGAAAGAATTTCATTTAGGAGATCCCTCTTTAATCTTAAACAAAATTGAAAGGTTGGTGGATTCTTTACCAGCAGAAAATGATGATGATATTTTTGGCACGAAAGTAAAAAGTTGTGTTATACGCAATTTGGCTAATGAGCAGTTTACTGTTAGTGAATTAGGTCAGATGGTCGGGTATAGTCGCGTACAATTTTTCCGAAAATTCAAAGAGTCATTCAATATGCCTCCATCCGAATACATTCGGAAGTATCGTATGACATACGCATTAAAATTACTGTCTCAAGGTAATTTGCGAGTTTCCGAAGTTTCGTTTATGTGTGGCTATTCAGATCCTAATTGTTTCGCAAGGACTTTCTCTAAAGAGTTTGGACAATCTCCTTCTAATGTGAAAAAACATGTGCAAAATCTGAAACCGATAGATAATGTATGTGTTAATTTGTAAGGAATTTTTATGATGAAAAAATAACGGAACAATGTATCAAAGCATTGTCCCGTTGTTATATTTTTACGTGGTTATTGATTTGGAAGAGAGTTTTGTTCTTTTTCTAATTGATGGATGTATTTAATGCAAAGTAGAAGTGGAAATATTCCGAAAAATCCGAACGAACAATCGATGAATGTCCAGTACAATGGAATAGATCGAATCGGTCCGCAGATGAATGCTAATGGGAAAATTCCTACACAAGCAATCATACCCCAATAGATTACCCATTTGTTTCGGATGGGATCTTTGTATGGACCAATAAAGAGAAGAGCAATAACGATATGTGCAAATGCTAACCAATCAAATCCATAGGATATATAAGGTGAATTTGTATTGATGTCAACGATAGAATCTTTAACCTCATAAATAAAATTGACAATGGCGAGTTGACTGATCCAGTCATTCCCAATTCGTTCGATTAAACCGCAGATTGTTTTTAATTCCCATTCAATAGGGAACGCCGTAAATCCTGCTAATAGTAAGGCAATCATATAAAAGATAATGATGCCTTTTATTTTTTGAAGTGTATTGAATTGAAATTTCATAAATACCTTAATTTTTAGCAAAGATAAAAAAATGATTTCACTTGCGTCGATTTATAAATGAACATATCATTTAAGGGGGATTTTTGAGTTTTGGCCACCATCTTGATGATTTTCAAAATCACCATAAAGCAATTTATAGAAATCCCCTTCATTGAATGTGTCAATACTCTAACTCATTTTATCCCAACAGAAAAAAATTGGTCGCAAAAATTATTATTACTAACTTTGCAAATCTTTAGATGAAATATTATTATGAGCGAGAATATTGTAGACAAAGTCACTCAAGGTGAATACAAATATGGCTTTGTGACGGATATTGAAACGGATGTGATTCAGAAAGGACTGTCGGAGGATATTGTCCGTCTGATATCGAAAAAAAAGGAGGAACCTGAATGGCTGCTCGAATATCGTTTGAAAGCATACCGCCATTGGTTGACGTTGAAGGAACCTCGTTGGGCTCATTTGAATATACCTAAAATTGATTATCAGAATATTTACTATTACGCAGCTCCTAAGAAAAATGCGCCTAAAAGTATGGATGAGGTTGATCCTGAATTAGTAAAGACATTCGATAAGTTAGGTATTCCATTGGAGGAGCAAAAACATCTTTCCGGAATGGCTGTCGATGCTGTTATGGATAGTATTTCAGTGAAGACTACCTATAAAGAGAATTTGGCAGAGTTGGGTATAATCTTCTGTTCTATTAGTGAGGCAGTAAAAAACTATCCTGATTTGGTGAAATCTTATTTGGGATCGGTGGTCCCTTATACTGACAATTTTTATGCGGCGCTTAATTCGGCTGTCTTCAGTGATGGCTCGTTTGTCTATATTCCAAAGGGCGTTCGTTGCCCAATGGAACTTTCTACTTATTTCCGAATCAATGCTGCTCAAACGGGTCAGTTTGAACGTACTTTGATTATTGCAGATGATGATAGTTACGTCTCTTATTTAGAGGGTTGTACGGCTCCGATGCGTGATGAGAATCAATTGCATGCTGCCATTGTAGAGTTGGTAGTTCACGATCGTGCAGAAATCAAATATTCTACTGTTCAAAACTGGTATCCAGGAGATAAAGAAGGAAAGGGTGGTATCTATAATTTTGTTACCAAACGTGCTCTGTGCAAAGGTGAATCTTCGAAAATCTCGTGGACACAAGTGGAAACAGGTTCTGCCATCACTTGGAAATATCCAAGTTGCGTGTTGATGGGAGATAATTCGGTGGGTGAGTTTTATTCGGTGGCAGTCACTAATAATTATCAGCAAGCCGATACAGGTACGAAGATGATCCATATAGGAAAGAATACTCGAAGCCATATTGTTTCAAAAGGTATCTCTGCAGGAAAGAGTCAGAATAGTTATCGAGGTTTGGTGAAGGTCTCTGCAAAAGCAAGTGGTGCTCGTAACTTTTCACAATGTGACAGTCTTCTTTTGGGTGACCAATGTGGAGCTCACACATTCCCGTATATGGAGATTGGTAATGATACGGCAATTGTAGAACATGAGGCTACAACATCTAAAATCAGTGAAGATCAAATTTTCTATTGCAATCAACGTGGTATCAGCAGTGAAGATGCAGTTGGCTTGATTGTGAATGGATATGCAAAAGAGGTCATCAATAAATTACCGATGGAATTTGCTGTTGAGGCTCAGAAATTATTACAAGTCTCATTGGAGGGTTCTGTTGGATAATGGGTTAGATAAGTAAATACATTCAAAATGTTAGAGATAAAAAATTTACATGCTTCCATTAATGGGAAGGAGATTTTAAAAGGTATTAATTTGTCCATTAAGGCAGGTGAAGTTCATGCTATTATGGGTCCGAATGGATCGGGTAAGAGTACGCTTTCTTCTGTTCTTTCTGGTCACCCTGCATATACAGTAACAGAAGGAGAGGTGTTTTTCAATGGGAAGAATTTGTTGGAAATGACACCTGAAGCTCGTTCTTGTGAGGGTCTTTTTATGAGTTTCCAATATCCAGTGGAGATACCTGGAGTTAGTATGGTGAACTTTATGCGTGCGGCTGTTAATGAACATCGCAAGTATAAGGGGTTGGAGCAATTGTCTGCTTCTGACTTTTTGAAGTTGATGAGAGAGAAGAAAGAATTGGTTGAATTGGATAGCAAATTGGCTAATCGTTCGGTTAATGAGGGATTCTCTGGTGGTGAAAAGAAGAGAAACGAGATTTTCCAAATGGCTATGTTGGAACCTACTTTATCCATTTTGGATGAGACGGATAGTGGATTGGATATAGATGCACTTCGTATTGTGGCGAATGGTGTCAATAAGTTGAAGACGCCTCAGAATGCAAGCATTGTGATTACTCATTATCAACGTTTGTTGGATTATATTGTTCCTGATTATGTTCATGTTCTTTACAAGGGAAAAATTGTGAAGTCTGCTGGAAAAGAGTTGGCTTTGGAATTGGAAGAGAAAGGATATGATTGGATTAAAAAAGAGTTGGGAGAATAAATAAGTGAAAGTTATGGCAGTTAATGCAGAACAATCCTATATAGAAATTTTCAATGAGTTTCATCAAACTCTTTGTTCGAAGAGTGCACCTCTTTTAAATCAATACAGAGATGCTGCTTTCCGTTCATTTGAGTCGGCTGGATTTCCCACTCATCGTTTGGAATCTCATAAATATACTGATTTGACAGATGCGTTTGCTGTCAATTATGGTATGAATATCAATAGAGTTCAGTTCCCTGTTAATTCTTCGGATTTAATCAAGTGTGAAGTACAAGGGATCAACTCGTATGTTTTCTTTTTGGTGAATGACTCGTTCTACTGTCCTGAATTCAGTAAACCTGCTTTAGATGAATTAAGATCGAAAGGTTTGTTGATCGGTAGTTTGAATGAATATGCCACTACGCATCCTGATTTGGTGGGACAATATTATAATAAGATGGTTCATGAAAATGAAGATGCAACTGTCTCATTTAATACAGCCTTTGCACAAGATGGTTTCTTTTTGTATGTACCTAAAGGTGTTTGCGTGGAGAAACCTATTCAGATCATCTCTGTGATGCACTCTTCTGTGCCAACAATGGCTAATGCTCGTAATTTGATTGTATTGGATGAGAATTCACAGGCACGCGTTTTGGTTTGTGCACATACCATGGAAGATGTGGAGTTCTTATCAAACAGGGTAACAGAGGTGTTCGTTAATCGTAATGCGGTTTATGATCATTATAAATTAGAGAATACACATTCAAAATCAGTTTCAATTGGATCATTGTTTATTAAACAAATGGGAGGTTCCAATGTGTTGGTGAATGATATTACTCTTCATAATGGGTTGACACGAAACAATGTGACAATTGATTTGGCAGAAGAACATTGCGAGACGTTGTTGTGTGGTATGGCGGTTGAAGATAGAAAAGAGCATGTAGATAACACAACTTTCATCAATCACTTAGCACCTAAATGTAAGAGTAATGAGACGTATAAATATGTTTTGGATGGTGAATCGACCGGTGCTTTTGCTGGAAAGATTTATGTTGCACCTCATGCGCAAAAGACGGAAGCTTATCAAGTGAACCGTAATGTTTGCATGAAGACGACAGCCAAAATGAATACAAAACCTCAATTGGAAATTTATGCTGATGATGTGAAATGTAGTCATGGAGCATCAACAGGTCAGATGGATGACAATGCATTGTTCTATCTTCGTTCACGTGGTATTCCGGAAACGGAAGCTAAGATGATGTTGATGTATGCTTTCGTGAATGATGTGTTGGAAAATGTGCGAATAGAAGCATTAAAAGACAAAATAAAACTATTGGTAGAAAAGCGTTTCCGTGGGGAACTTTCTAAGTGTTCCGGATGCAACGTATGTAAGTGAATCGTTTGATTTACTTATGATAATGTTTTTTTTGTGGAACTTTTTTTGTTACTTTGCACCCGTTTTTGAAAAAATAATGTCTCGTTTTGTCTAATTTGATGGCAAATAGAGATGCGAATGTTAAACTAAATAATATTGGGAGTTCGTGGAATCCCCTATGTAAGATGCAAAAAAATTTAGTTATAGTAGAGTCTCCTGCAAAGGCAAAAACCATTGAGAAGTTCTTAGGAAAGGACTACAAGGTGATGTCAAGTTTCGGTCACATACGTGATTTGAAGAAAAAAGGGTTAGGTATAGATATAGATAATAAATTTGCTCCTGATTATGAAGTTCCAGCAGATAAGAAAGTGCTGGTGGCTGAATTAAAAAAGCAAGCAAAATCTTCAGAAATCGTATGGCTCGCATCCGATGAGGACCGCGAGGGAGAAGCCATTGCATGGCATCTTTTTGAAGTATTAGGTTTGAAGAAAGAAAATACAAGACGTATCGTTTTTCACGAGATTACAAAGAATGCTATTTTGAATGCTATTGAAAATCCTCGTGATATTGATGATAATCTTGTTTGTGCTCAACAGGCTCGTCGTGTCTTAGACCGAATTGTCGGTTTTGAACTTTCTCCAATTCTTTGGAAAAAAGTGAAACCTGCATTGTCTGCTGGTCGTGTACAATCTGTTACGGTTCGTTTGATTGTTGACCGCGAACGTGAAATACAACGTTTCGATTCAGAATCTTCCTATCGTGTTCGCGCGATTTTCCGTGTGAAAGATAAGAATGGCAAGATGGTGGATTTGAAGGCTGATTTGTCTGACAGAATAAAGACAAAAAAAGAGGCTCTAGAATTTTTGGAACGTTGCAAGAACGCATCTTTCGCTATTGAAAATGTAGAACATAAGCCTATTAAAAGATATCCTGCTGCTCCGTTCACTACATCCACATTACAACAAGAGGCTGCAAGAAAATTAAACTTCTCAGTTTCTCAAACAATGAGAGTCGCTCAGACATTGTATGAGTCAGGAAAGATTACTTATATGCGTACCGACTCAGTTAACTTGTCAAGCTTGGCAATAGGTACGGCGAAAGAAGAGATTATCTCCATGGCAGGTGAGAAATATCATCATGCACGTCAATATCAGACGAAGTCGAAAGGTGCACAAGAAGCACATGAGGCTATTCGTCCTACGTATATTAACCAACACGAAATTGAAGGTACTGCACAAGAGAAAAAATTATACGAATTGATTTGGAAACGTACCATTGCTTCTCAAATGGAAGATGCAGAGTTGGAAAAGACTACAGTCTCCATCTCTATTTCAGGCGATAAGCGTAAGTTCGTTGCTGAAGGTGAAGTTTTGATTTTCGATGGTTTCTTACGTGTTTATATGGAATCAACAGATGATGATGAAACTCAGGAAAGCCAAAATCTCCTTCCTCCATTAAAGATAGGAGATACGTTGACGAATGTAGCATCTGTTGAGGCTTGCGAGAGATTCTCACAACGTCCTCCTCGCTATACAGAGGCAAGCTTGGTTCACAAATTGGAGGAGTTGGGTATCGGTCGTCCGTCTACTTATGCGACGACTATCTCAACAATCCAACAACGTGAGTACGTGGTTCGTGAAGATCGTGAGGGGGAAGCTCGTAATTACAATGTGCTTACTTTAAAAGGAAATGCCGTTTCCGATGAGGTGAAGAGTGAAATGGTGGGCGTCGAACGTTCTAAATTATTCCCTACTGATATAGGAATTGTGGTAAATGACTTTTTGCAAGAATATTTCCCAGACATTTTAGATTATAATTTCACTGCCAATGTTGAGAAAACATTTGATGATGTGGCAGAAGGTAAATTGTTATGGACCTCGTCATTGGATTCGTTCTATAAGACGTTCCATCCAACAGTGGAGAATGCCACACAACGTTCTGAACGTAAAGTGGGTGAACGTCAGGTGGGTATAGATCCAGTGAGCGGAAAACCTGTTTTCGTGAAAATCGGTCGTTTCGGACCTGTCGCACAAATCGGATCTGCAGATGATGAGGAGAAACCAAAGTTCGCTCCATTGCGTAAAACACAATCTCTTGAAACTGTCACCTTTGAAGAAGTGATGGATTTGTTTAAGTTACCAAGAGAATTGGGTGAGTATGAGGGGAAGACGATGGTAGTGGCTGTAGGTCGTTTCGGCGCATACGTAAAACATGATTCGAAATTCTACTCTTTGAAAAAAGGAGATGATCCGATGGAGATTACGGAGGATCGTGCAATTGAGTTGATTGAAGAAAAACGTCAGCAAGAAGCTAACAAATATATCAAGCAATTTGATGCAGAAGGTATCGATGTTTGCAACGGACGTTTCGGTCCTTACATTGCGTACAATGGGTCTAATTATAAAATACCGAAAGGAACCGATCCTGCCACACTTACAGTTGAGGATTGCAAAGCCTTGATTGAAAAACAAGGAGAGAAGCCAGCTAAGAAGAGTGCTCGTACTGCAGCTAAAACATCGAAGAGTACGACTGCTAGTACATCTACAAAGAGTACAGCAAAGAAAACTACTTCGAAAGCAACAACGAAATCATCATCGAAGACTACTTCGAAGAAAAAATAAAAAGTGGATTATGAATAAAGAGTGCATGTTACATTATGTGATATGCACTTTTTTTTGAAAATTTCATAACTTTGCGAAGAACTAATAAATTTAAAAAATGAATAAAATAGGCGTTTTGATTTTGTTTTTAGGAGCGATCATTTCCTCCTATGCTAATGATAATGAGTTTGCGGATACAGCAAAGTATATCCCATATAGCGACACTGTGGTTGTAACATGGAATGATTTTAGGGGAGAGGAGAGCTCAACTTGTGCGTTAACCTATTGTCAGGTTTCCTTGTTATCTCAGATTGAAGGTTGTAATGTTGTGTTTGATTTAAAAACATATATGGTGAAAGAGAAATCCATGAAGTTGAAAGATCATTATGGAGATGAACTTTTGAATCACGAAAAAGCACATTTCCAAATTACAGAGATCTATTCTCGATATATGAGGAAAGAGATTTCCGAGATAAAATTGAAAGAATTATCCGATATAAATAAAGAGGTAAACCAGATTTTCAATAAATATTCGAAACAATCCAGAGAGTTTCAAATTTTGTATGATAAGGAGACGAAACATTCTCAAGATAAGGATAAACAACGAAAGTGGGAAAAGAAGGTCAATTCATTGTTAAAGGAAACCTCAAAGTATTCTGATACAAAGATCACTGTTGAATTTGATTGCAAGAAGTAATCATAATATCTACAATAGTATTTATAAAACAACGATTGGGCAGATGAGTTGAAGTTGTTCAGCTCATTTTTGCCTGCTGAATGGTCCGAGGAGAATATAGATTCTGCTTGGTGGGTATGACGTATGCTCTCTTAACATTCGAGAGAATTTCTAGAAATCCTCTTAAATTTGATCCTTGTTCGGTTGTTATAGAAAATTTCACTTAAATCCTTGACAAGAAAACCATTTTATGAAAAAAACATGTAAAACTCGTAAAAATTTATTATATTTGCTTGTTTAAGAAATGCGAAATAACAAAAAGACAAAAATAATATGAGCGAAGAAAAAAATTCGTATTCAGCCAGTAGTATTCAGGTGTTGGAAGGGTTAGAAGCCGTTCGTAAACGTCCTGCAATGTATATTGGTGATATCAGTGAACGTGGTTTGCACCACTTGGTATACGAAGTGGTTGATAACTCTATCGATGAGGCATTAGCTGGTTATTGTAAGAACATTGAGGTTACCATCAATGAAAATAATTCCATTACAGTTCAAGATGATGGTCGTGGTATCCCTGTTGATATGCATGAAAAGGAAAAACGTTCTGCTTTGGAGGTCGTTATGACTGTTTTGCATGCGGGTGGTAAGTTTGATAAAGGAACCTATAAGGTTTCTGGAGGTCTTCATGGTGTGGGTGTTTCTTGTGTGAATGCCCTTTCTACTAAGATGTCTGTCGAGGTATGCCGTGGAGGGAAACGTTACCAACAAGAGTATTCTTGTGGTAAACCACTTTATAGTGTGAAAGAAGTTGGTACGGCTGATTATACAGGAACGAAGGTAACTTTCTTGCCAGATGATACCATCTTTACTGTTCACGAATATAAATATGATATTTTATCTGGACGTTTGCGTGATTTAGCTTATTTGAATGCGGGTGTGAGAATCACCTTGACAGATAAACGTCCGTTGGATGATGGAACTTTCCGCTCAGATGTCTTTTATTCAGAAAAAGGATTGAGTGAGTTCGTTGAATATTTGGATTCTTTGCGTGAACATTTGATTCCGGATGTGATTCATATCAATACTGATAAGTATGGTACACCTGTTGAGGTGGCAATGACTTACAACACTGAATTTAAAGAGAATATTCATTCATACGTAAATAATATCAATACGATTGAAGGAGGTACTCACGTTTCTGGTTTCCGTACAGCATTGACACGTACTTTGAAAAAGTATGCAGATGATTTGAAGATATTGGAGAAGGAAAAAGTGGAAATCAATGGTGATGACTTCCGTGAAGGTTTGACAGCTGTGATCTCCGTGAAAGTGGCTGAACCTCAATTTGAGGGACAAACCAAGACGAAGTTGGGTAATGATGAGGTATCTGGTATTGTACAACAAGCAGTGGGTGAGGCTTTGACCAACTATTTGGAAGAACATCCAAAAGAGGCTCGTCTCATTGTAGATAAAGTTGTTTTGGCTGCACGTGCTCGTATTGCTGCTGCTAATGCACGTAAGAGTGTACAACGCAAATCTGCCTTGGGTGGTGCAGGCCTACCTGGTAAATTGGCAGATTGCTCTGGTAAGAATCCTGAACTTTGTGAGATATTCCTTGTCGAGGGAGATTCTGCAGGTGGTACGGCTAAACAAGGTCGTAACCGTGAATTCCAAGCTATCCTTCCATTACGCGGTAAGATTTTGAATGTAGAGAAAGCTACAATGGACCGTGTTTTGAATAGTGAGGAGATTAAGAATATCTATTCCGCGTTGGGCGTGACTATCGGTACGTCAGAAGATTCCAAGGCTTTGAATTTGGAGAAACTTCGTTATCATAAGATTATTATCATGACCGATGCCGATGTCGATGGTAGCCATATCGACACATTGATTTTAACCTTCTTCTTCCGTCACATGCGTGAATTGATTGAGAATGGTTATGTCTATATCGCTGCACCTCCATTGTATAAATGCTCTAAGGGTAAAATTGAGGAGTATTGTTGGACTGATCAACAAAAACAGGCTTTCATCGACAAATACGGAGGTGGTCAGGAGTCTGGCGTGAAGATTCAACGATACAAAGGTTTGGGCGAGATGAATGCAGCTCAGTTGAAGGAGACCACTATGGATCCTCAATACAGAACCCTTCGTCAGGTACATATTAATAATGAGTCACAAGCAGATTATACATTCACCATGTTGATGGGTGACGATGTAGCTCCTCGTAGACAGTTTATTGAAGATAATGCGACTTATGCTACTATTGATGCGTAAGTAAGGTTTGACGATATGAATTTTAGAAGCGACGTGTATGCGTCGCTTCTTTTTTTATCAGATGATATAAATTATGCGGCAACCATCGCTATTATAAGTGAGGATTGCCGCAACGGTAGAATTTTCCATATATTTCTTCGTCAAAAAACATTGAAGTAAACTTGTCCTTACTCCCAATAACAAAGTTTAATGTCTTGTTTGAAAACGTAAGCAAAGGTAGATGTTCCTTTGTTTTTTATTAATATTATTTGTTTCATATTGTAGTTTGTTTGTTTCAATTGTTACGATATTAAAAAAATCTATAATCATTCATAA
This sequence comes from Paludibacteraceae bacterium, assembly GCA_024401435.1. Taxonomy (GTDB): domain Bacteria; phylum Bacteroidota; class Bacteroidia; order Bacteroidales; family Paludibacteraceae; genus UBA1181. The sequence continues at coordinate 179,840 of JAKSLB010000001.1, read as the reverse complement.
TTTGTGCATCATCAATATTAGTTATATTTATTTTGTTGTTTTTCATTGATTAAACAAGAACTATGTGTGTAAAATCTATTGAAAAAATTAAGATGTCATAGCAATTTATTTGATGAACATTGAAATAATTTTTTAAATTTGTATTTTTAAATGTGTAAGATGAGAGACTTATTATCAATCATATTGTTTCTTCACCTTTCCTTAGGTGTATTTGCCAAGACGACGACTCTTTTTGGTACGGATCCTTCTTATGCAGGTAAAGTGATAAAACTTAACTGCTATATGGATGGAGTTGTTGGAATGCAACGTACATTAGACTCGTGTGTGGTAGATGCATCGGGTGCTTTCAAATTGAAAGCTGATGTGTCGTCTCCTATTCAAGCGTTTATCCCGAATGAGACATTTAAAGGTTATATCTTCCTTGAACCAGGTGGAAAATATGAGGTGAAAATGCCACCTTATGCAGAACGAACTTTAGCTCAAATGTTGGATCCATATTATAAACCAGCTGATATCTTTTTACAGATTGTCGGTATGAAGGAGACCGATTTTAACGCGAAGTTGCTAGAGTTTGAGGATGCATACGATTTCTATTCTATGAAGCATGTTCTTTATGGAGGAACGGTGGATTCATTTATGAATTCTATAGATCAGATGAAGGAGATATTTAACGATTTGTATGCTGATCCTTTTTTGGGACGGTATATGGAAAATCGTTTTCTTTTGCTTTTAAATTCTTCTTCACAAGTATATCAGGATAGTTTAATTTTACGATTAAATAAATTAGGGGCGGATGAGCAAAATCCTGCCTTTTGGGATATTTTCAATAATTTGTTTGAGAATTTTATTCCTCAGTCTCAATATGACAGAGAGCAATATTTGGCTTTCCAGCGTATTATAGAAGAGGGGAATGTCAAAATGTATTTTATGTTGATTTCCAATCGATATGGAATCACAGATCCATCTTTGAGAGAATTGGTTGCTATTAAGTGGTTGTATGACTTAGTAAACCAAAGTCAATTCAATCAGTTCAAGGTGATGGATTTGTTACAGAAAATCGGTTCTGGCATTGCCTCACAACAGAATAGAGATTTGCTAACTTATATTCTTAATAATACAACATCGAACATCATTGGATCTTCGGCGCCAGACTTCAAAATGAAAACGCTTGAAGGAAAAAAGAAAAATTTGTTGGATTATAAAGGGAAATATATATATTTGAATTTTGAAAATTCAGTGATAGATCAAACACAGAAGGATTTGGATGTTTTACTTCGTTTTCAAAATGATTATAAAAACGATTTGTTAATTTTAAACGTAGGTTTGTACGATACTCCTGAGGCGGTACGAAAAATTGCACAACGTTATGCTGGTCGGATGCATTTTTTATTAGCTGAAGATTCAGATGCGCTAAAGAAATTATATAATATCAAAAGCATACCCAGTTTTTTCTTAATTGATAAGGATGGAAATTTCCTAATGACAAAAGGGGCAGAACCTACAGACGAATTACGATTGTTGTTGCAAAGAATATTTAAATCTAATTAAAATTTATGCTTATGTATGGAATTCGCAATATAGATTTAGAGACTTCTTTCAGAAACAAATTGAAAGAACTCGTTTTGGACCCAATCCTCATGGAGGATTTGGATCGTATTTATTGTCCTTTGGCAAACTTGATTCATACTGGTTTAAACATAGAAGAAAAGACTCAGATAATAGGTATTAATGGCGCTCAGGGTGCAGGTAAAACTACCTTTAGCCATTTGTTACAGGTCGTTTTGGAAAAACAATTCGGTATGAAAGTTGTCTCATTTAGCATAGATGATTTTTATCTTTCTCGTGCTGAACGTGAACAATTAGCCAAAGATGTTCACCCGTTATTAATCACTCGAGGTGTACCCGGTACTCATAATGTACGCTTATGCGAGGAGGTGATTAATTCCTTGTTGAATGCCTCTCCTAAAACAGAAACTATTATACCACGTTTTAATAAGGCAATAGATGACCCATTCCCACAATCTCAATGGGATAAGTTTGTAGGTCGTCCGAATGTTATCCTTTTTGATGGGTGGTTTATGGGAGCAGTGGAACAAAAGGAGACGGAATTATTGACTCCGATTAATGACTTGGAAAGGAATGAGGATCCCTATTGCGTTTGGCGTCGTTATGTCAATAGTCAACTGAAGGATAATTATCGTCCTCTGTTTGATAAAATAGACATTTTGGTTATGCTAAAAGTATCTTCTTTTGATAAGGTTTACGAATGGCGTTCTTTACAGGAAGAGAAATTGAGATTGAAAACGGAAGGTCAGAAGAATCTCCGGGTTATGTCGGACGAAGAATTATGTCGTTTTATATCTCATTACGAGCGATTAACACGTTATATGTTGAATGAGATGCCAGCACGTGCTGATATGTTATTTAACGTTAGTTCAGATCATCGTATTTGTTTATAATATTAGATGAGTAACAGGTTGGATGAATATGAAAAATAGAATTTTGAATTTTTTTGCGGCGTTGGTTGGTTCCAAAAAACGTTGGGTGGATTTTGAAACTTCTACTTCATGCTCATCTTTATCTGTCTGCTATGCGATTACTGTTTGTAATGAGGCAGAGGAGTTATGTAAACTTTTAACCCTGTTGTCTAACTATAAACAGTCAAGTGACACGATTTTAGTTCAAAAAGACAAAGATCGCGTTACAGAAGAGGTGTGTGCTGTCTTGACGGAATTTTCGGGATTGGTAGATACGCAAGTTGAATTCCCTTTAAATGATGATTTTGGCACATTCAAAAATAATCTCTTAGCGCATACCACAGCTGATTATGTATTCCAATTGGATGCGGATGAACTCCCTTCTCCCTATTTGTTGGAAAACTTTCATTCTTATCTTTCATCGAATCCTCAAATTGAAGCCTTCCGTTTACCAAGAATTAATCTGATTAAACAGGAGGATCAAAGTCTGACAGTATGGGAAGATATGGATAAGGTAAGTCCGTCAGATTATTTTCATTTCCCTGACTATCAATTCCGTATTTTTAAAAATATTCCATCCATACGTTGGCATAAGAAAGTCCATGAAGTGATCATCGGATATAAAACGTATTGCCTATTCCCAAAAACAAAAGCGTATGCTCTTCTACATTCTAAGTATCAATCTAAACAGGATAGACAAATAGAATATTACGAAAAGCTGAAAAAGAACAAGGATTAGGTAATAAAACGCGTGCGTGTCTAAACTCAATTCTTATCCTGTAGAAGTAAAAGGTATTTTTATAGAGTACTTTCAATTTAGAAGTGCAAGAAAAGAGTCTGTTGAAGCAATATAAAAAACAAAAAAGGAGACCGAAGTCTCCAATAGGTTTGATTTTGTATTGCTTATGTACAAACATCTTACCCGTGAGCAAAGATATGGAATTTATCTGAGATTGTAAGAAAAATCGCTAAAAGCAATCATTAGGAATGATGAGTCTGGTGAACTAGATAGCCATTGTCGGTATAAAATGAGACATAGGCATCATTGGGCTAAACAGACGGCTAAAAACATTCCAGACAGAGTCAGCATACACGAACGTCCAAAATAACCAATTTGCATTGACGAAGTCAGGAGACGAGACAGTTGTACTTTCTCCTTTTGAATGAGAAAACAGGAAGGTAGATTTTCTGTAATTTGTCAATAGACATGCAACGTTTCATTTGTTTTATGGATGTAACGTTGCATGTATGTGTATGTGAGGAGTCTTAGATTGAGAGCTGCATGTTGTTGAAACATTTGTTAATCATTGATTGAGGTACATCGCATTCCTTTGCAATCATGGGCCAGGTTGCACATACATCACAAATATTCTCTATGATTTGAGAGGCGTTACGGATATTGTTACGCGTTGCCAGTTCCAACAGATCTTCTCGGGTAATGTCATCATACTTGCCGTTTACTGACATCTGATGAGCAGAAGTCCATGAGCCGTCCGGATTGTACGAGTAACACATATCATAAGCAGGAGACAATCTCCATTTCCCCTGTTTGTCCATTAGGAATGAGATGTTTTTCGTATGATCATCCTGATTTCTTATAACGATGTTGAACACTAACCTGCGGAACATTTCCTGTGCTTCAGAATAAGAGAGTCTTAAGCCACGCATCACATTAAATGCTTGCTCGTAGGAATAACCTCTCAACAATCTGTAATCATAATGAGCAATACCACAGAGGGTCTGCATGTGGATTTTCTCCCCATTCTGCCGATCAAACCGCTTTGTAAGGAAATGAGCTCTTCCATTTTCTTCAATCAAGGAGCATTCCGTCATATCGATTCCGCATTTCTTCACCAGTTTTGAAAACGAATATTCAAGACGACCATAGTTTCCCGTTTCCTTGAATCCAGCCTTTGCAGAGACGCCATCCAGTTTTATCAGATAATAGTCGAATCCTGACGGTGCTTCCACTTGTCCCGAGCGTACCTCTCCTGTAGCTTTATTATAAGCGATAATCGCCTTGGCTCTTTGACCTCCGGCTGATGTTCCCAGACGCAGGATTTCTGCAATGGCATTTTTTTTGTTGTCGCTCAGATTCGTCTGAAAGCTTTCTTTTTGAGTAAGTGCCTCTTGAGCGACAGTAACAAGGTTATCTATTTCAATTTTATGTTCTGCCTGACGAGCGGTTTCGATTACAGGTTCAAATTCAAGTGCTCCCATGCATCTTTTGCCCATAAAACAGAGAGATTCCACTGTATTGCTGGTTGTTCTTCCTATAAGGGACAGCCATTTGTCAAACAAGGCTCGTCCATAAGTGTCTGGCAATGAATCTGCCAACATTCCGGGGAGACCTTTGAATGTTTCTTTGTTAAGTTCTCCAAAACTATATATTCTGCCTTCTCTTGCAGGCATTAGAATGGGTGAAGGTTGGATTCCTTTTTTTACGAAGTCGGGGTCATATTCAAACCTTGCAACTCCATATTGTTCGTTCCAACTTACAGAACCAACTATAAGTCCGAACATTTTTACTTGTGCTACGTCTACCATTCTGAGTCTTCCTGTTTATTTATAATGTTGTTTTTGGATGCACGCTTCCTTTTCTTTTGGGCAGCAGACTGCATCATTTTGAAATATTCGTTAGGACTGATTTCTTCTTCCTCTACAAGAGGTAAGAAAACTTCCAATTTCCCTAATGTCCTTACTAGGCGAATGAATGATTCGAAGGATTTTATCTCGCCCTCTTCCATCCGTATGATAGAAGACACGGATACACCTGAATTCAAAGCAAGATCTTGGCGTGATATGTTTTGTTTTAGTCTAAGCTCCTTAAGTTTGGCTGATATTCTGTTGGTAATATCTGTGTCAGAAAGCATGTAAATATTATCCATAATGTCAAATTTGATATATTACATTGCAAATATATTCTTTATTTGTCAAATCTGATATGTTATTACATGTGTATTTTCGTAATGACACAAAAATTTTTGTCAGACAAGTCCGACTCAGTTTAAATCTTCAGGAACAGGAATGGAAGATTTCATTGGGTGATTTCATATTTTATCTTTTCCTCCTATGAAATTCACCACTCTTTTTAAATGCACCGCTAACATAAAGTACAAGGAGAAAAATCAGGGATGGTCATAGAATGCCATCCCTGAGAATATAAAAGAAACATATAGAGTCAATCTATTCAATAACGAAAGAAAAACCAGTCTATTTATCCGGCATTCTACGTGTAATACAATCAAGATCCAGTCTGAGAATTTGCCCGAAGTAACTGTTATTATTCTTATTGACAAATACTAAATAGTAGTATTCAGGATGCAAAACAAGCGAAATGAATCTATTATTGTAAGCAGGATAACATACAATACTGTCGTTTAACTGGATTTCAGGAGCATTTTCATAATTATCGTGATACTTTTCCATATATTCCTCCATTTTTTTCACAAAGTCTCTGGCTTCTTCTATAGAATAAAATGTTGTAGCTTTGAAATAATTGTTCAGATTCCATTGATATTTATTTTTCAATTTTCTTGCCCATTCCAAACCGACGTGACATAACCTTTGAGATGGGTCATATGGGTTAGACAAGACACACTTATATATCCATAGTGTGAATGTGGAATCCGTATTAGATACTAATGTGGGAATCATGTTGGGCATTTGAACACCTGCACGATAGGGGATATAATCAAAACGTTCACCCTCTGGTGCATTAATAATTTTTGCTCCATAAGAAGAGATTCCACATATTAAGAAAATAAAAATCAGAATTTTTTTCATACTATTCATGAATTTAAACAGATTCATAAATTTACAATTTTTTTGATCGAACTTGTAAAATCAAGAATCATGTATATTAAATAAAAATTATCTACTAAATATATCTCTATAAAATATAAAAAAGGACAAGGGAAAATACCTTCAGCATTGAATTGAATTGAATTCAATTCAATTCAATGTCTTTTCAATACAGTTTATTCCTTTTCGTAATATAGTTTTCCGTTTTGGACATACATTCCTTTTTGAGACATCGGGATTTTTGTCCAAAAAGATTGTATTTTTCGTTTGACTGCATTTTAAATTTTTATTATCACTATCCTTTTGTTATTCCAAAAATGGACATTATTTGTCATCCAAAATTAATATAATTTTTTTTTGCAATATATTATATATCTAAAAAAAGCAAATGCTCCTTGATTTATTATTATTTGTCAAATATTACAAAATTTTATTATCTGATGGATGATTTATAACACTGCCAATTTTTCGAACTAGTTGCCAACTTAAGAAAACAAACTTGTATTAGCAGATTCGAAAAGTATGGTTAGAAGGTTTAAAATCGAATTATTTTTTTAATAAAGGCCTTATTTTTTTCTTGAATTCTTCTTTCTTTTTACGTTGTTTCCTATCTTCATCGCGAGCTTCAAAGACAATTTTCTTACAAATCTTCTCATTCCATCCTCGTTCTTTTGCATAAGCATAGGCGATGGTTTCAAAGAATTGGTCACTTCCCCACATCCTTGCAAAATTTGCACAACCAGTTTGCATGTCTACATCACAAAACTTCATTCGATTAATGTCAATCAGCGAAAAATTATAGGAGCCATCATCTCTCTTTTCGTAAAGAATGTTGCCAGGAGAATAGTCTATATGTAAAACTCTCTTTTCGTGGAGATGTGCTGTATATTGTGCAAAGGCAATGGCTAAATCCTTCGTCTCTTCAAAAGAGTTGTTGGGAAGTCCGAACAACCTTAAATTGCCTTCCATAGGAGTGTGTAGACTAATAAAATAGGCATGAGAGAGTAAGCCGTTTTGTTTCTCTTCAATATATGCGACAGGTGTTGGCGTTAGAATATCTAGTGATAGTAGTCGAAGAGCATATTCATAGGCTCTCTTTGCTTTAGTCGCTCTAAAAAATGTATAGACAATTCGATTAATCAGGATAGGAACTTTGTAAGATTTTACGTTGAATATCACCCCATTGATACTGAATATTTTAATCTCATTTCGTGCTTTGTAAATTGTTTCTCCTTCTCGATCGAAAATGGATGGGATAGATTCTATAAAAGACGAATAGCTATTAAATTCGGGATTGATAATTAGTTTCATATTTAAAATTTTTACAAACTTACGAATAAAAATCCATTTCCTCTATTCCAATTTGGCATTATTAAACAAGTATCATAAAAAAAAAAGTGTACATTTGCAACAATTTAGAGATTAGCGAGATTTTTGTTAAACTAACGATAAATGAAGGATTTTCACGAGATATCCTCTTACTGAAATGAAGAAAGTTCTTATTGACTTATCTGTATTAAAACATCTCAATTGTGGTTTGGGACAGGTTGCATATAATTATGCAAAGTATTTTGAACGCAATGCTAAATCATTAGATTTTGAAGTGCATTTGCTGGTTCCGAAGTCTTATATGGGAGCTTTTGGTAATGACGTGTTTTACCATCAGGCAAGAGAATTACAAACCATATTTCCATTTTTGTTTCCTAAGTTTGATGTGTGGCATTCCATTCATCAATTAAGTCGATTTAAACCTTCACGTTGTTCTACTCAAACGATTTTGACGATTCATGATTTGAATTTCTTATATGAAAAAGATGCTTCTAAAATTCAGAAATATAGCAAGCGTCTTGCGACGAAAATTCATAGAGCCAATAAACTTGTTTGTATATCAAACTTTGCAAAAGAAGATGTAGAGAAACACTTTTCCTCAGACAAACCAATTGAAGTGTTGTACAATGGCGTTGAATTCATGTCTGCTGAGGTGGAGAAAAAGCCGGCATCTTTCCATGAAAATGGGCGAAAGTTCCTTTTCTCAATTGGTCAGTTAATGCCGAAAAAGAATTTCCATGTCATGTTGGATGCTATGAAACAATTGCCTGAATACGATTTCTATTTGGCTGGAAAAGACACAACAGAGTATGCGACAATGATGAAAAAGAGAATTGAAGACGAGCATATTGAAAATGTCTTTTTATTGGGAGAAATTTTGCATTCTGAAAAGGTTTGGTTGTATAATCATTGTGAAGCATTTGTTTTCCCTTCTTTATTGGAAGGTTTCGGACTACCTATTATTGAGGCTATGTTTTTTGAAAAACCTGTTGTTTCATCCGACAAGACATCTTTGAAGGAGATTGGTGCCGACCATGTAACTTTCATAGACCGTTTTGATCCTGATTATATAGCTGCTCAAGTTAAAAAGGCAATTTCTGAATTTAATGAAGAAAAAGCATTTTCCAATTGTGAGTATGCGAAATCATTCTCTTATGAAAAACATTTGGGCAGATACGTGGAAATTTATCGTGAATTACTTTCAAAAGAGTAAAAAATCCCCACAAATTCAAATGTTCCATATTGATTTGAGAATCTTTTTTAAAGGGTGGAGTGGAAGATACTCCTCTTTACGTTTTTGTTGAGCTTTCTCTTTGAGTTCGTTGAATGCTTGTAAAGATTTTAGAAATTTATGATGTGATTCGCTGCTGATCAGTGTGCAAAGAATTTTTTTGAAAAATAGTTTACATTCAAGTTTACACAAAGTGCAGTTGTCGCTATGCAAGTAATTCAGAAGTAATCGGTTTCGGAGAAATATCTGTTCAATGTATTCCTTTTTGTTTTCTGTTTTAATTGTAATGGAGTGACAGTGGTTGCAATGCGTTTCGTTGGTATATAAACATTTCCATCCCTTTCTCCATGCACGGAGGGATAAATCAAAGTCTTCAAAATAGAAAGGAGAGAATAGTTCGTTGAATCCTTTTAATTCTTTTATCTTCTGAGTGTCTACCAAAGCATTTCCGCCGCATAGGTAAAGCGTGTTTCCTGTCGCACTATCGAGAATATCTTTATAGTGAATCATACCATGTTTGAAGGTGGGTATTTTCCCTCCTTCGATGATTTGAACGCCATGGCGATCTCTAATTTCGCTATAGATACCAAATAGAGAAGTATCAGCAAAGTAAGGAATAGTGCGTTCGAAATAGTCATCAGCCAACAGCATATCATTGTTTAGCATTAAGATTAACTCCATTTGAGCTTCCTGGATACCTTTGTTCATCGTAATGGAGAATCCGCTGTTCTTTTCATTTTGAAACCATTTTAGGTTAGGAATTGAGACGGAGTTAAGATAATCGATGGTGGTATCGGTTGAGGCGTCATCTACAAGGATAATTTCATAGTCGGACACAGATTCACTATGAGCGACGGTGTGGGCAATGGAGGGTAAAAACTCTTGTAGAAGTTGAACACCATTGTAGGTGGGAATGATGATGGAGATGCTCTTTTGCATGATTAACTTATTTGCGTTTTCTGAAAAAATATTTTTGCCATACATAGAGTTGATGCTTTTTCTTCTTAAATGTATCTTTCCATTTCGTGAAGGTGCTTTCAGACTCTTTTTCTTTTATGAAATTTTCGTACAACTGGATATATTTTTTCAGTTGAATGTCTACATTGAGGTTCTCTAACGCGAATTGACGAAAGAAGGAACCTTCCGCAGGGTTGTAACTTTGTAATGCATGAAGTAGATCATCTTTAGAGAAGATAGCATTTGCGTTTCTTCCAGTACAATTTTTCTTTAAACTTTCGAATATATTGTCACGAGTTAGATAACCATTACCTTTCATTTCTCCGTTGTATGCACGGAAGTCGAAAGAGATGATTGTGCGACCACAAGCCATAGCGTCGTAGATGGATCGACCGATACCAACGACCATGTCACAACTATTGATAAGTGATTCCACTTCCCAATTGTTGTCTAATTTTTTGTCGGAGCGAACAAATGACACGCCTAGTTCATCGCAGCACTCTTTTAAGATTTGGTGAGCTTCATCAGCTTGACACAAAGATAAAACGGAAGTTAGTTGAGGATGAAGTTCCTGAGTGGGGGTGAATCGTTGGCAATCAATTCCGTTGAGTATGACATGACAGCAGGGGAACCCTAGAGATTCTACATGTTCTTTGATCTCTTCGGAGATACCCACAAGAATATCTGCATAAGGAGAGGGTTGCTCGATGGGAGGGGTGATACCGTGGCAAGTTTGAATAATGATACCTTTCCCGCATAGACGATCGACAACGGAAATATGATTAGCAATGATTAAATCATAATGAGAATGGGTCATGAAGGGGATTCCGAGAGCTTCTATTTTACGTGCAATTTCACCCGATTGAATACAGAAGTATTCAGTATCGTAATTTAACCTTTTTAAGGCCGTAGCCATTGCATACGTGAAGTTTTCGGTACCTCCTGTTTTCTCTAAATGATTGGTGGCTAATAATATCTTCATATTAAAAAGAAAAAGGTGTGTACAATCAATCTCGATCAATTAGTCAAAGAGAATTGTGACACTGAAATCTCATAAAACGTTACAAAAGTAATATATAAAGGAGAGAGAAACAAATAAAGGTGAGTTCTATATATTTTCACTACAAAGCAATTTATAGAAATCCCTTTAAGTAAGACAAAATGGGCGACATAAACTTTTCAAAACTTTTGAAATCAATTAGAATTCACCAAAAAGCAATGCAAAAAAACATTCAACAATTTGTAAAATCAAAGAAATATATGATGATTGAAATAGGGAGAAAACGTTTTTAAGTTTTTTTTAGAATGTTGTGAGGAAAATTAATGTAAATTTGGTGCGATTTTTGGATTCGTAAAATATCGATTTGTTTATTACACTTGGTTATTGAATTATAGTATATTCGTATATTGTAGAGGTGTTTATTTTTGAAAAAGTTAATGTTATGAGTAAAAAAGTTTTGAGAAGGAAGAGTTTCTTTTTATCAATTGTACTTTTCTTTTTAATTTCAAATATATATGCTGAAGGAGATACTATCAGTTATTTAAAAGCTTTTAGTGAGACTTTGAATGGAGGTTTCATTTGGGTTGGAAATACAAATACAAATCCTGCGGATAATAAATATTTAGATCCTGCTACAGATAAAGAAGCAGAGATAAAGAATATAAATATATATCCTACGGGTTATACAGCGAGTAGTTTTACGAATATTAACTTTGATTATTTTTGTGTTCCTAAAATAGATGAACTTTGTGGAAAATTAAAGCTTGAATTTTCTGAATTGAATTGGGTGTATGGAAATCCGTTGAATGGACAACCTAATAATAGTGTAAATGTAATCATAACTAATGAAGCGGGAGATAATATAATTTCAGAATTCTCAGTGACTGCAGGTACAACAAAAAATATATCTTCTGCTAAATTTTATTCACATCATGCAGATATAACTGATGAAATCTCTGCTCTTTATAATGCTGGAACATTGGAGACAGGAGTAAAATATAGAATTTATGTAGCAAATATAAAAGTTGACTTGGGACCAGCTCCAGAGAAATCTAATAATGGAACAGGATGGTCATTTTCCATCGTTTATTCTCATCCATTATTAAATCGTAGAACAATCATGTTTTACGATGTTGATGCCTTTGCAGAAACAGGATATCAAGGAGTTAGTGGACAAACTTTAAATTTGTATTTAGCCATAAAAAAAGGATTTAAATTAATTGATGATAAATTAACTTTTGGTTATTCGGGTTTCGGAAGTATGTACAATACGGGGGGAGAATATATTGAGAGTAATGAATTGTCTCTTCCGATTGTTGATCAGGGGAATGATAAATGGAACGATAAAAACCCTTTGAAGAGTTCTATCTATTACAAATATGAGGATGGTTGTGGAATCAGTCAATTAAATAACATGTATACAAGGTCTTTCGACCTTCGTGTGGCTTCTATAGATAAAGCATCTAGTTACGTGGATCAGAAAGATACTGAGCATCCTGCGTTTAATGTTTATATCAGTGGTGAAAATGAAAATCACTTTTTGACGAATGCTGTCGTGGCATTTGGTGCACCAGATGTTCCTGAAGCAACGTTACCTGTAGAAGTAGATAAGGATAATATAAATCCGGATGAAGAGTATACTTGTAATTTTTTTATAACGGTTGGAGAAAACACAGATGGTCTAAAAAACATCAATGTTGATATTCCCATTACGGAGTATGTTGATTCTATTTCGAATTTTGAAATAACTTTTTTAGAATCTGCCGCGATAAATAAGAGTTGGTACAAGGATTATTTGACGGTTAAAACCTCTTTGGGAGGAGACCCACAAATAGACCTTAGAAATTATAGCAATGTAACAGGGTATAAAAATACTATTGATAAATTTAACAAAGCGGTAATCGATAAGGTTAATGCCTATTTAAGAGATGTCGATCAGAAAAATGCTGAGTTGTTTGAAACTAATCCTTCTCAATTGATATCCAGACAGGTTAAATTGGATTTTGGAAATATGGTTATTCCTACATCAGTAAAGAATAAGGATGTGATAAAAATCACATTGACGTTGCATACAAAACCGGCAGATGATGAAGTTTATCGAAAAACCACCTATAATGACACGAAACCTACGTATGTTCAAGAGGCCGAAATATCTGTCGCGAGTGAAAAAACGGATGAAAAATCCACCATGGAAAGTGTTAATAGAAAAGATCCTAATCATGGATTAGAAAATAGTACTGCAATTGATGATTATTTCAAAGCATTAAAGTGTGATGGTGATGGTGGTGGTGGTCTTCCTGGTTGCGAAGGTTGTACTCCTGATCCTGGTTGCGAAGGTTTAGGTGGAGGGCCAAGACAAACCACGGAAGGTTTGTTCCAAAAAAACAGACTGACAGAACCTGTTGAAATAGTTATTGACGCTAGTAGTGAATGTATTAGTGTCCCAGATTCAATAGAAATACCTTATTGTAATCAAACAACCATTTATGCAGCTGAAATTTATGATATGTTGTATAATTATTATCAGTTTGATCTCGATTCTATTGTAAAACTAGATTCTTGTATATGGGAACAAACTAAGAGAAATAAATTATTGCAGTTTGCTAAGGAACATGGTGTGAACCAATCCAGAATGGAATCCTTGTTAAGTAATATGGATCATTTGCCATCTATTACTGCTGGTGCTGCTAACTATGATTCCTCATTTGATGATTTTCTTAATTGTGAAGTAGAATTGACTCCAGATTCAGTTGACTCTATTGTTAATATGAAAATAGATTATAGTCAGCTTTTTGTGTTGTATGAATCAGAGGATACAACTGATTATTTCCAAGGAACCAATAGTATTAATATAATGAGTGAGGAGGCTCATACTCATCAATATACGATTGATAAAGATCTGGTTACATATGCTTATTTTAGATCTCCTTGGAAAAATGGGGGTTGTGATAAATATATAAAAGTCAAGTTCATAAAAACAGATTTGAAAGCTCCTGTTGTTGTCTATAAAAAGGATACAATTAAAGAGGGAGAAACGGTTTATGCGTGTCTGGAAGAGATAATGAAACCGATGACTATTTATAAAGATCATAATAACTATGATATATATGGGGAAGTGACAGACCTTAGTGGCGTAAAACACTCCTCTTTATGGTTGAACCGAAACAGGAAAACTGATGACCCGTATAATTGGGAATTAGCAAAAGATACCATTGTGTCTAGTAAAGAACCGGGTGTTTTTGATATTGCTATAGTCAAACGTAATTATCTAGATCGTTGTTTTGGTGATACACTGAAATTCAAATTAAAGATCATTGATATTAAAATTGATGTGAAACCAATCATCTTAGATAAGGATAGCAAAGGACAAATGCGTGTTTGTCAATCCTTGTATAAGGGAGATATGATAACTCTTAAAATCGATACGAATGCGGCTCCAGCTGATTTGGATGTGAAGTGGTATTCAATTATCACTACAGATGATTTGGACGAAAATGGATTGCCGATAAAGGAGGCTATAGAATTGGGTGTGGGTGACTCGATAAGTGTCCCTCGAGATTCTGCAGGAACATTTGAATATGCTGCTGAATTCTTCAAAGACCAATGTCCGAGTGAACAAGATACTATTTTCGTTGCTGTGGATCCATATCCAGAAAAATTGGAAATGGATACTATCTCCATTTGTCAGCATTATGATTTGAAGGCGGATGATATTATAAAACGAATTGGTGATTTGAATACAGGTTACGATATCAATAACGTATTATTCTATACGTATAATAATAGTACGACAGATCAAGAGACCAACTTATTATATTCTATTGCAAAAGATTCAATCACATTAAATGATTTCTTGGATCAAACAGGAATACCTTCGCTCTCTTGTGTGACGGGTGAAAATTATCAATATGTGAATTATGTTGCTCAACCTCAGTCTGCTAATAGTTGTATTGGATTTGGTAGTTTGGGTACTATAAAAATTAGTTGTTATGATAATACAAAACCAGAATTCACTGTCGGTGACTCTATCTTATATTGTACCAATGATTCTGCTAGTAAAAATTTGAATGAGTTTATCAAAGATAAATACAATGAAAACGACAAATGGGTTTGGAGGAATGTGTTAAGTAATTCCAAATTGCCTTCTAATGGATTTGAGGTAGATAATTATTCTGGAATTGCTGAAATATTTGACCCGTTGATTAGTACTAAAACTGCCAATACAAGTGAATTCTCAGTAGTCCGTGTAGATAGTAATAGCTGTGTGAGCGACTCGTCTGTGTTCCGTGTAGTGGTAGGTAGTGCTATCTATTCAACACCTTATATCGGTGATACGACAAAATATATTTATGAAAATAATCATTTCTTGGTGGAATTTTGTCCAGGTGATGATAGTCAGTATCCAAATGATGTATTGCGCGTGAAAGCAACAGAACAAGGGTATACCATGACTGCGGTTCAAAAGACTAGTTTCGTTGAAGATTGTGATACATTGTATAAATACGATCCTGTCCGTTTGGAATGGAATTCTGTTAAACAAGATTCTATTGTGATGCCTATTAAATCCCCAGGTCAGTATTATTATTGTATTCGTCAAACCACTTCGGTTGGTTGTAATGGACCATGGGCAAATATCACGATTGTGGTTCGTGATTCTGTTAAGGGTGATCTTACAGTGGATTCTATTTTCGTTTGTGAAAAGGAACCTTCTAAAAAAGTGGTGGATTTCGTTCATAATAAAACAACTTATAATGAGAAATATTACGATAAGGATGGTGTAGAGATCAATAAGGAACTTGCTGTTGCTGAGAGCGATGTGCCAGGTAAGTATTTATCGTCTAATCACCAAAATCTTTTCTATGTTTCTTTGTTTGATACCAAGTGTGCTGGTGAAAAAGTACCGGTTCAAATTATAGTGAACGAAAAACCATCTATACCAAATGTTACAAATGACACTTTGTATTATTGCTTGAATGATGCCGTGGATTTAACAGTGGATGGTGGTGTTACTGTAAATAAGAACAAAGAAATCTTAGAGTGGAATAAAGTTGAAAAGTATGATGCATCGGTCGCAAGTGAAGATCGTTTCTTGGTTCGTGTGTTGAATACGGAAACATCTTGTTATAGTGATTACGATTCTATAGATGTCTTTGTAGAAAAAACATTTGATTATACTCCGATCGCTCCAATACAAAAATGCTATGGCGATTCTGTTGATTTATGGGAAATAGTAGATGATGCCATTGATCGTCATCAAACTATTATTACTCAAGCTAATCCTACTTTTGAAATAACGTCTGCTAATGGTACGGTTGTTTCTGAAACTGCTGCTCGAAAAATCTATTCAACAAAGGTTAAGACTGTCGAAGATATTCAGAAATACTACATTTCTGTTCAAGATCCTATCAGTGGATGCTCACATGTCGATTCTGTCACAATCCAATTTGCACCGCTTCCGGAAATGAAGCCTGATTCTGTCAATAAGTGTGAGAATGAGGTGTTCGCATTACCTACTCCTCAAAATACTCCTTATACATATGAATGGTACAATAAGGGTACTCGCATTATCAATGAGAGTGCGTTTAGTTCTGGTGAAGATGAAAAATTGACACTTGTGGCAACTACAGGTTATAATTGTGTGGATAGCGTGAATGTGATAATCAATATCGATTCATTACCAGGTTTGCCTTTGATTAAGGATACTAGTTTATGTCAAGGATCGGGTAACCATAAGTTGAATGTTGATTATACTTCTTCTGTCAATTCAGATAATAAATACAACGACTTGTATTTCTATTGGGAAGATGCAAACAAAATACAAAGAGAAAATTTCAATGCGGATACAACTTTCACGGATTCTAGAATTAATGTTAAGTATGTCGGTGTTATAAAAAATATTGACAAAGGAACTCACTGTATGAGCAGCAAAGAGATTACAGTGACAGTCAATAAAAAGATTTCATTATCAATCTCAGATCCTGCTCCAATATGTCAACCGGATGTTTTTGATGCTGCTTCTTACATCAAAAATTATCGTAATACGAATACTATTGGTGGTCATAATCCTAAAATCGATTACTATTTTACTTTGAATAGTTCTTTGAAAAAAGATACTTTGACTGAAACAGAAATGTCTTCTTTGGCTTATTCAAAAGCATCTGAAGAGGTTCAATATGGTTATGTAATGATTGATTCAGATAAGATCTGTTCAACAGAAGATACGTTTACAGTTACGATTAATACCAAACCTGCTGCTCCATTGATTGAAAATGGAGAAGACTCACTCTTCTTCTGTCGTAGTAATGCTCCGTTGAAGATTAATGCATCTGATACTACATATTCTGACAACCAACGTCTTGTTTGGCAAGATGGTCAAATCGGATTACAATATTCATTGGATGAAAAGGATCCATGGACTATTCTAAAAGCTTATTTTGAAGATACGCTTACTTCTTGTCAAAGTGATATGTCTACTTCTGTAGCTGTTGTTGCTTCTTCCATCGTTGCAAAACCTATTGGCGGTAAAGATACACTTGCATATTGTAGTGATTCGGTTGTTAATTTATGGGATTTAGCTTATAAATCATTCGAGGTAGATGCAAAATATCGTTCCAACTTTGTCATGTCTGCTCAGAAAGGTACAAATGTTATGTTACAGTCTGACCTTGAACATTTGACATCGACAGTTCAGGATACTTCTACTTATCAGTTCGAACTTCATGATGAGTTAACAAATTGCTCTCAAAGAAATGAGGTGACGGTTATCTTCCATGAATTACCGCATTTTTCTATAGATGGTGAAAAAGAGATTTGCTCAAGTGATTCTATTTCATTGAAAGTAACGGGTGACAATCGTCCTATTTCATACAAATGGTATTACGATTCTTCTTTGTTAAGTACAGGCCTTTCTTATAAACAACTCGGTTTAACGAAAGATACTACTTTGACTGTTGTTGGTGCATTAAATGATTTGCCAACTTGTGTTTCAAAAACATCTCATAAGGTGATTGTTGATACTCTTCCAACAGTGTTACGTGATACTACTATTGGTGTTTGTCAGGATACTACAGGTGCTCCTGTTGAATTCCAGTTCGATCGCGATGCAGCTAATGGTTCTAGTAACTATGCTATCTCTTGGTATAATAATAAGGGCGATGTGTTGTTGGCAAAAGATGTTGAAACAATCAGTCAACCAATCGTGAAGGATAGCATATTTGTTTATAAGGTGAATTTGACAGACCGTAACACGGGTTGTGTAAGTGATTTCGCCTCTATGAAGATAACGGTTTATCCTCAGATTCGTAGTAAATGGATAGATCCAGATACCATCTGTCAACCAGATTCTTTCAATATGTTGGTGGCTTTGAACAAGGCTATCTATGGTGGTAAGAATCCTACGTATCAGTTTACATTGAACAATAGTAGTAATGATACGATTCATAATGAAACAGCGATTAAAGAAAACAGTAAATTAACAGCTTATTATTTAGATAATAATGGATGTGAATTGAAACAACCTGTTTCTATTCAATTCTTCCCAGAACCTAATATCCCTACTATCTATAATGATACAAGTGTCTGCCAGGAATTGAAAACAATTACTCTTCAGGCTGTCTCGAATGGTGTTAAAAACAATACGCCTTCTTCTCAGTCTTTTGAATGGGTAATTAATACTCGTGATACAATCAAGGCTAATACAATCGATGCGGATTTGAGTTATACTGGTAAGAACACATACGAGGTTCGTGCTTATGATTTACATACTCAATGTTACAGTCAGCCTGATACATTTACAATGACTATTCGAGATTCCATCCAAGCCATAGGATTGGATACATTGAAGAGTTGCTATAATGTACCTGTTGACTTGACAGCTCAAGTTGAGAAATTAAAAGGTGGACTCGGAACGTTGCATTATGAATATAGTCTTCCAGGAACTTTGGAAACAGTAGCCGCAGATAAAATTGTAAAGACCGGCAGTTATCTTGTGAAGGTCTCGGATTCCATGGCAGTATGTCAGAGAGAAGAGAAGGTGAATGTCTTGATGCATGATTCCTTGGGTGTTCATGCAGACGGACCAAGAGTTCTATGCGAGATATCAGAAATTACGCTCACAGCATCCAATGCGGATTCTTATGTATGGAGAAGATCCAATGGCGCTAAATTGGAAGGCGAATCATTATTATATAAGAGTGATACGGCAAAAACAGAAGTGGTCAAACTAATTGGATCCAAACTAATCGGAACGTTGACCTGCCAAGACAGTATTGACGTGACGATCTTGACGAACCCAAATCCGAAAGTTTTACCAGACAGTACGATCTATGTATGTCAGGACACAGCTTCCAAATCTTCTGTTATCCAAGTAGGATTTGACCGTGCTACAGACAATATCACCTCCTATATTTTGAACTGGTATGACAAGGAAGATGCGACTCAATCCTTCTCATCCAAGGAGACGATAGACCAATCCATCAAGGATGATAGCACCTTTATCTACTGGGCAGACTTGACAGATAGAGTGACGGGCTGCGTCAGTCCACGTTTCAAGATGACAGTTGTTGTTCAACCGATGTTACGCACCAAGTGGAAAGATCCACAACCAGTCTGTGAGCCATTCACCTACAATTTGCAGAATGCATTGCAAGACGTTAACAATTTCTACGGAGGAAAGGGCAAGTTCACCCACTACGTTATGAACGGCTCCGACACCTTGAAGGATGAAACAAAAATTTCAAAGAACAGTAACTTGATGGCTTACTTTACAGATAAGAATGGCTGTAAGTTGAAACAAGAGATCACCATCAAGTTCCATTCAGAACCGAACATACCAACAGTTCCAAAGGATACAGATATGTGTCAGGCACAGAAGGTGGTTTCCTTGACAGCACAATCGAACGGCGTGAAAGATGGAACTCCATCACCACAGATATTCGAATGGGTGATGAATGACAAGGAGACCTTGTTAGCTAAGACACAAGATGTTGACTTGAACAAATCAGGAAAGAATGTATACCGTGTTCGAGCATACGATACAATTACCAAATGTTATAGTCAGCCAGATACGATTACATTAGTGATTCGAGATTCTATCCAAGCCATAGGATTGGATACATTGAAGAGTTGCTATAATGTACCTGTTGACTTGACAGCTCAAGTTGAGAAATTAAAAGGTGGACTCGGAACGTTGCATTATGAATATAGTCTTCCAGGAACTTTGGAAACAGTAGCCGCAGATAAAATTGTAAAGACCGGCAGTTATCTTGTGAAGGTCTCGGATTCCATGGCAGTATGTCAGAGAGAAGAGAAGGTGAATGTCTTGATGCATGATTCCTTGGGTGTTCATGCAGACGGACCAAGAGTTCTATGCGAGATATCAGAAATTACGCTCACAGCATCCAATGCGGATTCTTATGTATGGAGAAGATCCAATGGCGCTAAATTGGAAGGCGAATCATTATTATATAAGAGTGATACGGCAAAAACAGAAGTGGTCAAACTAATTGGATCCAAACTAATCGGAACGTTGACCTGCCAAGACAGTATTGACGTGACGATCTTGACGAACCCAAATCCGAAAGTTTTACCAGACAGTACGATCTATGTATGTCAGGACACAGCTTCCAAATCTTCTGTTATCCAAGTAGGATTTGACCGTGCTACAGACAATATCACCTCCTATATTTTGAACTGGTATGACAAGGAAGATGCGACTCAATCCTTCTCATCCAAGGAGACGATAGACCAATCCATCAAGGATGATAGCACCTTTATCTACTGGGCAGACTTGACAGATAGAGTGACGGGCTGCGTCAGTCCACGTTTCAAGATGACAGTTGTTGTTCAACCGATGTTACGCACCAAGTGGAAAGATCCACAACCAGTCTGTGAGCCATTCACCTACAATTTGCAGAATGCATTGCAAGACGTTAACAATTTCTACGGAGGAAAGGGCAAGTTCACCCACTACGTTATGAACGGCTCCGACACCTTGAAGGATGAAACAAAAATTTCAAAGAACAGTAACTTGATGGCTTACTTTACAGATAAGAATGGCTGTAAGTTGAAACAAGAGATCACCATCAAGTTCCATTCAGAACCGAACATACCAACAGTTCCAAAGGATACAGATATGTGTCAGGCACAGAAGGTGGTTTCCTTGACAGCACAATCGAACGGCGTGAAAGATGGAACTCCATCACCACAGATATTCGAATGGGTGATGAATGACAAGGAGACCTTGTTAGCTAAGACACAAGATGTTGACTTGAACAAATCAGGAAAGAATGTATACCGTGTTCGAGCATACGATACAATTACCAAATGTTATAGTCAGCCAGATACGATTACATTAGTGATTCGAGATTCCATCCAAGCCATAGAATTGGATACATTGAAGAGTTGCTATAATGTTCCTGTTGATTTGATTGCTCAAGTTGAAAAATTGAAAGGAGGACTCGGAACGTTGCATTATGAATATGAACTTCCAGGAGCATTAGAAACATTTGATCCTAAAGCTATTGTAAAGAGCGGAAGTTATCTTGTGAGAGTCTCAGATTCTATGAAAGTCTGTCAACGTGAAGAAATGGTAAATGTTCTTGTACGTGATTCATTAGGAATAGAGGCAGACGGTCCAAGAGTACTTTGTGAATACTCAGAGATAACATTGGAGGCTAAGTATGCAGATTCCTATATATGGAGAAATGCTAATGGAAAACAAGTTTCTGGAGCTTCATTAGTTTATAAGAGTGATACAGAAAAAACAGAAACGATTCGTTTGATCGGTATCAAGCAAATAGGACAATTAATGTGTGAGGATAGTATTGATGTGACAATTGTTACTAATCCAAATCCAATAGCTTTGCATGATACTACGATTGACTTGTGTCAGGATACTGCAGGAAGTCCAGTTTCATTAAGTTTCAATCGTCCTGCAGCAGATATTGATGCATATCCGATGAGATGGTACGATAAGGATGGTAATATGACAGAGAAAGAGAAGATCTCTCAATCTATCCAAGAAGCAGGGACTTTCGAATATGAAGTTGAAGTATACAATAAGAAGACTAATTGTGTTAGTGAGCGCTTCAATATGACAGTTCATGTTCATCCACAGATACGTAGTAAATGGATTGATCCAGATACCATCTGTCAACCATACACCTTTGATTTAATGGAATCTTTATCAAGTGTTATTGAAGGAGGAACTAATCCTACTTATCAATATACTTTGATGGGAACAGATACTATTCATAATGAGACAAAAATAGCAGAGAATAGTTATTTGAAAGTTTATTATAAAGATGATAAAGGATGTGAATTGGTTCAACCAGTTTCTGTTCAATTCTATCCACAACCATCTATGCCAACTTTAGTGGGTGATACGATTGTATGTCAAAGCATTGGTGATGTGATTTTATCAGCTTCTAAGAATGGTTCTAACACATTAAATCAAACATTTATGTGGGAGGGTAGAACAGCTAAGGTTCAAGATACTCAATTTGTTGTTTCAACCGATCAGTTTGGAACATCTAATTATACATTAAAAGCTGTTGATACATTATCACATTGTTATAGTGAACCTGTTTCCTTTACATTTGATATTCGCAAGAAGATTGCCTATCAACCAGTTGAATTAATAGAGACATGTTTCAAAGATGCGCTTGATATAACAAGTCGTGTTGAACCAAATTATACAACCAATATTGATACGGTAACGTATAGTTACTTCTTCCTTCCTGAGAATGGAAGTAAAATTTCAGTTGCACGTCCAGATAGTGTTGCACAATCAGGTAAATATTTGGTGATGGTGAATGAAAAAGAATCTAAATGTCAACGTCAAGATACATTTGAGGTAGTTGCATACGATTCTATTGGGGTAGCCACAATAGGTACAGATACTATTTGTTATGGTGATGTTGTTCCTGATTTGAAAGCTATTAATGCTGATAGTTATGTTTGGAGACGCGGAACAGTAACATCAGAAGGTGCTAATTTCCCATTTGAGAATTCAGTACAAGAGACTGAAACATTCCGTTTGATTGGACAAAAGAAGATCGGTTCTTTGTATTGTTACGATAGTATTGATGTGACTGTTACGGTTAATCCAAATCCGCAAACATTACCAGACACGATTGTTAATTTATGTCAGTTGAAAGATGGAGATGATGCAAAAGTTCTTGTTCCTACTAAGACTGATAGTGGAGAGTTGTTGATGTTGAAGTGGTTTGATTCTAATCATAATGAAGTATTTGAGAATTTGGATGTCGCTACTTTCTCAGTGAAAGAAGCTGGAACGACTACTTATTCAGTACAACAAAAGAACCTTGTTACAGGTTGTGTTAGTAAGCTCTCCTCTGTAAAGGCAGTTGTATATCCACAGATTGAAATCTTATTACCAGATACAGCTACTTGTCAACCTTATACGATTGATTTGGTACAATTGGCTAAAAAATCCGCTACAGCACGTGATATGACTCCATTAGTGGTGGTTGATTCTATTTATTATGGATTGAATAAGACAAACAATGTGACAAACAAGGCAAGGTCTCTTACTGAGAGTGGAGTTTATGAAGTTTACTATTCATACACAACGAATGGACTTACTTGTACGGCTTCTGGTTTGTCCACTTTGACCTTCTATAAGCAACCAGAGATACCTTCTGTTGAAAGTCAGGAATTCTGTCAAAATACAGGATCTCAGTTGTTGACAGGTATGCCATTAGAGACTAATTTAAGATTGATATGGGAGAATATTTCATCCGTACCATCAACTGTTGATACCGTTAATTCATATGTGTCTACAGACCTTGCAGGAACAAGATACTATAAAGTTCGTCATATTCAAGATAATAGTAATTGTTTAAGTAAGGATACTACAATTGTTGTAACCATTCATCCTGAGGTTAAACCTTTGAAATTACAACATGATGAGTGTTATGGTGAAAGTGTATCAATATTAGAAATAGCAAATACATATAGTATTAAGGATACGATAAAGTCACTTTATAATCAAACATTGAGTGTCGCTTATCCAAGTTTGTCTACAGCTTTGAAAGAGACGGGTGTTTATACTTTTGTTGCAAAGAATGAACATGGGTGTATGGCAACAGACACTTTGAATTTAACATTCCATAGACCTGAAAACGTAAAAGTTTCAGGATTTGATAAGAAATATTGTTATGGTGATAAAGCTGAGTTTGTAGCTACAGCTACTAATTCTTGTACATTTACTTGGGTGGAATTGCCATTTTTGGATGATGAACGTGTGTCACCAGACTTTATTATTGAAGGTAAAAAAGATTATATGTTAATCGCGAGAGAAAATTCTTTAGGATGTTTATATCAATATGAGTTTTCGACTATAAACGCTTTGGATAAGATACAGCCAAAAATAGGTGGAGCATTGAAAGTTTGTTCTGATGGAGTGTTTCAGTTGAAACCGAAGAAGAACTATGTAAGCGTTCGTTGGTCGTATAATGATACTCTTGTCGATCGTAATACTATATTTACTCATTCTGCATCAGATATTAATCCTGTATATCCTATTCAATTATGGGTGGAGGATAATAATCATTGTCATGATTCTATATCTGATACAGTTAAAATTATTGAATATGTTACTCCTATCATTTACCAACAGAATACCTATAGTGAATGGGATAATAAAGAAGGTGCATTGGATTTAACACATAATGTAATTTCTTTCTCGACGGATTTAGATGGAGAATTTTTATCCTATAAGTGGTGGATGACAGATACTAATAATGTTGTATCTACAAGTCCATCGTTTACGTATGAATTTGAAGAAAATGAAATTTTTAGATGTGATGATCAATACATGTTTTTAACTGTGACTGTAGAAGATATGTGTTCACGCGATACCTTTGTGGCTTTACCTGTAAGATGCAAACCATTTGTTCCTAATTCATTTGTGGCTGATGGTAATTCTAAATTTATGGATAAATACAAATTGCAGATTTACGATAGAGTTGGTACATTAATCTTTGAAACAGAAGATCGTGAGGGTTGGGATGGCTCATATCGAGGCAAAGGTTTAGCATCAAATGACACTTATTTTTATGTTTTGTTTTATCATGTCCATGGAAAAGAAGAAACCATGACAGGATATGTGACACTAGCTCGAGAAAAATAATAAATTTGAAATGAATTTAAGTATGAGAAGATATTTTATAATAATAACATTTGTTTTAAGTCTTGGAGTTCTTCATGCACAAGAAGTCCCTTTCTTTTCGAATAAACAAATGCAATATGCTTATCATAATCCTGGATATATACCAGAATTGAAATATTCTACTATATCATTAGGAGGTCGGTTGCAATGGGCTGGTTTGGATGGTTGTCCTAAAAGTGGTTTCCTTTCTGCAAAATATTTTTTCTTGGGAGCTCATTCTCAAGTAGGCCTAAATTTACTTTATGATTTAATAGGATATCAAACCGTTATAAATCCTAAGATTGATTATGCATTTTGTGTTCCAATAGGACCGGATAGTTATATTAATTTGGGGTTAAGTGCTGGTTTTATGAATAAATCGTATGATAGGGATGAAATAAGGAAGAATGAAAGCGAAATTCCGGAAATAAGAATAGACGGATTTGATGAATATTTGGAAAAAGGAATATCTCCAGATATTGACGTCGGAATTGAATTTTTGATTCAAAATATTGAATTTGGTTTTGCTGCTAACCATTTGTTGAGAGGTAATAATCATATTTCAATGAATAAAATCTTTTATGCTTTTGTTAATTGTAATTTTCAATCACAAGAATGGTGGCGTTTAGCGCCAACATATGCTTTTTATTATTTTATGGGAGATGAAAGATGTAAGGATATTCAACAACATGAAATTGGCTTAGATTTCTATTATGTTGGTGATTATGATTCTAGACCGAGAGATTATTTTTATGTTGGATCAGCTTTTAAGATTACAAAAGAAGTTGTTTTCCGTGTAGGTTTTTCACATGAAATATTCTCTGCTTTTTATTCGTATGATCTCTGTTGTACAGATTTAAACAGACCAGGTTCTCATGAATTAGGCATAGAGTTCCGAATCGGACAAAAAGATCGTGGATGCTATGCTAATTATGGTATGTCTAAAAAACGATATACTAGATATCATCGAAATTAGTACTAAGTCTTAGATGTGAAATAAATATATGTAGAAGTGAAAGTGACATGAATTGTTACTTTCACTTTTTTTTGCTTGTTGTTTCGGCTGAAATAAACCACTTTCAATGAATTTTCAGAACCTCCTCCAAATCTTAATTCAAATTTTTCCTTGTATCGTTTTTTTACTTATATTTGTATTTTCAATAGTATTTTAGAGAAAAACTCATATACACAAAACGTAAAAAACTAGTAATAATTAAATAATTCATTAAATTTTAAAAACTTATGTGGTTAATTGATTCATCAATCGGGAGAAAGTTGATTATGAGTATCACAGGACTTTTTCTCATTTTGTTTCTTACTTTTCACATGTCGATGAATGCGGTTGCTATATTCTCAGGCGAAGCATATAATGGCATTTGTGAGTTCTTAGGTGCAAATTGGTACGCTTTGGTAGGTACATTAGTATTAGCTTGCGGTTTCATTTTGCACATTATTTTTGCAATGATTCTTACATTGCGTAACATGAAAGCACGTCCAGTTGGTTATTCTGTACAACGTAATCAGAATGAGGTTGAGCTTTCTTCTCAAAACATGCTTGTTTTAGGTTTTGTTGTAATTGGTGGTTTGCTATTACACTTAACACAATTTTGGGCAAAAATGCAATTGCCTGAAATCATGGGTGCAGAAGCTGAATATGCAGGACAATTTTCAGATGGTGCTGCTTTGATTCAGGCTACTTTCTCAAATCCAGTTATTTGCTTGATCTACTTGGTATGGTTGGCTGCTCTTTGGTTCCATTTAACTCATGGATTCTGGAGTGCATTCCAAACTATGGGTATTAATGGAAAAACTTGGTTCCCTCGTTTGAAATGTATAGCTAACATTGTTGCTACCATTATCTTCTTAGGCTTTGGCGCTGTTGTTGTTGCAGGTTATATTCAAAGTCTTTAATTAAGTTATTAATAGAAAATAAGAAATATAATTATGGCTGAAATAAATTCAAAAATTCCAGAGGGTCCAATAGCAGAGAAATGGACTAATTATAAAGCTCACCAAAAATTGGTGAATCCTGCCAACAAACGTAAGTTGGATATCATCGTTGTTGGAACAGGTTTGGCTGGTGCATCTGCAGCATCAACATTAGCAGAAATGGGCTTCAACGTATTAAATTTCTGTATCCAAGATTCTCCACGTCGTGCTCACTCAATTGCAGCACAAGGAGGTATTAATGCAGCAAAATGTTATCAAAACGATGGTGACTCTGTATATCGTTTATTCTACGATACAGTAAAAGGTGGTGACTATCGTGCTCGTGAAGCAAACGTATATCGTTTGGCTGAAGTATCATCTAATATCATCGACCAATGTGTTGCACAAGGTGTTCCATTTGCTCGTGAATACGGAGGATTATTAGCAAACCGTTCATTTGGTGGTGCTCAAGTTAGCCGTACTTTCTATGCAAAAGGACAAACAGGTCAACAATTGTTATTAGGTGCTTATTCTTCACTAAACCGTCAAATCAAAGCTGGTAAAGTAAAGAGTTACAATAGATATGAGATGCATGATGTCGTAATGATTGACGGACGTGCACGTGGTATCATTGCTAAAAACTTGGTAACAGGTAAGTTTGAACGTTTCGCTGCTCACGCTGTAGTTTTAGCTACTGGTGGTTACGGAAACACTTATTTCTTGTCTACTAACGCTATGGGTTGTAACTGTTCAGCTGCAATCGCTGCATATCGTAAGGGTGCTTATATGGCAAATCCTTCATATGTTCAAATTCACCCAACTTGTATTCCTGTTCATGGTGACAAACAATCAAAGTTGACTTTGATGTCTGAGTCATTACGTAACGATGGACGTATCTGGGTTCCAAAGAACATCGAAGATGCTAAGAAATTACAACGTGGCGAAATTAAGGGTTCTGATATCCCTGAAGAGAATCGTGATTATTACTTGGAGCGTCGTTACCCTGCATTCGGTAACTTGGTTCCTCGTGACGTTGCATCTCGTGCAGCTAAAGAGCGTTGTGATAAAGGTTTCGGTGTAAACAATACAGGTTTGGCTGTATTCTTGGATTTCTCTGAAGCTATCAATCGCCTTGGTATCGACGTTGTTCGTCAACGTTATGGTAACTTGTTCGATATGTACGAAGAAATTACTGATGTTAATCCAGGTGAATTCGCAAAAGAAATCAATGGTGTTAAATACTATAATCCAATGATGATCTTCCCTGCTATCCACTATACAATGGGTGGTCTTTGGGTTGACTACGAACTTCAAACTTCTGTTAAAGGTTTGTTCGCAATTGGTGAGTGTAACTTCTCAGACCACGGTGCTAACCGTTTAGGTGCATCTGCTTTGATGCAAGGTTTGGCTGATGGTTACTTCGTATTGCCATACACTATTCAAAATTATTTGTCAGACCAAATCACCGTTGCTCGTTTCAATCCAGATAGCAAAGAATTCATGGATGCTCAAGCAAAATGTGAAAAAGAACAAGAGGCTTTGATCAACATCAAGGGTAAACGTTCTGTAGACTCTCTTCATAAAGAGTTAGGTCACATCATGTGGGAGTATGTTGGTATGGGTCGTACAAAAGAAAGCTTGGAAACTGCTCTTAAGAAATTGAAAGAGTTACGCCAAGAATTCGAAAAGAACTTGTTCGTTCCTGGTACTGTTGAAGAGGGAATGAATATTGAGTTGGATAAAGCTTTCCATTTAAGAGATTTCATTATTATGGGTGAGTTGATCGCTCGTGATGCTTTAAGCCGTAATGAAAGTTGTGGTGGTCACTTCCGTGAAGAATACCAAACTGAAGAGGGTGAAGCAAAACGTGATGATGAAAACTACTTCTATGTTGGTTGCTGGAATTATCAAGGTAACGATGAGAAGGAGCCTGAGTTGATCAAAGAACCTCTTACTTATGAGGCTATCAAGGTTCAAACTCGTAACTATAAATCTTAATCAATTTAAACAGTAAATCAAATGGCTACAGATAATATAATGAAAGTCAACTTAAAGGTTTGGCGCCAAGCTGACCCGAAAGCTAAAGGTGAATTCAAATTATATGAAAATGTTGAAACAACACCTGATACCTCTTTTTTGGAAACATTGGATATCTTAAACGAATCATTGATTGAGAAAGGTGAAGAACCTATCGTTTTCGACCATGATTGTCGTGAAGGTATCTGCGGTATGTGCTCATTGTTTATCAATGGACACCCTCATGGTCCTGCACAAGGAGCAACTACTTGCCAACTTTATATGCGTCGTTTCAAGGATGGTGAAACTATCACTGTTGAACCTTGGCGTTCTGCTGCATTCCCTGTTATCAAAGACTTGATGGTAAATCGTAATGCTTTTGATCAAATCCAACAAGCTGGTGGTTATGTATCATTCAACTGTGGTGGTGCTCAAGATGCTAACGCAATTCCTATCTCTAAGGTGGATGCTGATGAAGCTATGGACTCTGCAACTTGTATTGGTTGTGGTGCTTGTGTAGCTGCATGTAAGAATGGTTCTGCTATGTTGTTCGTTTCTGCTAAGGTTTCTCAATTTGCTCTGCTTCCTCAAGGTCGTGTAGAAGCTGTTAAACGTGTGAAATCAATGGTGGCTAAGATGGATGAGTTAGGATTCGGTAACTGTACAAACACTCGTGCTTGTGAAGCTGAATGCCCTAAACGTATTTCTATCAGCAACATCGCTCGTTTGAACCGTGAGTTCATCTGCGCTAAGTTTAAAGATTAATCTTTATACTTTATAGGTAAAAAGGCTCGACATTGTCGAGCCTTTTTCATTAATAACAAACATCTTAACATATCTTTAATATTTTTTTTTCATTGATTTCATCGGAAAATAACGTGTGTGATAGTTGTGTTTAACACACATGCATTTTAACTATCTATTTTATCGTTTATGTGAATAGCTATTTTGTTTGCATTTATCCTTGTGTGTTAAATAAAATTATTACATTTGAGTTCTATAAAAAATACGTATATGAGAAAATGTTTTTATGCCCTATTTATGATATTTGTTCTGGTTGGTTGTGCATCAAAGAAAACGACAGTATCTGTTTATAACAATCCCTCTTTGACGAATAAAGTGTGGGGAGTAACCTCTATACAAGGTACTACAATTGAATATAAAAACCAGGCAAATGTAGTCTATCTGACCTTTTCGGAAGATTATAAAGTTCATGGATTCGCTGGCTGTAATAATTATGGCGGATCTTTCACGGCCGACGGAAATAAAATGACCATCCAACAGGTTGCAGTCACCAAAATGTCCTGCCCAGAATTTCGTTTGGAAACGCAATTCCTTAAAGCAATTAATAAAATAGGCTCTTTCTCCGTTTCGAAAAAAACACTCAAATTTTACGATGAAAACGGCAAGATCCTACTTGACTGTATGCTGGTGGAAGAAGAGAATAAATAATAAAAATCTTATTGTCCTTTTGAAATAATAGATAACTTTGTATTTGTATTTAGTCAATTTAAAAATATTTATTATGGGTCAAATTATTGGCGAACTAATTGGAGATTTTGTCCTATGGGCTTTAAGTCTATATTTGTTGTTAGTAATCTTTAATGTTATCAGTTCTGGTGAGAAGATTCGTCAAAAGTGTCAGTCTGTTGCGTATAAGATTCTGTTTTCTGTCTTGTTTGTGATGTTGACTATCTTGTTAGTAAAGGAATTGATTCTTTTGTTTTAAAAAGACTTGTTTCATTCCACATATATGTTTAATGAGTGATTTTATCTTGACACTTTGAATAAAGAGTGTTTGGGATTTTGTTGAATAAAATATATTGATATGGATTCTTTAATCAATCGTTTTTTGCGCTATGTCTCAGTAAAGACTACTTCTGATGAAACTCAAACCAAATCTCCTACGACAGAAGGACAATTTGCCCTGGCAAATATGTTAAAGGATGAGTTGAAAGCATTGGGAGCTGAAGATGTGATTGTCGATAATAATGGATACCTTACTGCAACTATTCCTGCAAACACGACGAAAAGTGTACCAACTATCGGTTTCATCGCACATTTGGATACAAGTCCAGATGCTTCTGGAGAGAATATAAAACCTAAATGTGTTTTGTTTGATGGAAATGATATTTTGTTGAATGAGGAGAAAAATATATACTTGTCAGCAGCACAATTCCCTGAATTAAACCGATATAAGGGACAAGAATTGATTGTTACGGATGGTACCACGTTGTTAGGTGCCGATGATAAAGCGGGTGTGGCAGAAATAATGACCATGGCGGAATATTTCTTGTCAAATCCTACAGAACAGCACGGTAAAATTCGAATCGCCTTTACTCCAGATGAAGAAATAGGAGGCGGTGCTGATCTTTTGAACATAGAAAATTTTGGTGCTGATTGGGCTTATACGATTGATGGAGGTGAAATAGGTGAGTTAGAGTATGAAAATTTTAATGCAGCTTCTGCCGAATTATCTATTTATGGTAGAGGAATTCATCCAGGATATGCAAAAGATAAAATGATTAACGCCTCTCGTGTGGCATGTGAATATATGTCTTTATTGCCTTCTGAAGAGATCCCTGAAAAAACAGAGGGATATGAAGGATTCTATCATCTTATTAGTATCGAAGGTGGAGTAGAAGAGGCAAAATTAAAGTTCATCATTCGAGATCATGATTGGAATTCTTTTCAAAAACGTAAAGAGATGATGAAACAGATGGTTGATGTGATTTCTGTAAAATATGAGGAAGCTAAAATAGAACTGGTTATTAAGGATCAGTATCGAAATATGATTGAAAAGATTAAACCTGTAATGCATGTGATAGATATTGCTAAAAAAGCTATGCAAGAATGTGATGTCACACCTATTGTTCGTCCTATTCGTGGAGGAACTGATGGAGCGAATCTTTCGTTCAAGGGATTGCCTTGTCCAAACCTCTTCGCAGGTGGCGTCAATTTTCATGGCTGTTATGAATTTGTTCCGATTCCATCGATGCGTAAGGCTGTCGATGTCTTGGTCACCATCTGTAAATTAACTGCAGAATGAGAATACTTCTTGTCACACCACCACTTACTCAACTCAATACGCCTTACCCTGCAACGGCTTGCTTGACGGGTTATTTGCGTAGTAAGGGATTTTTAGTCTCTCAAACTGATTTGGGAATCTGTTTGGTGGATAAGATTTTTACACCTGAATTTTTGAATAGGGTGTTTGATGCTGCTGAAAATGTACGTTTGCCTAAAAAACTTCGTAGAATTTTTAATCTGAGATTTGATTATACTCGAACGATATCTTCGGCAATGAGATTCCTTCGTGGGGAGGATCCTACATTGTCCGTGAGAATTGCTAATCGCAATTTGTTACCAGAAGGACCTCGCTTTGATTCGCTGGGTGATTTGGAATGGGCTTTTGGTGTTTCGGGAACGGAAGATATGGCACGACATTTGGCCACACTCTATTTGGAAGATTTGTCTGATTTTATTCGTGAAACAATAGATCCTTATTTTGATTTAATACGATATGCAGAGTCTATTTCCTCTTTTGCTCCTACATTTGATGAGATGGAAGAGGCACTGCATCGTGCTCCTTCGATGATTGATGAATTGATGTTATCCCTCTTCAAGGAGAAAATTCAGACGGAGAAACCTGATTTAGTTGGTTTTTCTGTGCCATTCCCTGGTTGCTTATATGCTGCTTTACGTTGCTCGGAATGGTTGAAACAGGAATTTCCAGAGATAAAAATCGAAATGGGAGGCGGATTTGTCAATACTGAATTGCGTTCTGTTTCTGATGCGCGGTTGTTCGATTATATTGATTATTTAACATTTGATGATGGAGAATTGCCGTTGGAAAGGCTTATTTTGTTTTTGGAACAGAAGACAAATGAGTCTCAACTGGTACGAACAATGTATAGAAAAAATGGTCAATTAGTTTATGTGGGTAATGACCATGAAAATATTTCGTATGGTGAAATTGCTTCCCCTGATTTTATCGGATTGGAGCACTCTCTTTATTTTTCATTGTTTGAGATGTTGAATCCTATGCATCGTCTATGGACCAACGGAAAATGGAATAAGATGATGGTCGCACATGGATGCTATTGGGCAAAATGTGCTTTTTGCGACACTTCGTTGGACTATATATGTCGATACGATGCACCGAAGGCTTCTGTCGTTGTGGATCGAATGGAGGCAATTATGAAACAAACAGGATTGTCTGGCTTCCATTTCGTAGATGAGGCATTACCGCCTCGTTTATTGAAAGAGATGGCGCAGGAGATTATTGAGCGCAAATTGATTGTCTCCTTCTGGGGAAATATTCGTTTCGACAAATCCTACACACCAGAGTTGTGCACTTTGCTATCAAAAGCTGGTTTCATCGCAGTTTCTGGCGGTATCGAAGTGGCGTCCGATCGTTTGTTGAAGTTGATGGATAAAGGTGTGACGGTAAGTCAGGTGATTGAAGCCACTCGCAATCTGACAGATGCGGGAATAATGGTCCATGCGTATTTGATGTATGGTTTCCCGACAGAAACTTATCAGGAGACAATGAGTGCTTTGAAAGTGGTTCGTGATATGTTTCGTGATGGTTTATTGCAATCTGCTTTTTGGCATCGATATGCCATGACAGCACATAGTCCATCTGGAAAAGATCCAAAAGCATTTGGCGTTTGCCGAACTACAGAAGAGAAAAATCCATTCTGTAATAATGAAGTGGATTTTGTGGAGAAGATAGATTATGATATAGAACGGGTGGGTGAAGGGTTACGCCTTGCCACGTATAATTATATGCACGGATTGGGGTTTGATATTCCTTTGAGGAAATGGTTTGAATAAGGGGGCGTATGCTATACGCCCGTACGGTGGTTTGAATAGGGGGGAGGGCGTATGCGATACGCCCGTATGGTGGGTTGAATAAGGGGGGCGTATGCTATACGCCCGTACATAAATCGTGAATGACCCGACAGGCAATAAAATTGCCAAATGTGGCTGGCATATAAGAGATGGTACCTACTGTGGATACTTTGTTTTGCTCGTTATCGATTAATAATACAGCGTTTTCATCGGCTAATTCTGAACTAAACACGCACGGGAATCCTTTTTTAATGCCCAATTTGGAGAGACGTTTCCTCACAGCTTTTGCCAATGCACAATTGTAGGATTTTGAAATGTCAGCAATTTTAATTTGGGTAATATCTTTTTTTGCCCCCGCACCCATAGATGAGATGATGGGTAGATGACGTTCTAAAGAAGCTTGAATTAAAAACACTTTTGGGCTAAGTGTGTCGATGGCATCTATGACATAATCAAACTTTGTAGAATCCAATATCTCTGTTGTTCGTTCATCTTTCAAAAATTCGGTGAAAGCATGAATTTTTAAGTCTGGATTTATGTCAAGTAATCGAGTTTTGAGTATGTCAGTCTTTGCTTCCCCAATTGTAGAGTGAAGAGCAACTAATTGACGATTGAGGTTACTCTCGCTTACGGTGTCGGCATCGATGATTGTGAGTTCACCTATTCCAGCACGCACAATCATTTCTGCAGCGTATGCTCCAACACCACCCACACCCACGATAAGAATATGCTTTTGCGCTAATTCATCTGCGAATTTTTTACCAATTAACAGTTCTGTTCTTTCTTTCCAACTCATATTGCTGTTTTATTTTCGTTGCAAAGATAATTATAAACGTGTCAACTGCTAAAAAATAAAAATGATTTATTATTTTTGTAAATTCCTATGAAAGGCTATTTTGATTGGCCAATGGGAGAATTTTGGAATAATTTGGAGATGCTTCATCCTATTTGGGAGAAATTTCCGTTATAAAAATGATATGAACGTACAGATAATTAACAAGTCGAAACATGCGTTGCCAAGTTATGCAACGTCACAATCCGCAGGAATGGATTTGCGAGCAAATATTGAAGAAGCAATTGAGTTAAAACCATTGGAGCGTGTACTTGTTCCAACAGGAATTTATATGGCATTGCCAGAGGGGTATGAGGCGCAGATTCGACCTCGTAGTGGTTTGGCTGCCAAACATGGTGTGACGGTATTGAACACACCGGGAACGATAGATGCAGATTATCGTGGAGAGGTGAAGGTGATCCTTGTTAATTTATCGAACGAACCTTTCACAATTGAGGATGGAGAACGTGTATGTCAAATGGTGATTGCTCGTCATGAACAGGTAACTTGGCAAGAAGTGGATGTCTTGGAGGAGACAGAACGTGGTGAAGGTGGATTCGGTCATACAGGTAAAAAGTAAAGATTACCTCGACTTTTTATTCTGACATAAAATTGAAGATTTTAAGCAAAACCCTACAAAAAGAGTGAAAGTATTATTTAGATACAAATTGATTGTTTTAGGATTCATCATATTGATGCAATCTGGAATAGATGTTTGCGGTAAATCTAAAACGAAAAATGAAGCGTCAACCAATCAGGTTCAGGAGACTGTGTTGTCGGAGAAGGACCAATTTAAATTCAACTATTTTTATTTAGAGGCACTTCGTGATAAAGAGATTGGAGATTTAGCGTCTGCAGCAGATAATTTGTATCGTTGTCATCTCATTCAACCCAAAAGTGCTGTTGTCTTTTTTGAATTAGCAAGTTTGAGTTCAATGCAGCAGATGTATAATTCAGCGTTACAATATGCTCAGAGAGCTGTTTATCTGAATCCTGGGAATGTTCGTTACAAACGAGCTTTGGCTGAACTGGCATGTTACGCCGACGATGATAATATGGCTATTGAATTGTACAATGAGTTACTGAAAATAGATTCTAAACATGCAAAATCCTATTACTCACAATTGTATAATTTGTATTCGGTTACAGAACAATACGATAAAGCTTGTGAAGCTTTAGATAAGTATGCGGAGTTGACAGAATTGACGCCATCTATTGTAGAAGAAAAATTCAAAATCTATTTGAAGACGGACGATCGAAAAAAAGCATTTGAGGAGATAGACCGGTTGATTGAAATGTATCCAGAAGAGTATGGGTATGTTTCTTATAAGGCCGAAATGTATTGTATGTTGGAAGATACAGCTTCGGCAGAAAAAACCTATCAACAGATGTTTAAGAAAAAACCGAATGACCCTGTATTGCAATACACCTATGCGAGATATTTGCATAAGATGGGAAACACGGAACAAGCTTTGGATTATTATTTAAAGGTTATTAATAACCCAGATGTGACGTATGATGTTCGCGCGGGGGCTACTTTGGCAGCAACATCTGATTCTGCTACGATTTTAAAAGACTCCGTTTATCAAAAATTTATAAAAGATTATCCTTCAGAATATATTCCTTATTTATGCAAGGGTTCTGCCATGGTTATGCAAAAGGATTCTTCTGGATATTCTTATATGCTTCAATCGTTGGAAAGAAATCCTGAGCAAGAAGAGACATGGCAACAGGTAATAACCTATTTTTCGGAACATTCAATGAATGATAGTACTGAGAAATATTGTCTAAAGGCATTGCAAAATTTCCCGATGAATTCTGATTTCCATTACCTGTTAGGTTCTGTCTATAGAATACAAAAGAAAGATACTTTAACCTTTGCTGAATGGAATAAATCGGTGGAGATATTGATGAATAAAAATAATCCAGTTGCTGCTTCTGTTATAGAAGGAATGATGGGTGATTATTATTATGAATTAAAACAGAAAGAGAAAGCTTTTGAAATATATGAATTAGCTTTAAAACATGATCCGTCTAATGTTATGGTGCTTAATAATTATGCCTATTTTTTGTGTGTGGAGAACCAGGATTTGGCAAAGGCGGATCGTATGAGCAGCAAGACTGTTAAGGCAAATCCTAATAGCGCCATTTTCTTGGATACGTATGCTTGGATTTGTTTTAAGCAAGGGGAATATGTGATGGCTTCCCTTTATATTAGTCAAGCTTATAATCATGGAGGAGATTCGAATCCAGAATTATTAGATCATTACGGTGATATTTTATACAAATCGGGAGAACCCAAGGAATCCTATCTTCCGATGTGGAAGAAAGCCTTGGAATTGATTGAAAAATCAAAAGATGAAGAACCATATTCTGGATTAGAGAAACTTAAATTGAAAATACAAAATGAGAAATATGTCGAATAAGTTTTTAACATTCATACTGATTCTTTCTTCCATTCTTTTTTTGGGGTTACCATCTTGTAAAACGAAAAAAGGACTAGTAGGAGAGAATAAGGAAATTTATTCGGTTCCATTTAAAACTTTTTCTGCAAAAACCACTTTTTCGATCTCTTTGGATGGAGTGAGTTCGTTTTCCATTGGAGGACAATTAAGAATAAAGACGGATAGTGTTATTGTCTTTTCTATTCAACCGCTTGCTGGTGTCGAAGTTGCCAGAGCAATGGTAGATGATTCGGGAATTACCTTGGTTGATCGAATCAACAAACGTTATTTCTCGACAACATTTGATGAAATGAAAGACAACTATGGATTGGAAGCTAACTTTCATTCCATTCAGTCAATCTTTGCTAATGTCCCTTTTGCATACGAGAAAAGTCATAATGCTCAGAATTCGGATTTTGAAAAAATGAATGTGACGGAGGAAAAATTTTTGTTACAACGTACTTATAAAGGATTGTCACAAGAGTTTGTTGTGGATTCTGTATTACAATCGGGTACGATCTTGATTGAATCTGGTGAAATCCGATGGAATTATATGGATTTTTCAGGAAATGTTGCTTCTCGAAAATTCCCCGTTAAAACAGAAATAAAATTAAAACAGAACAATAATACGCAGACTGCTAACCAATGGCCTTCATCATTTATGCTTACTGTTTCTCATCGAAAAATGGAGAGCAATGCAGATATGAATTTTTCTTATAAAATTCCAGAAGGTTATCAGCGTATTTCATTGGAAGAAATGATTCAAATGTATATTAAAAATAAGTGATTGAATTTTGAGATTTTGTAAATACATATTAACCTTGTTATTTTCTTTGGGACTTGTTATGATACAGGTACCAGAAATAGGCTCTTTGTATGCACAAACTAAAAAGACAACACAGACTCAACCCAAAAAGACGACAACGCAGCAAACAAAAAAAACAACGACGCAAAAGAAATCGTCTAAAAATGATGAGATAAATAAGTTAAAGAACAAACAGACTCAAATAAAGAATCAGATAAATAAAACAGATCAAAAATTGTCTGATACTCGTAAAAGCACCAAGCAGTCATTGCATGAATTAGAACGATTAAATGCAGATATAGAATATCGTGATAATTTAATTAAAAGACGTTCATCCGAAATCGATCAGATTAATAATCAGATTGATTCGTTGGATAATAGCGTAAAGATGCTTTCCCAACAATATGAAGAGATGCGAAAGAAGTTTATGGATATGATCTATTATGCTTATGTGACAAAAAATGAGCAAAATGTATTGTTATATATACTTTCAAGCAATAATTTTCAA
Source organism: Paludibacteraceae bacterium (assembly GCA_024401435.1). Classification (GTDB taxonomy): domain Bacteria; phylum Bacteroidota; class Bacteroidia; order Bacteroidales; family Paludibacteraceae; genus UBA1181. Next base: position 141,478 of record JAKSLB010000001.1, on the reverse strand, counting down.
GAGGGATATCGTCGTTATCTGTATTTGTCTAGTTTGGCTGAAATGAGAAAAGAACAATCTGTGGAACTGTCTAAGACAAGAAGAGATATTCAGTCTCAGCGTGATAAGATGAATCAATTAAAAGCTCGAACGGAAGATCTTTTGAAAAAACAGGAACAAGAGAAAATTTATTCGTTAGATCAAAAGCAGAAACAGAATAAATTGGTTGAATCTCTTCGTACGCGAGAAAAAGAGTTGAAACAAGAATTGAAAAATCAGCAGATAGCTGCGGATAACTTAAATCGAAAAATTCAGGATGTAATTGCGAAACAAGCTGCTGAGGCTGCAAAAAAGAAACAACAACAGCAACAACAACAGAAGAAGAGCAATACGACTACAACAACTTCAACGAAAAAAACTACACCTCAAAAAGGTTCTCCAACATCTACAAAAACTTCTAATTATGCCTTGTCTAATGAAGAAAAAATCATTTCAGGTGGTTTTTCTAAAAATAAGGGCTTGTTAATGTGGCCTGTCAAGGGAACTATTACGGGTAGATTTGGTACACAACCACATCCAGTCTTAAAAGACGTGACGGTAAATAACAAGGGAATTTATATTTCTGCTGCACCAGGTTCAAATGCAATGGCTGTATATGATGGTGTTGTTTCACAATGCTTCTCGGTGCCAGGTGGTAATAATGCTGTGATTGTACGTCATGGAAATTATTTGACGGTTTATGCAAATCTTACTCAGATATATGTGAAAAATGGAGATAAGATAAAGAGAAATACTCCTATCGGTAAGATTTATAAAGAAGCGGATAGCAATAAGGTTACGTTGTTTTTCCAAGTATGGGAGGAGAAAAACCTTTTGAATCCTCAAGTGTGGTTACATAAATAAAATGATAAAGAAAATTAATACTATTTGAATATGGAAAACGAAACAAAAAAGGAGATCGATTTAATTGATGCGTTGACTAATTTAGGCATTGGCATTTGGAACATGCTAAAGAAGTGTTTGAAAGGAATAGGATGGACACTTCGTTTAATTTACCAGGAAAAATTCATTGTTTTAGCATGTATGATTATTGGTGCATTCTTGGGTGTGTATTTATCTAGAGTGAAGGTCTATCGTGCTGAAGTTGAAATGAAAATAAATGCTCACGATTCTTATTTTTACAAAAACATGATTGACCCTTTGTTCAATCAGTGTAAATATCGTGATGACAATTCAATTGCAAAAGATTTTGGAATAACACTAAATCAAGCAAAGAAAATAGCGAATATTCAATCTTTCTTTTATGTTGATGTCTTGTCCGATGGAACTCCAGATTATATTGATTATAAGGGAATTTACAATGCATCTGACACGATGGATATTATTATGCCAGATCGTTTGAGAATTGTAGTGGATTGTCAAGATACATCTATGTTTTCAAATATGGAAGATTTGTTTGCTTATTTCTTTTCACAAAACCCTCAAATTGTAAAAGAGAATAATTTGAGAAAAAGACAATTGGATGAGAAAATTGCTGCTACAACAAATGAAATAGTGATGTTGGATAGCCTCCGTAAAAGAGAATATTTTGTTCGTAAACGAGATGTCCAACTTTCAACTGATAAAATGGTGGTTGTAGAACGTGAGATGAAACTTTATCACAATGAGATATTAGCTTTGGAAAATCAAAAGCAACAATTGGTATGGGAACGTGATGTGTTTGAAGATGGCGTTAGTTTTTCAAGTCATTTCGAACCTAATCCGCATCCAGTTAATGGTTCTTTGAAACTCGCTATGATATTCACTATTGTTTTCTTATTCATTGGTGTTGGCGTTGCCTCTCTTAAAGTAAATAGAAAGAGAATCGTTGCCTTTTTACAGAGAGAAGTTTAGACATGAAACAATATCGTTGGGGAATAATTGGTACTGGTCATATCGCAAGCCAGTTTGTGGAGGGACTCCGAATTCTTCCTCAGGCGCAGTTATATGCGGTTGCTTCTCGCTCTGAAGAGAAGGCAACTGCTTTTGCCACAAAATATTCTTTCACGAAAAGTTATGAGTCTTATCAATCTTTGTTAAATGATCCTTTGGTTGATGTCGTTTATATCGCCACACCCAATCATTTACATTGTTCACTGACAATGGATGCTTTAAAAGCTAAGAAAGCTGTTTTGTGTGAAAAACCATTAGGATTGACTCCTTCCGAAGTGATGCAGATGAATCGCACTTCTGTCGAAAATCATTCTTTCCTAATGGAGGCTATGTGGACAGCTTTTTTACCATCGATGAAAGTCATACGTGATCAAATTCAATGTGGTGAAATAGGAGATTTGAAACTCTTAAAGGCAGAGTTTGGCATTCATCCAACCTATAATGCAGATAGCCGATTATTTAACCCTTCTTTGGGTGGTGGCTCTGTTTATGACATTGGTATTTATCCTCTTTTTTTGTTTCATTATTTGTTTGGAATACCAACTCAGTTATATGCAGTGAATGTTCCAGCTCCAACGGGTGTTGATATGACTTCTGTGATGACCTTGCAGAGCAAATCGGGTTGCGTGGCTTCTTTGATATCAAGTTTTGATTTTAATCTTAAATCTGATGCTGTTATAGTTGGTGAAAAAGGTTCTATTCGTTTGGATCGTATGTTTCATATGCCTACTCGTATCTTCCGACAATTGGAAGGTGAGGAAAAAGAAACCGAAATACCAGTTTCTTATGAAGGAAATGGGTACAACTATGAAGCGGCAGAGGTGATGAAATGTTTAGACGAAGGAAAAATAGAAAGCGAAATTTTTTCACATTCTTTTTCTTATGAATTGTCGAACACCATAAGCCAAGTAATAAACAAGTAAATAGATAAAAAGAAATAATTAATCATCGAGGATTTTCATTCCTCATAAAATAACAAAAAGACGTGGTACTGAATTACATATGGGTGTTTTTTTTCATTTCAGCAATGATTGTTGCTGTGATTCAGTTTTTTATTTATGGAGATTTTAATGTTTTTGAAAGAATTGTATCTAGTACGTTCGAAATGTCGAAATTTGCAGTCATGGATATTGCTTTGCCCTTGGGTGGTGTGATGATCTTGTGGTTGGGATTGATGAATATTGGAGAACGAGCAGGCGCAATTAATTTCCTTTCACGTCTTATCGCTCCATTTTTTTCAAAATTGTTTCCTGAAATCCCTGCAGCACATCCTGCGAATGGACATTTGGTGATGAATTTCGCGGCAAATATGTTGGGGCTTGATAATGCGGCCACGCCTATTGGACTGAAAGCAATGAATAGCCTACAGGAACTTAATCCACAAAGTGAAGTTGCTTCTAATGCCCAAATTATGTTCTTGGCCTTAAATACATCAGGACTTACGATTATACCTGTTACTATTATGGCTCAACGTGCTATTATGGGGGCTGCCAATCCAACGGATATTTTTATTCCTTTATTGATATCAACTTTCTTTTCTACGATAACTGCAATTTTGTATGTCGGTATTCGTCAAAAATTAAACATTTGGAATCGTGTAGTAATAGGTTGGATCGCTGGATTGGCTGCTTTTATCCTTTTGTTGGTATATGGTTTTTCAAGATTAGATAGCCAAACAGCTTTTCAAGTATCCAAAATAGGGGGTAACTTTTTGTTGCTTAGCATTATTATGATCTTTGTATCTGTGGGTGCATATAAAAGAATAAATGTTTATGAAGCGTTTATAGATGGAGCGAAAACAGGTTTTGAAACCTCTATTAAGATTCTCCCTTATTTAGTGGGTATGTTGGTGGGAATTGGTGTTTTTCGTGCCTCTGGAGCAATGGATTTATTGGTACATGGATTACAATATTTGTTTTCTTTTATATTTTCCGATGTTCGGTTTGTGGACGCTTTGCCTACGGCGTTGATGAAACCATTGAGTGGAAGTGGAGCAAAGGCTATGATGGTGGAAGCTATGAAAACGTATGGCGCAGATTCTTTTGTTGGTCGGTTGTCTTGTATGTTCCAAGGTGCTGCTGATACAACATTCTATATCATCGCACTTTATTTCGGTTCTGTCGGAATCAAAAAAACAAGATATGCAGTTACGGCTGGTTTGATAGCTGATTTGGGTGGTATCATAGCAGCTATTTTAGTGGCTTATTTATTTTTCGGTTAGCAGATAGACATTTGCTTTTTTATATAACTTTGCAAAAAATAGACGATAAAAAATAGACATATGAGAAAATTATTGATGGCATCAGACCTTGGCGATTTGAACAAGGCTGTGCAAGAAGCTTTGGAAATAAAAAAAGATCGCTACGCATTCAAGCAGTTGGGCGAGAACAAAACATTGTTGTGCGTTTTCTTCAATAATAGTTTACGTACACGTTTGAGTACACAAAAAGCTGGTATGAATCTTGGCATGAATACCATCGTGTTGGATGTTAACCAAGGTGCATGGAAGTTGGAAACAGAACGTGGTGTGATTATGGATGGTGACAAATCAGAACATTTGTTAGAAGCAATTCCTGTTATGGCTCAATTCTGCGATGTAATAGGTGTTCGTTCATTTGCCCGTTTTGAAAATAAGAAGTTTGATTACGAGGAGACTATTCTTAATCAGTTTATCAAATATTCAGGTAAGCCTGTTTTTAGTATGGAGTCTGCAACAGCTCATCCATTGCAAGCATTTGCCGATTTGATTACCATCGAAGAACATAAGAAGGTGAATCGTCCAAAGGTCGTTATGACATGGGCACCGCACCCAAAATCATTGCCACAAGCAGTGCCAAATTCATTCGCTGATTTCATGAATGAAGCGAATGTGGATTTTGTAATTACTCATCCAAAGGGATATGAATTGGATGAAAAGTTTGTTCGTGGCGCAAAGATTGTATACGATCAAGACGAAGCCTTGAAAGGTGCAGATTTTGTATATGCTAAAAACTGGTCTGCTTATCAAGATCCAAACTATGGACAAATCTTGAGTAAGGATATGAGTTGGACAGTTAGCACAGAGAAGATGGCTTTGACCAATAATGCGTTCTTTATGCATTGCCTTCCTGTTCGTCGTAACATGATTGTAACAGATGATGTTATTGAAAGTCCACAATCTTTGGTTATTCCAGAGGCTGCCAATCGTGAGATTTCATGCCAAACTGTTCTGAAACGTATATTGGAAAGTTTATAATATTCGTTATAGTTAATGATTGGTGTCCGTTAAACTTGAAAAAAACATACCAATATAGTCCGCAATGCCAGTAAAATATGGTGTTGCGGATTCTTTTTTGAAAGCCAAGCCCCTAATCGAACAACGAGAGTTGAATCAATATGCGATTTTTTTGCAAATGGGACACCGTCGCCCCCTTGTAGAGACGCAATATTTTGCGTCTCTATGTCTCGAAGAACCCCGTCTCTACGTCTCACAGAACCCCATAGGGGTTCCATATCGGTAGAATAATGGATTTGTATCCCCGTCCACACAACCCCAGAGGGGTTGCACATAACATAGAATGCGATTATTATGTATTATTAATTATATAATTCATTTTTTTTGCAAAAAATTAAACACATAAAAAGTTTAGCGGACACCAAATTTAATAAGATTGAATAACAACAAACCCCGAAAGTTGAATGCTTTCGGGGTTTGTTGTTTATCGCTTCGTAAAGGAGTAAAAGTAATCCTTGTACGAAAACAGGATTCGTTTTTAAACCAATTTATGGATAATAAGACCTGAACGTAATTTAGGTTCAAACCATGTGGCTTTAGGAGGCATGATGTTGCCACTATCCGCAATATCCATAATTTGTTGCATGGAAACAGGGTAGAGAGCTAATGCGGTACGCATTTCACCATTGTCCACACGACGTTTCAATTCTTTCAAGCCACGTAATCCGCCTACGAAATCAATGCGTTTGTCAGAACGAAGATCTTTAATTCCAAGAATTTCATCAAGGATTAATCTACTGGAGATATCCACGTCCAACACACCGATAGGATCTTCGTTGTTGTAGGTTCCTTGCTTAGCCTTCAGACTGTACCAATTTTTATCTAAGTATAAAGAGAACTCATGCAACTCTTGTGGTTTGTATTCGGCTTCACCCTTTTTCTCTACAACAAAGTTTTTGGACAAAGCCTTTAAGAATTCATCACTTGACATGCCATTCAAATCTTTGATGACACGGTTGTAATCAAGAATGGTAAGTTGACTTGCAGGGAAAGCCACTGCCATGAAATAGTTGTATTCCTCATCGCCTTTGTGATTAGGATTTTGTTTGCGTTTCTCATCTCCTACAAGTGCAGCGGCAGCGGAGCGATGATGACCATCAGCGATGTAAAGAGCTTTCATTTTACCGAACTCTTCGGTGACGGTTTTGATGTCGGCATCTTGGTCGATTAACCAAAACTGGTGACCAAATCCGTCGATAGGTGCGATGAATTTATATTCAGGAGCTTTAGCGGTGTAACGTTTTACCAAAGCATCCAAAGTGGCATTGTCTGGATAGGCAAAGAATACAGGTTCGATGTTTGCGTTATTTACGCGAACATGTTTCATTCTGTCTTCCTCTTTGTCTCTTCTGGTAAGTTCGTGTTTTTTGATAACGCCTGTCATGTAGTCGTTTACATAAGCACCGATAACGAGACCATATTGAGTTTTGCCGTTCATAGTTTGAGCGTAGATGTAATACATCTCTTTCTCGTCTTGAACCAGCCAACCTTTATTTTGGAATTTTTGGAAATTTTCTGCAGCCTTTTCATAGACACGAGGGTCGTATTCGCTAGTGCCGACAGGGAAATCGATTTCTGGTTTGATGATATGGTAGAGAGACATTTCGTTGTCGCCAGCTTCAGCGCGAGCTTCTTCGGAGTCGAGTACGTCGTAAGGACGACTTTCAACTTTCTCTACTAAGTTTTTTGGAGGACGGATGCCCTTGAATGGTTTAATAATTGCCATGGTATTTTTATTTAGTAATAAAATTATAATCGTAACTGCAAAAGTAAATCATTCCAATTTAACAGACAATTCTAAACGGAAACAATTTTGGAGGAATTTTTGCCGTAGGGGCGAATAGCATTCGCCCCTTGCTGAGGAAACGTAAACAAAAGAAATTTGCAAGTGAAGAAGGGGGCATATGCGATATGCCCGTACGTAGGGGCGAATAGCATACGCCCATGTTGAGAGAACGTATACAAAAGAAAGTTGCAGGCGAAGAAGAAGGGCATATGCGATATGCCCGTACGTAGGGGCGAATAGCATTCGCCCATGTTGAGAGAACGTATACAAAAGAAATTCGCAAGTGAAGAAGAGGGCGTATGCGATACGCCCGTACAAGGGCGAATAGCATTCGCCCTATATAGCATTCGCCCATTATGTGAAAAAATCTAAAAAAATTTTTGAACTCCGAATTTTAAAGTTTATATTTGCTACTTTCTACATAGTGTAGGAAAAAGATGGTGAATTTTAAATAAAACAAGAAAATAGTATCATTTATATATTGGGTGGAAAGAGATATTGATTATGAAGAAACGTTTATATACATCGTTACTTTTGTTACTGGGAGTGGTGACAGGAGCGTATTCACAGAGTATGATTATTTCTGGAGGAGGTAATCATGCGGTTGCTTTGTGTAGTAAGGGTCAGATATATGCATGGGGTGCCAATGGTGAAATTGATAAAAGTACTACAGGAGATAATCGATTGTGTTTGGCCGATCCTTCGGACGCATCAAAATTGATTGTAAATAAGCCAAGTTTGGTGAATACGGGAAATTTGACATTTTCCATGTTGTCGGCTGGATCTGGAGGTCATAGTGTTGCATTGTCATGCTATGGTATTGTATATTGTTGGGGAGCGAATGACTATGGACAATGTGGACAACCTGCTTCCAAATATGTAGCAGGAGGAAGTCCGTTGCCGGTGAAAAAAGGAGAAGTTGAAGTGGGGTATGACTTGCAGGGAAATGAAGGAGGAGAATATTTAGGTAATGTTAAGTATATATCAGCAACGTCTGGTGGATCGTTGGCCATTTTGAATGATGGAACTGGAAGGTGTGTATATTGGGGAGGAAATGAGGTTGCTGTCCCAGGAGAATGGATAAAAAATCCGTCAGAATTGCCACGTTTTGTCTTGGGTGCAGATGGAAAACCTTTGAAAAATGTCATTCATGTCGCAGGAGGTGATAATAATGTTTTGCTAATTGTGGGAGATTCTCCTGATGCAAAAGTTGGTACTGTATATTCAATGGGTAATTTAAATGGACGTGGTGGATATAAGAATGCAACTGCGTATTATGCTGAACCTGTTGAAATTGGTACAGGAAAAGGAGATGTATCTTCTGGTGAATATTTGACAGGGGTAAGAACTTCTGGAATTTCAGATGCAGGAGCGATGGTGGTTGAAGGTCGTACAGGATATGTTTATGGTTGGGGAGATAACGGCTGGTGGGGAGTCGGTGGTAAAAGAAATGCCTATGCCTCTGATATGAAATATGCAGAAAAAGTAGTCGCAGGTCAATATGAAGATATTTCAGGACAAAATTATTTGACGGATGTTGTTCAAATTGTAGGGGGAAATGGTTCTGCTGCTGCAGTTACTCAAGAAGGTTATGTTATTTATTGGGGAGATAATGCAGGTGCAAAATCAGGGGGAAGTAGTGGAGGTGTAATCCCTAATTCTACTTATAAGTCTGAGGAAGGTACTGCACAGAGTTTAGGACCTGTATTTGCTAATTATTGTGCTGGTGAGCATGGCTATACAAAAGAAACTCGTGTAGATGACGCAGTGGCTATTGCTCGTGGTGACATGTTTGGATTTTTAGTGAATAGAGATGGCGATTTTTATGTGTGGGGTACTACGCAATTGCCAGGTGGAGTGGGTGATGCAGGAACTTTGGGAACTGGAAAAGATTCCGAAATAAGTACTTGTTTTAAGCAGATTAAAATTGACTGTACACCTCAGGATTTATGTCCTGAAGCATTTATGGTAGGACCGAGATATAAATGCCCAGGAGTGGCAGATTCTTTATATGCAGGATTTTCTCCTTTGAAAGGTCGAGAAGATAATTATTACTATATGTGGACAAAAGATGGTGTTGTCTTAAATACTTCTACAAAATCGTCTTCTTTGGCTGAACGGACAAGTGATAAGTATAATGCTCCTATTATCGCAGCAGAGGAACCAGGAGTATATCGTGTAGATATTTATTATGTTGGATTGAATGTCCCTTGTGATAATTGCCCAGAAACTTTTGCGGAAGTAGAGGTGATTGATATGGAAATGCCGATTGATACGATAATACATACATCGTGTGTTGCTGATCCACTTCATCCATCTGCTTCGGACCAGTTATGTTACGAGGCGACAGTTAATAATAAATTTTATAAAGCAACGGATGAAACAACATTCGCTGCCTTTTCAACAGATAGCAGTACGGATACATTATGGGTGGGCTCTGCAAAAGGTGCAGGTGGAAAATTAGAATTTTGTATAACTGGAGATAAAGTCGGAAAGGTTAATGACAATAAAGCTTTGCCAAGCAATGACACCACATATTCTATTTATTTAGAAGATGTGACTTCCTTTGATACATATTTGTTCAAGAATAAAAAATTAAATGAGGTTGGAAATCCACAGAATCAAGGAATTTTGATAGAAATTTATTCTGGAATAGAGTACAAATCGTTCGAGATGACTGCTATGGCTTATTCCGCTACGGGAGGAACTGTTGTTGTAACACCTCAGATTTATAAGGTAGCTATTAATGAAAATAATGGTGATTATGTGTGTGGTGATTTGTTGTGGCAAGGGAAAGCTCAGACGTTTGAAATACCTTATGCTGATACAACATTCACAGTTGAATGTGGTGTTCTGTTGGAGGGTAATAGTATAAGAGGATCTAAGTATATTTTAGGACATAAGATTACTGCTACCAGTGTAAAAGTAATGAAAACAAATTTGCGTACTGGAACAAGTAATTCAGTCAGTTTCTCAACACCGTTTACAGATTCGGGTGGATTTAATATTAATGCCATTGGTGCTACTGCTAATCAATATAATAGTTTGTCAAATGCTGGTAGTGAAAGCTTAATGACGAATATTAAATTTGGCAAACTTACTGATTATAATTGTGGACGTATAGAACTTCAATCTAAATTTTGGTGTCCTCCATGTAACCAACCAGACCCATTCAAAATTGAGGTGACGGGTGCTACTGCTAAAAATGATACTATCTTCTTGTGTGAAGAGAGCGACCCTGTAACGTTGGGTGTGTCAAGTATCAAGAAAGCAACAGAACCTTCGGCTTACTTCGATGAATTATGGTTCCTTGATAAAGTAGGTGCAGATGCTACTGCTCTTCAAGTGGATGAGAAAAAGGCTTCTTCTACTTTAGCAACTTCCATTGAATGGACTGCTGCAAAAGAGGGAACTGTCGAGAAGTATTTCATTAAAGTGCGCGATAATGAGAAAAAAGATGCTGCAGCTTGTTATGTGTTTGACTCTGTAATCGTTAAGTATAATACAAAACCTGTAGCTCCTAAAATTGATGATATCGCATTTTGTGAAAATGCTGATGCTTCTCAAAAAGCTGCTCTTACGAATGCTTTGGCAAGTGCCGATTTTAACGGATTATCTGATACTTGGTATAGTGATGATAAAAAATCATCTAAGGTCGGCGCTCCTGATTTGTCTACTTTAACAGCATCTGATAAATATTATTATTATGATGTTACAGATAATGTGACAGGTTGTATTAGTGATATAGATAGTGTGAAAATTTCTGTTTATGAAATTCCTTCTGATCCGTTAGTTGCTATTGATCCTTTCTGTTATCAATCGAAAGTTTCTTTAGTTGCAGAATCTCCAGTAGAATTGTACAAAGTTACTTGGTATGATGAATCGGGAAGTGTGGTGTCAGATTTAAGTCTTTCTACACTAACAGGAAAAGATTATACATATCAATATACGTTGACGAGTGCTGCTCCTGAATATTGTGTTAGCGATAAGGTCGCATTCCCATTCACTGTTAAGAATTATGCAGAGATTGAATTGGATTCGACAATGACTTGTGGTAAAACAGTTGTTACAACTAAGTCGTTAACTCCTTCAGATGCAACAATAACTTGGAAATTAAGCGATGCTGTTATTTCTGATCCTACATTCACTGCTGTTTCCGGACAAGTGGGTAATGTTGGTGAACTAAAAGCATATGTTACGAAAACAGGTTATTGTGATACGGTTTCTTCTCCTATGGATATTTATGTAAAAGAAGTACCTTCTAAACCAGATGGTGATAAGAAAGTTACCTATTTGAAAACGGATGCAACTAATAAAGTCTTTAAAAATTTATTAGAACAAAATCCAAAGGTGATAACAGAAGAAACAGGTTATACTTTGCAATGGTATGATGCTTCTGGTAATAAATTGTCAGGTTGCCCAGTTCCTCCATATCCTGCAGATAATGAAACTGAAGATAAAACTTATACTTATAAAGTGTCTCGTATCAATGCGGATGGATGTGAAAGTGAGTTAGAAACAGTTACAGTGATTGTTTATTTAACTCCTGCACCAACGACAAGTGACGTTTCTTATTGTTTAAATAGTGATAACATAAGAGCTTTGGAAGCAATCATCAATGATCCTAATAATTCGGGTGATTTCCGTTTACAATGGTATGATGAAAATAATAATAAACAAGATTATATTATTCCAGATGTTACAAAACCTGGAAAAACAACTTATCATGTAACACAAATTTCTAGTGATGGAGCTGAAAGTTCTCCTGCAGATTTGGTCGTTACTGTTCTTGAGGTATTAGAACCTACTTTAAGTACTAGCAATGTATATGAATATTGTGCTGAAAATAGTACGGTTGCTTTAGCTGCATCGTTAAATTCTGATGGTGACCTTCACCCTGCAAGTGCATTGGTTTGGTCAGAAAAAGATGAAACGACTGGTAATTATGAAGTCATAACGACGCCTAATTTCTCATTGGATGTGACTGAAACTACAATTCATCATTTTGCAGTTCATCAGACATATTCAATTAGTGAAGATCAAGTATGTGTGGGTCCACTGATTGAAAAAGAGGTGAAAGTAACATATGTTCCAAAAGTGGTGACACATGAGGTACTTTACTTGAAGGCTGCTGCTAATGCAGACGGAACATTCTCAAAGAATTTGTTAGAACAAAATCCTTCGGCTGTAGAATATTTGTCAAGTGCTTCGCTTATATGGTATGAGAGTGATTGTCACACTGAAATCACAACAGGTGCACCTTCACCAGTCATTGACCCATCAGTACCAACAGGTAGTGAACAAAACGAAAGCTATTGCGTTAGTCAAAAGTTGGATGGATGTGTAAGTATACCTACTCCAATTTCCGTCCGTATTAGTGATGCTTTACCTCCTACACCTTATGAATATCATTATTGTGAAGGTGCTGTGATGGAAGATTTGAAAGCTGATATTAATAAGTTGACAGCTTCTTCTGAATATGAGTTGTATTGGTATGGTACAAATGAACCTGCTTCTACAAGTGCCTCGGATGATGTTGTAAAGGGTAATACATATCCAATGAATGGTCAAGTCGCTACGGTGGATGATCCTAATAGTGTAAAAACTCTTACTTATTGGGTAGCTCAACATGATAAGTCAACAGATGCTGTTAGTGCTGCACAACCAGTTGTGATTAAGATTTATCCACAACCAATTGTCGATATTACTACTCCATCTCCAACTTGTGAAACGAATGTTAACTTGGCTCTAAATGGAAAGGTTTCAAATGTTTCTTATAACACGATTACTTATAATTATTATAAGGATAATACGTTGATGGTTGGATCATCAGATGCAAGAGAGACAGGTAAATATCAAATCAGTGCACAATATACGCTTCCTGCCACAGAATCTTCTACTGTGATAGTATCAGAAAATGGCGTTTGTGCTGGTCCTAAGAGTGATGTGGATGTTGTTATTAATGATTTGTCAGTTCCTGATATTATTGGTGTTTACTCAACGTGTCCTGGTACAAGTGTTACGTTACATGCACAAGCTGAAAGTAATGACCCAGGTAACAATATGATTACCTATTCATGGACTGCAGATCCTTCTTCTGCAATCGATAGAACGGCTGGTGATTCTTTGGTTACAACTAATTTATCAACTGTACCAGATACAAAATATTCATTTAGTGTAACTGCCACAGCAGGTGCTTGTACAAAGAAAATTGTGGATGGAAACGACCATGTGGTTGTCATTGGAAATGGACAAGTAATTGGTGCAATGATTGTTCAAGAGGATGAAAACTATGAAGGTGATCCATTTACGTTCAAAGATGATTCAGAACGTTTCTTCGTAAGTTGTGGTAATTCGGTTAATATGACTGTTAATTACAATACAACAGGAGATGGTACTTACACATGGTATAAAAATGGTAATTTATGGAAAACAGGTGCTTCTGTTCAAACAGATCCTATAACTGAAGATGCAGAGGATGTTTATCGCGTTGAATTTATCAATCAATGTAAGGCGGTTGCAGAAATTACTGTTCAAACTGTAACTCTTTCTGCAACTCCTGTTTCTCAGGATCTTGTTGAACTATGTGAGAAATCAACATTCCAAACATCGTTCGATTATAAATTGCAACCTGGTTTGAATCCTATTATCACATGGTATCATGATGGCGTTAAAATGGGTGGACAATCAAGTAATGTTATGACATTATATAATACTACTGATGAAGATGATGGTCTTTATTCGTTCATGATTCAAAACAACGGATGTGTTGTTAAAAATGATGCCAATACATTGAATGTGAAACCGCTTGTTCGTGCTTCTATTCAAAGTGTTCCATTCATTGTGGATCGTCACGAAACAGCAACTTTACCGGTTTCATTTAATGTGCCTTCCTCTGGAACTCAAAATATTGAGTGGATGGAAAATGGTGTAAAGGTGGGAGATCAAAATCCTCTTAAGGTTTCGGATGTCACAGCTGATCATTATTATGATATTTATCTTACTGATCCTGAATATTGTGGTGACACATTACATGCTACCCTTTATGTGGATGCTGAACTTCAATTAAAGACTGAAATGAAGGATGTCATTTGTCTTGGCAATGAAGCAGTCTTGAAAATTGATACAACGGGTACAGGTGCGTTCCGTAACTTAAATGGTAACCCAATGTTGAATGTATATTATTATAAAAATAATGTTACGTACAACTTATTTGATAAGATAGAAAAAGTGGGTGATACATTAGAGGTTAGAGTTTCTCCTGAGGAAGATACTGAATATTATGTTTCATTTACGTATACTTCTCAGTCAAAGAAACAAGAATTATCGGCTATAGAAAACCTTGAGGTGATTCCAGCCATTAGCTTGCATACACCAGCTGTTCCTAATGTTTGTGAGGGAACAGAGACATCTTTGGAGGTACTTAATGTACAACCAGAAGGTACAACGGTATCATGGAAAGCTGATGAAACAATCCTTAATGGAGAAAACACTACAAAAGTAGTTGTACGTCCAACCTACTTAGGTGGTCCATCCCATCAGGCTTTATATACTTACACAGCTGTAGCATATAATGATTTCTGTCAAACATCTAAAGAATATGATGTACAAGTCTTGGTTGATGAACCATTGAAGGGTGATATTACTGGTGTTTCTGAGGTTTGTGAAGGTTTTGAGGCTACATTCGATGCTTCATCTTATGATGCAACTACTTACACTTGGTATCCAGATACAATAGGTTTGACAGCTTCTCCAGTTCAAACAGTAAAACCTACGGAATCTACTCAATATACAGTGGATATGGTTCGTGGTTTATGTTCTGCATCTGATACGTTTGTTGTGATTGTTCATTCGAATCCAGTTATTGAAAGCATTGATTCGATTGCTTTGCGTGATCGTCAAATTGTATTGGTTCAAGATCGTGGTGAAGCACCATTCTTATACGGAATTGATGTTCAACCTGCCGATGAGAATAATATTAAAACGAATTTGACGTTCTCTAAGCATATTGTAAATGTAACCGATCGTTACGGATGTAAAACAACAGGTTCATTCCGTTTGGATCCACCTGCTATTGTCATCCCTGAATTAGTTTCCGATAATGGAGATGGTATCAATGATGTATGGTTAATTCCTAATTTGGCTGATGTATATCCAAATGCTATTGTTACTATCTATGATAGATTTGGTAAGCAATTAGCACAATTCTTAGGTGCTGATTCAGAAGGTTGGGATTGTACTTACATGGGTAAAAAGTTACCTTCTACTGACTATTGGTATCAAATCACTATTGAAGAGATTAATAGAGAGTATACAGGTCACTTTACTTTGATTAGACGTTAATTTTATTCTATTAATAGTTAAAAGTTGGAAGGCTTTTACTTTCCAACTTTTAATAATTTTTTATATTTGCAAAATGATAATGAGTTTTTTCACTCATTGTTGAGTAATAACAAATAGAAATTTTTAATTTCTACTTAATATTATAAGTTGTGTTATGAAGGTATTTTGGAGTAGAATTGGATGGATATTAGCTTTCGCTTTGACAGCTGTTTCTTCTGCGTTTGCACAAGAAGAAATAGTATGCGATCAATACCATTTCAATTATTATTTGGTGAATCCTGCTGTTGCTGGTGCTGAACGTTGTACACATTTAATGTTGACAGGTAAGTTTCAATGGACTGGTATCGATGATCATCCTATGACACAAACTTTAAGTGCGCGTACACGTATCTTAAATAATGTGGGTATTGGTGCTTATTTCTATAATGATAAGAATGGTTATTCATATCGTCAGGGAGGTGAGGTTACTTTCGCATATCATATTCCATTAACGCAGAATGACCGTTATGTTATGAAACAACGTTCCATTCAACGTCAATTATCATTCGGTCTTTCTATGATGGTTAATCACTTTAATTTCGATAATTATTTGGTTGACACTTATGGAACACTTGATAATGTTCTTGGAAACGAGGGTATGGATAAGGGTATTTATTTTAATGCCAATGCAGGTCTTTATTTCTTATGGGATAATTTCTTTTTAGGTTATTCTATGAGTAATTTAATTCCTACGGAATATACTGAAATGGGTCTCGATGAGCCAATTAGACCTTTGTCGGGTTATGGCTTTTTAGGATATGATTTTGACTTTGTCAATAATATGACTTTAGAACCTGCTGCTATGTTCAAGTTTGATGTCAATGGTGATCGTCAGTTAGATATCAACTTGAAGTTTATGCAAACTATTCCGTCAAATGAGGATTTCTCATATTGGTTACAGGCTTCCTATCGTCATACTTTGGATGATAGTGATTATAGTCCTGCTCCTCTTGCATTTTATGCTATGGGAGGTATTCGATTCAAAGGATTCCATGTTGGTTATGCTTATCAAGTTGGCTTAACTTCTTTCAACCGCCAGAATGGAGGTTCTCATGAGGTGATGCTTGGATATACTTGGTGTGTAACTAAACATTTCTGTCGTTAATACATCCCCTGGGGACTTTCTTGTGTTTTGTAATATGTGTTTGTTAGTTATATAAATGAAGAGGAATGGATTTAACCATTCCTCTTTCTTTGTTTTAAATTCTTTCTATTGAATCGTGGAATCCTTATATAAAACCATTGATAATATATTACAGTTAGACGAGATTCCTTCAACGAATGATTTTTTAAGATCATTGTTAGATTCATCTTCTAATTCATTGTCAAATGGATTCGTCGTCTCTTGCCGATTCCAATCTTCAGGAAGAGGTCAGGTTGGAAATAAGTGGCATTCGGAGAAAGATATGAACCTTTTATTCAGCTTGCTTTTATATCCCGATTTTGTTGAAATCAGAGATCAATTTTACATATCAAAAGCAATATCAATAGCAATTGTAAAAGTATTACGATCTCTCTTCCCTGCACAAGCTTCCTTTTTTACAATCAAATGGCCAAACGATATTTATTATAAGAATTCCAAACTTGCAGGTATTCTTATAGAAAACTTTTTAATGGGTTCTTCCATTTCTAATTCTATTGTTGGAGTTGGGCTTAATGTTGATGAAGTTACATTTCCAGCATTTTTGCCGAACCCGATCTCTCTTAGAAACATAAATCCTCAAATGACTTATACGAAAGAAGAAATCCTTATACTTCTTCGTGATTCTATTCTTCATGAGGTAGATAAATTACATCATATGGAAGAATATGATTCTTTGTCAAACCAATATTTACAGTATCTTTATCGATATTCTGTTTTATCTCCTTTCTCAGATGAGAAAGGTTCTTTTTATGCTACAATAGAAACCGTTCAGGCGGATGGGAAATTAGTCCTATTAACAGATAAAGGTGAAAGAAAAAAGTATTATTTTAAAGAAGTTGAGTATTTATTTGATTGATAACACTTATCTTTGGACTTGAATTCAATTATGATATTATTATTACATCGAACTTCATTTGAAGTTTTATAAATTGACTTGCTGTGTTGAATATAATGATTATTAATGGTCCCAATTTAAATTTGTTGGGCAAACGAGAACCAACTATTTATGGTTCACAATCTTTTGAAGAGTATTTTGATATTCTTAAAGAGAAATATCCAGATGTTAACATCTCTTATTACCAGTCAAATGTTGAAGGAGAATTGATTAATGTTATACAAGAAACAGGATTTATCTCAGACGGAATCATTTTAAATGCTGGTGCTTACACACATACATCCTTAGCCATAGCCGATGCCATTCGTGCTATTAAATGTCCTGTTGTGGAAGTACATATCTCTAATACTCATAAACGAGAAGAAATACGTCATCATTCCTATCTTACTCCAGCTTGTTTTGGTTGTATATTAGGATTTGGACTCGACTCCTATCGCTTAGCTCTAGAAGCTTTAATCCAGATTAATAAGCAGCATCAAGATAATGAATGCTGATAAATATTTAGAAGATCCTGTCATAGCCCAATATAAGTCATATCTTATGTTGGAGCGTTCATTCTCTGAAAATACTGAACTTTCCTACTTGGAAGATTTATCGAAGCTTATAGATTACCTTTCTGACGCTCATATTTCATATCTTGAGGCAAGTAGTGAGGTATTACAGGATTTTCTAATTGATATTTCTGAAATTGGTATTGCTCAACGTTCACAAGCGCGAATCATTTCAGGAATTAAATCCTTTTATAAATTTTTATTAGCTGAAAACCTTATTGAAATAGATCCTACTGAATTAATTTCTTCTCCTAAACTGCCTAGACATTTACCCAACGTACTTACATTAGACGAGATTAATGCTATAATAAACTCTGTTGATTTGTCAGATCCGTTAGGTCATCGCAATCGAGCTATATTAGAAACATTATATAGTTGTGGCTTACGTGTTTCTGAATTAGTTAATTTAAAAATCTCTAATCTTTTTTTGCAAGAAGAATACATCTCTGTTGTTGGAAAGGGAAACAAACAACGATTGGTGCCTATTTCTCCAAAAGCCATCCATGAAATCCAAAATTGGATAAAAGATAGGAATCATCTTGTCATAGAGAAAGGAAACGAAGATTTCTTATTTCTTAATAGGAGAGGAAAGAAGTTGACACGTGTAATGATTTTTTACATTGTTAAGGAGCATGCCGAAAAGGCAAATGTACTAAAAGAAATTAGTCCTCATACATTTAGACACTCTTTTGCCACTCATTTGTTGGAAGGCGGTGCAAATTTGCGTGCTATACAAGAGATGTTGGGACATGAGTCGATCTTAACGACAGAAATCTATTCACATATTGATATGCAACGACTTAGAGAAGAGGTGATACAATTTCATCCAAGAAATAGAGAGGAATAAACGTATTCGTTTTTTTCGACTTCGTCGGAATAGTAGTTCATCATCCAACGAAGTCGAAATTCCGAATTTATTTTTCCAATAAACTTTCGATTATTTGAGGGAAATATTGATATTCCAATTCATGTACGTTATGAGCTACATCTTCTGGAGTATCAGTAGGTTTTACTTCGCATTTAGCTTGAAATATGATAGCACCCTCGTCAAGGTTTTCATTTACATAATGAATGCTGATACCGCTCTCTCTTTCTTTCGCTTCCACTACAGCTTCATGCACGTGCATTCCGTACATTCCCTTCCCGCCATGTTTAGGAAGTAAAGAGGGATGAATATTGATAATTTTATTAGGGAAGGCTTTGATCATATCTTCTGGAACTTTTAAAAGGAAACCAGCTAAGACGATTAAATCTGCTTTCTCATTTTTTAAAAATTGAAGGATTTCACCACCTTTCCACTCCTCTTTTGTGAAATATTTGAAGGGAACGCCCAATTTTTTAGCTCTTACCTTAACATAAGCATCTTCCTTGTTGGAGAGTATGCAAGGGAATGTAACTTCTTTATTCTTAGCAAAATAAGTAATAATATTCTCAGCATTTGAGCCAGAACCAGAAGCAAATAGTATGATTTTTTTCTTTGTTGTCATATGTGTCTGATATTCAGTAAGTTATAATTGTTATAAAATGTTAATAATTGTTAATAATTTGCACAATATTCTGATAGTGTGCAGTTTTAAAGAATTTTTCTTGACAAATATTATTCTATATCGTCAAAAATTTGTTCCTTTGCACCGCAAAATTAATAAAAAATTTGTACTTAAATTATTAACTAAAAATTAAGATTATGTCAGACGTAGCAGCAAAAGTAAAAGAGCTTATCGTTGAGAAGTTGGGTGTTCCAGAATCAGAAGTAACTCCAGAAGCAAGTTTTACAAATGATTTAGGCGCAGATTCACTTGACACAGTTGAATTGATTATGGATTTTGAAAGAGAATTTGGTGTACAGATTTCAGATGACCAAGCTCAAAAAATTTCTACTGTCGGAGAAGCTATTGAACACATTGAAAACAGCTTGAAATAGTAGTTTATTTATGAACTTACGAAGAGTTGTAGTAACGGGACTGGGTGCGATTACTCCCATTGGTAATAATGTTTCAGAATACTGGGATAATTTACTTAAGGGAGTAAGTGGCGCCGGTCTCATTACTCTTTTTGACGCATCTAAGTTTAAGACACAGTTTGCCTGTGAAGTAAAGGGTTATAATCCTGAAGAATTTTTTGACCATAAAGAGGCACGAAAATTAGACAGATATGTTCAGTTTGCTATGGTAGTAGCAAAAGAGGCTATTGAGAATTCAGCTATTCAGTTGGACTCAATCGACTTAGATCGTGCAGGTGTTATTTTTGCATCAGGAATAGGTGGTATTATGTCGTATGAACGTGATATTGCCGACTTTCTACAAAATCCTGATATGCCTCGTTTTAATCCATTCTTTATTACGCGAATGATTGCGAATATGGCAGCCGGACATATATCGATGCAGTATAGTTTCAGAGGTCCAAATTTTGGAGTTGTCTCTGCTTGTGCTTCATCGACGCATGCTATCAGTCTTGCTTGTGATCAAATTCGTTTAGGAAGAGCGGATATTATGATTACAGGTGGTGCAGAAGCTCCTATCTCAACCAGCGGAATTGGTGGATTTAATGCAATGAGAGCATTGTCTACTCGTAATGATGAGTATCAAACAGCATCGCGTCCATTAAGTGGATCTAGAGATGGTTTCGTGTTGGGCGAAGGTGCAGGATGTTTGATTTTGGAAGATTATGACCATGCGATAAAACGTGGTGCTCACATTTATGCGGAGGTAGCTGGTGTTGCTGCTTCTGCTGATGCATATCATATGACAGCAACACATCCAGATGGCTTAGGTGCCATGTTGGTGATGCGTAATGCATTAAAAGATGCAGGGTTAACAGTTGATGACATTGATTACATAAATATACATGGAACTTCAACGCCTAATGGGGATCCTTCTGAAATAAAGGCTATTCAAGGAGTCTTTGGAGAATCTGCTAAAAAGTTGAATATCAGTTCCACAAAATCTATGACAGGTCATTTGATGGGTGCAACGGGTGCGATTGAAGCAATTGCATCTATCTTATCAATTGTTCATAATGAAGTACCTCCAACAATTAATCATAAAGAGGATGATGTTGATCCTAATATAGATTATTCGCTAAATTATACCTTCAATGTTTCTCAGAAGCGTTTAGTACGTGCGGCCATGTCTAATACGTTCGGATTTGGAGGTCATAATGCGACAATAATATTTAAAAAGTTTGAAGGTTAGTGTTCTTACGGACTATACTTAAAAAGATAAGGCTCTTTCATGTTGCTCATAAAGAGCCTTATTTTATGTTGGAGAAAATGATGAATTTCGCTCCTGATAATATGGAGTATTACGAATTGGCACTCCTTCATAAATCTTCTTGTGTTAAGGATGATCAAGGCCATAAATTAAATAACGAGCGATTGGAGTATCTTGGTGATGCGGTTCTGGAAGCTGTTGTGTCAGACGTTTTGTATAAACTTTTTCCATCAAAGGGAGAGGGATATCTGACCAGTTTGCGCTCCAAAATCGTACAACGAGAAACGTTAAATAAATTGGCAGTGGATATGGGTATGGACAAAATGATGGTGGTGCCACGGTTGGTTCATTCTCACAATGTAAATGTTTATGGCAATGCTTTTGAGGCTTTGATTGGTGCCATCTATTTGGATAAAGGTTATTCTTACGTTCTTAAATTTATGAAGGAAGTTGTCTTTCAATCTTATTTGGATATTCCTTCGTTGGCTGTGGTTGAGCAAAATTTCAAATCACGCTTGATTGAATGGGGACATAAGTATAAGGTGAATGTTGATTTTGACACTTATTCAGAACAGAGAGATCGTGACAATAATATTGTTTTTAAATCTAAAGTGTTAGTCAACGATTTTGCTGTGGCGGAAGGTGTCGGCTATTCAAAAAGAAGTTCGCATCAAGAGGCTGCCAAAAA
Organism: Paludibacteraceae bacterium; assembly: GCA_024401435.1. Taxonomy (GTDB): domain Bacteria; phylum Bacteroidota; class Bacteroidia; order Bacteroidales; family Paludibacteraceae; genus UBA1181. The sequence continues at coordinate 119,638 of JAKSLB010000001.1, read as the reverse complement.
AGCTTTGAATAGAATTAACTCAGATAAAGATTTGTTTGAGACTTTAATAAAAAACTCATAATTATTGTTTCGTATGTCGAAACTGGTAGAGTGGAAACGTAACATAATTTGAAGGTGTTCAACTGAAAAGTTATCCCTCAATACCCAAAAAGTAGAAGAATATGACTTGTGACCATTTAGGAAAAATAGCATTTCAAAAAGCAAAGGAATTTGCTGACAGACCTGTCTTGAAGTATAAGGATGAGACAGATGCAAAATGGAAGGATATTTCGTGGGGTGAATTGGCTCAACAGATAAAGGTGATAGCTCATTCTTTAATAGAGATGGGCGTGAAAGAAGAGGATCGTATCGCAATATTTTCTCAGAACATGGTTGAAATTATTGCGGTTGATTTAGCATGCCAGGCAATCCGTGCAACGACTGTTCCTTTGTATGCTACTTCATCTTCTTCTCAGGTAGAGTACATTGTAAATGATGCTCAGATAAGTTTGATATTTGCTGGCGAACAGTATCAATATGATCGTTCGATTGAGGTACTTCAAAATTCACAATATTTGAAAAAAGTGATTGCTATCGATCCTTCTATTCAGTTAGGGGGTAATGATGCTGCTATCTCTTTTGAAGATTTTAAGAAACATGGTGAGGAGTCAAAAACTGCGGATGCCGAACTGGCTGAACGACAGAATCGCTTGTCATTAAATGATTTGACAACCTTGATTTATACTTCTGGTACGACGGGTGAGCCTAAAGGCGTTATTTTACGTCAATCTAATTATCAACAAGCCTTTAGAATTCATGATATACGTTTGACCAATGTGAATGACAAGGATTTATCATTGTCATTTTTACCACTCAGTCATATCTTTGAACGTGCGTGGACCTATTTCTGTATGTATAAGAATGTGGTGGTAGCGGTCAACAAAAATCCGAAAATGATACAACAAGTATTGAAGGAAGTCCGTCCTACGATGATGTGCGCTGTTCCTCGTTTTTGGGAAAAGATTTACATGGGTGTCAATGATAAGATTGATTCATTCTCTCCATTAATGAAAAAGTTGATGAAACATGCCGTGAAGATTGGAGAAAAGAGAAATCTTGAATATAAACGATATGGAAAACAAGCTCCATTGGGATTGAATTTACAATATCTATTCTACAAGAAAACGCTTTTCAAACTATTGAAAAAGGTGATTGGATTGGATAGAGGTTTGTTTTTCCCAACCGCAGGTGCTGCCTTGTCTGATGATGTGAATGTTTTCTTGCATAGCGTTGGGTTTAATATCTGTGTGGGATATGGTTTGACAGAATCTACGGCAACCGTCTCTTGTTATAATCCATATAATGAAAAATATGAAATTCACTCTGCTGGTGATATAATGCCAGAAGTTGAGGTGAAGATAGGAGAAAATGATGAGATTTTACTTCGTGGTAAGACTATTACCGAAGGTTATTATAACAAACCTGAAGCGAATGAGACAGGATTTATTGATGGATGGTTCCGTACGGGTGATGCTGGTTATTTGACAAAAGAAGGTCGCTTGGTAATTCGTGAACGTATCAAAGAACTTTTCAAAACATCCAATGGAAAATATGTGGCTCCGCAACAAGTAGAGAGTAAATTAATTGTGGATAAATACATAGAGCAAGCTGCTATCATTGCTGATCAACGCAAATATGTTTCTGCGTTGATTGTCCCTGCCTATGCTACTCTTGAAGCCTATGCTGAAACTGCGAAGATTAAATATGAAACGATGGAAGATCTTTTGAAAAATGAAAAGATAATTTCCTTTTATGAAGGACGCATACAACAATTACAAGGGGATTTGGCAGCTTACGAACAGGTGAAGAGGTTCACATTGCTTGCTCGCCCATTCACACCGGAAAATGATGAATTGACTTTAACCTTAAAGTTGAAACGTAAAGTTATCTCTCATCATTATGAAAAAGAAATTGAAGAGATGTATTTATAGTAAATAAATAATAAATTTTTGTAATATGGCACGTAATAATAGTTCTTTTAATGATCAATTCAATCAAAATCACACATCGGAAAAAGTCGGAAAAAGTATAGAGGAGAAATTACGTCGTTTTGCATTACCTGTTGGTATTTTATTTTTATTGATCATCGTATTTGCAAATTGTTGTACGACTATTGATTCAGGATCAGTTGGTATTCGTTTTTATAAATGGTCAAGTGATTCGGATAAAAGAGGAGGTGTGATTGGAACTTGTAAGGGATGGGTTTGGTATAACCCGATTACACAAAATATATTCCAGTATCCTGTTTATGTACAAAGAAAGACGTATGAGGCTTTTTCAGTGAACGCAAAAGATGCAAGTACATTTACAATGGATCCAACCATTGCTTATCAATTGGATCCAGATAAGTCCATTCAAGTTTTTGTTAAGTATAGAAAATCTTTGAAAGAGATAGAGGAGGGATATATTCGTACATGTATTTATGAAGCATATCGTACGTGTGCGAATCAATACACATCTGATTACTTGATGGCTAATCGTGGTGAATTTGAAAATGAAGTAAGAAAACGTTTGGAAATTTCTTTGTCTAATGAGGGCTTCCTTGTAGAAGAGTTTACATCTCAGATTACTCCTCCAAATTCATTGGCAGAGGCTATTAATGCAAAGAACGAAGCTGTTCAGAATGCCTTGAAAGCAGAGAATAAAGTGAAGGAAGCAGAAGCTAACGCAAAGATTGAAATAGCAAGAGCACAAGGAGAAGCTAACGCTTTAAAGATAAAGGGTGATGGTGAGGCATATTATAATCGTGTTGTTGCCATGTCACTTAATGAGTTGTTAGTTCGTCAGTATGCCATTGAAAAATGGGATGGTAAATTGCCAACTTATATGATGGGTGATAAAGGTGCTGCTCCAATTATTGGTTTAAAATAATAATAAATTAGATATGATAACAATAGACCAACTAAAGAGTGTGTTGGAACGCGAGGATGCGTTGAGGAGGTATCTTTGACGTTGATGCAAAGTTAGTTCAAATCGAGGAAGAGGAATTGCATACGCAAGCACCGGGCTTTTGGGATGACCAAAAGAGTGCTGAGAAGCAGATGAAGAAAATTAAAGACCTGAAACGTTGGGTGGATGGTTATAAGGAGGTGAAAGCGGCAGCTGATGAGTTGCAACTTTCCTTCGATTTCTTCAAAGAAGAGGCAGTCTCAGAAGCTGAAGTAGATGCAGCATATGATCACGCAATTTCAGTGATTGAAAAGTTAGAACTCCAAAATATGCTTCGTAAAGAGGAGGATAAGATGGGCGCTGTACTCAAAATTGTAGCGGGTGCTGGTGGTACGGAGGCTCAAGATTGGGGTGACATGTTGATGCGTATGTATTTGCGTTGGTGTGAAGCTAAAGGATATAAAACGGAAATCGCCAACTTGTTGGAAGGTGATGAAGCTGGAATCAAATCTGTGACGATTAAGGTGGAAGGTGACTATGCGTATGGTTATTTGAAGAGTGAAAATGGCGTTCATCGTTTAGTCCGTGTCTCTCCATTTAATGCGCAAGGAAAGAGAATGACATCGTTTACCTCAGTCTTCGTTGTTCCTTTGGTAGACGATTCTATTGAAATTGAAATCAATCCTGCTGGATTGTCTTGGGATACATTCCGTTCTAGTGGAGCTGGAGGACAAAATGTCAACAAGGTTGAGTCTGGTGTCCGTTTGCATTATAAATTTCACAATGTCTTGACAGACCAAGATGATGAAATTGTGATCGAGAATACGGAAACAAGAGATCAACCTAAAAACAAGGAGAATGCTCTTCGCTTATTGAAGTCCCAATTGTATGAGATAGAGTTGGAAAAACGTCGCGCAGAGACTGCTAAGATAGAGGCAGGTAAGAAGAAGATTGAATGGGGATCTCAAATCCGTAGTTATGTTTTCGATGATCGTCGTGTGAAAGATCATCGTACAGATTATCAAACATCCAATGTGCAAGCTGTGATGGATGGTGATTTGGATGACTTCATTAAAGCTTATTTGATGGAGTTCGGCGGTGCTGATTAATTTAGATTGAATTATTATAAGGACGAAATAACCGAAGATGTTATTCTTCGGTTATTTTTTTATTATGGGTGATTTAATGAATCATGCCTAAGATAAACACATTGTATTTATTGTGCAACCCCTCTGGGGTTATGTGTGCATGTTACGAATCTATTCTTCTACAGATATAGAACCCCTCCGGGGTTTCCTGTATGGCACAAAAGGAAATAGGATTTCGGATCTGAACCCCAGCGAGGTTGCACATTTTGAACGGGTTCGGTGTAATATAATTTTATTTTTGCGTTTAGCGGACAGTAATAGTTCCTTCTGTTTATGAGATAAAACCTGTTGTTTGTTGAAATTTATTCTGTTTATCGTTCCAGTCATCAGAAAAATATTAACTTTGTCGCCAAAGGAAAACATAATGAGTTTTCTGTTACTAAAAACTGAGAAACATTTTTCTTTTTTAAATAAAAACATAATTGGGCTAAACCCTTCAAAACTGCTTTATGAAACGACTTGCACTTTTCGTTTTACCATTAATTTTATTGTTTTCCTCTTGTGAAAAGGGAGAAATTACAGGTGTCGCTGACAATGAAGTGCTGAAAGAGGATATCTTGGGAGGATGGAAGGTGACGAATATCAATTGCCAACTTGTCTATAATCAAGCAGATCCTTTGGCGTCTCTTATGCCATTCTTAAAGACGAAAATGCAAGAGAATTTGGAAAAACGTATTTCCGATGGTTCCCTTTTCTTTATGAATGATACTGTCTATTATATAGAAACACCAGAGCCAGGTGTCTCTTTCGTTAGAGCTTATGGACATTATGAACTAACGAATCATCCCGCTATCATGTTTGTGGAGAATACCCATTTGGTTTGTGATGCGTATGCAACTTATTTCTATATAAAATTTGTAGACAATCGTTTATGCCTTTACCTCACACGTCCGGGGGCACTTGCTATGATTAGAGAGGACGGATCAATGGATGATTATATAGGGTTGATTGACAAGAAAATTGAAGATGCTCAGTTTGAGTTCTATATGGAGCGCAATCATTTGGCTCTTTATGATGATATTATTCGCTTGTATGGAGATTCGTTGCAATAAATATTGTCATACTTTTTTCATTCCAATTTCTCAAATTTTTTAACTCATCCAAACTATAACTCTTTTTGTAATAGGCATATATTTCCTCAGATGGATCTGTATTTGTTCAAAAGCAGGGAGATTTTGCGAATTATTCGTGATTTTCGCATATCACTCTCCTTGTTTACTTTTCAGTGTGACATTTACGGTCACAGAGGTTCTGCCTTTGTACCATCCATCTTCATCCTCAAAATGCAAATTTTTTTCTAAAATAATGGTATCGAATGGTTCATACAAATTTGTATCACCGACGAAACGGAATAAGTATCCGCCATTTTTTCCCCATAGATCATATAAATCCTCCGATACTCTATAATTCCCTGTTTTGTTGGTAATGGACACAACCTTCTCACAAATTAGCGCATCATGTTCGACATCAGCCGCAATCACCTCCACTTCAGAAAGAGGCTCAGTTTTCTCATTCGTCACCTTACCAACCATTTCAAAATCAGCGGATGGAGTACCATACATGGCCCCGCACCCAGAAAAATCAAGAACACCCAACGTGCCAAGTACTAATCGGATAATCGATTGGATAACGCGATTGATATGCTTAGAAAAAAAACGATTAAATAAATTCATCCTATTTTTACTTTATTATTCCTTTACAATCCCCTTCATTGAACAGTTACCATCTTTGGTAATTCTTACAAAAATGTGTAGCAATTTTGTAAGTTACGATATTCTTTTTTTATGCAATACCATATCGCTTTTGTAAATTATTGGTGTCCGCTAAACTTTTTATGTGTTTAATTTTTTGCAAAAAAAATGAATTATATAATTAATAATACATAATAATCGCATTCTATGTTATGTGCAACCCCTCTGGGGTTGTGTGGACGGGGATACAAATCCATTATTCTACTGATATGGAACCCCTATGGGGTTCTTCGAGACATAGAGACGCAAAATATTGCGTCTCTACAAGGGGGCGACGGTGTCCCATTTGCAAAAAAATCGCATATTGATTCAACTCTCGTTGTTCGATTAGGGGCTTGGAGTTCAAAAAAAGAATCTGCAACGCCATATTTACTGGCATTGCAGATTATTTTGGTATGCCTTTTCTTGTTTAGCGGACACCAATATTTGTAAATATTTTGTCGTAGATTAACACAATTTAAAGATTATTTGCTATTTTTGTTTGTTATTTAGTTAATTACACTTAGTACGATTTTTTTCTTTTGACAATTATTATGAAGCATTAATTGCTGATTGTCAAAATTTTAAATAAAGACATATTGTTAGTTATGACAAAGTTGCATAAAAAGTTTTTTCTGTCTGCGTTGTGTGTTGTATTGTCGCTTTCTGCTTTTGCAAACAGATTGACAGTTGGAAATACAAACGCTTCGTATGCTAATTTAGATCAGGCTGTTAATGCTGCAGCATCAGGTGATACGTTGTATTTAACAAGCAACGTAAATATAGAATCTCATATAAGTATAGCAAGAAATTTGACCATTATGTCCGATGGGGGATATAGTATTGTCAAAAATAAAGAAAACGGAAGCTATGAAAGCGTCGGAATAACGGTAAATGGGGGTTATACATTAACTTTATTGAATGTAACGCTTGATGCGAATAACAAAAAGAGTAATTCACAGAATGTATATTCGCATTTTGTGAACGTTAATTCTGATGCAACTCTTGTCATGGATTATAAATCTGCTATCATCAATAGTAGTGACGGTGCTGTTTTGAATGTCGCTGGTACGGTGATTGGCGGAAAGGTGATGAATAACACAAGTGATCGGGAATTAGTTGGAGTTGTTTATCTTACTTCATCAGGAAAACTTGTGAATATGTTGCTCACGGGAAACAGTGTTTCCTCTACGAATGTTCCGCTTGTGAAAATGAGTGGAGGAACGTTGATAAATTGTACGATAACCGACAATTTTCAAGGAACTCATAGAACACGTTATGCTATTGATGCTTCTGGTGATGGTTGCAAGATTCAGAATTGTATTATTTACAATAATGCAAATAGTGATAAATGCTTTATGAATCCGAACACAGGTAAACCATCTGTTTATAATTCATGTGTAAAAGGAGAAGTAGCTAAAAATGACAGAAATGGTAATATTGATAAGGATCCTGGGTTTAATGCTGATTATAGTTTACCAAAAGGTTCACCATGTATTAATAAAGGAAAGAATTCTTATTTAGATGATGAAATCACAACAGATATAGAGGGGAATCGACGTATTCGTGAAACTTCTGTGGATATGGGTGCGTTTGAATATCAACCTGAATATGTAAAAAGACCAGATGTTCACGTTTCTTGTGGACAACCTTTTGTTTGGATAGATGGAGTGACGTATACCGAAAGTACTACCGATCCAAGAGATACATTGTTCGGAGGTGTTAATAGCGATACTATTATGATGTTAGATCTCACTGTCTATCAACCAATGGATATTTCTTCTCTTCAATTGTCTGATAAGGAGAAAAAAGGATGTGCAGGTAGTTCTGTCACTTTTTCTTTTGAACCAAAAGAGTCTGATAGAACCTCTTATAAATGGGTGGATGAAAATGGGTCTCTTTTAGGTACAGGTACTTCTTATGAGTTGGTGGTTCCGAATGAAGAACAACATTATTATTTTGTGTCATCTGTCAAGAATGGTTTGTGTCCTGATAGTGTTTTATTTACGATAAAACCTACCACGCATCTTGTTGTCAATATTGCTACTGATAGTATTACTTTGGTTGCAGACAATTCTTGTCTATATAGTCAATTGGATCTTTCCACATTGCTACCTTCTGTTGATTATTGCTCAGCATATACGTCGATTTCATACTATTATCAAGTGAATGATGGTGAGTGGATGGATGTTTCTTTGAATCCTACATTGACGGACATTCAAAACCAAACTCATATTCGTTGGAAAGCACGAGTTTATAGTAGTGAAGATGAGTATGTGGAGGAGGTTTCTGAATCTGAATTGATACTTTATGTGGTGGATGAAAGTGCTCCAGTATGGGATTTGGAACACATTGTGCGAATCAACTATTTGGATGTTCAAGATTCTGTTAATGGAATCGTTTCGTTCCAACCTACTGTTGTTGCAACGGATAATTGTACTGGAGAGATCACATTGTATGTTAGTGAGAATGAAACGGATTATACCTTGTACACGCCACATCCATATGATTTGAATGTCTTTAGTGACACGTCAAAGGTGTTGTGGTGGAAAGCTGCTGATCAAAATGGAAATATGTCAGATGTCCTTTCTGTCACTTATTCCATTAGAAAAGGAACTGAGGTAAATGGCAATTGGTATTCAATTGTGAGAGATACGTTTATCTGCGCGAATGAATTCCCATTTGAATGGCATGGACATACATTCGCACAAAATGGGGAATCGGCAGAGGTGATGGCAGCCTACTTGACTGTCTATGCGGATAGTTCGTTTTATCAGACAGATTCTGTAGTTTCATCCAAACCATATGTTTGGCGTGATGGCTATACATATACAAACGACACTATTGTAAAAGATTTCCATGTGGCAAATTTGAATGATTGTGATAGTGTCTTTACCTTGGTTTATGTTCGGAATTTAAGTGATACTACGGTTTGTATGGGTGAGTTGCCGATTGTATGGCATGGAGAGGAATTTACTTATGATGGACAATCAATCGTTATTGAAGGTGATCCATTTACCATTCATGTGGATAGTTCTTTCTACAAGGAGGAGAATATCATGCAGAAAGCACCTTATGTATGGCGAGACGGCGTTGTCTATTTAAGAGATACAATTGTAAGAGAGTATCACGTTGCAAATGCAAGTGGTTGTGATAGTGTTTACACATTAATCTATGTTAACAATGCTGATACGGTTGCACCAATTTTGGTTTGTGATAACTTGTTCCAGAACGACCGCGTAAAACCTTTGGTAGATTCCATAAATGGAGTTGTGACAACTCAACTTGATTTATCATCTGTGTTGAACAATGCATCAGATGATCATAGTACTAATTTATTGGCTTATATCAGTGAGGATGGTGATATATGGCGTGAGTTTGTTTCTCAAGACTATTCTTTGAATGCTTATACTAATCCTGAAAAGACATTCTGGTGGAAGGTGGTAGATGAGGCAGAGAATGAGTCAGAAGTTTGTCCTGTAACCTTTGCAATCGAACGTTCTACAGAAAAAGACGGTGTACTATATTCCATTGTACGTGATACGATTGTTTGTGCAGGTGATATGCCGTTTGAATGGCATGGACATTCATTTGTTACTAGTGGAGAATCTGCTGTTGTAGGTGCTGCTCATCTTACACTTTATGTAGATAGTTCCTTCTTTAAAGTGGAAAAGATGCTGTCACAAGAACCGATAGTCTGGCGTGATGGCAAAACGTATTCAGAGGATACAACGGTCGTTGAATATCATGTGCCAAATATAGGTACGTGCGATAGTGTCTTTACACTCATTTTCATTATGGGTAGAGATAGTGTAGCGCCAGTTTTGAATTGTGATAATATTTCTTTGAATAAGAGAATACAACCTGTTTCAGATTCTATTTCAGGAAGAGTTGAGTTTACTGTTCTTCCTTCTGATGTTTTGTCTGCTGCTTCTGATAATTATTCAGAAGAGTTGTCGCTTTATGTGAGTGAAGATGGAACTTCGTTTGTTACTGCTGAAAATTTGGATTTCCAGTTGAACGTATATACTCAAGAGGCAAAGACCTTATGGTGGAAAGTGGCAGATGAGTCGGGTAATGAGTCGGCTGTTTGTCCAACAACATATTCCATAGAACGTGCTTCTGAGAAGAATGGTGAGTTGTATGCTGTAGTACGTGATTCCATGATTTGTGTAGACGATTCGAACATTGAGTGGCATGGGCATACTTTTGAGTCAGGTAATCAATCGGCTGTTGTGGGTGCTGCTTATTTGACACTCCAATACGATAGTTCTTATGTCCGTATGGATACGTTGGTGGTTTGTGCTGACACCTTTAGGTGGCGAAACAACATAAAGTACCGAGGAGGTAGTTCGTACGATATTGTTTATCGCTTGGACAATGGAGAAGGGAAATGTGATTCCATTATTAATATGCACCTTACAATTCATTCGAATGTGAAGAATAGTAAAGATACTGTTTATTACACAGGTTGTAAAAACATGGAATCTTACACGTTTGGTTATGGTTCAAGTTCTTTAGGTACACATACTGTTATTCAATGGTATGAGAATGATACACTGAGAACGTGGACAGAAAGACAAAGGAATATGCCATTAAGTGGTTATGATAATTATATCTATACATATATTGTGAATACTCCTGATGGTTATTGTCCGGATACTACGGTTTATGTGACAAATTCGGTTCATCATATAGAACTTGTGGATGGCGGGGAAAAGGATTTGATTTTCGAAGCAGGTGAAGGATGTAAAGCTCGCATTAGGTTGCGTGATTTTATGCCTGAATTTGACGATCACTGTTCTAATGAGTTTGTCGATACGATTTGTGAATATAACATTAACAATGCAGGATTCAAGAAGGCTTTGAGAGATGATTATTATGAGTTTGAAGATGGGGATTCGATTGTGTGGTCTGTCGGAATCTTAGCTTCTGATGGTGGTGAATATTCGGTTACCAATGGTTCGACTATGCATCAGGTTGTTACTGTGATTGACCGTAAGGCACCAGAGGTTGATGAATTGGGCATTTCTTATCAAAATAGAAAACATAAAGTAACAGCCTCAGACGGAAAAGTCTCTTTCAATGTTCCTTTGACCGATGTGACTGATCATATTTCTGATAATTGTGATGCAACGGAAGATTTGCTGATTCAATATGGTAATGACAAATCCTCTATGCAGAAGTTTGAAGGTGCAACATTCCAATTAGACGCATTTGAACAACCGACACTGCTGATTTATTATTCAGCAACCGATACAAAGGGTAATCAAATGATCGATTCTGTTCTTTATGAGGTAAGTCGTGATATTCATATTGGAGAAGATTCTTTCGCTATGTCTATTGACACGATCCTTTGCCCACAAGATTTCCCATATCGTTGGCATAACGTCGAATTCACACATAGTGGAGAGTCGGCTTCTAAGGGTGCTGTATATATGACAGTCTTTGTTGACAGTTCATTGTTTAAAGTAGAGACAGTAATCGCTTGTGATTCTTTTGTATGGCGTGATGGTGTCACTTATACCGAAAATACAACGTCTGCAGTTTATTATGTAAACAATGGAGAAGGAGAGTGTGATTCTATTATTACTTTGCATTTGACTTTGTTGAATAGTGCCATTCAATATGACTCAGTTTCTGTATGTGAAAGTGAATTGCCATATACTTGGAATGGATTTGAGATGATGAAGGATACCATCATTCATTATACAAACAGTATGGGTTGTGATTCTGCGGTCGGATTAAAGTTGACAGTGTTGCCGACGATTATGACAACCATTGAGGATACAGCTTGCGTTACTTATTCATGGAATGGTGAGGTCTATTCTACTTCTGGCGTTTATCAACAAAAGTTTACTTCACAGGTGACTGGTTGTGATTCGATTGTTGAGTTACATTTGATTGTTTCTCAGCCATCGCGTGATACTGTCATAATGAATGTTTGTGAAAAACAATTACCATATCGTTGGAATGGCTTGGATGCATTGGGCGATACGACAGTAACCTTGCAGAATCGTTTCGGTTGTGATTCCATTGTTCACTTGTCATTGTCTATTCTTCCTGTCATCACAGAAACTTTGTATGATACAGCTTGTGTAAGTTATGTTCTCAATGGAGAGACATATACTGCATCAGGTGTGTATGAGCAACGTTTTGTATCGGAAGCAACAGGTTGCGATTCTCTTTTAATATTGAATCTATTGATTTCACAACCAGTTTCGGTAGAGGATAGCATTGCAATTTGCCCTTCTCAATTGCCTTATAGTTGGAATGGTATGGAGGTAATGGGAGATACCGTTGTTACTCTTGTCGGACCAAATGGTTGTGATTCCATTGTAACATTAAAAGTGAATAGGTTGGAACCAACTTATGGAAGTGAATCGATAACAGTCTGCCCTTCTCAATTACCATACTTGTGGAATGGCTTTGAGATGATGAATGATACGACAATTCTATTGAATAGTGTAGGTGGTTGCGATTCTATAGTAGATTTGAAATTGACAGTCTTACCATACATTGTTGAAGATTTGTACGACACAGCATGTGGAAGTTACACGATAAATGGTGAAACCTATACTACGAGTGGAGTGTACGAACAAAAATTGACATCAGTTGTATCGGGCTGTGATTCTATTTTAAATATTCATTTGACCATTCATCAACCAACGGAATCCATTGAGAATATTCAGATTTGTCCTTCTCAGTTACCATATCTTTGGGAAGGAAATAGAATTGAAGGTGATACTATTTTAACTATTCAAAATGTAGCTGGTTGCGATTCTGTAGTGACATTTAAATTCGAATTGTTGCCAGAAGCTGCAGAACATCTATATGATACAGCATGTGTCAGATATATGTTGAATGGTGTTTCCTATACGCAAAGTGGTGAATACAAACAAAACTTCACATCTCATACAACTGGTTGTGATTCCGTATTGTATTTACATTTGACAATACTTCAACCAACTTATGCAGAGGATAGCATTTATGCATGTTCTCAAATGTTACCAGTTAAATGGAACGATATCGATATTTATCGTGATACGATCGTAACCATACAAAATAGTATGGGTTGTGATTCATTCGTTACCATTAAAGTATTACCAATTCCATCTGTAAGAAGTGAATTGTATGATACGGCATGTACTGTCTATTCGTTGAATGGTCTTGTTTACAGACAAAGTGGAGTTTACGAACAAAAATTGACTTCCCTTGTGACTGGCTGTGATTCTATTTTGCAGTTGCATTTGACCATATTACAACCATCTAAGAAGACAGATACAGTTTCTGTATGTATCCAACAATTACCTTATGAATGGAACGGATTCGCAATGACACATGATACGACCATAACCTTGGAAAATCATCTTGGTTGTGATTCTATCGTTACTTTGAAAATGAATCTTGTGCCGGTTGTAAGGGAGACCGTATATGACACTGCTTGTGGTAGTTTGACTTACAATGGAGTCACCTATACGGAAACCGGTGTTTACGAACAACAATTGACATCATCTGTGACAGGTTGTGATTCAATCTTACAGTTGCATTTGACAATTCATCAGCCTGTATATCTAAAAGACACGATCAGTTTGTGCCGTGATCAATTACCTTATGTATGGCATGGCTATGAAATAGATCGAGATACATTGTTGTCTACAGCTGGTGAAAATGGATGTGATACGATTGTGGCATTTACCATGAATATCCTTCCTGTTCAGATTGAAAACATCTATGCAGTGGCTTGTGAACGATATATCTTGAATGACTTTAGTTATACAGAAACAGGTATTTATGATCAACGATTTGTATCTAAAGTGACAGGCTGTGACTCAATCATTCGTTTGAATTTGACTATTTTAACTCCTACGTCGGGTTACGAAAAGATTAATATTTGTGCAAATGAATTACCTTATAAATGGGAAGGACATGAAATTGTGGGTGATACGGTTCTTGTGATTCCAAATATGAAAGGTTGTGACTCTACAGTGACATTGAATTTGAATATTCATCCAATTCATACAACTGTTTTGTATGATACAACATGTGGCATCTATTCTCTCAATGGAACGCTTTATTCTGAAAGTGGAATTTATAAACAACAACTCACTTCTCAAGTGACAGGTTGTGATTCTATTGTGGAACTTCATTTGGTTGTCAATACGCCAACTCATTCGGAGGACACATTGGTGATTTGTGACAATGATGAGTTTGCAACATGGAATGGTCATCAAGTTTATGGTGATACCATTCTGACTATCGTGAATAGCGCGGGATGTGACTCTGTTGTTTCCATTCATCTGATTAAGAATCCATCTTCTCATATTGAATTAGAAGAAGTAACATGTGGTTCTTATGAGTGGAATGATTCTACGTATACGGTTTCAGGAGATTATCAACAGTCATTTGTAAACAGATGGGGATGTGATTCCATTGTAACACTTCATTTGACTGTTAGTGAACCAAAACGATCTTCATTCGCTGATACTGCTATTGCATTCTATGAGTGGAATGAAGAGTTATACGAGGAGTCTGGAACCTACACACAAACATTGTCGACGGTTTATGGATGTGATTCTATTGTCACATTGGATTTGGTAATTTTACCAACTTCTGCATCAGTTGATACACTTCGATTCACGGTGTGTGAAAACGATTTGCCTTATGAATGGAACGGAAACTTGTTGAAAAGAGAAAAATCCATATTTAATTTCAAGAATGAATTAGGTCAGGATTCAATGGTGGTAGTTATGCTAAATATCTTGAATACGGTTCATTCTGAAGATTCGGTTGAGGCTTGTAGCTCCTATAATTGGCATGGAAAGATCTTCCGTAAGAGTGGTATCTATTCTGATACTTTAACCTCTCAATTAGGTTGCGATAGTATTTGTGACTTGAATCTGACTATATACGGTCGTACAGAAACAACGGTTGATTTAGTGTCATGTCGCCAAGATTTACCACTTCATTGGAATGGATTTGAAATCGATTCCGATACATCAGTGGTGATGACTTCCATACATGGTTGTGATTCTATTATTAATGTGAATTTGACAATCTATGAAAATGCCATTGCAGATCGTGAATATGTTTCAACCTGTGGAGGTGAATATATTTGGCGAGGTAAGTCATTGATAGGTGGAGGTGTCTTCTATGATACATTGAGTACGGTTTATGGTTGTGATTCCATTCTTTCTATTTCTATTACTGTTAATCCTGTTGGTTTGGTTACATTGTATGATACAGTTGTAATGGGAACAAGGTATCAAAAGAATGGATTTGATGTTGAACCAGCTGTGTTGGGAGATAATGATTATGATTTGCAATTAACTTCTGTTTCAGGATGTGATAGTGTGGTTCGTCTTCATTTATATGCTCGAGGAAGAGATGTGGATTTTGAAATTCTTTCAATCAGTGGTGGTACGACATTATATAAGGGAGATAAAATTATTGGTAGCCGTTTCTGCTCATCAGACGAGTTTGTTGTGAACTATAAAGTAACAGAAGGAATTGTATCCTCGTATGCTGTTATGTTTGATAAGAAGGGAATGGAACAAGGATTTGAAACCTATGAGGGAGATATAGTTGAGGATGAAGGAAGTTTGACAATTCCAATGCCTACCACAGCAGCACCAGGTAAATATACTGTTTATGTACAGTTCTTCGGAGAAGAAGGAAAGAGTAAGATGGTTATGACAAGTCTTACTGTAGGTATGGATTCTCAATATGTGAAGAATGTATATGGAAATGTCATTTATTGTGAGGATTCTGATAACAAGTTTACATCATATCAATGGTACAAAGATGGTTATGAAATAAATGGAGCTAATGATCCATCTTATAAAGATGTTTCAGGCAAAGGTGGTGTTTATTCATTGATGGTCACTATGAAAGATGGTGAAGAATCTTATATATGTGGTAAACAACACGGTTTGTTGCCAGTTCCATTCTCTATTTGGGCAGCCTCTGCGTATGCAGACGGTGGACATGCAACCATTTATGTAGAAGGCGTTAGTGAAAAAGATTTGGAAGGTGCCCATTTGTATGTCTACACATTAAATGGAGTGATAATGTATCAAACCTCTACGGTACAAATTCAGAACGATTTTAGAATACCACAAGGATGCTATGTTTGCCAAGTTGTGTTGGCAAATGAAGAAACAGCAGTCTGTCAAATAGTATCCTATGGAAAGGTGTTCGGATTTATAGGAAGATGATTCGTCGATAAAAATAGGTGGAACGTATTATTTTTCTAAAAGAATGAAAATTTATTTGTATTTTTGAGATATAAAGAAAGAAACAAAAATTAATGCTTATGAATACAAGAAAATTATTATTGCCCATTTTTACTCTATTATTTGCATGCTTGTTTTCAAGTTGTAAAAGAGAGGTTGTTCATGAAACAGTGGTGAATGAGATTACAAAAGAGGTGGCAGCCACAATTACTCACGAATGTACTATTACGGCAAGAGATTGGGTTTGGGCATCAGATTATAACTATTATTATGCCACAGTTGATTGTAGTGATCTTACAAAAGATGTAGATACTTATGGTGCAGCCATCGTTTATTATTATGAAGATGGTCGTTGGAATATGCTACCATATACTATACCTTACTATAGTGGTGCAGAGAATGATACTTGGGCTGAAAACCTTCGTTTCGATTGGGAAATAGGTAAGATAACATTCATACTACAAGATCTTGATGGTGGACAACCTGAGAATATAGAGGGTATTCAAGATATGTTCTTTAAAATCTGTATCATTCTGTAATGATATAGTTCTATACGTACAAGAAATGGGACAAAGGAAATTTGTCCCATTTCTTTATAGCATTATCAATAAAAAAACAGGACTGAAAACGATATTCAGTCCTGTTTCATTCTATCGAGAAATTAGCCCTTTATTTTTTGTGTTTGTGACAGAATTCACTGATAACACATTCTTCGCATAAAGGGTCATCCGTACAGATTTCTTCATAGCCATCAGCACAATACTCCCAAATGATATCATCTATTTCCCATAACTCTTTGCCTGTAGACTTGACTAATTGGTTTGCTTGTTCAATAACCTCATCTTCTGTTGCCAATGGGGATGAACCATTGCCCATTCTATCGGAACTGAGAAATCTTCTTAAATGTGTGTCAGGTTTTACACCATCAATACCAACATTTCTTAGATATTCCCAAACTAATGCCTCTCCCATACATTTCAGTTTGTGTTCAGAATTGTTGTTAGAGAGCTCCTTGACGATAAAATAAGCGCTCTTTGAGGTGACATATTTGTCTATTGACCCATATTTTGCTGCGAGTTTCTCCATCGTCTTTATATTCTCGTGTAGGGTTTCCATTTGTTTGTGAATGGAGATGTTCCCGCATTTCAGATCTCGTAATCCTTTCTCGAAATAGAGATAATCTGTTGCTTTTACTTTTTCGGTATTGAAATTAAAGAAAAGCGCATTAATCTTTTCGATATTAGGTTCGATTCTGGACCATTGAGTCTGGTTTGTAAGTAAGGCGTAGACCATGCCCTTAAGATGTTCGTCAAAAGAGAATTCCTTACCTGCTTTACGATCAAGTACCTTTTTGCCGAGGTCACCGTAATTTTCTAGTGACTCTACTCCTCCTAGGTAATCTTCTAGGATATTTATAAAATTTTCTTTTTCCATATTTTATAATATTAATAAATTAATTTTTATTGTAATCTTGGTTGAGAAATGAGTAATAGAGTTTCATGCTCTACTTTTGGTTGCCCATCTTCCCATTATCGGTTTTTGTCAGTTCTTATAGTTTAATTAATTAAACAAAAAAAACTTGGCGCGAACCTTGATTTCCTTATCCGAGGTCCGACCAAGAACCCACACCACAAGAAACAAAGCTCACGCCTAACGGACATTAGCTTGTCATTGTGCACTGTGGTGTATATCTAAAATTTGGTCGGTTTCGGATGAATACCAATGCAACTAATAATATGTCTTAACTTTTACTTTTCTATTCTTTTGTTTGTTTTAAATTTTATAATGTTTAATTTAAATTTTTGATTTTGCACTTTTTATCGTGCGATTCAAAGATATAGAAAATAAAATTAGACGTGAAACTTTGTTTCCTTTTTTTTATACTTTTTCAATTGACGAATGACTTTTTAGTTTCATTCGGTTATTTCTTTTAAATAACGTGAACAAAATTAAAGTTGATAGCGACAAACTATGTCGTTCAAAAAAAATAGTTGGAATTTTTTGTGTGTTATATATTGTTGATTTAGTCTTCTATCTCTTCTTCTGAATCATAATCACCCCATAAAGCCATTAGTGTTTCTTTTAATTCTTCTCTATATTCAAGGGGACTGACAACTCGTACTCTGTCTGCAATAGTTAATAATTTTTGTGTGAAATCCCATGCGGGATATACATGTAATTTTATTTCATATCCGTATTCTAGTTTTTTACATGTTTGACTGCTATGCAACGGACTCTTCTCCAGTATTTGCCCGTATTGTTCGTCTGCCCACAATTCAATGTCGATAGCTTTCATCTCCTCATCTTCAGAAGGTCGGTAGATTCCGTACGAATCTTTATAATATTCTCGTATGTTAAATTCGGGATCTCTCATGAAATGTCTTTCTTTTATCACTTTCATATCGGTTATTCGGTCTAAAGAAAAGACTCTCAATTTCTTTTTCTCAGCATCTTCACCGATTACATACCATTTATGTCCAAATTCTTTCAACCCGTATGGATTGAGTGTTCTGTTTGATGAAGGACCACTCCAAGGAGATTGATAGTTGAATTTGACGGCATTTTGCGCTTTGCAAGCTTTTAACAATTCTGCTTTCCAACAAGAACCAACAGAATCTGATTTTTCAGGTAGTAGATAGTCTGAATAGTTTTCGGCTGTTTTGATGGTTTGTAGAAAATCGAATTGTTCCAATAATTCAAAATTTTCGGTAGACAAAAACGATTCCTCCTTTTCCAATTGGTAAAAACCTTCTTTGTCACATTTGATGACTAGTCCGAATATTTCTTCAATTTCTTTGATGTCACGTTGTAATGTACGTTGTGAATATTCACTAAGATCCATTGAATCATTTTGTATAATAGCGTAACGTAATTCGTCGTATGTTTTCTCTCCGCGCCTTAATTCTTTTACAATGATTGCGTATCGAACGAAATATGATATTTTAGCCATAACTTTTTTTTATGATACAAATATAGAGATTTCTATAAATTGCGTTGTGGTGAATTTGAATATTTTGTCAGACGGATTGCTGATAGGAATGAAGAAGTAGGGCGAGTACTGTATGTGTGCTTCCTCAATCGTATATTTTTTAATTTTTTTCTGCCAAAAAAATATGTTAAATAATATAAAAACCATAAAAACTATTTTCGTTTTTTTAGTTTTCTATCCCTGTTTTGTGTATATTTGCAATCTATTTTAAACTGCATAGGTATCCCTTGAACAGATTTTTCTATGAAAGTTGAAAAAGAACAGAAAATTATGAGTTTAGAAAACAGAGAAAAAATTACGAAAGGTGCATTGGAATTATTCTTGTCAGAAGGAATAAAAATGGTTACGATGGATAAAATCGCAGCATCACTCTCTGTATCTAAACGAACGATTTATGAGCAATTTGCTGATAAAGAGGAGTTGGTGTCCGAATGTTTGGCATTGTTTAAGAGGGAGAATGATGAGCAACGAGCAGCCATAGAGAGGACATCAGAAAACTCATTTGTGTTTTTACTTAGAATGTTTCAAGCGGGTTTTATGAAACTAAATAAGATTAATTTACGTTTCGTTGCAGATGTTGAAACATTGTTCCCTGAAAAAATCAAGCAAAACAAACTGAATCGTCCTGCTCAAATAGCTCAATTTTCCGAGTTGATTCATAAGTCTCAAGAGGATGGTTACATCATCCCTACTTTATCCTCTGAGGTTTTGGCAATCGTTTATTATGGCATGATTAGTTCGCTGAGAGATAAGGAATCCTATGATTATTCATCGGTTTCTCCTAAAGATGTGTTACGTATGTTGTGTTCAATCTATTTTAGGGGTACGGCGACTGAAAAAGGAATGAAGTTAATCACAGAGTATATTGAAATGGTGTGAATAGCTTGTTTGTAGAATGAAAAATAAATAAATTAATAAATAAACAATGAAAAGTGTGTTAAAAAAAACAGAATGTATGTTGGTGCTTTCGTTGGCGTTAGGCACACCCGCATTCGCTCAGACCGTCGATTCTGTTGCGGTCGCACAGGAGAACTTTAAATTGGAGTTGTCGTTGGAAGAGGCAAAAAAGTATGCTTTGGAACACAATCGTACGATCAAGAACGCTTCGTATGACGTACAAAAGTCCGAAGCCGCTCGTTGGAAGGCTATTGCAAGCATGTTGCCGCAGGTGAACGGTGATGCTACATATTCTAATATGTGTGGATATCAAAGGGATTTTTCCATGATGACGGGAGGTGGCTCGAATGGTGCTCTTTCTGCGAAAGATACCTCTGTGAGCGCATCTAATACGACCGCAGCTCCGAAAGCATCGTCAGGATCTGGTAAGACAGATATGCCTTCCATGCTCAATTGGGGAATAAATGTCAACGCTACGATAAGCGGAGCGCAGATTGTCGGCGTTAAGGTGGCTAAAATGGCTAAGGAGTTGTCCTCGTTGACTGTCGGAAAGATTGATCAAACCATCTTGTCCAATATTGAGACTTCTTATGTAAACATTCTAGCTCAACAAACAACGGTGCAGTTGTTGGAGAGAAACCTTGAGAATATGGACAGAATGTACAATATGACCTTGAACGCTGTGAAAGCTGGTGTCGCCGAGCAAAACGATGCAGACCAAATCTCAATTCAAGTGGCTGCTCTAAAAAGTGGCATCAACACCTCTAAAAGAGTAATAGAGGTATTGTACAATACCATCCGTACAATGATAGGTGTTCCAGCTGATCAGGAGATTGTCCTTACCCAATCTTTGGAGGAACTTGTGAATCCTGGTTCAATCCTCTCTTTGTTGAATTCAGAATTGGACTTGAATAACAATTATGATTATAAAATAAAGGTTAAAAGCACAGAAATGTCTGAGAAACAGGTAAGCCTTAGCAAGTCGGCTTATATTCCTTCATTGACGGCTTTCTATAATTATGCGGATCATAAGTATGTGAATGCCGATGACCAAATCGAGACTATGTTGGATGCGTTTAGCGGCTCTCCTAAGAACACCGTAGGATTCAAGTTGTCTGTGCCAATTTGGTCAAGCGGAACCCGTTGGGCTGATGTTCGCAGTGCTAAATTGGATTATGCGAAAGCGCTCAATGAATTGGAGGACACAGAACTACAATTGGGCATCCAAGAGAAACAATTGCGTTATAATTTGATATCCGCTTACGAGAACTATGAGAATCAGTCAAATAATATTGACGTGATGCAACGCGTATTCAATAGCAATACCGAGAAGTTCAAATATGGTACGATTTCTAGTATGCAATTGACCACATCGAGTACGGAATTGCTTAATGCGCAAAAAACTTATATTACGGCACTTATGGATATGATTACCGCTTATGTTGATTTGAAGGTGCTGTTGAACAAATAAATAATTTCGATAATAATTAAAATTCACAATACAAATGAAAAAACTAGTAAGATTGGGCTGGGCTGCAGTTATGGCTCTTGCTTTGGCCAATATTTCGACAAGTTGTGGTGGCGACGATCAGAAGAAAAATGCTGATGAGCAAACAACGGAAGAAAAGAAAGTGGTAAAAGTTCGTACGGAACCTGTTATCAAACAGGAAATCGACCGTGAAGTGGAATGTACCGCTGTTCTTGAAGGTTATGAAACAATGAATGTTTCTCCTTCATTAACTGGTATTATCGAAAAGAGATATAAGGATGTGGGTGATCGTGTTTCAACGGGTGAGTTGTTGGTTCGCATGGATCAAACACAATTGAAGCAAGCAAAGCTTCAAGTATCCAATCTTGAAACTGAGATGAAACGTATGGATGCTTTGTTGGCTGGTGGTAATGTAACTCAACAAGTTTATGACCAAACAAAATTAGGTTACGATCAAGCAAAGGAACAATTGGAGTTCTTACAAACCAACACTTTCTTTAAGGCTACCTTCCCAGGAGTCGTTTCTGCTCGTAATTATGAAAATGGCGAGTTGTATAATGGTGCAAGACCTATCTTGACGGTTGTGCAATTGAACCTTTTGAAAGTGATTATTAATGTACCAGAAGCTTATTTCCCTAAGATTAAAACTGGAATGAAGTTAAATATCATTTCTGATATTTATCCTGATATGACTTTCCCTGCTACTATCGAAACAATTTATCCTACTATTGATGCAGGTACTCACACCTTTCAATGTAAGGTTAGAATTCCTAATGGAAGTATGAAATTACGTCCTGGTATGTATGTTCATACAACAGTACCAGTTGGTAAAGAGAAAGTTGTGGCTGTTCCTTATCAATCAGTAATGAAATTGCCAGGTTCTAATGAGCGTTATTTGTTCTTAAATGACAAAGGTGTTGCTAAACGTGTTTCTGTAGAAATCGGACAACGTTTCAATAAATACATTGAAGTATTTGCTGAGGATGTATACGAAGGACAAGAAGTTGTTATTCAAGGTCAAGCAAGTTTAATCGATGGCGTTGAAGTTCAGGTTTTAAATACAACATACGAACAAGAAGCTGCTGCAAAATCTGAAAATGGAGATTCTGCCGCAAATGTTGAGTCAACAGGAAAGATACTTGTTGATACTGTAGCTGTTAAGACAATAGAAGAAAAAGCTGATAGTTCAAAATCTTTGAAGAAATAAGACCTTCGTTGAAGATTTATAATTTGACTTAAAAAAAAGAAAAAATGAGTATTTATAAAACCGCGATTAATAAACCGGTCACTTCTATTTTGATTTTCGTGGCCGTGATGTTGATGGGTGTGTTTGCATACATCAAACTGCCAATCGACCAATATCCTGAAATCGACCCTCCTTTTGTGGCTGTAATGTGTGCTTATCCGGGTGCTAATGCAAGTGAGGTGGAGACAAATGTTACCAAGTATATGGAAAATGCATTGAACTCAGTCGATGGATTGGATGAGTTAACCTCTACTTCAAAGGATAACCTTTCATTGGTGGCTCTTGAATTTGAATGGGGTGGTAACTTGGATGAAGTGATGAATGATATTCGATCGTATGTGGATATGGCGAAAGATAACCTTCCAAGTGGTGCTTCTAACCCATATATCATCAAGTTCAATAGTTCATCAATGCCAATTATCCAGTTCGCTGTTCAAGCAAAAGAGAGTTATCCTGGATTGGAAAAAATCATGAACGATGAGGTGATTCCTCAGTTAAGCCGTGTGGATGGTGTGGGTAACGTTAGTATGTCTGGTGAACCTGATCGTTATGTTTACATAGACATCAACCAAAAACAGTTGGATGCCTATAGTATCACATTGGAAACGGTGGGTAATGCTATTTCAGGTAATAATCTTAACTTGTCTTCTGGTAATGTGAAGATGAAGAAGGAACAATATGCATTACAAGTTCGTAGTGAATATTTGGAAAGTTCTGAATTGGCTAATATTGTTGTGTCAACTACTCCAGACGGAAAACAAATCTATGTACGTGATATTGCTACTGTTCGTGATACCATCAAGGATATGACGTTGGATGAGAAGATGAATGGTGAAGAAGCTGTTCGTTTGATTATCTCTAAACAAACGGGTGCCAATACGGTACAAATTTGTAAGGATATTCACAAAGAATTAGAAAAAATTCAAAAATCACTTCCTGCAGATATCCAATTCCGTGAAATTTATGACTCATCAACAGAAATTGTCAATGCCATCAATTCTTTGGAGGAATCAGTACTTTATGCTGTCGGTTTCGTGGTTTTGGTCGTGTTGTTCTTCTTGGGTAAATGGCGTGCGAGTATCATTATTGGTTTGACTATTCCAATTTCTTTGTTGGTAGCATTCCTTTATTTGTTATTTGTAGATAGCTCATTGAACATTATTTCACTTTGTTCTCTTTCCATAGCGGTCGGTATGGTGGTGGATGATGCTATTGTGGTATTGGAAAATATTACTACCCATATTGAACGAGGATCTAATCCACGTGAAGCTGCTATTTATGGTACGAATGAGGTATGGGTATCCGTAATTGCTACTACTTTGGTAATCGTTGCCGTATTCGTTCCGTTGACTATGTTGACAGGTATTGCTGGTGTGATGTTCAAAGAGTTGGGTTGGATTGTAACAATCGTATGTTGTACATCAACAGCAGTGGCTATCTCCTTGGTACCAATGCTTTGTTCAAAGGTATTGAAAGCTAAGAGCGTCAAATTGGATGCAGAAGGTCATCTTGTTAAAGAACAAAAGGATACAAAAACACTCTCTTATGAGAATACGGTAGTAAAAGCATTGGATAAGTTGGATGCTTTCTATGCTAATGTTCTTCGTTGGTGCTTATCTCATAGAGCTCTAACGATGTTGTTCGTAGTTGCTTTCTTCTTTGTTTCCTTAATTCCTGCTTTGACAGGTCGTATTGGAACGGATTTTATGGCTGTTCCAGATAATGGTCGTTTGACTGTAGATGTTGAATTGTTGCAAGGTACTCGTGTAGAGGAAACGGCTAAGTTTGCTCGTATGTTAGAGAAGAGATTCTTTGATTTGGTTCCTGAAACAAAGAACATCTCTACCACATGTGGTTCTAATGATGCTGCTGGTATTTCAGCATTGTTCTCATCAACAAGAAATAATACGATTCAAATGCGTTTTAATGCAGGTAAGAAATATACTCGTGAACGTTCTATCACAGAAATTGCCGAAGTACTTCGTCAGGAGATTGCCTCTTATCCAGAGGTAGCTGACTATAAAGTGGCTATTTCTTCTGGTGGAGGTATGGGTGGTCAAAGTACAGTTGATGTCGAAATATATGGTTATGACTTCGATGTAACAAGTGCATACGCAGCTCAGGTAAAACAATTATTACAGAACGATCCTAAAACGCGTGATATCGCTCGTAATATTGATATCAGTCGTGATGATGACCGCCCTGAGTTGAAGATTGTAGTTGATAAGGAAAAGGCAGCTCGTCATGGCTTGACTTCTGCTGTGGTTGCTACTTATGTCCGTAACCGTGTGAATGGTATGGCTTGCGGTTATTTGAAAGAAGATGGTGATGAATACGATATCTTAGTTCGTTTGGAAGAGGAAAACCGTAACTCTATCGATGCTATCGAAGACTTGACATTGCCAACTTCTACAGGTTTGGTGAAATTAAGTGAGATTGCGTCTGTTGAGGAATATTGGGGACCACCAGAGATTGAACGTAAGAGTCGTCAACGTTACTTGAAAGTGGAAGTTACTCCATTTAATACTTCATTGGGTGAGTTGGCTGTCGCAATTGATAACGTATTGCCACAAATTGAAAAACCTAATGGTGTGTCTGTTGTATTGGGTGGTAGTTATGAAGACCAACAAGAGTCATTCCAAGATATGGGATTGTTGCTTTTAATCATTGTTATCTTGGTATACGTGGTAATGGCATCTCAGTTCGAATCTTATGCAAAACCATTCATCATCATGATGGCGGTTCCATTTGCCTTCTCTGGTGTGATTTGGGCATTGTTCTTCACAAGTACATCTTTGGATATGATTGGAGCCTTAGGTTGTATCATGTTGGTTGGTATTGTGGTGAAGAATGGTATCGTGTTGGTGGACTACATCAATTTGATGCGTGACCGTGGATATGAGTTGAATGAGGCAATCGCTTTGTCTGGTCAGTCTCGTCTTCGTCCGGTATTGATGACGGCTATGACAACTATCTTAGGTATGTTGCCTATGGCATTGTCAACTTCTGATGGATCCGAGATGTGGGTACCAATGGGTATCGTCGTAATTGGCGGTTTGTTGGTTTCTACCATTGTGACATTGGTTGTTGTACCAGTCTTGTATGGTATTATGTCTAAACACGGAGAGAGAGATAAGGAAGCAGAAACACGTTCTCAATATATCTTCATGGATATAAATACAGAAGGTAGTAAAAAGAAGGTAGCTTCATCAGAAAAGATTAGTATTGATAAAAAATAAAAGGTAATAGATATGAAATCAGTTATGATCGTATTCAACCAAGCCAATACAGAACGTGTTGAATATATGTTAGACAAATTAGGTATCAGAGGCTTTACCTTTTTTGAACAAGTACAAGGAAGAGGCTCTGTTGATGGACAACCTCATAGAGGTACTCACACATGGCCTGAAATGAACTCTGTTGTGATTACTGTCGTCGAAGACGATAAGTTGGATGTACTTCTAGAAACCATACATAAGCTTGATTTGAGGAATGAAGAAGTAGGTGTTCGTGCTTTCGTATGGAACATTGAACAGACTGTATGATGTTGATAATATAGGCGATGGCTATTATGGCCACTACTTTTTTCTGGTTGGGATTGTACCTTGTGTATAATCCCAACTTTTTTCTTGGTTTTCAATAAAAAACATATCTTTGCAGAACTAAATAAACTATCAACATGAAAGATTCTGATATTGTAAGGTTTGATTGGGCGATTAAACGTTTGCTCAGAGATAAAGCCAATTTTGGCATCCTTGAAGGCCTGTTCAAGGTGCTGTTAAACCATGACATCGAGATTATGGAGGTGCTGGAGAGTGAAAGTAACCAGCAGTTCATCACAGACAAGTTCAACCGCGTAGACTTGATGGTAAAGGATGAGAATGAAGAGATTTTTATCATCGAGGTTCAGTTGTCGAGAGATCTCTACTTTATGCAGCGCATCCTTTATGGGACGAGCAAGGCGATCACGGAACACATCAGTTTGGGTGAGTCTTACAAAAACGTGAAGAAGATTTATTCCATCAACATTCTTTACTTCGATCTTGGATTGGGGAAAGATTTCCTTTACCACGGACAGACCGTCTTTAGGGGAGTATTTCAAGATGACATACTGAATGTACGAAAGCGAGAACGAGAGTTCATCGAGGGTGAGGAGCGTGTTCACTTGGTGAAGAACGATGTCTTCCCAGAGTATTATCTGATTCGGGTGAACCAGTTCAATGACGTGGCTAAGACTCCAATTGAGGAGTGGATGTCCTTTCTGAAGAATGGCGTGATAGCACAGGATGCCACTGCGCCTGGGTTACAGGAGGCACGCGAGAAACTGCGTATCTCGAACATGAATGAAACGGAGCGCAAAGAGTATTTCGCTCATGTGGATGCTATCATGACACAAAATGACACGATTGAGAACTATAAGAGTGAAGGACGAACTGAAGGAGAAATTGTTGGTTTTCAGAAAGGTCGTGCAGAAGGAGAAAGAGAGACGAATTTGGAAATAGCCAAAAAACTGAAAACGATGAAGATGGATATCAAGACTATTTCACAAATAACCGGATTGCCTGTCGATGAAGTTGATAAGCTGTAATGTTTATAAATTTATAAAAGTAGAAAGGGCGAGTTATGTTCGCTCTTTCTGCCTTTATATTGTTATCAACTTTTTCTATTTAGAAAAAGGTTGATTTCTTTTCTCCATTTCCTCTGCCCAAATTTTTGCAGCTTCCTCTACGATTTGAGCACAGGGCCGTTTTGCATAGTAGTTTGCATTGCGTTCTGCTGGTTGGTGGCTTTCTTTGGTATCTTTGTCTAAACCTAATAAGTCACGGCATTTCAAGAATCCGTTAGCGACTTTGAACTTTTCTGCTAATTCTTGTACGATACGATAATTTTCTCCTTTGCCTGCTGCATCTTTAGGATCGGTCGAACCATATTGTAAACCTGCTAAAATAAACATTCCGCAAGCAGCTCCACAAGTTTCTCTCATTCGTCCGATTCCACCACCAAAAGAGGCAGAAACCTTTAAGGCTTGTTCTTCTGTTAATCCATACATATCAGCAAATGCCGCTACTACGGATTGCGAACAGTTATACCCGCTTTTGAATAACTCAACTGCACGTGCAATTCTTTCTTCTTTATTATCCATTTCTCGATTGTTTTTAGTTGTACAAAGATAGTATATTATCTATTATATTTTTTATACGAACACAATTTGTCATTAGAAGAAGGCGTTTTTGCGTTTTTTATAGTCAATTCAAATTTTAACTAAATTTTTGTGTGCGTTATGATGAAATTTAGTAACTTTGCGATTTTAAAATATTTTGGTCTTTTTATTGCATAATGACGAGTATTTTTATGTTTTATAAAAGTTTAAATGTATATAAACTGAAAGAAAAAGGGAAAGTGTGTGTTACTATTGTGACGTTGAAGTGAGAAATGGGACGGAATATAAGAATTTCTTGAGAATTCAACAAGAAGTTCTAAGGTGATTTTGATGTTTAGAATGAATAAAATTTCATATAAAAAATAAAAGAAAGTAAAATATAATTCGCTTATATGGTTAAGATTTTAAAAACAATTGTTGTGTTCTTCTTCTTGTTTTCGGTAAATGCGTATTCGCAGGATGTCGAAAAATTTGGTTTGAGACACGTAAAGGGTAGTAATCAAATAGGGCTACGAGTAGGGAAAGGGACTAAAAACAAGATTGCATATGGTATTACATATGATCATTATTTCAATACAAAGACAGCGCTCGCTGTTGAAATAGATCAAGAGAGGGCAGTGTTTGGAAAAACAGATTTTTACAATTTGGCATTGTTAGGTATCGGAGTAGACTTTGCTGCATGGAGACCGATAAATTGGTTGTATATTCATGTTAGTGGAGCAGGTTGTGTGGGTGCGGATAGATGGTCATCCAATGTGATAGATTTGGAAAAAACGATTATCGTCTATGGAATAAATGTGGGAGGTAATGCAGAATTTTTCTGCAATAATTTTATATCGCTTGCGGTAAAAGCACAACAATATTTCCTTACAGGAGAGGGATACACATATTTTAAACCTAATTTTTCACTTTCGTTAAGATTTAATTTTTAAAAACATGAGAAATTTTTGTTTTGTATTACTCGCATATATGGCATTGATACTTGTATCATGTGATTCACGCGAAGATTATTTTGAAAAATACGGGGAAAAACCTGTTATATTACTTCATACTCCTACGGATACAACAATAAATGACGAGAAATATCTTGTGGTGAATATAGGATGGGGTGAAGAGATTTCTGTTTATTATGATTTCCAGGATCAATATGGAGATGTCAGCGATTTTGAGTATGAAATCATATGCATTGGAAGTTCTTATATAGAAAACGAATATTATATATTAGAAGGTAAAGATCCATTGGAGATTAATCCTGAACATTTGTCGATTGTTTGTGATAAGAATAATAATAGGTTTGTGATAAAAGAAAATACAACATTAGATGAGAGTACCTTAGAATACCACAAATCCCATCGTTCTTATGGATATCAATCGGAAATTCGTATGTATTTAAAGGTAAAGAACAAAATAGGTAAAGAAGGAATGGCAAATTTGTTTATTTGTATACACGGAAATGAAAAACCGGAGGTGAAAATTGAAATGGTTGATATTCCTGATCAACCAATGGCGAAACAGATTGTTTTAACTACTATTGATGAAGATGTTCCTTTGCTCTATGAATACAATATTGATGGTCAAGTTATGAATGTTGGTGGATACGAACTTGAGAATCCAAGTGGTGCTGATACTTGTATAGCTATTGGTAAAGCTGCATATAATGGTACATATATTACAGGAACTAAATTATCAACGATAAATCATGCTTTCCAATATCCAGGAAAACACACGATTTATGCTAGATGTAAGGATAAGTGGAATTGTTGGTCTTATTGGACAGAATTAAAGGTTAACGTAAATGAGTAATTGTATGAAAAAAATAGTTTTTATATTAGGGATTTTACTTGGCGTCGTTGCAAATTCGTTTGCTGTTATTAATAATGAACTTTATCAGACGGGGAATTTTCAATTTTTTACAAATAAAACAGAAGATGTTTTTGAAGTAAACGATAAGTTGTCTTTTACATGCACATTTCCAGAATGGAAGATTAGTACGGGATGGTATAAGGTTTTCTTGAGTGACCACCATGATTTTACTAAAAGTCTTACAATGACATACAGAGTTGAAGCTACTTTTAATGGAGTTACATATTTATGGGAAACGCCGAAAGAAGATCATTCTAAATATCAAACTCATATATTTGACTCATATTCAATAAAATGTGAGACTAATCAATCAATTGCAAATGAGTTTTCGATAACTAATTTATCTTATGATTTAGATCCTATAGTTATTACAGCAACGCTAAATGTTCATGCCCAATTCGATGAAGGAATGGATAGATATCTTACGATGACAAAAACATTTAAAGTTTACTTGTTTAATTGTGATGCTGGTGAAATTAAAGCGGATAATGTAAATGTTGGTACGGAAAATGATCCTACGTATGCTATCTATAATGATCTTGATTGGAAAATAAACATTATAGATGAAGAGTCTCCAAATGTATACACAAGAAATGGTGCTCAATTTATTACATTTGACGTGAATGGAAAAACGATTTCAAAAACTGAAATTAAACAGAGTACGAGGAATTTTGGTTGTGAGATAAATAGGAATCATTTGTCCAATGTCCTTAGTGATAATGATAAATTAAAAATAACGCGTACAAATAATCTTTATAGCTATTCATGCAGTTCTGAACCTCTTAGTTTTGTTGTCGTTCCTGCATTAAAGTTGGGTGATTTACGTTCTAATCTTGAAAAGGATAAGGTAACATACGTGTGTCATTCAACTTCTACTAAAACTCCATCTTGTGGAGATGCAAATACTACAAGAATTGCAGGAGTTAAGCTGACAGATATAGATTATAATCAATATAGAGATTATTATAAATATAGTTATGGATGGGAGTATTCGTACAATTGTTTAACATGGAATGAATATAAAGAAAATTTAAATGTAGACACCCTTAATCCTGATTTGTGTATTAATAATAATAAGATAACACAAACAACATATTTTAGACAGGTTGTCAAGTCACACGCTTTTGGGAAAGTAATCCGTGCTGAATCGATAGGTTCTTCCAAAGATTTTATGTCTTATGTCGTTGTTTCTCCGTATACATCAATACAAGAATCCAATTTTAAGATCTTAGGTGCTACACAAATCTGTAAGGGCATTTATAATGGTACTATGGAGGTAAAAACTTCATTAGACGATAATGGTGTGTATTGTTATGGATCAAATAATGATTTTGACTATTCATGGCATTTTGTAAGTAATATAGACGAAGACATTCTATTAAGTGATAAAGATAAAATTCTGCCTATTTCGGAGAATATGACATCATCTGTGTCTTATTATGTTACAGTAACAGATGGATGTGGTACAAGTGTTTCCTCTAATAAAGCTACAATATCTGTAAATGAAAGTCCTTCGTTAATCTTTAAAGAAATTACAATTGAAAATTGTGGTTATAAAGAGGACAATTCCGATTATTCTTTTTATATAGAAGCCAAAAAAGATGCGAAGATAGGTTTTACTGTTACAAATATTGATGACGTTGCTAAATATGATTATGTTTTATATATGGCTAATGGTGATGGTACTTATAAACAGACGCCTTTGTCGTATACAACCACACAGATTCCTGCAGCAACACTATACGATGTTATTGTTATGAATGGTGAAAATTCTGTAATGATTAAGAAAATAGACAAGTATACTGGTTGTAGTAGTAATCCAATTAAAATAAACGTATCGCTTGCAAATCCACTTGATGGTAATGCAATTTTCGTTAATAGAGAATATTCGAATAATTATGACTCAAATACTAATACGGTTTATGTTTGTGAGGGTTCTTCACTACCATCTTTTGATGGTGGAACAGTAAGTGGTGGTTACAACAATGGGGAAGGTCCATATTTGTATATATGGGAATTTTCTGAAAATGGAATTCGATGGACTCAAATAGGAACTTCTGATTTAACATCGCCTTCTTTGAATGAAGGAAGTATGAATGTGACAGGTGATTTATATATCCGAAGAACGGTTAGATCAGTTTCTCAGTTAGATGACAGTCAATATATGGAATTAAGTAGTTCGTTTATAAACGTAAAAGTTTATAAAGAGCCAGTACTTCAAATGCTTGTAAGTAAGGATGAAGAAACTTATTCTAGTAAGAGTGTTGATATCTGTTACGGAGATATGGTTTATTTGAAGGTACAACAGGATGGGGAATTTTCAACCCAGTATAAGGCAGATGAGCAACTTGGTAATATAGAATATACCATCTATTATCCTGATGATGAATCTTCAAAACTTGTTAAAAGCAATAATCAAAAATTAACAAAAAATGCAGTTATAACAACATCAAGAGAATTTTGTAACTCGAAGGTTACATCAACGAATGAGGTTAATGTAATTGTAGGGAAAGATTTGACCGTTAAACCTGAAGATTTACAATATTCAGATTGTATTTTAGAAGGAGGTAATGTTACGGTACTGTTCAAGGATCATTCTATTGATGAGAGTTATTATTTCCTTGATGCTAACAAAGAAGTATTGTCTGAGTCTTATTCTGTTGACATTCAGATACCAGACAATATTGGAGATGATTATGTTCCATTTTATGCTGCAAGGGTTGTTGATGGATGTTCTTCTCCAACCTTGATTAAAAATTTAGAT
This sequence comes from Paludibacteraceae bacterium, assembly GCA_024401435.1. GTDB lineage: Bacteria > Bacteroidota > Bacteroidia > Bacteroidales > Paludibacteraceae > UBA1181. The sequence continues at coordinate 87,188 of JAKSLB010000001.1, read as the reverse complement.
CAAAACATTATTCAGAAAAAATTAACAGAAACGAATCTTGTCGTGACTGGAGCTGAAAAAGTTAAAGATAATGAGTATACAATATGTGCAGGTAATACGGTGTCCTTAAAAAGATCAGAGACATCAGACAATCTTGAGTACACATGGTTGAAAGATAATGTAATACTAGAAGAAAGTTCATCTGCCATAAATCTTTTATTTGATAAACCTGATGAAAAATATACTATATCATTGGAAACTAATCACAAATCATGTAAAGATAAGATAACAGAAAATGTGATTATTACCACAAAAGATAATATAAAAGTATTAGAATCGGCACTTAAGGTTTCTGAGAATACGATATGTTATGGAGAATCTGTTGCATTTATATTGGATCCATCTTCTATATCAGGTGGTTCGGGAAAATACAATTATCAATGGTATAGATCGTTGGATAACAAAACATATAGTGAAGAACCAGGATCTAATGGTCAACAAGGAAGTTTGAGCGTTGGCTCTCTTTTGCAGGATACATATTTCAAGTTGAAGGTTTTAGATAATACTTGTAATAATGAGATTTATTTTTATGAATACATTCCTTCTCTTATAAAGGTTAATCCTTCACTTGAAATAGAGTCAGATCAGTTGACTGTTGAACCCGAAGTTTTCTCTTTAGTTGATGGTAATACATCTTATCCAGTTTCGATACATGATGATGACATAAATATGGATAAGGATCTCTTTTATCTAAATGGCGAAAAGGTTGATTCCAGAGCGAAAACGACAAGTGGTATTGATTATACATTTGTTATTTCGGAGGAAGTGGCTAAAACAGGTGAAATAGGTTATTGCGTACAGCGTATTAAAGAACTAACAACCGCCAAGACTTGTGAATCAAAAATGTATTGTGGTACTATACGTGTTAATCAAGGTTTTACCTCTGATTTCTTAATCACGAATGAAGGCGAAATTTCTAAATGTGCATCAACTTCTACTGTTTTGACAATGGAGCAATTACCTCAATATGATAATGCTGATTTGACAGGAAAAGAAGTAGCATATCAATGGATGAAACGTCTTTCAACCTCATCTTCGTGGGCAACTATTTCAAAAGCAACAACCTCTACTTTGGAAGTGACACCAGATGCTACAGGTAATGATTATGTATATGCATGTAAACTTACCTATTCGCCTAATGCATCAACTAAATCGGTAAGTATATTGTCAAATGAGATTGTTGTAAATGGTTATAAAACACTTCCTAACTATAATGTATATGTAACTAAAGAAGATGGTTCACACACTCAGACGATATTCGTATGTAAAGGTGATGCTGTCGATTTGGTTTTTGAAAATTCGTTAAACACAGAGGAAGGTGATATTAATGATGTCACATATCAGTGGGAAATAAAAACTGGTAATTCAGAATGGAGCGAAATAGTTAATACAAATAAGATTTCTGGAAGTGATGAAAATATACTTCATTGGGTTAAAGATGAAATAACTGAAAATACAATGATTAGATGTGTTGTGACAGATCAGTGTAACAATCAACAGAATTCTTCTAATTATGTATTAATTTCTATTAATAATTCAGGTTCTTTCTCTGCGAATGATATCATAATGTTAAGTGATAAGGTTATATCTGATGATATGGAAACTTTACAATTTTCTATTCCTTCAGATGTGAAGAATACGTATTTTTGGTATAGTACTCCAGAAAAGAATGCGTCAGGAAATCCAGTCTCCTTTAATAAATCAGAAGATATTTTACCGAATGAGACTGCAGGAGAGCTAAAGTCTTTTTATGAGGCTGGCACACATGTCTTAAATGTTTATTCTGTTAATCCAGCAGGATGTAAAAGTGATGTGATTTCGTATTCTTATACTTTGTATGATAAATTAACAATAAATTACGTCTACACATCTTCTCCTAAAACAATTTGTTCTAATTCACAAGATAAATATGATGTTCGTATTCAAAATATTTCTGGAGGAACAGGAGAGTATGTTGTCGATTGGTATTATAAGACAAAATCTATGCAAGGTTTTGCTCTTTTGAAAAAAGGAGGTGACATCTTCAATTTTGAATTTGATGATGATGCGATTATTAATATTAGTGGGTTAAAAGAGACAACAGAATTTTATGCGAAAGTTTCCAGTGTGGGTTATCCAGGTCCTAGTGTCCTATCTAATATTGTAAGCATTGATGTTTACGATGCTATAGAGCCAGGAGAAATTGATGGTACGGATGAGGTTACATGCTATGGTTCGTATGTGGCCATTAAAAATATGCAATCGGCTTCTAAGGGATCTGGATCTTATTCATATACTTGGGAAAAATCAACAGATAGTGGTGAGACATGGGAAAAAATAGATGGTCAAACAGGTCCAGATTATCTTCCAAACAGCAATAGTTATAATATGTATGCAAATTCTCTTTACAGACGTGTTGCTACAGATGAAACGTGTAAGATGTCAGTAATTTCAAATGCTAAAACATTCTTTGTCTGTGAAGAGGTCGTTATAGATTCAGCTGACGTTTCAGCACCAATAGGTGTTGAAGAAGGTGATATGGCATACATTTATGGAACAGATCCAAACTTCTCTTATGTGTGGTATAAGAATGATGGTTATACACCATTAGATACAACAAAAGGAGACGAAGCTTTTGTAACAGAAAAGTTATATGCCAAAACTTTATACTATGTAAGGAAATTAAATCAGCAAGGATGTTTGAGTGATAATCGCTTGTTAGTTACTATTAATGTTTTTTCAAAACTTAATGGAGGCAAAATTGAATTTGATAGATTCCCTAAAGTAAACGAACAGGTTGCATGGGTATGTAGTGGAAGTTCAATAGGTAGAATTTCAAATTATGGTGACGCTCCATCTGGTTTGAATTTATCTTATATGTGGTTTTATATTAAAGATGACAAAGAGTATAGATTGAAAACAGAATCATTGGATAGTATAGCAACTATGACTGTTAATATGGATACATGTTCCCTTGTGATGAACAATATGTCGGGGAAAGATGATATCTATCAAATTTATAGAAGGACTTATAGTACAGACCAATTTGGTGGTATTAAAACAGCTAATTCTGATACACTAACAGTATATGTTGTACCTACTTTGTCATCTGTTAATTCTAAATCTATTCTTGATATTGCTGGTACACTTGAATGTGATCAACAAGTTTATTGTCCTCATTCAACTGGAGCAAAAATTAATCTTTCTTTAACTGAAACAGTTGAAGAGGCATGGATTAATTCTAATTTCGGTGCTTTGAAATATGGAAATAGTTTGATTACTTCATTTGAACAAGCAGAAGGAATTGGTAATAATGCGGTTGATTGGAAATCTATAATTTCTAGTGATTATACTTCTTCTTCTATATATCCACATAATTATGCAATTGACGATGTAGATAAAAATTATTCTATACGTTTTACCATTAATGATGGATGCTCTTCTATTTCAAGTAATGTCATATCACAAAAAGCAATCGCTATTGAAGATGTCCATGATTCTTTGTTTGTGATGATCAATTTGAAGGATAATGAAGAAGTTACTGATGGTATTGAAGAAGGAGATGATATTAAGATAGTTTATAATAAACAAGGTTGGGATTACTATTGGTTCGGAGATCAAGAATCAACAGATACTCTTGCAAATATGAGATTTGTTACAATCGAAGATTTGCCATATTATCAAGATCTATATTTGCAAATCTATGATGAACAAACGGGTTGTAAGGGAAAAAGTCATAAAGTTCCTTTGACAATATATCCTGCAAGTAAAGGAGGTCTTATTTTTAAAGGACAAACCATATGTATGGATAAGAGTTATGAACTTTTGGAAAATCTTCAAGCCGCTACTGGTAGTACGGGTAATTTTACCTATTCATGGCAGTTGTCTCCTAATAAAACAACTTGGATAAATATTACGAATGCAACAAGTAGTGATCTTGATAATGCACTTATTAACCAAGCTGCTATTTATCCTGCTCAATATGTTAGAAGATTGGCTACAAATGAGTTTGGTAGAGTTGTATATTCTGATACATTACTTCTAAATCATTATGATGCTATTCAACCAGGCTCTATTTGCTTTGCAGATAGTAGTATAAAGAAAAATTTCTGTGAATATGAGCAAATGCCATTAATTACTACTACAATGCCAACTGGTGGTAAATCTGGTGCGGAAGATTTCTTATATAAAATTGGTTGGGAGTATTCTATAGATGGAGAAGAATTCCAAACTTTATATTCTCCAGTTTATTCTCAAACGACAGTTGATCCTAATGCTATATTGATCCTTCATAATGTTGATAGGAGTACAAGTAGAAAACTTTCTGTTAGAGCTGTATATGTAGATTATGAATGCGGCTCTGCTTATAGTAATGTTATGGAAATGGTTTTATTCCCATCTACTACTGCTCCTTCTATCTATCAATTGAAAGATTCATGTGAATCACAAAGAGTTACTGTTGAAGTTACCGACAAGGAAAATTACAACTATATGTGGTTTGTAATTGATCCTGATGGAACTACAAGTTGGGAACAAACAGGTATATTCTCAAAAACTCTTACGAGAACAAATGAATTTGATGTTTTACAATATGGTATTATTGGAACTGATTTACAAACAGGATGTCTTACAGATACCACATTCTTCTCTTTGGATTCCCTTCCTGTCCTATCTCAATCTGATATTACTATGATTGATACATTATGCTATAATTCTGATTTCATCCTTTCTTGTGATGTATATGGTGGTACAGGAGATAAGTTTTATCAATGGCAATATTCTTATGATGATATCAATTATTTTGATGAGCCGAATGCTACATCTTCGACCCTTTCTTATTCTAATATAAAGACTAATACTTATTTTAGAAGAATCGTTAATGATTTATGTGAAAGTGATACGTCATTATCTTATCTTGTTGCAGTAAGAGAAGAATCATTTATTGATTCGCTTCAAATCAATGATAGAGTATGTGCTAATCAGAAGTTTAGTGTTAATTTACCTGCTCTTGATCCAACCGATTCTGCTCATGTCGCTAAAATGCAAGAATATGTATTCTATGTGGTTGATGAAGAAAACTTTGATATTGATGCATTATATCAATATCGTAAGAATCTTAGCACTTCGGTACCTTACCTTGCAAAATTGCAATATGAACCAGATGGTTCCTCTTACGTTGTAAATGTGAATGGTTTCTCAGAACCATATCATAAGTTTAATTTGGTTCAAATGAATAAACGTAATGTGGTTGATTGTTATCATATTTTACCATTTACAGCTTATTTGGCAACAGAAATTAATCCGGATAATAACGTTGTTTCTTGCGAAAATCCAATTGGATGTAATGGTGAAGAGATTACTATTGTTGGTGATTCTGTTGAATTAACACAATACCATAAGAATTTCAAATTCAGTTGGCAAACATCTACTGATGGTTCAGAATATACTCTTTTGAATAATCCTTCTACAAGCCTTGATATCATACTAGATGATACATTATATGTTAAACGTATAACAAATAATGGTTGTGCTGGTCACGAATCTAATGTTATCAAACTTGTTGGTAATAAAAATGATTCTATTGATTACTCATCAGAGTTGGGTATGACTATTACAACAATACTTAATGATAGTAGTGATATCGTACAAACTTATTGTACAGCATTTGAAAATGTCCTTCAAAATTATACATTTGAAGGAGATGGCGAATTGCCTATGATGAAACATGGAGCTGATACATTCGCGTATTCATCAGACCAATTCCATTTTACGACTATTTATATTCGAAGAACTGATATTTGTGCATATGCAAATAGAATATTCCCTATTTCTGGTGGTAGAATTTATGTGGATGGTGATAGTCTCGTTTGTCCAAATACTCCTGTTCCGACAATAATTGCCACTAACGTTGTTGGTGGTGAGGGATCATATACGTATCAATGGCAGTATCGCAATAACTATACGAATGATTTTGTTAATATTGAAGGTGCTACAGAAAAGAGTTTGACCTATTCTTCTCTTGCTACGACAACTGATTTTCGACGAATCACCTACTCTGGTATGTATTCATGCATTAGTAATGTCGTAACAATTAAGATAGCTACTCCATCTGTAATTGGAAACGTCACTGCTAATATAGATACTGCTTATTATGATGCACATAAGTTGACATATCTTGACAACTATGTTGATGTTAATAGGGGGTTGAGTGTTGAATTATCTGTTACAGCTAACAATGAGAATTCTTCAGTTTTGGGTAGATGGATGATTTATGAAAATAAAGAATATGTCGAAACACAAAAATGTTTGCGATCTGAGGATGGTTCATTTAAGTTGACTGTGCCTGCAGGTGAACCAAATTCTATCAAGTCTGTTCGTTTTATTGCTGTTACACCATGCAAAAGCGACACTCTTGATCCATTCACCATTCACACTATCGATGATCCAATCATTTTGGAAGAAGATATTGTTGTCAATGACAATGTTTGTCCAGGAGAGGATATCTTTGTTAGATGTTTTGATTCTCCGGCTCATGAATCTAATAGTAATTCGGAATTTACTTATACTTATTCTGGATATGATGGCACTATGATTGATGATGGTACAAATTGGTATATAGAGGATAATAAAAAGACAAAAAATGGTGTTCGTTTGAAAAATGTGCAAGAATCGTTTACTCTTACGATAACAAGAATATCCGAAGATCGTAATATATCTACATCTTATGATTTAAAAATTAAAGTAAAAGAAAAAGTTTCAGTTGATTATCAATCAGAAATTGGCTTGTCAGTCACCACAATCTTAAATGATTCAAGTGAATTGGTGCAATATAATTGTACTGCTTCTTCTGAAGTTTTGAAAGATTATTCTTTAGTTGATAATAGTAATAGTTCAACGAATATTCTTAAATATGGTACAGATACATTTAACTATCTATCTGATGAATTCCGTTATCGGAAATTTTATATTCAAAAAAATACTGTTTGTACAGATGGTGAACGCATCTTACCAATTTCAGGTGGTCGTATTTATATAAATGGTATAAATCTGGCTTGTCCTTTGTCTGATGTTCCAACAATTAATGCTTCTCAATGTGATGGTGCAACTGGAACATATACTTATCAATGGCAATATAGAAATCAGTATACAAATGATTTCGTCAATATTGATAATGCAACAGACAAGAATTATCAACCTTCTAATCTTGAATCAACAACCGAGTTTAGACGTATTACTCAATCTGGTATGTATTCATGTATTAGTAATGTCTTGACGATTCAAGTCGTTGAACCTTCTACTATTGGTCAAGTATCAACTATTATTGATACCGCTTATTACATGGATCATAATATGACTTTCTCAGATAATTATATCGATGTCCGTAAAGATGCTGAGGTTACTTTGTTTGTGACTGCTTCAAATCCTACTGTTCCTGTCACTGCTCGATGGATGTTATTTGATGATTCTTATTCTGATGAATATATAGGTACTGAAATTTCAAATGTTGATGATGAGGGAAGATATGTAATTACAATTCCAGCAAATGATCCAAATTATAGTAAAAAAGTACGTTTTGTCCTAACTACAATGTGTACGAAAGATACATCGGATACTTTTGTTATTCATACTATTCCTGATCCTGTAATTTATACAGAGGATATCGTCTTGAAAGATAATACTTGTCCTGGTAATGATGTCTATGTCAGATGTTATGATGATAAAACTCATGTGACAGACAATGAATCCGAATTCACGTATATCTATTCTGGTTATGAAGGATTAATGGTTGATGCTCAAAGTGGTAAAGAGGTTAATGATACAACTCAAACAAAATATGGTGTTTATTTGAAGAATGTTAAAGAACCATTTATGCTCCATATTACAAGAATCTCGACAAAACACAACCTTTCTTCTTCTATATCAGTCAATGTTAAAGTCTCTACTATTAAAGCTGATTTTGATTTTGAAGTTAATGATAATGTGTACAACGCAAATGAATCTGTCCAAATTCAACAGGGAGACCTTGTTAAGTTCTATAATAGAACAGATTCTGTGAAAACTTTCGATTGGAATCTTATTGATCCTTTAAATACTCAGTATACAGCCGATCCTTATGGATTATATTCTCATAGAGAAAATCCAATATGTTATTTCTATAATAAAGGTGATTATAATGTACGATTGATTGTGGAAAATGATAAGGGTTGTACTGATACTACATTCTGTAAATTGACTATAAATGAAGCTTCTGTTAAAAATATGAAGATGGAAGGAAACTTCTTTATTGATTCTGATGATGAAGAGGTTATTACTTATAACGACAATGTATATATATATCCTAATCCTGTTAAGGATTGGTTATATGTCTATACTGAAGATGATGCAGAATTGTTCCTTTATGATGCTTCTGGAATAATGTTACAAACATTGTTCGGTAATAAAGAAACATCTATTGATATGAGAAAGTATGATTTGGGTGTTTATTTACTTAAGGTAAATGGTAAAACATTTAAGATAATTAAACAATAATCTCCTAAAACTCGTATTAGTATTGGTAATCTCTTTTGCTAATTTTATTTGAAGTCTTTATATATAAGTTTCCCAAAGTATAAAAATACTTTGGGAAACTTGTTTTTAAGGAATTCAGATACTTTTTGTTTAAGACTTTGTTGAACTCACTCTGATTTAGAACGTTCTGGAGTGAGTAATTGTTTAGTTGAAATAAGAGATAAAAAAAAGGGTCTTATACATTATGTGTAAGACCCCTCACTATTATTGTTCTATTATGGTTTCAAAAAGGGAACTGCTTTTGTGTTAAGAGATTGTGTCAGCACATTTAACTGCTTTGGACCCTTGGTAAATAATGGTATTATATTCTTATTGGGCGATACCATTAGCAGTCTATTAAGATCCTTATCAAGTTTCAAAGTTGTATTGCTTCCATCTTTAATGCCTCCCGCAAGTTGAGACAATAAACCATTTGTGACATTAAAACCAGAGTCTTTTAAATTTTGAATCAGCTGTTGACGGGATTGCTCTTGTATAGGAAGAAGCAGTTTGCCTTGTGCAAGTATTTTGGATTTCGCTTCGTCTCCTTCAATTTGAACGAGAGGAGATAGTTTGCCATTAGAAAGATTAAAATCCATAGAACCATCAACTGGTGAAAAAAACTTATTTATCGGTTGAACTTGTGGAGACCCATCTTTTGCAACAACTGTGACAGACTTAACATTGCCATAATCAACTGATTTCGTATAGTCAATTTGTTCTGTCTGAATATGCTTTGTGTTTAATTGATGAACATCAAATGCATCTTTCAATTCTTTCACATCAATCTGTCTCTGACTTTCTTCTTTATGAAGATCTGTATTTACTTTTTCAAAAATATTATCCGTAAAATTCTTTATTTCCGACTCCTTTTTTTCATCGGCAAGAAATAGCGTGTTTTCTCCTTCAAGTGAATTCACCTTAATGTTCAAATAGTTGGATAAAGAATCATAGGTTGTCTCTAAATTTATATCATTTGAAGCAAAAAATTTGTTATATTTTTCTATGTGTGTTTCAAGTAAAGGTAAAAGTCCTTTCGCCTTGTCTGATATGGCTTGATCTTGACTGTTTTGAGCAACTTGAAGTAAATCTGCTTTTACTTTAAGATAACAGCAAAGGTTTCTTTGAGTTAAGGCATACTCGTGTTTATCATCAATTTTTTGCCCGAATTCCATGTCGGAGAGATTATTCCGAACTAATGTCTTCATTTCTACAAGTTGAAGTGGAGATTTCTCATTAGCCTCGACATTTGTGTTGACCTCAATATTCGCTGGAAAATGGGTGTTGTCAGTTGGAATATATATCTGTTCCCAATTTCCTTCTCCATAGTGTGGATTGGCCAGAGTATTGCCTCTTGCCACTTCAATGTCACATGAGGTTCGAAATACGGCTACGTGATTTTTGTATTCATATTCCTTGGTTGATGGATTTTTCCATGGCTTAATCTGAAGTTTTTCGCATAACTCGTTGGCTGTAAAATCAGGCTTGTCAAGTAACTTTTGAATTTCTTCCGTTATCGGGAAATAATAACTTCCTCTTTTATAGCCGTTCGAATCTGTTCCATCTGGAATTACAAGGCATCCCAAAAGAGTGCCTTTGTCTAACTTTACATTTTCGTATTTATCCATTAACGGATAAGCGTCCATCCCTTGCCAATTAAATGCTTGTTCTGACAAGGTGAGAGATGAATTCTCGAAAAATGAGTTGCATTTTAGCTCGTCACCCATTTGCTTTGAAGACACTTCGTTCAGTAAAGCTTTTTTCCCCTCCTTTTGGTGTAAAACATATGTCATATATAGTTCATTCTATTTTAATGTGACACTTCGCTTATATAACTATTTATTCTTGTAAATTTGATTTAAGTCTACTTTGTAATTTTTTATAATAATTATCAATATCCTCTTGAGTAACAGGTTTTATTTCTCCTTTTGCCACTCGAATAGGATATGTGTTAAATCTTATAATAATATCAACAATAGAATCATGCATTAAATTGATTTCAGAGGTGATGGACCCCCAGTCGTAATCCAACCATATTTCGCCAGATCCCTTAAGTTGGTTTCCAATTTGATGGGATATGAACTCGTCATGAAATGCTTTGAACTTATAGGCTTCTTCTTTTGAAAGACATTGATTGTGAGCATCTGGATGATAAATGAAAATTTTATGAATATAACCATTCGTGTCAACATTAACATCTACACTCATATCAAATCCATCTATATCTATGTGCTCAAAAAATGCCCCTTGCCATTCTGGATGAAGTCTATAATTTTCATGAATTGGACCATTGACATATATATTAGATTTTTTTAAATCTTCCCATTTCATTCCAGGTTCAAGCACCCAACCCTTTTGTTCGTTGATGACGATTTTGCCAGTTTTTAAGTCTATCATAATATCAAGTATTTAATTTATAATACAAATATAAAAAACATCCGTGACTTTAACAAAAGGAATAAAAAAAAACAGAACAATGAGTGTTGATAAGTAATAAAATGGTTGACAAATACATTGTGAAATGAAAATTTTCTATCTTTGCAAAATAAAAAAACGGGAATGATGAATTTAATATTGTTAACAACCGATTTGACTAAATGTAGTCCTACTGCAGGATTTTCTGGACAATGGAGTTCGTTGTTTACTTCTTACAAAGATATTGGTGAGATTATTGTCGGAATTGGTTTCTGTTTTTACGGATTATACGTTGTTCGAAAATTGGTAACTTCTCCCAATGAGGGTCGTTCATCTTTGATAACATTTTTTATTGCATTACTTGTTTTTTTAGGTATATGGGCTCTATTGGAATAGTGGTAAAAGAGTTATATATATCCTTTTGTTGACAATGTCTTTTCTTTTTTATCTTTTAGATTTATATGTTAGACAAGTATTACAAGGATAAAACTGAACGAAATGTTATTGGTTAGGATGTTAAAGAGAATGATGCAGTAGGAAATTTTATTGAATAGATAAAAATTGTTTATGTATGAAGAAGAAACATCATGGAATAACAATTTCAATGCATTAGGTGATTATAAACTAAAAGATGATAGGATAAAGGTGTAAATAATGATGATTTTATTCCGTGTAGGTTGTACATCATAAAAATTATAGACAAGAAACTAATTAACATAATTTTAAATAAGAAAGAAAAATGAAAAAATTTTTTTTAACATGTTCATCCGTTATGGCTGTAGCTATGGCAAATGCACAACTAAAGATTGGTTCTGTAAGTGATATGAATAATCAAGTAAAAGATGCTTCTTCTGCAGTAGTTACAATGGCACAATACGTTGTTGCTGCAGTATTAGGTGTTGCTTTGATATTTGTTATTTATGCATTAGCAACATCATCACAACGTGCGAAAGAGTATCTTATTGGTTGGATTATTGCAGTTGTTGTTTGTTTGATAGCAAAAGCTGTGATTACAGGATTTTAATTGAATGGAATCGTTAAGTACACAGAAGAAATTGAACAGACCGATAAAATTTTTCGGTCTGTCTTCTTTACAATTTCTTTCTGTTTGTGTCTCGGGAGCAATTATTATTGTAATAGAGATATTTGCAAGTTGTAGTCCTATAATAATTGTTCTTACGATATTCTTTTTAGTTGTTACATTTACATATGTGTTTGCTAAAATGAGATTAGCCTATAAGAATGGTAACAACAATTATATAGAAAGTAAACTTGTTAAAGATCACACTCCGTTAAAGATCATAGATAAAAATTGTTTTTTTAAATATATATTACTAAAGCATGAGTAACATCATTGTCATATTGGTGGTAGCATTTTTGGGTATAGGTTTAATAATATTACTTATATCATTTATGTCTAAACAAACGAGTATTCTCAGCGAAAATGCGACGGATTTATCGGATGTTATGCCTATCCAATTTATTGATGATAATATGATTGTCAATGGAAATGGAGATATTACTATAGGTTATAATATATTCCTTCCAGAAGTTTTTACCTTGTCGGATTCTGATGCAGAACAAATACATACACAATTAGAGGGACTGCTTAAAATGTTACCAGCTGGGAGCGTTTTTCATCAGCAAAATTTTTATTATACAGGAAATTATACAAATAATCAGTTTAGTGATAATGTCTTGGTTAATGCAAATTATAAGCATTGTGCCAATAAAGATATATTGAAAAGTTATTCAAATATCTATATTACATTTCGTAATTCAGATAATAAAAGAACTTCAGAAACCACATTAACTAAAAAACCTAGAGTGCCATTTGTACAGCCTTTTAAAGATATTGTTAAACGGAAAAAGGAAATAGAAACCACTTTGATTAATTTTGAAAATGCATTAGCTTCTATCTCCTTTTTCACTGTAAAAAAAATGCATTCGCAATCATTGAATAATGCTGTGTATGACTATATGAGTCAAACATTTTCAACGCCAACGGAGGATGCATCAAAAGAGTCGTTAGATCCTATTTCAACTACAAATGGGAATTTAATGATTGGAAATAAATATGTTCAGGTTCTTACACTTATAGAAGAAGGTAGTAAACTAGATTATCTTTCCACACCACAAACGGGAAAGATTTTAAATTCTAATATTGAAATGCCTGAGAACATTCGTTCAAAGGCTTCAATGGTTTATCCATTAGGTCTTGGATTGCCATTTGATCATATTTTAAATGTTATAATAGAAATTACGGATAATGACAATGTGGTTTCTGCCATCAATACAGAAAAGACCTCATTGAATTTCCTCGCTAATTTTTATCCTCCTGCTAAGATTAAACAACAGGAACAACAAGCATTTATTGATACAGTACAGCACCATGGATATCAAACTGCGCGGACTTCTTTAAATGTTATTGTTTCTGATACGGATTATGATATGCTACAGAAAAAGATTTCTATGGCAAAACAGGGATTCATTAAAATGAATCATGCTAATTGTTATACGGAAAATGAAGAAAATGCAAATCTTTTCTTTTGTAGTATGCCGGGTAATGCAGCTTCTGTCTATCGATACTTTGTAAATACGACCACTCAGGCATTATGTTATATACAAAAAGAAAATATGTATATGACAAGTGCAGAAGGATTCTTGTTCCAGGATAGGTTTGGCACTCCTGTCCTTGTTGATATGTGGGATAAGGACATGAAAAACATTGAGAATAGAAATAGACTTGTTTTTGGTCCTTCTGGTAGTGGAAAATCATTTTTGGTGAATAATTATGTGTTACAATCTATTCATGCCAAAAGAGATGTTGTAATAATTGATATTGGTGGATCTTATCGATCCATGATTAATTTAAATGGAGGTAAATATTTCGATTCAAATAAAACATCCGAATTTTGCTTTAATCCATTCCTTTGTGATAAAAATAAAGATGGAGATTATCTTTATATGGGTGAAGACAAAGAGAGTGTCAATGATAATATTGACACCATTTCGTCTATTATCTCTTACATATGGAAAGGAAAGGAACAGATGAATAATACAGAAAAAGCTTTCCTTGATAGAAGTATTAAGAATTTTTACGAATACGTAAATAAGAATAAAATATTTCCGACATTGATTGAATATTCTGATTTCCTCACATTATATCAAAATGAAATAGAAGAATACGAAAAGAAGAAGATAGATTATAAGGAAATTCAAATTTTATTGGAACCATATACTACAGGTGACCTTAAACATCTTTTAAATGCGAAAGAAAACATTGACGTGGTCAATGATACACTCCTTTGTTTTGATATGGAAGGTGTTTGTAAAAAGAATTATTTCCCGCTAATTGTTATTATTGTTTTGCAATTGGTTATTGGTAAAATTAAACATCGTGAAGGTATCGCTAAAACATTGATTATCGATGAAGCTCTAGATTTCCTTATGGATGAGAAGTTTGGTGTGTTTATTGGTTATTTATACAGAACGTTCCGTAAAAAAGAGGGAGAAATAGCACTTGCGGCTCAGAATGTTATGTTCTTAAAATCTGCTCCTCAATTAATTCGAGATTCAATTCTTATCAATACAGATACTAAAATTATTTTGGATCATAGTAAACATCAGGATAATCTTCCAGAATTGCAAAACATGCTGTCATTTTCTGATGCGGAAATAGAAATGATAAAATCTTTGCAACGTTCAGATCATTGGAGAGAGTTCTTTTGTAAACTAGGAAAACATCCTTATATTTTCCGAAATGAAGTTTCTCCAGAAGCTGCTGTGGCTTTTGATTCTCGTCAAAGTACAATCGTACGTATTAGAGAATTAATCAAGGAGACAGGTAGTACGTATGCGGCAATTAATAAATATATAAATCAAAAAAGAGAAGAAAAATGATGGTCCTTCAGATATTACTTGCAAAGGGGAAATCAGGCTATACCCTTGCCAGCCAGGGGCTAAACACCCTTAAAAATGATCTTGATGCTGATAGTAGTTCAATAACTGAAAGTGGTCAATATATTGCTTGTGCAATATTAGCTATTGGTTTAATTTATGTCGTTTGGTCGCTTGCTACTGGCAAACCTCATGGGAAAGAGCTTCTTATAGGTTGGATAGTGGCTGTTATATTTTCAGTGATATTATTTAAATAAATTTCGAAATTATTATTGCGATGGGGAAAAGATTTTTTTTATTTCTATTGACATCTTTAATGTTGTCTGCAACGTGTAAAGCACAAATGGCAACAACAAACCCAGCCTTAGAGGCACTTCAATTAATTAACAATACAATTGTTGATTATACATCTTCAATGGAGGAATATAGAATTGAATTGGAAAAATGTCAAAAGGGTGCAAATGCATTAAAAACGATGCAGACAGTTTCTCAAATTTCAACTTTATTGGTAGACGTCGTTAAGGCTTCAACGGAGTTGGCAAACTCCATTAAAGCTTCAAGAGATGTTCCTAATTTCAAAATGTTGGAATTACAAATGATTGTTATGTCTTTGGCTTATGATAAAGAAATTGTTTCGAAAGTGATTGTTCAAACTAATCTTGTCACAATGGATGAGTCTGATAGAATTAGTGCTATTGATATGATTGTAACTAGTCTTGGTTTGACTGTTGAGAAAATGAGAAATTTAAAGGAATGGTTGGATAATAAAAATGTAAATCAGGTTAAAGACAAATACATTGAACAAAATTATAATACTTGTCCTTCTTTTATTGGTACTAAAAGATATTAAAAATGGTTTTGCTTAGTAATATTACAGAAAAGGTTTGGTTGGGTAATTTGTCAATTATTGATAGTGCTACAGTCACTTTGATAAGTCAAATTTCCATAGTGGCTATGTCGTTGGCAGCATTATTGTTTGTATGTAACATGGCTTATAACTATTTAAAAAATGGATTTTTCTCTTTTGTGGGTGGTAGTAAAGGAGAATTCCCTGATTATAGGGAAATAGGTCGCTGTTTGGCAATCATTATCATGATCACGCTATATTTGCCTATTTCGCAGGTGATAGTTGGAACGGTTGAAGTTATCAATGCAGCAACAGAACCAGCTAATTTGCCATCGTATGCTAAGAATTTACAGACGTTGACCACGAATGCAAAAAGTCATATGGAGACTGTAAAACAGATAGAAACTTTAGAGGAGCAAAACAACATATCACAAGAAGAAAAAAGCACTTTTTCGCAAATTAAAGAATCTATAACAGATGCTTGGAAAGAAATTGCAAACTATTGGAATGCACCTGTAGCAATGACTCTTCATCTGGTAGTTGAGTTTCTTACAATGTTGGTGGGTGCTATTATCAAGGGAGTGGTTGTTGTGGTAAGTAAAATCCTTGTTATATTGGGACCTTTGGCGTTTGCTTTTGCAATTCTTCCATGTTTTAAAAAACAAATAGAAGCTTGGTTTTCCACATTGTTGAATTCTCTCTTGACAATTACTACATTAAATATTCTTGATAATATTCTTGATTCAGTTCTTGCTATGTTCTTATCTGGTAGTACACCTCAGTCTAATGAAACAATGATTATGGATATGGTCATTTTAATTTGTTATATCGCTGCATTCTGGTTAACTTCAAAAATTGTTGGTCAAGGAGATGCTGGTCAAATTTTCTCAAGTATTTTTGGTGCAACTACCGCAGCTGCAGGACTTGTTATTGGAGGTGCTTCTATGTCAGCATCTGCTGCTGCAAATTCTGCTCAATCAAGTAATGATATTATTAAAAAAAATGATAATTCACAGAAATAATGGAATTACATAACTTAGATAATTTAAATAAAATGGTGAAAAGAAACACCATTATGACATTAGTGAGTATTTTTATTGTTAGTGTGGCTTTCGCTTTTGTTATTAATAGACTTATTAATCAAGTTAATGAACTTCAACAAAATGTTCTGGTGATTGACACGAAAGGAAATGCATACGAATCACAATCTGTTCAGGCATCTTATATGAGAGTCTATGAATATGAAAATCATGTTAAGACATTTATTCAACTTTGGTATGCATTTGATGAAAATAATTATGAGGATAATATCAATACTGCTATTAATTTGATAGGAGAATCAGGAAAAGAATTGTTGAATCAATATAATGACCTTAATATGTTGAATATCTTAAAACAAAAAAATATTCATTATAATGCTAAGGTTGATGATATAAGTATCGATATGAATACATTGCCAGTGAGTGGAACTGCTTATGTAACACAAACAGGTTATCGTGCAAAGGGATCTGTGAGTAGAACACTTAAAATTAATTTTACCTTGTATGATGTGGCACGTTGTCGCGAAAATGTTCATGGGGTGAAAATTGACAAGTGGGATATAACACAGGTTAAAAATGAAGAATAACCCTATTATGTACGAATGGAATAATTATCAAAATCACATAAATTATATTGAAAATGAAGGATTTTAAAGATATTGATAGTAAGAAACTAATATTATTCGCAATTCCGATTGGTCTTGCGTGTTTGTTTGCTTTTGTCTTTTTTTCTTCCAATTCGAAATCTGTAGATGCTGATGATCCATCAGCTATAATCATACCAGACTCAGAGGCTGATTCCTCTATGTCTAAAATTGATGCCTATACCCAAGAGCGATATGAGAAAAAAAGAAAGGAATATGAAAAAAACAATACGGATTATTCCGATCTTAAATTCTTTGATGATTTAACGTCAGATGATGAAGAACAGCCTGTTGTTAAACAAGATATTGATTCTTCTGAAAATCAATGGCTTAATGAAGAGGAACTATATGAGAAAATTGTTTTAAAGAAACAACCTAAAACATCTACTAAAAAAAGTGGACAAAAGAAATATGTTAGCAATGAAGAATCACAACCAACAAGGAGCGTGGCAGATTCTTTGTATGATGCCATTGTGGCCAAAAAGAAAAGAGAAAGTGATTTGGCAAAAATAGAAAGAGATAAAATCCTAAATGGAACATGGGAAGGACCTTCTTCTTCTGAATATGATGAAGAGGAGGAGGGTAAGATAACAGGAGATTCAAAGTCTCGTACAAGAAAAAGATCTACATCGAAACAAGTCTCATCTAATAAAAATTTGATTCAGGCATGTATCCATTCTACTCAAACTGTTTC
The DNA here is from genome assembly GCA_024401435.1 of Paludibacteraceae bacterium. GTDB lineage: Bacteria > Bacteroidota > Bacteroidia > Bacteroidales > Paludibacteraceae > UBA1181. Next base: position 69,083 of record JAKSLB010000001.1, on the reverse strand, counting down.
TGCTGGGTCAACTGTCATGATGCGTTTATTAGAGCCAATTAAATTGTCTGATAATTCAATTATACCCGAAAATACCATTTTTTATGGAGTGGCTCAAATTTCAAAAGATAGAATGACCATCAGCGTTACGTCTATTAAGTATGGAAATCACATTGAAAAAGTTAATTATACTATCTATGATAATGATGCTATTCAGGGGCTTAACCTTCCAGATAATGTCAAGAATCAGATAGCTAAACAGACCTCAAGTAGTGCAATTGATAATGTAGATATCCCATCACCTTCCTCTAATCCAGTTGGAAATGTTATTAAGGGTACTACTTCAGTTATTAAATCCATATCCAAAAGTAAGGTGGAAGAAGTTAAAGTTACATTAAAAGCTAATTATAAAATTTTCATAAAATGATGATTGTTTTAATTTTATCGCTAATTGTTGCAGTTTTGCTGATTTTCTCTATTTACAAAATTCTTCAAGAGAGAAAAAATGGTAAAGAATTAAAGGAAATCAAGGCAGTTTATTTATTCGTTTTATCTATTATTGGAATGCTTGTTATCAATATTGTAAATGGTTTTATATTGTAAAAAAATAATAATATTATTCTTTTCCTTGCTGTGTTCTTTTTTCTTGAATGCAAGGGAAGTATATACGGCATCCATCAAAATAAATTTTGATAAGGCTATTCATATTGTTCTTCCATATCCAGTAGAACAAACTTCTGTTGGATCTGAATATATTGAATCTTCTATTGTTGAAGAAAAGAACAATATAGTGAAAGTAATTGCTATGGAAGAGAATTTTGAAGAAGAAACGAATCTGGTTATTATTGATAAATCTGGACAGATGTATTCATATCAAATAAAATATGATACACTTTCTTCTTCCTCTCCTTCTGCATTTTATCCTGCTGGTAATGGAAAGGATGATTATCATGTTGTCTTAAATAAAAGTAATAAGGCATTTGTTATATTTCCTTCGGAAGTTGTCTATTTTCAACAAGGTAATGAGTCGTCTCTTTCTGTAAAACAATCTACTGCTAAAAATATTCTTGAAATATCTACAGAACAATTTGGCTTCGAAGAATCAAATGTTTTTGCTGTAGATAATAAGGGGAATGAATATAATGTTATTATTACATATGGTGTATCACAACATTATATATATGAGTTGGATTCGAACAAAAATTCTGCTAAAATAGATGATAATAATCAGTATTTACAGGATCTTTGTAAAAAGACATTGGAGGAAAAAAGAGTTATATATGATCTTGGTGTTATAAAAAATAAAATAACACTTTCGATAAACAATATTTTTGTTACGGAGAAGTATATGATTTTTATTCTTACGTTGAATAATGCTAGTACTATAAATTACGATACTGATTTCACGAAATTTTTCTTTATGGATAAAAAGGTGTCTAAAAATGAGTTACAACAATATATTGATACACCTCCTCTTTTTGTCGATTCTAAATATACTTTTACAACCATAAATGGAAATTCCACCCAAACAATTCCTTTCGTATTCAATAAGTTTACAATTCCTGATGACAAATATTTTCGAATTGAAATATTCGAAAAAAATGGTGGTAGACATCTTTATTTTAATTTGAAAAATAAAGATATAATGTCTGCTATATCAGTGAAATAATTATTGGTTTAGTAAAGATACAATAATTTTATTTGGTCAAGTAATATTATGGATAATCAGGTTCTATAATTTACTTGACCTTGTTATAATCTCCAACTTTTTCTACAAGTCATATTCCCCACCTTCACGAGTTGTCAAGAATTAGAGCGTGTTATATTTTGTAGGGACTTAATAATTTTTCTATATCATCAATAATTTTTTCGTAATTTTTATCAATGATGGTTTCCATTATTTCTTTGTCTCTTATTTCATCACCAGTATTTACCTTTTTTGAGAATGGAGGTATCTCTTCGGAATAATAAACACATTGTTTGAATTGTAGGTTGAAAAATGGTGGTTTGCCATCTGCAATTTTACCTACGAAGTGTCCTGCAGATTGTCCTGCAATATCCCTACTTTTTAGAACTTTGTCTTTTTGTAATGTTTCGGATCTTGAATTTCCTCCTGTATCTTGTTGCGAGAAGGATTCGTTTAATTCTTTTTGCTCACCAAAGAGTTTTTCTACAGCGTTGGCAGTTTCATCATTTCCTGTCATACCAAATGCTTGGGTACTGCAATTTGCTTTTAAAATCTTTGCGGAGTTTTCTCCATAGTCTCTTTTCGCTTGATTGTAATCTTGAAGTGCTAATATTGTTGAAACGAAATGCTTCCTTGCTGTACCGACAAACACGTCTATGCCTTGTAATAAAACGGTAGGGAATTCGTCTACAAGGAATACCGAGTTTTGTTTGTCCGGATTGTTCATTTGGGATAGTAATACAGAAGCAATGCATGACACAGCTGGTGTGATTGCTTCTTTTAGTGTTGGCGCATTTCCTACGCAAAGAAGTGTTGGGTGATTTTTATTGGTGATGTCTAGATCTAATTCTTCTTCTTTGCTAGGTGACATAACCCAAAATAAATATTTGTTGTTCATTTTGGTCATTGGCGTTTGGACAGAAGAGATAACTCCAGATAATTGTCCTGCAGAATTTCCTCCTGCTCTCCATGGCGTAAGTATGGATTGTATGTTCATCCTTATTTCCTTGTCTTCTTCAAGCCAAGCCAAAACTTCGTCATAGTTATGTAGACAAATAGTTATTAGATGAGGAAGCGTATTGATTCCTAAATGTCTCTCTTTATAACATTTAAGCGCTATGGATTTAACGTATATAACAGCATTATTCGCCCAAAAATCCATTTTTTCTTTCCATGTGGGCTCTAAATTTTTGAGTAATGTTGTGACAAGATTGTCTATAAATAATGAGGCAATTTCAGGTGTGATATATTTTTCTGATAACACATTAACACGATGTGTTCTAAACATATCCGTAAAATTAACAAATGCAAATTGTGGCGTCTTTTTTCCTGCCTTTTTATAGTGCTCAATTGAGCCATAGGCAATCTTTGTTAAAATGGGTGACCCTTTTTTTGTGGGATCACCTTCCCAATCATAGATAAAACCTGCATAATTTCGTTCTGCACATTGTGTGATAATACCTTTTATCCAACTAGCACTTTTCCCCGACCCTGGACCTCCGTCAATATAGATATTTTGTTGAGGTTTGTGTACTTTTAAAGTTCCTTGATCTGTTTCAAAGGTGAAATAAAAATCAGGACGTTCAATGTTCTTTTCATTTGAGACTCCAAAAATACTTTTGTCTGCTTTTACACGATGATCGGTTATGTTTGAAATCACGATAAATGCCACTATTGTATAAGCTGCAAAAACAATAGGGAAAAAGAAAAGATCGTAATATTTTATTCCACTGAATCCAATGAGAAAACCTGCTGCTAGTATGAACATAAGAACAAACATATAGTTGATGTTTTCTGCCACCCATTGATTCCTTTTGCCAGGTGTAAGATATGCGGTTAATATAACCATTATAGCATACAATAGTCTTATGAACCATTCGGATTTGAATTTCAAAAAGGACATAACAGGAATATGGTCTGTTAAATTGTTGTGTATTATCCATTGACCAGTAATCATCAAAAACATTCCTGTCAAAAATAAAATCAGGATAAACTGCATTGCTTTTCTATTCTCATCCATATGTATTTTGTCATTAAATTACTATATGTCGCAAAGATACAAATTGTTTTGCACTTTTGGATGTTTTTGAAATCCATAAAAAAATGCTTCTCAATTGGGAATATACTTTTATGCGCATTCGTCGAAAATAGTAAAAACAAAGGAATAGGTTGTCAATAGTTTTTATGATATGATTGCTTAATTTCTTCAGAAAAAAACACTGAAAGATAATTTTGTTGAATAGAATAAGCCAAAAGTTGTTCGGAAATTTCTATCAGTTAAGCAACTGAATGATTTTGATTTTGTGTTTGTTATTTTCTGTTATGTCAATGATGTGCAATTATAAAAAAGCATAAAATATGATGTTTTATTTATTTTTTTTAAATTTGCACCAAAAAATACGACGATTTGACGGAAACGTCATTTTATAACAAATACTATTCAATTGAATGAAGACTAAAAGTATTATTGTCATCCTTATAGGGATTTTACATTCTTTGTTCCTAAGCCTTTCTTTCTCAAAAGATTATTATGTGAAAGTTGATGGTACTAGCGATGGTTCTTCTTGGGAGAATGCTATGAGTGGAGAAGAATTCACTGAAACCTGTAGATTAGTTCCGGATGGAACGACGTTCTATTTGGCTGAAGGTAATTATAAACCGATGTTAACTTATGGTTATGCTGGATTTTATTTGAATTCTGATATTCGTATTATTGGAGGTTATCCTTCGGATGCTAAAACTGGAGCTGAAAGAGTACCAGGTACTTATTCTACTATAGATGCTTCAGACTTGGGTGTTCAATCCTATTTGTTTAGAAGAAGTTCCACTATGGATGCATTGAATATTTATCTTGAAGGATTAGAGATGAAAAACGTCATGAATGCCATAGAAACTTTTGAGGGTACTGAAGGTAATGAAGTGACCGTTGTTGATTGTGTGTTTGATAATGCTCCGATTGTTTTTGATGATGTTGAGAATCTAACTATTTTGTCATCTACGATAAAGAACATTACAGAGGATTTGGTATTCCCAATCGTTATTGATACGGCGGAGAATGTCACTATAGCAGAAACAAAATTCGAAAATATTACAGGAAATGTATTTAAGAGTTCTAATCCATATATCAAAAATTTGGAAATGACAGACGTTGCCTTGTCTCGTGTGGAAGGCTCGTTGTATAATGGTAAATTGGGAGATGGAAAATTAACAGATGTGACAGCACAAGGTGTTCCTTTGTATGTGAGTGAATTAGCTGGAAAACTATTGATTGAGAAGTCAAAATTTTCACGTATAGATGTGGAAAAAAAAGGTTCATTTGTATTGAAATCATCTGAAATAGTTGGCTCTGGTGTTGTATTAGGAGATTTGAAAAATGTAGAGGTTGAAAATACGACGATTGACAACCAAAATGGTAACTCAACCTGTTTGTCGTTAAATGGTACGAATGCTGTGAATGTTACGATGACAGGTTCCATACTTAAGAATGGTGCTTATGGTTATTCTTATAATAATGGTTATCATACTATCAAAGAATCCTATATTATAGGGAACACAGTTCAAGGTATCTACTCTATTAATGATTATCGTTTTCCTGCTAATACATTAGAATTAATTGACAACCATATTGGTGTTGGTCCTGATGGTAAGGCTTATGGTAATGGAATGGGAGTGTATGCCAATGCGGATAAATTTATTGCCAAGAACAATGTCATTTCTGGGAACAAAGGTGACGGAATAAAAATGTCAACTGTCAATTCAGTTGTCCTTGAAGGAAATTATATCGGTACTGATGAGTCATATAATGATTTGGGAAATGACGGATGTGGTGTCAATTTGAAAAATTCTGGCGGTGTCGGATTAAGCATGTCTCCCGCTTCGTTTGACGATGCTAATGTAATAGGTTTCAATGGAGGAGATGGTGTCATTGTTTGTCCGGGAAGCTCTACTCAAGATGCCGTCGTTTCACATAACTATATTGGCGTTACCAAAGATGGTACTCCAATTCCGAACAAAGGATATGGAGTCAATGCCGGCAGTGGCTATAACAATAGGCTTTTGGTGCATGTACTTGAAAACCATATTGGAAATAACGAGAAGGGAGATGTCTTGGAAGACATCAATTCATATATCTCAAAAAATTTGTTTTACGGGAATGCAAAGGGTAAGGCAATAGAGAATGCCACTGGCTATAAAGAATCCGACTTTATAGTTCCAGTCATCAATGATGTAAGAAAAGAGGGTGATGATGTAATCGTTAGTGTGTATGTGAGAGATCATTGTGATGTAGATGTGGAATTATATGAGACCATGGGTAATCCTCAGTCTGCCGTTAAGTATTTGAAAACAGTTACCAAAACTTATTCTGAAGTGGGAAATGTTGAAATTTCTGTGCCTTTTTCGCAGCTTGGAGAGGGAGAGTACAACAACTTTGTTGCCATAGCCTATTACCACAATGGAGGAACTGAATTTACAACAGAATTAAGCACTGTATATACGTTTGTAAAGCCTTATGAATTGGGAGAATACTATGTGAAAGAGAATGGTTCTGGTGATGGAACGGGAAGTTCATGGGATAATGCCATGAGTGCTGAGACATTCGCGAAATGTATTCCTAATGTGATAGGAAATACCGTATTCCATGTGGCAGCAGGAAATTACACCCCATTGTTAACTTATGGATATGGAAATTATAGAGTAAACGCTCCAATAAAAGTGATTGGCGGTTATCCTGCAAATGCAGAAGCGGGTGCAGAAAGTAATCCGAAGGAAAACCTTACGATAATGGATGGCGATTCTATGTCTATCAATACGTATTTATTCAATAGTTATGGTGAACCACTCAAGATTGAGTTGGATGGATTGTACATGCGAAATGTAATGAGTGCTGTTGAAGGGGGAGAAGGAAGCGTAGTTGTTGCAAAAAACTGTGAATTTAGCGATGCTCCGATTGTCTTGTCGAATTCTGATTCGTTGTCACTTGTCAATTGTGTGATAAAGAACATTACAGAAGAGTCTGACAGACCTTCTCCGATTGTGTTAGATAGCTTAAATAGTTTGACTATTTCTTCAACAATAGTTAGTGACATATATGATGATTTGTATAACGACCCGAATCTTCAAACTCTTCGTATAGAGAATTCTAATATGACCATTGGTGGTGATTATATCATGGGACATGTGACTAATGCATTTATAATGAATACTGAGATTTATTCTGAAAAGATAACTGCATATGTAACAGATAGTATTGCATTTGAGGGTGGTAAAATATCATCTACTTTGAATAGTAATTCAAGCGTTTTACATGTTGATGATATATCCTACCAGAGTAAACTTTCACTTAAGGAAATTCAGTTGGAAGGTGGTGTCTCGTCGTCAACAAAAAAGGTATATTTAGATGGCGTTTCTATTGATGGAAAGGGAATTACGGGTGGTTGTTGTTTCTATCCTACTCATTGCTCAGATGTGTTTGTTCGTAATTCTCGTTTCTATAATTCTGATTATGGTATTCATATTCCTCAATGGTCGGTGGATAAATTCATAGTATCAAACTCTGTTATCTTTGGTAACAAGATATATGGCATCAGAACGGAAGCATTAGTGAACCAGATAAAACTCATTGATAATGTTATTGGAGTGACAGAAGATGAACGTGAGGCCTATGGTAATGGAGTGGGCGTATCTATACAAACCTATAGCTTAATTGCGACAGGTAATGTGATTTCAGGTAATACTTCCACTGGTATTGAAATAAATAATAAAACTGTTGATAGTCCTTCAATAAATATAAATGAGAATTATATTGGTGTTACAAAAGATCGCACATCATTGCCTAATGAAGGATACGGAATATATATTACGGGAATTGTATATGAAGATTCTGTAACCATAAATAATAATTTTTTAGGAGGTAATAAGAAAGGAGATATTAAAGTTGATGGATCTTCTGTTATATCAAAAAATGTTTTTTATGGTAACGATACACTCGCTATTCAGAGTATTGTCAAAGGACCGATTATTACATCTGTAGTGGTTGACGATGGTAAATATGTTGTGAATGGTGAAGTTGTAGTAACAGACGATAGGGAAGTGAAATGGAAAACAAAAGATGTAACCATAGAATTATATGCGACGAATGAGAAATATCAGTCTGCCTTAAAATACATAACATCTACTTCCATTCTTTTAAAGGATGGAAACGAATTCTCAATGGTTATACCCGAATTGCCCAAGGATACATCATGTCTTGTGGCAATCGCCATTTTCAATATGGCTTCTGATTCTCGAAGGGATAAGTACTCGTCACAACTTAGTGGTTCGTATCGTTTGTGTAGTTATGTTCCAGAATATGTCAGCGATACAGTTCTTTTTGGACAACCTTCTGCCAAGTTTGGTGAAAAATACAATTCGTTCTTAATAGGGGAGCAGCAGAATATTGTTACTTCAACGGAAGAAGATGGGTGTACAAAAATTATTGTGGAATCGTTGGTTGTTTTACCTTTAGATTCAACTGAATACTATGTAAAAGAAAATGGAACTGGAGATGGTTCTTCTTGGGAGAATGCAATGAGTGGAGAAGCATTTGCAGCGTATTTGTCGTATGCACCAAAGGGATCAACTTTCCATGTCGCTGCAGGTACATATCAACCTTTGTTGGATATGGATCTGCGAAAGGCCGAGAATTCTTATTCTCGATTCTATATGATTAAGAATGATGTAACGATTATTGGTGGCTATCCTCATGATGCAAAAGATGGAGATGTAGCCATGCCTGAAAATTATGCTACTATTTTTACGGGTGATTTTAAAAATGATGATGAGTTGAAAGCAGATTCGGGTATCGTGCAATTTTTGAATAGAGAGGATAATTCAACCTATTTGTTCTATGTCGATAAGGATGTAAAAGAGGCTAATTTTGAAGGTGTTGAAATCGTTCATGCAAAAAATGGTATATGTACGGATCTTGCTCCTAATGCGCAGATCAATGTGTCAAATTCAAAACTGAATTATTGTGATGCGGCAGTTAAGGTCTCGTTGATGTTATCATCTTTGAAATTGAATCATGTGAATTTTGAGTACAATGAGAATGCTGTATCTTCAGGTTCAATTTACAATACAGAAGTGAATGCATCTACCTTTGTTCATCATTTGGGAACTCCATTAAATATTCTTTCAAATGGAGAGATTGTTATTTCTAATTCATTTTTTGATGGTAATTATCATCTTCCTATAGTGGCTGGAAGTACTTCTGATATCACAATCTCATCTTCTACTATATCAAATACTCTATCAGAGGAGACTGAAGAACCAATTATTGAAAGTCGTGTTATCAAAATGGATAACTCCACATTAGTTGGGAACAATCAGGGAATTGATTGGATAAAGGCGGATTCAATTATCTTGCATCATAATACATTGTTAGGCATTAAGGGGTTTGTGGGTCGTGTTATGACTGATTCCAACCCGGTTTTCTCATGTGTTGGAAATATATTCGGTTATGATTCATATAATTCTATTCCTGGTTTAGTAACTGAATTATTGCCTGATAATTTGGTTGGTTTGACTCGTCAGAATTTACCGAATGATGTTGCTATTCTTTCTGCAAACCAAATAGAGAAGCTTTTATACAAAGAAGGTGATGATTTTGTTCTTGTAAACAAAGGTGGTATAGCTCCGGTTGTCGTACTTAAAACGGATACGTTGGAAGATGGTTCTTCCATTCGTATTGAGAGGGGAAGAACAGGTCTTAAAGTTGATCAAAGAAGTACAAAAAGATTAGATCAAACATGTATGGGTGCGTATGAATTTTTAGCTCCTGTTAATGTTTTGCTTTATGACACAATCTGTTTCGGAGAAATTACGTATACAAAGAATGGATTTAATATTCAGTTGGAGGATTCTGTGGTGGGTGATTTTAATTATAAGCGTATGAGTATTTCTACTCGTGAAGATACACTTTATAAGTTGGCATTGACTGTCAGACCACAATTAAAAATTACCAATGTGCAATATACAGCGTCAACATGTATTAATGAGCCGAATGGTATGGTAACCTTCGATTTAGAAGGAGGGTATTCTCCAATTTGTCATTTGATTTATGATGATGGTAATGAGGGTATAGTGAAATATATTGAAACGAAGAATAATATGGTGTCTTTTGCTGTGAAAAATGTTAGAGATAAAACTTTCACAATCATAGCAAAGAATGGTTGTGAGGAAGAAGATAATTATACTGTGCCAGTTATACCGATTCCTGCATATTCTATTTCTATTACAGATAAAAGTACTACAGATTTGAGATGTAGCTATTCAAAAGACGGAGTCATTGAGGTGATAATATCGGGAGGACATGATTTGTCAAAAGTATCTATGAATGATAGTATTGCACTTCATAAAAATAATGTGCCATTAAATCCTGATACGATTCTGATTGATAGCTTGGGTGCTGGAGTCTACTCTTTCTCCTATCAATCGACAGAAAATGGATGTACAGATAATGCTGTAGCTTATCATACAATTAAGGCTCCTGAGCCAATAGTGTTTGTAAATTATACTACAAATGCAACATGTTATGGACAAGCTTCAGGTGAATTGGATATTGTCCCTATACGAAATGGAGAATCTTTTTCGTTTGTTGAGGAAAAATCGTCTGTCAATTATGCGAGGGATGTAAAGGAGAACAAAATAAAAGCATATCAAGGAAAATTTTCCGACGTGGATTCAATAGGATTCACCTATGTTTCTTTTGATACGAGTGTGAATATGTATGGAAATGAACCTGAAACTTTTTTTGAAAAAGCACTTCAGGATGCTGTTGATTTGTCTGTCCCAATGGATTCATTATCTCAACCTAATGATAAATACACTGAATTTAAATATCCTGAAAGTTGGCTTGGCTATACTGCTATGTATCCTGGAATTTATAAAATTCGAGTCAAGGATTCGAAGAGTTGCTATTTTGAACAGAATTTTGAAATTAAAAATCCTGAAACGAAGTTGGAAGTCACAATGGAATATGCTAATGCAGAGTGTGATGCCAATAGTAGACGTGTGAAATTGAATGCAACAGGTGGGTGGACACCATATCAGTTCGTTGTCACTAAATCACGAAAGAAAACCAATCAAGATGATGATGACAAAATAGACCTTTCTGGTAAGAATCAAGGCGGATTGAATATTGGACAGGATTTTGAACCAGACACGTCACTTGTTCAAAATGGTGATATAAATACCTACATGTCGGACATCCTTCCGTTGGATACCATTAGTGTTATGGTAGTCGACAGAAAGGGTTGTATTGATACAGTTGCTGAAAATTTAATTGTGGATGCGAGAATTAAAGTTGATGGGATAGAGATAAAAGATAAATGTGTTCAACCAAAGGACCATTCGATCAAAGTAAATTTAGGTTCGGAATTCTCTAAGAAGACTCATTCCTACGATATTCGTTACGCAAACAAAGAGATAAAGAAGAACGTTCATTTCTCGTCTGATGCAGATGGGAATGATATTATTAGTGGACTACCTTCTGGTAAAGTGGGTGTTTTCGCCTATGCAGATGGATGTTCGGGCTATTCAACTGTGGAAATTGAAGGAGATACAGCCGTGTCATATATTCCTTATGTTGCTATTAAACTTGATTCGGTTCAATCTTGTCCTAATATGAATTCGGGTGAGTTGACTTTCAAGGTCTATGGCTCATATCCTCCATATCAGTTCTTTTTGGATTCTATCCAACTCTCAACGATTGATATATTGAAAGAAAATAAAATTCAAACGATAGACAATGTTGATACTCTCACTTCTACGGTTCAAGATACTTTGCGAGTGTACGATTTGCCAGGAGGAAAGCACTCTATTTGGGTGAAAGATAGGGAGAATTGTATTAAAGAAATAAAATATGATTTTAAAGAACCTGATCCAATACACGTGGTAGCTGCTGCGTCATCGAAATGTCCTAATGAAGATTCTGCTAGAATTTATGTTTCGTCCATATCAGGAGGAACTGCACCTTATTTGTATGCTCTTAATGAATCACAGAATCAGGATTATGAGTATGGTGAGAGCAGTTATTTGAAAATAGAAACGTTAAGTGAGCATCAAATTCGTGTGAAGGATGCCAACGGATGTGTTAGCGAAAGTAACGCTGTTAAAGCATCAACAGGTGATTTCTCTGAATTGAATGTCAGTTGTTTAGTTTCCACTTGGCATGGATTAGATGATGTGGTTGCTTTTATTGATGTCACCGATACGAAAAACGCTATGCAATACGATAGTGTCAGATTTGAACTTGAAGGCCTTCCTGAAGGTGTTACTTATTCTGTTCTTGATCCTGATTTATATACCTATGGTGTTCTTGATGGTGATACGGTATATATAAACAAAGATACGATAATTGGTCCGGTATGGGGTGTCCCAGACAAGTATATTGCTAGAATGAGGTCTGAAATTGAGATATCAGAAATGGACTCTTTGTGTACAAAGGAAATGATTCTTGAAAAATTCACTCGATTGGTGGATGAAAAGGATTGTAAAAGAATGAGATTCATTCATTTCACTATGGATTCTATGCCTGTGACAACAGATGGTGTTCTCTTTAATTATTCTGTTAAACAGATATCTTATATAGGAGGTTGTGATGTGACTACAGACTATAATAGTATAGAATACAATAGGAATAATTATGTAGTCCTTAATCCAGATTCATTCTATAATTTTAAGACAAAGGATTTTGAGGATTTCACCATAACACCTAATCCTGTTTCAGAAGGAAGTGCATGTAATGTATCGGTTACTATGAATAATCGTAAAGATTTCACATTGAATGTGTTTGATTTGAGTGGTAAACTTAAGGGACAAGCACAAATAATTCGTGTGGATAATCATGATTGGAATAAGATTGATGATAAGTATAACATAGTAATTACGATTGATGACTTAACTTATACAAGTATTGTGAGAGTGAATACAGATACTGATGCGGCAAGTCAAATTGTGATTGTCACACCAAAAGGCAAATAATATGAATGGGATGACTTATTCTTTATCCCTCAATTGTGAATAATTAGATTCGTGAAAAAGTTAGTTTTATTCTTGGTAATGGTTCAATCTGTCTTACTTGTAGTGGGACAGGATTTGGAGCAGTTTGATGTAAAAAAAGGATTAAAAGTTTCAGGCGGCCTGAATTTCAACAATACGTTTTATTCTGGAAGTGATAGCTTGATTCATCGAGAACCATATGTATATACATTATCTGGTAATCTCAACCTCAATCTTTTTGGCATTATTGATGCACCATTTTCATTTGCTCTTTCTAATACAAGTAAAACTTATACACAACCATTCAATCGTTTCCAGTTTGCTCCAAAATACAAGTGGGTGAAACTCTACGTGGGAACCACTAATATGAATTTCTCTCAATACACTTTGGCTGGTCATGACGCACGTGGAGTGGGCGTGGAACTTACTCCAGGACATTGGAATATCAGTGCTATGTATGGTCGATTGAAGAAAGCTGTTGAATATAGCCCGCAAGATTCAAATATTTATGACGTTGCCTATAAACGAATGGGCTATGGAGTAAAAGTGGGTTATAACAATAAAGGAACGGATGTTAATGTTATCTTTTTTTCTGCTAAAGATGATGTTAATTCATTAGAGTATACTGTTCCGGCAGAATCAGATTTGCATCCACAAAAAAATACTGCAGTTTCGGCTTATTTGCGTCAGAAATTTCTTAAGCACTTCTTCGTGCAAGGAGAATATGCACTTTCGTTGTATAACTCTGAACTTCGTGCATCAAATGGAGAGAAAATCAAATCCTCAAATCTTCTTGATAAGGTATTCGGACGAAAGGGAAATGATCGATTTGTGGATGCTTTGAATGCTTCGATTGGTTATGAAAGTGAATTGTGGGGATTGTCTTTTTGCTATGAGCGTGTCGCTCCTGACTATCAGACACTTGGAGGGTATTATTTTACGAATGATATTGAGACTTTCACGCTTGCACCTTATTTGCACTTGATTGATGGTAGACTTAATTTTTCGGGAAAATTTGGTATCGAAAATAATAATCTTAATGATCTTAGCGCAGATGATACTCGTCGTGTCGTTGGTTCTGCAAATGTTTCATTCACGACAAAAAAACTAACAACATCGTTGTCTTACTCTAATTTCTCAACTTACACTCGTTACAAAAAAACAGCTTATCCATATTATGTGGATGATTTGGATAGCTTGAATTTTTATCAGATTAATCAGTCTTTAAATGCAGTCGTTGCTTATAATTTTGGAAAAGATACAACACTTCGTCATAATATTTCTTTAATTGGTTCGTATCAATTGGGAAATTCTAAGACTGGCGATATAAGAACTTCTGTGAGTGATATCGTTTATGGTTCTCTTTCTTATGGGCAGTCGTATTTGCCAATTAATTTGTCTTGTTCGGCTTTCTTTTCAATCAATTATGCAAATGCCACACTCTTTGAGTCTCTTTATTATGGACCAGGACTTTCTTGCTCTAAATCCTTTTTCAATAATCATTTGACAACGGGACTTTCTTTCGCATACAATGAGAATATTCTCAATGATAGTAAGACTAATTCTTTATTGAATACATCTCTTAATGCTTCTTATTTATTTCACGGAATTAATGAAAAGTTTGGTCGTCATACAATCTCTGCTTCTGCTGCATTAACTAACAGACTGAAAACAGAGTTGACGAAACAGAACTATGAGTTCTTAGCGACAATAAAATATGGAGTGAGTTTTTAATTGATAATAATATATGACAGATATGAAAATTCGTTTTCACCAAATCGTAATTATGCTGTTGATGTTTTTTGTAAGCATCAATATGCAAGCAGAAACGGTTTATCCGATTCAGTTGAATCCTCAGATTCTTCCTCCATATAGTACTTGCCTTTCAGATTATACTGTCGGAGTGAGTCGTTTTAATGTTATTGCGTTGAATAGAGACAATTTTCATCTTCAATTCAATATTATTATTCGAATGACTGTCAAACAAGGAAATTCTATAAGAAAAACTTATGTTTCTCAGCCAATGGAAATTCATAGTAAAGGTGCCCAAATCTTAGAACTAAAAGATATGTTTGATGAGATAAGGAACGAAACAGGAGAATATTGTTTTGAAGAAGGTGCATACGAGTTTGTCGTTCAGGCTTTTGATGCTACCAATCAAAACCTTCCTTTGAGTGAACCATCTTCTGTGATGACATACTTGAATCTTTCAACACCTCCAATTTGCTTATTCCCTTTGAATGGAGAATGTATTGATGCGAGTGTCACTCAGAATATTAACTTCTCATGGATGGAATCCTCTGCTGCTGCTCCTTCTACCGATAGAAAATATGAATTGATTATATGCGAAGTGCCTGAATTGTATGAAGATAAAGAATTGTCAAGTACTTCAATGCAACGAATTGTCAAGGATCCGAGTATGATGATATTTAAAAAAGTTGTCAATGGTCTCCAACAATTTGAAATAGTCAATACAAGTTCTCTTATGAAAGGTTATAGTTATGTATGGTGTGTACGTGTTTATAATGAATCACACGATGATGACAAACAACAATATTTTAAGAATCAAGGTTGGAGTGCTCCATCGTATTTTAAATTCAAGAATTGTAATCCATGGAATAAGGAAATAAAAGAAGAACATAGAAATGATGATCCTGCTCCTGATTTGGAAGTTTCAACAGAGGATGGTGTGGTTACTTTATCATGGACTTCTGATGTGGAATTCGATGGTTACAGAGTTGGCTATAATGTAAAGGATAATCAAGATGCTGTGGAATGGACGAACCAACTATTCTCGAAAAATGAATCAAGTTGGCGAATCACCTCAAATATTGCTTATGATGTCACACATGTAGCTAGAATAGAGGGATTTAAACTAAAAGACAAGGATACTATTTATTCAAACTATAGTCCATCTAAGGACTTTATGCTATTGTTCAAAGCTAATAATGAATGTAAACCTGCTGCGAAAGCAATCTCACAATCAGATCCAATCGATGAACTTAAAAAAGGGGATATTATTGATGCTTGTGGCAGATATGTTCGTATTAAGGAAGTTCAAAAAAATGGGAATGGCACATTTTCTGGAACTGGTATCGTATCATTGCCTATTATCTCAAATTTAACCGGTATAAAGGTCTCGTTTGAAAACATATCGGTTAATAAATCGAAACAACTTACCAAGGGAACTATTGTGACAGTTTCTAGTGACGAGCCTACTATACTAAATGCTAATGGTGCTGTTAACAAACAGTATGCTGGTTCTCCAACCAAATTACAAAAGACAAAAATTTCATCTATGAGTTTTACGAATGAAGTGGCATCGTCGGGAATTGTGAAAGTGTCAAATGATAAAGTTGTTGATTCGAATGGAGATGTAATTGGATCAATAGTCTCTATTGGTGATATACAAGATAATCCAATTGATAACAAAGATGTGAAGGTGACATTTGCGGCTGTTGAGAAAGATAATCCTAAAATTGATTCTGAAAAGTTTCCTTTCAGTGGGTTCCAAATAGACCAATATTATACGAATCCTGGAGAATGGATAGCGATAGAACAAGGTAAGTCTGCCAACATAAAGGCGATGTTTAGCAATGTTAGTGGAGAGTTCTCTTCAGAAAATGTTGATATTTATATTGCATCTGAAAATGATGCAGTTAAGGTTGATGGAGTTAAATGGAATAGCACGAATGAGTGTGAGTTTAAGGTGTTTGCTGGAACGGCAGAGAAACACTTGAATCTTTTCGCTATGTTGAAGACAAATGAAAAGAGTAAAATAGTAGGACGTGCTTATATCCAGGCTATGGAACATTGGGAGACTAATCTTCATCTGGTTCCAGTAGGACGAACAAAAACAAGTGTTAAAGTGGATGCAATCAAGAAAAAACTAGAAACCGTTTATTCTCCACTAGGAAAATATTTTAATGTTATATTAGAAGATGAGTTTGGTGCTGCTGATGGTTACAACTACCCTGAAGGTGGAATGGATGTTTCTGAAAATTCTTTCTTGAGTACAGAATCTGCTGAAATGAAACAGCTTGCAAAAGCGTATATCGAGAAACATCCTGAAATTGAGAAGAATGAAGATGCTTATATCTTCGTTTGCCCAAGTGCGAAAGATAAGAGTGTGAAAGGCGATATGCCAAGGAACGAACGAATAGGTTATGTTTTTAGTGAGGCTAATGAATTTGGAACGGAAACAGATGCTTGGACGATTGCACATGAAATAGGTCATGGCTTGTTTGATTGGGAACATTCTTTTGAGTTCGGAGCGTCAAAAGGTTCGACTACAAACATCATGGATTATAACAATGGCACCGATACCAAAGTATGGCAATGGACTGTTATGGACGATCATCCTTCGTATACACTCCCAATTTTAGAAGATGCAGAGGATGCTCAGTGGACAACGGATGGTCATTATTATTTATTTACTTATTTAAGTCTGTTGTTAGGTCTTCCATATAGCGAAGCAGAACAATACGGGAAATGGGCGGAAGAACCAGATTCTCAGGTTAACCCAGATGGCTCTATGGTTGAAAATACCACATGGCTTCATGGTTTCCTTCAACAACAAAATCATGCGTTGACTGGAGGCTATTTTGGTGTTGAATTGGCAGCAACTGTTTATGCGATTGATAAAGCTGTGACAATGCCACAATATATTGTTTATACTTTGAATAGAGATTATAAGCGTCCTGTTTCTGATGATTGTAGAGCATTCCTTTTCCATCGCTTTGGAGATTGTTTTGCACATTCAAATATATATTGCAGTGAAAATTTCAAGGTTCCGTATGTAAGTACTTTGATTGAAAGTATTGATAAATATGTTTATAATCAAATATTCCTTTCAGCTAATGATGAGTATTCTTTTAAAGAGGGAAGAGAAATTTTAAAAGAACAGTCAATATATTATGATTCAGAGAAGAAAAAGTTTGTCTCTACTTTGAGTAAAGAGGAATTTACTCGTGCGATAGTTAGTTCAATTATTTATGCGAAAGATATCTCTTTATATAAGAAATTAAATAATAACGAGTCAACATTGGAAATTGTAAGAAAGGGAATATTAGAACTGTTGCCATATAATCAATATAATAGTACTGAAATGTATGGTGATGATGTTAATGGATGTATGGCATTTTCATTGGGACATGCTAAAGATGGTCCGGCGGTTGACGTGATTTCTGGTCGTCCGCAATTGTTTTTGGCCTATACAAAATCTGCAATAGATCTTCTTTCGGAAATAAATAAAAGTGTTAATAACAATGCCGGCAATAAAGCTTATAAATCTGTAAAAGATGTTGTCGATTGGGGAATCGTTCACAGTGCGTCAAGATTAGATGGCATATTTGCTTTCCTTGTCGCATTTGAAAAAGCCAAACAGGAAAAAAGAACGGAAGGAGATTTGACCTTTTCTATTCCAATTAAATATTTACCAGGTTGGAAAGATGAAGGTATTGGAGGTGCTGCAGGATTTTTATATTACCTGGTTGATGATATAAAAAATAAAGTCTTTCCGGCTGAAGATACACAAGCTGATTATCTTAAAGATTTTCTTGAATATTCTAAAGATTTGAATTTATTCCCAAATTTGAATTTGAATAATGTTGATGAAATCATGTCAAAATCGGACAAATCAGGGAATCTTTTGACTTTCACAATAAAATATAAAAGTGTTAAATAAGAATGAAGGATTAAACAAATGGGAAAATTAATTAAATATATTTCAGTACTGGCATTTATTCTAATTGGTGGAATTTCTTCATTTGCTAATGAGATGCAAGATGCATTAAATGCTGCTAATAATACTATTACTACGGTTCAAAATGCGAAGGATGAAATTAGTAGTGAGATAACATCTGTTAAGAGTGATTTATCAGATGCTTATTCTGCGATGCTGTCTTTTCAGGAAGGAATGGAAGTTCAACTTCCGACAATTGTGGAAAGTGATATGGGAGATGTTAGCGTAATGTTATCAATCAATGAGTATAAGATATTGCGTGATGACAAAGGTGAGGGACATGTCACACTAAGTGCAGAAGCTTCGTTCTCATTTCCTTTCTCCATGTCTGATGATGAAAATAGTGTTATACATATCAAAGGAGAGAACATTTCGATGACAGGAGACCAAGAGGCAAAACTATATCTAGCTGAATCATATCCAATTAAGATTACAGATAAAATTCAGTTGAAACTGATGGGTGAAAATGATAGCAAAGACCCTTGTTGGATTAGTTTTGATTGTGATGGCGTCCAGAACGGATATATCAATGGTCAATTCATATTTGATTCTGGTTTCTTGATTCCTGTAGGAAAGGACTCTGTTACTGCTAATGTGTCGTTTACATTAGGAGAAGGATTTGTCACAAAAGTTGATTTCAACACTCCATTTAAGGTCGCTAATTGTGGTGATATTATCTTTAATGTTAATTCTGCTGTTGTCGATTTTAGTTCTAAAAAGAACGATGCGGCCATGACTTTCCCATCTGATTATTGGGATGAGTCGGCAGGACCAGTGGAAATATGGAAGGGATTCTACTTGAAGGAACTAAACGTAACGATTCCCAAAGACCTTACATTCAATGGGGATGAGATTGTTCCAAGTGTGAAAGATCTTTTTATTGATGATTATGGTCTGACAGGTAGTTTCTTGGTTGAGTTGAAGAAAGATTCTACAGAAACTAAGAGTTCAAATTCAGTGAGTAATGCGGGCTTGGACTTTGCTGTCGAAAAGTTGGGTGTCTCTATTTGGCAAAACGAGTTGTCTGAGGGTATGTTAGAGGGATATGCTACTGTTCCATTTTTGGAAAAGGAAAAAGGAAAATCGACTTCTATTGGCTTCAAGGGATCGTTTGGATATAGTGATAAATTCTATTACAACATCAATGCATCATTGCGTGATAGTGCAGTCTTTAATGTGCCATTCGCAGATTTAGCGAAGGTGAACATTCATCCAGGCTCTTATCTTGAAATTTGTAACGACAAAAAAGATGAAGGGTTTAATGCTACTTTGTGTATGAACGGAAATCTACATATAGATTCTGATATTCAGATGAAAGGCTTGAATTTTGAAGGTTTGAAGTTTTCTACACAATCTCCTCATGTGGATATTGATAAGTTCGCTTTGGATGGTAAAATTGGGTTCTCCGTTGCCGGTTTTGGCATTTCTCTCGATAAACTTGAGCTAGAAAATACAGACGATGATAAATTAGACCTTGGTGTTGAGGCTCAGTTAAGTTTGGTTCAAGAAGGAAGCTGGGGAATTGCTGTTGGCGCAGGTTTTGATATTTACTCCGATTTTGAAAATAAAAGATGGAAATATGATCGATATGAAGTAGATAAGATTAGTCTTGATATGGATTTCTCTGCCTTTAGATTTAAAGGTGATATTGAGTACCATTCAAACCCTTCTGGTACCAAAGAAAAAACAGATACTACAATTAGATCAGAATTTAGAGGTGATTTATCACTTGAAATAAGTGCGCTTAATTTCGGAGTGGAAGGAGATATTATTTTTGGTCGTACATATGGAAATGATAGTTATTTTTATACTAAATCAGCTGTGGAATTGCCAGAAGGTATGGTGCTTTTCCCACCATGTCTTTTTGCTAAGTCTTTTATGGGTGGTCTTTATTATAAAATGAGTACTCCTCGTATGGCAAAAAATGGAAGTGAAGATTTTGTCAATATAGATATGAATAATCATAATTATCAGTATGATCCTAAAGCTGGTTTTGGATTCTTATCTGGCATGGGTGTATATGTGGCTGAGAAATCATTGGTATCGGCTAACGCAAATTTAGAGTTAAGCTTCAATTCTCATTGGGGACTTAATATGATTCGTTTGTATGGATTTGCAACGTTATTGTCTGAATTGGGTATAAGTGATGGTCCGGAAAAAGCGAATATCTATCTTGCATTGAATTCTTTGTATGATCGTCCGAATAAAACTTTTGAGGCTCAAATTCAGTCAGAGGTTAAATATGGTAATATATTGAAAGGAAAGGCGAATGTTCTTCTTCACACAGATCCTGATAAATGGTATTGCTGGATGGGAACACGAAGAGAACCTAATGATTTGGAATTTCTTGGGTTAACTAAATCCAAATCCTATTTCATGTTGGGAGAAATTGAAAATCCACTTCTGCCATTGAATGAGAAAGTAGCAGCAAAAGCGGGTATTACTCAATCACCTGTTCAAGGACAAGAACAAGCAGTGTCTAATGGAAAAGGATTTGCCTTTGGTGTTGATATGACAGCTAAAGCCAAAGTATCTCTTCCTTTGGATATTTTATATGCTGGTTTCACTCTTTCTGGAGGGTCTGATCTTATGATATCAAAACCAAATGATAAATGGTTAGGTGTCGGTGACATTTACGTGTATGCGGATGGAAGTGTAGGAGCATCTGTTCCTTGGCTCAGATGGTGTAAATGGCATCCTTGTATTAAAAAGAAGAAATTTAGTATTTTTAGTGGAGAAGCATTTGCAATTCTTAAAGGTTCTGCACCTACACCTTTTACCGGAAGTGGTAGAATGAATTTCAAATGTTCAATTTTCTGCATTGATATGCCATCAATTGATGTCTCCATCTCATTTTAATTAGCAACTAAAAAATAGTCTCATTATATGAAACGTCTTAAAATATTAATATTCCTACTTTGTTCACTTTGTATGAGTCAGTTAATGGCTCAATCGAGTGATTATTCTATTGATTTGTACTCTTACAATGGGGGTAACTATGTCGCTCTTCGTTGGTATCCTCAGTCAGTTGATATCCTCCGCCATGCTAAACAGAGCGGTTTCGTGGTACAAAGGAAGGAGATGGGGTCGTCTACATGGTCGGATGTCTTTAAAGGGAAACCTGCTTCATACGAGGTGTTCGACTCTATGTCGGAAAAGAACGATCAATCAATGATGATTGGTTTTGTGCTATATCAAGAAGAATTGGAGGAAAAGTTCAACGCTGACTCAATAAAATCTCAAATGGAAATTGATTCCATTGAGTTTGATATGAACGAATACAAAAAGCCGCAAGTGCAGGATTACCTTTACAAACTCGGACTTGTTTCTTGTGAGTTTGATTTAGAAATAGCTAAGGCTGTGTGTCTTTATTATAAGGATGAGAATGTTACTCCTCATGCAATTTATGATTATCGGGTGATTCTTGGCGATGGAAAATATGCAGAGAAGGCCAGAGTGGTGCGCGTCAATATGGATAATCTTTCACAACTTCCTTCGTTATCAGAGTTGAAAACAGAAACAAATGGAGAACTCGTCCATTTCAATTGGAACGTGACTGATGTGAAAAGAAACTATTCGGGATACTTCTTGGAGCGTAGCAAGGATGGTGTTAATTATATTCAAGTGAATAATTATCCGATTGTTTATACTTATACAGAAGAATCAACTAAAAATCTATGTTTGACAAGTGATTCCCTTCCTGAGTGTGATAAAACTTTTTATTATAGAATATGCGGTATTACTCCGTTTGGTGTGAAAGGTCCTTATTCTAATGTTGTGAACGTGATGAATGAATGTGCCTTTTTAGTGAATGTGAAGATTGATGATGTTACTATCAACAGAAAAAATGTTGCTGAAATCAAATGGTCGGTTGAGAATCCTAAAAATCAGGCTATCAGTGGATTCCATGTCCAACGAGTGGATAAAATGAATTTTGATCCTCAATCAAAAACACCAATTTTCAATAACATCACTTCTAAAATTCTTTCTGCTAAGACTCACTCTTATGTAGATAAAAATACACATTTGACTAATTACTATAGGGTAGTAGCTTATGGTAAAAAGAATGGTCAAGTGAGTACATCAAATGTCATATTTCGTCATCAAATTGATAGTATTCCTCCTGTTGCTCCGACTGGACTTGCGGGTACAATTGATTCATTGGGTGTGGCTCGCCTTACTTGGAACAAGAATCCAGAGTCAGATATCTTAGGTTATCGTGTCTTTAAATCCAATGATTCTAAACAGGATTTCTTTTCTTGCTCTGATACTATTTTGTTGAGTAACTTCTATATGGATACATTATACTTAGGGACTCTTACGAATGATATTTATTATAAAGTGATGGCAATCGATTTCAATTATAATCAATCATCGCTTTCTGAAATGGTAAAGTTGATAAAACCAGACACTATTGCGCCTGCAAAGGCTGTATTTACTGAAATTAAACAAAATGAGAAAAATAATTTCGTCCTTCATTGGATTAATAGTCCAAGCTCTGATTTGCAAAAGGTTGAATTGTTTCGTAAGATAACTGCTCAAGGAGAGTGGAAGAAAATAGCATCGTGGAATAAACCATCTTTCGTAGAGAATTTCAAGGATACTACTTCTTCATTTAAAGGGGAGATGGTGTTTTATAATCTTGTCTCTTATGATGATTCTAATAATCAAAGTATAACTGAGGGTGTTCCTGTCAAATCCCATGTCGTAAGAACGGAAGGAGTGACGAATGTAAAGATTACAAAGAATTACTCCAAAGGAGGTATCCGTATTTCATGGGAAAATGTCTCTAAGAATATTGATGCTATCAATATCTTTAGAATTGAAGATGGTAAATCTCCGAAATTAATTGGTTCATTCTATCCTGAAAGAGAGTCTTACTTCGATGATAAAGTTTTCAAAGGGAAAAAATATAAATATCTAATTCAACCGAAATCACGTACTCCGCTTAAAGCTGTGTATACTTCTGAGGTGACGTTCTGATAGAAGCCTGATTTGTTAACTGCAACTACTCAAAAAGTTGAGGCTTTTAGATGTGACTAATCTATAAGTCAATAGGGATTATTCTTTATCTAAAATAAAATTCTTATTTTTGAATAGTGAAAAAAGTTGCATTTATGACTTCGTCTAGTGAAAATAATAGTTTAAAGTTGTACAGAGCTTCTGCTGGTTCTGGAAAGACCTATCGTCTCTCTTTGGAGTTCTTGAAATTATTGGTGAATGACCCTTATTGCTATGATAAAATCTTGGCGGTTACGTTCACAAATAAGGCTACAACAGAGATGCAGACACGTATCATGGCTGATCTTTTTTCTGTGATCAATGGACAAGACAAGAAACTGTTTGATACGCTAAAAAAGGAACTAAAGAAGGAATATGGCACCGATATGACAGACTATGATGTCAAAAGAAATGCTACTCGTGCTTTGTTTAATATCTTGCATGATTATAGTCACTTTCAAGTTAGCACCATTGATAGTTTCTTCCAGATCATTCTTCGTAACCTGGCTCATGAATTGGGGCTTGGTGCATATTTGAATATCATTCTTGATGAGAATGATTGCTTAGAAGACGCTATTGATTTGATGCTCGAAGAGTTTCGCACCGATCAAACCCTACGTTCTTGGATTAATGATTATTCGAAAGAACAAATAAACGATTCTAAAAACTGGAATGTAAAAAAGGATGTATTTGATTTCTCTAAAAATATCTTTAAGGAGGTTTATAAAAATCATGAAAAGGAACTTGAAGGGAAAATCTTTAATCGTGAATTTTTGAAAAAATATAGGGAACAATTAATTATATTGCAGAAAAGAAAGGAGAAGGAAATCCTTGATGTTGTTTCGCTGTTTGATGATGTGTTGGCAAAAAATGGACTTACAGTCAATGATCTTTCAAATTCCATGAATGGTGCTTATGGTTATGTCAAAGATCAAAAAGAGAAAAAATTTAGCCCTATTAGTAATAGAAAAAGATTAATGGAGGCTCTCGGTAATCCTGAAAAATGGGTGACTAAGACTCATCCGAGACGTGATGAGATCAAAAGACTAGGAGAGACTCAATTGAACCCTTTAATCCTTTCCATCGAGGAAATCAGGTCAAAAAATATCTCGCATATAAATACTTGCAAACTTATTTTGACTCACATTAATAACTTAGGATTGCTATGTGATGTTTCAAAACAAGTTCGAAGTGTGAATCAAATGCGTGGTCAGTTCTTGTTAAGCGATACACCTAACTTGTTAAAGTCAATGATTGATGATAGTGATACACCTTTCATCTACGAAAAGATTGGCACTGTCTTAGAACATATAATGATAGATGAGTTTCAGGATACGAGTCAAACTCAGTGGGGTAATTTTATGCCATTGGTGAAAGAATGCATCGATAAAAATATGACGAACCTCATTGTGGGGGATGCTAAACAGTCTATTTATCGTTTCCGTAATGGTGATTGGAGTATTATTGAAAGTTTGGATGACGCTTTCCACGGTATAAAACCTTCCATCTTAGTGGCATCGGACAATTGGCGTAGTATGGAGAATGTGGTTGAATTCAACAACTCCATTTTCTCTCCTTCTGAAGGTAGTGATAAAGCCCCCATTCTTTTACCTTTTGAGAACTTAGTCCAGGGTGAACATCCTCTTTTGAAAAAATTCTTTGGTGTCTATGTTAATTCTCACCAGAATTGCTCGAAAACGGAAAACAAGGGAATGGGATTTGTTGAGGTCGAATTTGTGAATAATTCTATCGATGAATTTGGAAAAATGGTTATGCCCGCACTCCTGTTGAAGCGAGTGACTGAGCTTCAAAAGAATGGTGTACGTGCCAGCGATATAACCATTTTAACAAATAGAACTAAGGAGATGGCAGAAATTGCTGATTTCTTTACCAATTATAGAGATCGACATCAAACAGAAATCGATGAAAATGGATTATGTTATGATATTATATCTGATGAAGCGTTCTTGTTAAACTCTTCTTCTGCATTGAATATGATTATTAATGCTATGCGAGTTTCAATGGATTCGTCAGATAAAATATCGATGATGAATCTATATACTGATTATTGTAATATTCTCTATAAGGATCAGACTGAAAAGCAATTTTCTTTCACTGATTTACAATATGAACAAACTCCTGAGTTTCTTACTTTAAAAAATCTTATCGAGGAAACACGTAACTTGCCTTTGTATGAAATGGTCGAGGAATTGTGTCGAGTACTACAATTGAATCGGTTGGAACATCAAAATTCATTCTTGTCAAAATTTATGGATGAATTAAATGAATTTATCACGCGTAAATCACCGGATGTTGCAATGTTCTTGGAATATTGGGATTTGTATTTAAAAGACAAGAAAATTCCTTTGAGCGATAATGCTACGGGTATTCAGGTTATGACGATTCATAAGTCAAAAGGATTGGAGTTCCATACTGTTATCATCCCTTATTGCGATTGGGATATATATGATTCTAGGCATAATAGTTTATTATGGTGCTCCACAGAAGGACTTGATGCCCCTTACAATGAGATACCTGTATTACCGGTTGAATTTAAAAAAGAAATGGCTGAATCGTTCTTTTCTGCTGATTATGATTTGGAAAGAATTCAAGTGTTGGCAGATAATGTGAACAAGTTGTATGTTGCATTTACTCGTGCCGTCAATAACTTGATTATATTAAGTGGAACAAAAGAAAAGAATGAAAAGAAGGAAAATTCGGATTCTGAGATAAAAAAATGTTATGATTTACTCTCCACTGTATTACAAGACAGATTAGTTCCTGTAAATGAAACAGAAGTCTTGGAAAATGAGTTGGGAGTGCCTCATAAGGTGTCTGTTGTGACTGCAAAATTCTCCGTTGGAACCGTTGTTTCTTCACAAAATGCATCTTCTGAAAAGGAGAAAGAAGACAATCCATTCAAAGAAAAACCATTACCAATAGTGGGAACATTTGATAGTTATCAACGTAAGGTGAATTTTAGAAATTCTAATAAGGCAAGTGCTTATATCAATGGATTGATGGATTGTACTCCTTTTACGAGTGAAGCTATTCAGAAAGGTGTTTTGCTACACTATTTGTTCTCGAACATTGTTTCTATCGATGATATACCAGAAGCCTCTAATCGCTTGTTGTTCGAAGGATTTATCTCTACCGAGAAGGAACGTCAGATGTTGGTGAAATATGCGACAGAGAAGATTCAAGAGCATAAGGAGTGGTTTATGCCAGGCTTGAAAATTTATAATGAGTGTTCTATTTTATCACGAGATGAAGAAACAAAACGTGTGAAAGTTAGTCGCCCAGATCGTGTCATTCGAAAAGATAACAAGATGATTATCATCGACTTTAAGACTGGTAAAAGAATGAGAAGGCACCAAAAACAAGTTGATGAATATGCTGAATTGTTACAAAAAATGGGTTATGAAACAGAAACACATTTATGGTATTTGGGGGAAGATGAAAACTAATTAAGAGGGGATATAAAGGCGAGAAGAGATTGGCGTGTGACCTATCGTGAAATGTGTTTCTCCAGAATTATCAGTGTAACTTTATTTTCCCTCCAATGCGAATAGATTCATTTTTGGCTTTATTCAGCTTTTTAAGTTTGTCTTTTTGTATTCCATATTGTTGTGCGATGGAAAGCCATGTATCTCCTTGTTGTACGATGTGATATGCTACATCTTTATTCTTTTTCTTTTTAGGCTCTGTGAAGATATATTCCCCCGCTTTTAGATTGTAGTTGGCAGGGAAATCATTGATGTATTGCAACTCTTCGACAGACATTCCAAGTTCCTTAGATAACTTGTAGAATGTGTCGCCAGGTTTTATTTGAATACATTTTACACCATTGATTTTACCATGTTTCACCATGGGTTGTGTGTTGCTATTTCCTCCTGAATTTTCTTTATGAGAATCGTTTCTGTTGTTACGGTTGTCAGAAACGTCGTCATTTAGATAGCTTTGAGGATATTTATCGTATTCGTATAGTTTGTTTTGCTCAATAATTTCAATAAGCAGACTTGGATATTTGGGGTTGGTGGCATAACCTGCACTTTTAAGCCCTTTTGCCCAACCCTTGTAGTCGGTGATTTTTAGTTTGAAAAGAGCTGCATATCGATCTTTGGTAAGGAAGATGGAGTGATCTCTGAACGATTCGTCAGCATGTGCGTATACACGAAAACATTCATGCCTTTTATCGTCATTCTTATGATATTTTTTCCCTGAATAGTTGCCCGAACATTTAATGCCAAAATGATTGTTTGCTTTGGTAGCTAAATCGCTTCTACCACTGGCTGATTCAAGAATACCTTGTGCTAATGTGATACTTGCGGGAATTTTATATTTATACATTTCCCGAATGGCTGTCTTGTGATATTTCTGAATATAGGCGTTGGTTTCTGCTGATTGATAGGATTGACCATAAAGTATGGTCGTGAACAAGCATAAAAGCAGTGTGTGCACGAATTTATTCATGGATGTTGGATTTATATTGCTCGTCGAAATTGTTGCTTTCATCGTCTTCTTTATTGTTTTCAATTTTATATACTTTCCAATAAAGGTAGATGGTGATAGCAAGTATCGAACCTTGTACGATAATCATTATGGCTAAAGGAAGTGTATTCATATTGTCGATTCGCTGCGTTTTGTTTGAATTCTTTTCTTTCTCACTCTAATCGTAATGTAGATGGTCAACCAAATACTGATTATAAGGAATAATAAGTAGAGACGAGCACCATCAATGTATGCGATGTTTGGATCATCGGGTGCCATTCCTTTGTGCATCAACTCAGCTATGATAGCAGAATTGTCTAGTTCCCAACCATGGATGCTAATCAGACTCCAGTCGTCATTCATTGGCTTGATGAGGGCTGAAATGAAAATGAGAATCAACATAGTCGGTGTGACGTACTTCAATACATATTTGAAAAATTTGGGTATTCGAATGTTAGCATATCCGTTAATGAGTGCCCATCCTTTATCGATACCCATTACCCATGAGAACGCAATGGCTTCAAACATGGCAAATAGGAATAGTGACATGGTACCTCCCCAGTAGTCGTATTCATCAAAGACTCCTTTGTCGAAAAACAATACACATGGTAAAGCTAAGAAAAACACGAATGTACCTGTAATGTAGGACGATTTCTTCTGACTCCAATCATAACTCTTCGATAGATAAGCTACGGTAGGTTGTATGATGGAGAGGGTAGAGGTGATTCCCGCAAAGAATAGTAAGCCGAAAAAGGCAACACCTGCTAATGTTGAAAGAACAGTACCCCATTGTTCAAATAGGAATGGCATGGTCCGAAATCCAAGTCCGAATCCTCCTGATTGTGTTAATTCAATGACCTTGTCTATGCCAAAATATCCGATGGAAATGGGAATAATAATGGAACTTCCTAAGATAACTTCTGTAAATTCATTGGTGAAAGCGGAGGTGAGAGAACTGAGGGCTACATCTTCTTCTTTTTTCAAATAAGAGGCATAGGTTTGTATCGCTCCCATTCCCAGTGAAAGAGTAAAGAACACTTGTCCCGCAGCGGCTAACCACACTTTCGGATTAGTCAACGAATCAAATTGAGGTGTCCATAAGAAGTTGAGACCTAATGTACCATCAAATATGGCTCCATCTTCTCCTGCTTTTAAGGTGAATGATTTGATGACAAGGAAGATTCCGAAGATGAAAAGTAGGGGCATACAGATTTTTGCCACTCGCTCTATACCCCCAGAGATACCTTTGCTTAGAATGAATATGTTTAATCCCAAGCAGAAAACAAAGGAGATAAATGTGTCGAATGGTATTCCTGAAACGGAGATGGAAAGATCTAAATAACGATCGAAAAATTCAGAAATCTGCAATTCTGTCATTCCGTTGAAGGTGCCAAAAAGGCTATGGAGCATATAGGAAAAAATCCAACTCTCGATAAAACAATAGTAGGATGAGATAATGATACTAGAGAATAGTCCGATAGCTCCGATATAACGCCAGTAGACATGATGGTCTAATTTCTGCATAATCATTGGGGGAGAGTGATGACCATAAAGTCCGCCCAACTTACCCGTCGACCATTCAATCATTGTCAGAGGAAGACCTAATAGTATAAAAGAGACTAAATAGGGAATGATAAAGGCACCTCCTCCATTTTGGATGGCTTGAATAGGAAATCGTAAAAAATTACCTAATCCAACGGCACCACCCGCCATTGCGAGGATTAAACCAAATCGTGAATTCCAGGATTGTCTCTTTTGTGCCATTATAGTGATATTACCATCTAAATCTTAAACCTGCTTGTACGATACCCATTTGACCAAATCCAGCTTCAGCAAAAGCTCCGATATGGTTCCCGACTTCAATGCCGAGAGGTGATACTTGGAAACTGAAGATGGCTTCGTCGGTAACTCTCGTTTTAACTCTGTCGAAAAAGTCTCCAGCATCTTCAATGTTGTCGTAATAGGTTTCTCCTTTTGTTCGTTTCCACATAGCGCCGATAGCAACACTCGAATATAAAACGAAAAATTTGTTATGTACCCAGTTTGCTTTTAGCCTTGGCATGAAAGTGAGGTAGAAAACATTTTTGTCTGCCACTTTCAAATTGTGTTCTTCCCATTGTGATTTTTCACCAGCATAACTGAAGTCGAATCCAAATCCTATTGTCTTGTTGAAACGATGGTTGAAAGTGAAATTGATAGATCCTGTTGAAGTCCCTTCTGTCTCTTCATAACCATTGAAAAGGTCTTTTAATACTTGATCGTTTGGAGTCTCCTTGAAATCAGAATAAGGGAAGAATCCATAACTCACTGCAATTTCTGTTTTAGATAAGTCTCGTTCTTCAATGGCAAAGCAAGTTGTTCCTGCTAATAAGCATACGATTATGCTTAAAAAAAATCTTTTCATTTTTTTTCTTTTAGATGAATTGTTTAATTTCGATTACAAAGGTAATGTTTTTCTTTCAAAAATCTTATTTTTGTAACGGGTTGAATCTTTATAGATTGTATAAATACGATAATGAAAGATTGTCCATACAAATATATAGCAAAAAATATGCCGTAAGTTTCCTTGATTATTTGTCCTATGTCATATAAATTTTTTCAAAACAAAGAATGTGAATATTTCCCTTGCCATCCGACAGAGCATTTGGAAGATTTTAATTGCCTTTTCTGCTTTTGTCCATTGTATTCGAAGGGGGAGATGTGTGGTGGTAATTTCTCTATTTTATCTAATGGTGTGAAAGATTGCAGTAGGTGCATTTTTCCCCATAAAAGGGAGAATTATGATAGAGTAATCACAACTATTGATGAGCCAAAATAAAAAAGTAGGTTCTTTTTATCTGAACTTGCATTGAAAAACAATAATAATAGCCGGGATATAATAAGGTGGGTTCTATAAATTCAGCGTTTGAGATTAATTTATAGAACCCACCTTGGATTAAGATTCAGTTTTATTCACTTTCAAATTTTACGGCAATTTGCATATATCCTATTTCGTGTCGGTCAAAATTCTTCTCGTCACTTAGAATTTTAATGATGCCACATTTACCTTCCTCTGTTTTGAATCCAAACAATGTGCCTTCCGTCCAGCCATAAGCATCAGAAAAAATGGCTGTGCAAGATTTGTCTCTTGTGTTTGCAACTTTTGTGCTTTTAGAAAGGATTTCTACTAATCCGTTGTTGGTTTTGATTGTGTCGAATTTTGCGGAAGTAATTTCCTCTGGAAGAATGTAAAATTTAGTTTCTCTTGTGCAATTATAACTTTTCATTCTTTTCAGGTCGGGAGAAGATGGTCCTCCAATGAAATATTTTGGATAGTCTGTTACATCACAGTTTTTAAAGTCAAATGCAGATTGTACTTGAGTATATGCTGCAATTGAATCGTAATGTCCATATGATATATCAAAGTTAGAATTATATGCTCCCACATCCCATTTTTCTGCATTGAAATAAGAATAAGAATCACTGGAAAGAACAAAAGTTTCAAATTTGCATTCTTTTACTTTCTCTTCTGTTTTGGGACTATCTTGCTCTATTGGCTCGTCATCTTCTTTACAAGAATAAAATGTTGCGAATCCCAAAAGGATAATAAATAAATTTTTTTTCATGATTATTATATGATTGATTTTTTTATTACTCAAATCTTACATTAAATATGAAACGTATTCTACAATCTGTCGATACGTTTTTAGGGTCGTGACTTACTGTGTTGAATAGCCCACTTGTGTGATGATTTTCTGTATATTCTTTTGATAGCTGGATTTCGTCTAAAATTACCTGACCATTGTCTGCTTGTATGTCTGATAATAGAAACTCGTTATAATATGGTTCATAATCATCGTATTCTCTATGATTTCCACCGCATGCACAAGGATCGTCCCACTCGTGTAAATTTGCTCGAACGATTAGTTTTGCTTCATCAAAACGTGTGTAATCTATTTTGAAAGGAACAATTTGGTCTGGACTGTTTACGTCTTGTTTCCCTTCTGCTGGCTTTCCGTCATAAGTGACGGTTCCTCCTGCGGGAACATGTACTGCTTGGTCTTTTACTATTGCACGATTGAAAATGTAAAATTTGGAAGATGGTGCATCGTCTCCGTATTGAATTTGTACGGAGATTTCTCCACATACATCATTTTCACCCTTGATTCCATAAAAACTATGAGGAATAATAGATGCGTTGGTTGATCTGCATGACCTTGCTACGAATTCTGTTCCGTTGACAACGTTAAATATTTCGTGGTTAGACAAACGTCTTAGTGTAAATGCAATCGGTTTTGCAGGCGATTGCTTGGAAAAATTTCCTCCTTTTATGATGAAGTTAATCATCTCTTCACTACCTTTGATGGTAGTGGCGGCATCTTCTGCTGAACCTCCAATGACGCTTCCTGTTATTTTGTATTTCTTTAATGATTCGGATTTGCTTATGTCTGTTTCTAATTTTGCTGAGTCTTTTGCAAAAGTAAATGTGGCATCTAACGTGTTCTTTATAGATGTTGAATCTTCGGAACTTTCCACACAAAAATAAGCTGCACGACCATATTTGATACTTGATACATATACAGGAACGGTATTGCCTCCTCCAATGGCTCGTTTTAAATCATCTGCTGTGACTGACATGTCGAAAAATTTTGCAGGTGATGACGGAATGTCTAAATTAACAGTGAAATAAGTTTGAGTATATTTTACCAAAAATTTTGAGGTTGTACTTGTCTTGGAAAAATCGAAGTTTTCATTTAACTTCATTTTCTTGTAACTTACACTTGCACCAACACGAATTGCTAAATCATTCTCTGATTTGATGTTTTCAATTTCAAATGTTGTTACGGCTGCTGTCGCACCGTTGATTTCTGTGTCATACATCATGTCTTTGATGGCAGCAGTGACGCTTGAGAGTGATGGCTTCTCGATAGTTCTCGTTATAAGACCATCTAAGTTCATGAAATCAGTGGAAATTGTTAATGGGGCTCTTTCTAATGCAATTGGACGATAAGAGCCATTGGTGACTGAGTTTCCTTCCAATATGTTACCTAAAAAGATGACATCTGTTGTTGGATCCAAAATCAATGTTTCATCAAATTGAGCACTCATTTTATATTTCTTGCATTCACAAAATGTGCTTGTTTCTTCATCGATTTCAGTTAACACTTCACCTATTTGTTCCTCTCCAGTTGGCGTTTCTTGAATAGGATCTTCTAGTCCCATAATAAAGTCGTTGAGTGATTGCGTAGGAATTCCTTCGTTCGTTGATTGATCTGATTCGTCCTTACAGGAACTGACATTAACCATTAACCCTAAAATTAGAACGGCAAATGTCAAATTGTTTTTTTTTTGTTTGATAAAAGTTTTGCATGTTTTGTGTAAAAAAATAATTACTAAAAATATTTATGTGTAATACAAAAAATGTGCCAAAGTGAGAATTGTTTGACAACGATTAATAGTTTGAACCTATATATAGAGATCTCTTAAAAAAAAAGAAACCCAGAAAGCTTTTTGCCTAACTGGGATTCTCTTTTTCTCTTTATATCCAGATTACTCTGTTACAGTCAATTTGAATGAAATCTTGTTTCCTTGTCCATCTGTAGCGGAAATCTCTGTTTCTCCTACAGATTTTAGCGAAACTTTTACTTGAACATAGTAGTAATCATTTTCTTCTGAAACAGATGGTTCAAGAAGAGCTACAGTTTCGTCTGAACTTTCCCAAACTAATTGTTTTAACAAAGAGGATTCTATGAAAGATAGATTTGCATCTTTTTCAGAATCATATAAGAAGAAGTTGAATTTCTTTTGGTCTAATTCTATTTTCGTAGATTCACCATCTTTTAAATTAGCATCAAATTTTACAGAGTTAAATACTGCGTTGCCAAAAATATCCATAACCAAAGCAACGTTTTTATTGTCTGATTTCTCTTTCTTCTCATTCCAAACACCATTGTATTGGTCAATAGTAAGGAACAATTTAATTTCTTCTGCTTGGTTTCCACATAAGATTGTCTCTAACTTACTATTTTTGCGAATGTCTAATGTGTCTAGTTTGTTATTGGCACAATTTACATAGGTCAACTCTGTGTTTTTAGTGATGTCAAGAGATGTAAGAGCTGTATAAGAACACATCAAGCTAGTTAAATTAGTTAACTTTGATAAGTCAATTGATTCCAAAGATTTGTTTTCACTACAATCTAATTCTTTCAAGTTAGTAAAGTATTCAATTCCATCAATAGAAGTAATGTTTTTTGCACTGATGTCTATTGATTCAGCTGCAGCTGCTTCTTGACGAGAAATTCCATCATCTCCGTCTGTGTTGATGTTTTTGTCAGCAACTAAAGCAGCAAGGAATTTAGCGTCAGCAAATTCGATGTTTCCTCTTGCAATTACTTTACATGAATCTTTAAATCCACCCTCAGATGTCTTAACATAAATATATGTAGTTCCTACAGCAATAACTTTTACTTCACCATTGTCTACAGTAGCAATTTTTTCATCACCTGATGTCCAAGTAACTTTCTTGTTCTTTGCATTTTTAGGAAGAACTGTTGCTTCTAATGTGAACTTCTCACCAACAAAAATGTCTTGCTCGTGAATGTTCAATTCTACCTTTTCAACTTTTACCTCTTGATTGTCATCATCGTCATCCTTGTTACAAGAGACTAATGTCATTGGCAACACCATCAACGCAGCAGCTGCCATTCCTAATAATCTTTTTCTATCCATTTTGTTATTATTAAATTAATTATAAATCAAATATAAAATAATTGCATTCACAGACACATCTGTTGTAAAATGCAAAGATAATTTGTTTCGTACGAATTTTGTATTAAAAAAACATAAAAATTCATTTCTTTTAAAATTATTACAATAGGAAGATACACTCATATAATGCTTTGTTCATGAATGATTCCCTTGCTCGTTTCTGTCACGAAAATATTTATGAAATAATGCCTAATGCGTTGATGTCTTGTGTATTAGAGTTATTTGGAAGCCTCTTGCGCATGTTTGAATTGCTTATATCTGTGATGACAATAGAAGGCAAGGGCGATGAGAACGCAAAATATAATAATTAATAGAATGTTAGTTGTTGTGCTATTATTCCCTTTTAGGGAAGTGATGAGTTTAAGTACGGGATAGTGTAGACAATAAACAGGCATCGTTAAGTTGCCTAATTTAGTGATTATACCATTGGATTGATGTTGAAAAATCCCGATTCCAGAGAATGCAATGATTAATAACAAATAAATAGAACCAACAAATAAGACGGAACAACATGGAATTTTGCCATAACTGGTGAGCGCAATGAAAGCTAATGTTGCAATGAACAAGATGATGCTCAATGTGTCAATGAATTTTTTGTGGGTGAATGCTTGATATTTTCCCTTTATAAAGTTTGTGACATAATATAATGAGCAACCCATTATCAAGGTCGATAATGCTCTTATGATACCTGATGGAATGAAATATATGCAGTCACTCCACGGAAATGGTGATCTGAAACGTTGAATCATTAAGGCGAATAATGCAATGGGTAGAATCCATGTTAGATAATGTGAAAAAACATCGTGATATCGTATGGCAATATAGATGACAATAGGAAGTGTTACCAGGGTGGCTGACAAAAACCAAAGAGGTGGATTCCCGTATGTGAACATTAAATAGGGGTCTTGTGCGGCTATGAGTGGTAGTTGTATTTGCAGAAATTCGGTCATATCATAGGTTAGTAGGTTAAGCCAATCAATATAAACACCTCTTCTGATGGAAACTATTGTGCATAAAAGTGTTCCTGCAATGGCAAATGGCGCGATGGGTAGGAGTTTTGATATTGTGTAATGACTTGCAAATTTCATGGGCTCATTGATCTCTTGCCTTTTCTCCATGATGGTTTTATAGGCAAAATAGCCCATTATCATGAAAAAGAATTCAACAGCAACACATCCCAATGGCATATGAAAAGGTGATGTAACTGTGATGTGATGCATCACAATGAATAAACAAAAAAAGATTCGAAGTAATTCGATAATTGTGATTTTTGTTTTCATAACCTTATTCAATCACGCCATTAGCATATAATCGTAGGAAAATCTGCTCCAACTCGGAATAGTCTGCCTCAATCTCTAATTTCGTTAATCCATTTTTCATATATTCGATGAAATCGGATTTTTCTTTCTCCGAATAGTGATTTTGATATTGATTGGAATGGTTGAGAATATCCCAAGCTATATAGTTTGTTTTATACACTTTATGATACTTCCTGATACGTTCGTCAATGATTCTTCCTAATTCAGTGTATTTATCATTCTTCTCTTTCAGATCACATTGCATCAACTCTTCTCTTGTGATAGGTTCGCTGACTGCAAGATGAATCTTTCCTTTGTATTGCTTGATTCCTGTGAGGATGCTATTCAAATCTTCGTTTTCTCCTTTTATGTATTTTTGAAGTCTGGATATGTACAATTCTGCCGTTTTGAGGAAATCACAGGGTTCGTATTCGTATGAAATTGAGATGGGAGTAATACTCAATTCGTCTAAGTTATCTACAAATTTCTTGTCACTACTTAAAGCGAACATCTTTAAGACTCCTAATTCTGTTTTGTCGTTGCCGTCTTTGGTTCGCCCATTGCGTTGTGCAATCCAAACGGATTCATCTTCGTCTTTGATGACATGACGCATATAGGCAGAGACTTCTAATGAGTTCTTGTAGAAATCACGAATGTTTCCGCCTCGTACAATTCGAAACATCTTATTTAACTTTCCTATATTGATGACAAGGTTTCCCTTCATTAAATTACTTCCGAATGTGATTTGACAAGGGTCAATGTTATTCTCAGAAAGTAATATGTCTAAAATGGCAGCGTCTAATACAATATCTCGATGATTGGCAATGAATATATGTCGTTTCTTGTTATCTATGTGCTGAAACCCTTCAAAAGTGACACCTTCGGATGTCTTCTCGACGACAGAACGTATGGCTTTGTGCATGACGGTCTCTTGAAATTCATTGACTGTCTTGATGGCAGATAATTGTTCCTTGATAACCTCCATGTTTGCATTGGGCTGTAGATAGTTTACGACCAATGGGAAAAAGTTGTCGTGTAGAATCGATCGAATTGCTTCGGGTACTTCAGAATCATTATATGGACGAGTCTGTTCAAAATTAAAAGTATTCTCCATGTTTGCTGTTGGTTGCGTTTGTATATTGTTAATCCTTTTTTCTGTTGTCGATGAATTTGGTTGGTTTGCGTTTGATCTCCGGCAAAACAATTTTTTGAATCTCATCAATAGGTTTGAATTGAACATCTGGAGCTACGCGAAGTTTTGCACGGAATCTGTCTTTTAAATCTTTAATTAAATCTTCGTGAGGTTCCTTCACTCCAATGTAAGTGGTAAGATGATCCATGCCGATTTCGTTGGATGTTACTTCTACGTAGTAGTTCTCCACATAATCGGCGTTGTCCAAAACATCGAATACGGAAGCTGGATATAGAGTGGTACCCTTGAATTTGATCATTTGTTTTTTCCTACCAATGATCGGACTGATACGCATAGTTGTACGTCCGCAACTGCATGGCTCGTAATGGAAACGTGCGACATCTCCTGTCTTGAATCGAAGAAGTGGCATTCCTTCTACACCTAAAGTTGTGATGGTAAGTTCTCCGCTTTCTCCTTCTGCTACAGGATTCCCGTTTTCATCGATTAATTCGCATATAATTAGCTCTGGATGATGATGCCCTCCCATACCCGCAGAACATTCGCAGAAAGAGGTGCTCATTTCTGTTGAGGCATATGTGGAATATAAATCAATATTCCATTTCTCTTTAATCTTGCTACCTAATAGATTCAGTGAGAAATCATCATTTCTCAAGTTCTCTCCAATGCAAACGGCTTTTTTGATACTAGAGTTACGATAGTCAATTCCATGTTCTTCTGCATATCGAATAATACGAAGTATAAAGGATGGAACGCAGATGATAGCATCTGGCTTGATTCGTCGAATGGTGTCCCATTGTAATTCTGGAATTCCATTTCCAACACGGATTAGACCACCCCCCATCATACGAATACCTAAACAATAGGCATATCCCGCCATAAATCGTTTGTCGATAGTGGTCATCAACTGATATATTTCACCTGGATGTCCTCCTGCACCAGTGAATGAGATGGCTTCGTTATAGGCTAAACGAACCAAGTCATTTTCAGTCATGGCAAATGTCGTTGGATCGCTCAGCGTACCAGAAGTTGTGATGTAATCACGAATTTCAGAAGGTTCGACACAGAAGAACTCTTTGTTATGTGTTTGTAAATCCTCTTTTGTGGTGAACGGAATATGACGAAGATCCTCTAATGTCTTTATCTTCTCAATGTCGATATGATTATCTGAAAAAATCTTTTGATAAAAAGGAGATTTAGCCTTTAAATAGGTTAATGCTTCTTTCATTTTCCCTTCTTGAAATGTCTTGATGACATTTTTGGGCTGAAATTCAATTTCTGGTTCGAACTTGTTCATGGTCTATATTGTTTCTGTTTCTAGTATTTCAAAAAATTATTTTTAATTAACCAGTTTTTGAGAATAATTCCCCAATTTTTCGTTTCTTCGCTTTTGGTACGAATCATACCAAATCCGTGCCCACCTTCGTTCATCAAGTGATATTCACATGGAATACTTTTATTGTCTAACGCCTTGTGTAGCACTTCACTGTTCCGGTAATCTACCACATCATCATCTTTACAAGCTAATAAAAAGACAGGTGGCATATCATTAGGGATCTGTTGCTCCATTGAGAAATGATTCAAATCAGCTTTTGTATATTCTTTAGTGAGCAAGTCGACTCGCGATTTCTGATGAGCAATGCTATCTTGCATTGATACAACAGGATAAATAGGACAGACAAATGCTGGACGTAGTATTTCTTCGTTTACCTCAATTCCTTTTTTCTTGAGATAATTGTCTTTGTAGAATGCTCCACCCATGGTTACTAAATGGCCTCCTGCAGAAAAACCAATGGCCCCGATATTCTCAATGCCCCATTTCTCTGCATTTGAATGGATAATCTGCATTGCTCTCTGAAAATCTTCAATCATGGCTGGATGATGATTACCCCTCATAGATACACGATATCGTAATACGATGGCAGTTACACCCCATTGATTGAAATATTCTGCCACTTCTGATCCTTCATTGGTAAGCCCTAAATGATGATAACTTCCTCCAGGACAGATTAGTATGCAGGTCTTGCTTTTTTTTATATTGCTTTGTGGACGAAATATACGAAGTTCTGGACGAACCTCTTTTTTCGTTTGGGGATTGTCCCATAATTTAATCACTTCATATTTTGGGGAGGCAATAATGATACTTCCCAATGTAAAAAACAATAATGTTAAAGTTAGTTTAATTCTTTGCATTTTTTTTCTAAAATGGAAATTCTCCAATTCCCGATTGATTAGTAAATATGGGTTAATCTATGTTTTATGTGCTTCGACAATTCATTTTGCCACTTTTTATAGATACTCCCTAAAGCAATTAAATATGCAAAGATATAATATTATTGTAAAACTCTATCTGCGATTGTAAAGAATTCATGGAAAAAGAAGAAGGGACGAATTTCAATCGTCCCTTCATTGATATATGAAACACATTCCTCGTATTTACTTTTTCTCTGTTATTTGAATTTTGGTGGCTTCGAAAAATTCACTTCCGGTGATAGTGACAATGTATGAACCGATTGGAAGTGTTGCGTTCAGTTGAATGGTAGATTGGTTCTCCAATTCCTTTTGGATTAGACAACGTCCTTCTAATGTGTAGATTGAGATGTTAAGTTTTTCATTTTCAATAAAATGACTGCTCGGTGTTATCTCTAATCCTGATTGGTTGGTGAAAATGGAGGATGGATTTGCATTGTTTCTTCGCGCTTCTGCTACATCTGTCGTGGGATCTTCTCCCTCTTCTAATATTCTCCAATAGGCAGCATCATTGGATGGAAGTGAGGTCTGAATGACATCTCCTTTGGCGGTTTGAACATATAGATTGCTATGTGCAAACTTTAAGGTGACAACCTTCTCTGAAAATTTGTCTTGCGCTTGTAAATATAATTGCTGGTGTGCCTTGCCATTCCATTCCCAAAGACCTACTGCTCTGCCATCTTCTGCAGACTCGTTAGGTATTTCTACTACATTGTCACCGAAGTTGATTCGGTATGCTCCATTACCCAAACTGGTAATAGTGGCTAATGAGGCATTACTGTCGCAATCTCCTAAAACAATATCATTCTCCTTGGCTTGCATGCATTGATTTTGATCCATGGAATAGAGTCGTACTTTGTCTCCTTTTAATGAGGATTCTTTGGGTTGCCAGACTCTAACCCAGTCACATTCTAAGTATGCGGGATTGTTACTTGTTACTTCAATTGGATTACCATTGGTGGTCGCCCAACCTCCAATGGCCAAGTTGATGATGATGTATTGGGGACTTAACTGACTGATTTCTGAAAGACGATTGTAACTAGCAACTAGTTTGTCGTCAAAGTAGAAACTCAGGTTTCCGTCGCTCCACGCTAATCCGTAGTTGTGAAAATCTGCAGATTTGTCGGGACCTTTATGGACACCACCAAAAGAGGCTTCATGGTCCCATGCAGAACCATGACTTGCATACCAGTCGGTATTGGTATAATGAAGATAATAGTGATGGTCTGTACGGGCGTGTGGTACTTCAAAAATATCAATTTCTGGTGGCCAGCCATCTTGCAAAGTCCAAAAGGCAGGCCATGTGCCGAGCTGCTTTGGCATCTTAAATCTACCCTCTATATAGCCATATTTTACTTTGAATTTGTTTTGTGTGTCAATGGCACCTGAAGTATAATCAAGAGAGTAGGTGTTGCCTCCGTTAGAACACGTAGCTGGCGCTTGTGGGTGTCTCTTGGCTTCTCCTTTAATCCTTAATAGTCCATTTTCGACAAATACGTTCTCTTCCACACAATAGGCTTGATGATTGTGCGTGTGTCCCCAATTGTAAGTGGGGTTCCATTTGCTTTTGTCTAACGAATTTCCTTCGAATTCATCGCTAAATATTAGGTCCCAACCATCTAAATTTGATGGTGGATCGGCTACCGCTAATACGGGTAATCCTAAAATAACAGTTGTTAAAAGTGCTTTAATGTTTTTCATGACGGATGTTTTTGCAAGGATATCTTTCTATCCTTTATATAGTTTACAATGTTTTATATAGTTTACAATATTTGCCTACGAAAGTATACAATTTGTTGGTACTATTTATTTATGTCGCGATTTTTTCTTGGCACCCTTCTTGGAGGATTTCCCATTTTTCTTTTTCTCTGTTGGCTTTGCCGCTTGTGTTTTTGTTTTTGTTTCGAATTTTTGATCCTTTTCTTCTGCTTGGCTTTTGTCGTCAGAAAAATTGGTCTCTATTATAGATCTTTTTTCCTCTTTCTTTCCCACTTCCTTCTCTTCCTTTCTTTCTTTTGAGGTGTCTTGAGGGTTTTCTTCAACTCGGTATTCAAGATTTTGAGGGACAGAGGTG
The DNA here is from genome assembly GCA_024401435.1 of Paludibacteraceae bacterium. GTDB lineage: Bacteria > Bacteroidota > Bacteroidia > Bacteroidales > Paludibacteraceae > UBA1181. The sequence goes on along the minus strand of JAKSLB010000001.1, from coordinate 27,623 downwards.
CAATGTTGTGCAATGGAAATCTTGTCCTTGTCTTTGTCTGTGGCAATAATATGGAGATCTTTTTTTACCAAAGCGGCAATCAATGATTTTTCTCCTTGTCCACAATTGGTAATTGTGTATTCGCCCGATTCTGGTAGAGAGTTTACCCACTCTGTAAGACCTTCTTGCTTTAGGTTCCTCTTTGCTTCTCTTGCTATGTCGCGACCTTTGTAGATGTAGTTGTGATAAACAAGATCTTTAAAGTAATCAACGGTTTCTACCTCTTTCACTAATTTGGCATATTCATCTTCGTAATAATGACGAACAAGTTGTGCACTTCGTTTAGGTTCAAGAATACCTCTGAATTCACTTTCTGGTGTGATGGATGGAAGAACTTTTATGTCAACTCTTCCTTTCCTCAGTAAGAATTCTGATTTTGGAAAGACATGACCCACACCATGGATGAGAATAGGAACAACATTTACTCTGAATTTTTCAGCTAAATAAAATGCTCCTTGATGGAAACGTAAAATTGAACAATCCTCAGAGCGCGTTCCTTCAGGGAAAATTAGAATAGAATAACCTCTATCTATGACGGATTTTAATTTGTCTATGCTATTCTCTACACCATCTGTTATAGGATAAAAGTCTGCATATCGGATGATCCATTTGTAGAATGGACAATTCCATACCCACTGGTTCGTTAAACAAATGATTTTAGGATGCAGTAATAACGTATACATCAAATCTAAATGAGATTGATGATTGCAAATCAATATGGATGGTTTTTCAAAATCATTGTTTTCAAGACCGGATATGTGATAATCAATATTTGGAATTGCTTTTGCTAAAGCACGGAATGTTTTGCATAGCATTTTATGGTAGGTCAATTTGTGAGATTCGCTCTTTCCTCCAATGGTTAAAAGGAAAAATCCGAAAAGGGTTAAAAAGATACTACCAATGAAAAATACGATGAAACTGATGATTGTTGACCCTAAGTTTCTAAAGGTGATAGGCATAAGTCTCGCTTTCCCCTTTATGGTTGTTAACCATTTGTATAGTAATGGAGGGAAAAGACAAGCCATTAAGATAACGGAACTCATACCAACAATGGTCACTTCAGCCAATGACTTCATAGCTGGATGTTTGGCTACGATTAATGCACCTATTCCGATGAACATGATACAGGCAGAAAGCAAGACCGAATTCTTATAAGAAGCGATGACTCTCTTTTTGTGGGTATATTCATACATTAAACCTTCTGTCACGAATATGGTGTAATCGTCACCTTGACCAAATATGAAGGTCGCAAGTATGATGTTGACAATGTTGAATCGAACATCGAAGAGATTCATAAGTCCTAAAATCCAGAACCATCCAATGGTTAATGGAATGAAGGCAATTAGACTTAATTCTAGTCTTCCAAATGAAATAGTAAGGAATAAAAATACGATGAAAGCGCAAATAAATAGTACATTGTTGAAATCATCGGATAAACTCTCAATCATTTTTGTGAAAAAGGATTGATTGTCGAATGTGTATATGTCGGGATCAATATTGTTGAGGGTCGTTTCTATCGCTACCGTATTCACATCCTCCGTTTCTAGTATGGTATAAACGAATGCTTTTTCTGCGTCTTCATATATGTATAAGTCGGTTAATGCTCGTTGAATCGGTTTGAAATAACTGTTGTCCTTGACTTGAATAGTGTCTTCGATTGCGTTGATAAAGGATTGGAAGAAGGATTTTTCAAAACCTATTTCTGTACCGATCTCAATTAGATCGTCTTCAAAAAATTCTTTGTAGTTATCCCAATAAGTGTTCCATCGCTCTACCTTCTCTTTTTGCAATGAAAGAGATGGTGCAAATATGCTTACACCCGATTCTTGAACAATTCTTCCTTTATGTTTTAATGAATCGAGAACGGGACGAATGGATTCATATTTTTCGAGTGCTTCATCGCGTGTTTTACCTTGGCAAACACAGTAGGTTTTGTGATATTTGCTTTCAGTTTCTTCTATCAACTTATCTAATTGCTCCTGTTGTTCAGGTTTCATATAGTTGATTTTGTGAAGGTCTGTTTCAAAGTTTGTTTGTGTGCTGAAATAAACAAGTGGAATTGTTAAAAGTAAAACAAGAATCACCAACCATTTGTGGTCCTCTAATTGGAAATTTGCAATTTTTCCAAACAGAAGTTTGTCACTCTTGTGCTTTTTGAAAAGTGTCTTTTTACAAAGATGTGGTAAAAAAATAAGGGTAAATAAAATTGTTCCGATGAGAAGCAAAGAAGCGAACAATCCCATATCCTTCATGGCATCTGAATTGATGAAAATGAGACTTAAAAAAGCACCTACTGTTGTAATGTTGCCTGTAATAAGGGGACTGGCAATTTCTTTGATTGATTCTTCGCGAGTATGACCTTCTTTTAAATGAGCTAAGAAATGGAGCGGATAGTTGACCGCGATACCGACTAAAATGGAACCTATTCCGATGGATATGAAAGAAATAGATTCTTTACTGATGGCTAAAAAGCCTACGGCAAATAACATTCCAAAAAGAATGGAAAAGAGAATCAGTCCTATGGCTCGTATGTCTTTGTAAAACAGGAGAAGAAGAATAGCAATGAAAATTAATGCAATAGAGGATGAAAGTATTGTGTCTTCTTTAATTTGATTCGCATTTTCTAAAGAAATAACAGAAGCTCCGATATGGGTAATTTCGTATTCCCCTTTATGTTTCTGCATTACATCTTGTTTCGCGTTTACGATGGAATTCACCCATCTTTGGTTGCGACTTGTTTCGCTGGATGGTGTTTCAGATGTTAAAGTGATAAGAAGTTCTTTTCCTGTATGATCAAAAATGTAGCCGTTGTATTGTTTGAATTTATTTTCTTGATAGGCTCCATTCAGTTTCTTCAAGATATGATTGGAAATATGAACGGGATCGTTTAAGATGATATTTTGTAGAAAGGCACCTGTCGGGGTGAATAGCATTTCATGATTCCATGTCAATTCATTACGCATTTTCGACTCGTCGATGAGAATGGAATCTAATCGTTGGTAGTCTTTCTCATCCATATAGTATGGAAGATTTTGCACGATGAAATCGGTCATTTCGGCGATTTCTGTGTCGGATACTTTGAAGAAGATGTCACTTGTTAGATTTTCAGTGTCTTGCTTTTTTAAATCTTCGATGAATTCGTCGGCGATAGCGATAAGACTGTCACGAAATCCATCGGATGTATCTTTCGCAGAAATGCTTACAAGAATTTTGTTTCGGGTATTGATATGTTGATAAGCTTCAGCTACTTTCCTTTGATCTTCCGATTTTGAAAGGAAGTCTGTTATATCTTCGGAAAAATGAAGAGCAGTGAGACAACCTCCTAACAAGAGAATTGAGATAATTAGAATGATTCTTAATGCTTTGGGCTTTTGATCAAAGTATTGATAAATATGTAGGAGCTTTTCTTTCATTCTATGTGCGCTTTAAATTTTCTATATATCGTTCGGATAATCATAGAAGGATATCCGTATATTACGGCTAATATACAAAGAAATGTGTTTAGTACACTGATTCTAAAGAAATCTTTTCCCGGACGAAAATGAGAAATTCTCTCTTCTTTCGGTGGGTAATAGACATTGATAGGAATGCTAACAATAGGAAGTAGTCGCCAAGCACTGCGAACCAGTAATTCTAATTCGGCTTCGTATCGTTTGTTGAATGGTGTCATGTAATGATTGGTAGCCAATGGATATAGTCTGTACCCTGTTTGTGTGTCGGGTAGGTTATGAGCCGTTTGAAGCCTAAACCAAAAATTGGAAAATTTATTTGCAAATGTGTTTTGGTTTGGCATGTTGGGATTGTCAAAAGAACGACTTCCTATAATAAACGCATCAGGGTTCTTTTGGTGTGCATCAATGAAAATAGGAAGATCGGTTAATTTGTGTTGACCATCAGAATCGAGTGTGATAACATGTGTTAACCCTAATTCTTTTGCTTTTAGAAATCCTTCTTTCAAAGCGTTTCCTTTCCCTCGGTTTATTTGATAAGAAACGATGTTGATTTTCCCATTCCATCGAGATAATATGTCTTTTGTTTTGTCTGTAGAACCATCATCTACCAAAATGATGTCGTCACAATAGGAACATGCTTCGCTTATTACACTTTCAACAGTTTGGTCATTGTTGTAGGTCGGAATAAGTAATCCGATTTTATGATGGTGCAAATATGTTTTTATCTCTTCGTTAGTCATTGTCTTGCTCAAAAATTAAGTCGGCTTTTGCGTGAATAAATTCTTCACTTTTGATGGCTGTCTTGACATGAATTAGACGAGAATCATCTTCACTCGTCATTGCTAAAGATAGTTGGAGCCCTTTTACTTCATTAGGTATAATGGGCTGAATGAACTTTAAACTTTTTATTTTTCTCAGTCTACACTTTTTCTTTGTCTCTTTTTCAACAGCGGTTCGAATTATCTCGGTACTGCAGGAACCCGGAAGTATGGGAAATTCGGGGAAGTGATCTTTGAATAATTCGTGGTTTTTGTTTAATAGAATATTGTATTCCGTTCCTTCACCTTTCGCTAATTGAAAAAAGTAATCTTGTTCCATTCTTATTTTATAATGAAATATGCACCAATTAAAATCATAAAGATTCCTATCCATCGAGTATAAGGTATTGTTTCATGCAGAAATACCATACCAAGAACCATTCCAAATACGTAGCTTAGACATGTGAGTGGATATGCTGATGATAGTGGATAGTGTCTGAGAATGTAAAACCACAACACGGTTGCACTTCCCATCGTTATGCCGACAAGAAGAAACCACCAGTTGGTTATTTGTGCAATAAAAAAATTCCATGACCATGTAAAGGTGCCTGCTTTCACAAGCGCTTGTTTCAGGCATAATTGTCCGCTAGCCAGACAAAAAGACTGTAGAATGGATAAAAGCAAAAGCCTTAGCATGATTTTAGAAGTGTTATGGAATAATCTAGTTTTTTGAAATGATTAAGCACCAATACCGATTTCAGTTGATTCAACTGACAATTGTTCATGGTGAGGTGTGCTGGAACATATCCTTCTTTTAAGCAAGTTGCTCCTACATAAACACCGATGCCAGACATTGTAAAGGATTCTCCGAACAAATGTTTATAGATGATTGGGGTGGCAGAAGGTTCGATGAATCCGCATAAACGTTTGTATTCTTTGTCGTTTTCATCATCTCCGTTATTGCCAATGACAATGGCATCTATTTGATGGATGTCGTTTTCTTTACATAATTTTTGGATGTACTCTTTCAAACGTTGGTCGGTAGGACAATAAAAGAGTTCAGTGTCACAGATTTCGCAGAGAGTGTCATCTGATTTTTGATCTGTCAATAACAGACTTACACTGTTTTCTCCTGCAAAAGAGCCGTTAGAAGATGCGTTTCGTATATCATCGGTTGTGACGGAACGATCTTTCCAATAACCGATTTGATCGAATAATTGAAAATATTTTTCAGTCATTTCATCTACACCATTGACCAAAGCGGATGAGAATTCCTTGAGCTTGAATTTGATGATGGCATTCAATAATGCGCTATCAAAAGAGGTTCCCCTGTGTGCATAGGTGATATTGTATCCGTGACATTTAAATGCGATTGCAATTTGTGAGCCTATGGTGTTGTGTGTGGATTGCATGAAATTGGAAGGGGAAAGACCCTCTTCACCTTGAAGCATAGCTAAAAGGAAGTTTTCCGTATTTTCTATACTACCTAATCCAGTTCCTGTTAATATACCATCAAGATTACTTCTTTTTTCTTCCGGAACACAAGACAAAGCGGATGAAAGAGCGCATTTCAATGCAGTCCCCATTCTTCTGGATGTGGCAGGAGAAAGATATTGTTTGAAATTAGGAAGCGAGAATTTGCACAGACGTTCAGTTGGTTGCATAGGATTTGTAAACCATTCATTAGAGAGTGGTTGTTGAATGGAAATCTGTGCGGCTTTGTCTATGAAAATACTCATGATGGTTGATATTTGGAAAAAATACATGAAGAATCATTGCCACCAAATCCGAATGAATTGGTCATTACATGATTTAACTCCTTCTGAATCGTCTTTTTCACTGGAATAAGTCCGGTTGCCTCTATGGGTTCTGAAAAACCGAGGTTGGCAGGAATGAACCCGTGTTGTAGTGCCAATATGGAGATGACAGATTCAACAGCGCCAGCAGCACTTGTTGTGTGACCTGTGAAAGATTTTGTAGATGAGAATGGAGGAATATGCTCTCCAAAGACTCTTTTGAGTGCAATGCTTTCGTGAAGGTCATTGTCGGCTGTGCCTGTACCGTGGGCGTTTATGTAATCGATGTCGGTAGTTTCTAAATGAGCTTTGTGCAATGCTTGTGTCATTGCTTTGTATTCGCCTTCACTGGTCTCTGATGTGGCGGTTTGATGAAAGGCGTCGCAGGTGTTCGCATAACCGCTTAATTCGCAAAGAATATGAGCACCTCTTGCTTTGGCAACTGATTCTCGCTCTATGACAATGTATCCAGCTCCTTCGCCTAAATTCAGTCCTTGGTTACTTTTCTCAAATGGACGACAAGGCTGATGTTCCAAAATCATTAAAGAATTGAATCCGTTTAGATGAAATTTACTAAGGGATTCTGTTCCTCCGACAATGGCAGCATCAACACGTCCTGTTTTTATAAGGTCCGCTCCTAAAATAACAGAATTGGCAGCTGAAGAACAAGCCGTTGAGATAGTCGTCATAAAATCAAAACGACCGAACAGGTGACTCACTAATTCAGTGCCGGCACCGCAATCGTGTGCTGCAATGTATTCTGTATGTTTCCCTTCGAAAAAATCGTTGTAATATTTCTCACTTTTTTCCATTCCACCAACTGTCGTTCCGTTAATGAATGCTGTTGAAATTTGATCGGTAAGTTTGGAGGTCTCTAAAGCCTCTTTCAAGGCAATTAAAGCGAGTAGTGGCGTACGGGTGATGACAACATCATTGCCTATTCCTAGTTGATGTTTCAACTCTTCATCGGATTCTTTCACTTCTCCACAAGGAATCTCGGTGTGCTTCGTACATAAATGAGCAACTCTGCCAATGGATTTTTCTTCCTTTAGCAGAGCTTCTCTTGTTTTTTCCACACCAGAACCTAAACTGGAAATAATCCCGTATCCGGTAATAACAATTTTTTCTGTCATCAAAACTTATTTGGTTCTGTTTTTTGAAATATAATCAGCCATTACTTGAATGGATTTGAAAATTTCTTTCCCTTCGTTGGCATTGTTTAACTTGATACCATAATTACGTTCCATTAATACGATTAATTCTAATGCATCAATGGAATCCAACCCTAAACCTTCTCCGAAAAGAGGCGCGTTGGCATCAATGTCTTCTGGCTTCATATCTTCCAAATTGAGCGATTGGATGATTTCTTCTTTCAATTCTTGTATTAAAGAGTCCATATCTTACTATGTTTAATTTGTGCACAAAGTTATAAAAAAAATTTTTTTATGCCAACATTATTCCATGGACAAATGGTCTTGCCATTTTTTTCTTTGGTAACATGAAACAAAAGTACGTCACAGGTATCGTCTAAAAATTCAACCCAACCAATTAACAAATGATCTATTCCTTTCCCTTCTGATAATCCGATTAATCCGGTTTCATACAAGATATCTGCGTCAAAATTGTCCATAATATATGAGCAACTTTCACCCATAATTTTATTCCGAATGGCAATCTCTCCTGTTACAATGTTGGACAGAGTGTAGACAAACACAGCTGGACTAGGAAAATAGTTGGCTGAATCTGCTATTGTTTGTTGATAGGATTGGTCATTATCCAAAGAGGAAGATCGATTAAAAAGTAAAACCGACCAGTCTCTTTTCTCTTCTGTTGGCTCTAAGCCACTCTTTCCCATAAGCATCTCTGCAGCTAAAAAACCCGCTTTGCAAAGATTGTCCATCTTGAAAAATTTAGGATACTGAATGTCGAGATTCCGGTAAATATTCGTTAACCAAGAAACTTCTTCCTCTTTTTTGATAGATATCTTTTCTCCATCTACCCAGACTTGATCCGAAGTTATCCTAACTGCCGATTGTATAAATAGTTCAGCCATTATTCCTTGAATGTTATTTTAACAGTTTTGTAACCTAATGCGGTAAATATATTTTTGAATTCAGCTTTTGCATTTTTTTCTGCAATAGCTATGTTTTCTTTTTTGCTAGCCGTTGCTTTCATTTTTCGTTTGGCATTTTGCAACATCTTCTCTTTGACAGTCGCACTGATGTTCCCTTCCTCAAAGAAAGTTCTGGTTTGAGTGTCATCGACTATTGCCTTGTCTAAAATTTCAATGGCAGGGAGTGTAATCGTTGCTTTGTTCCCTTCACATACAATCCAGTTCTTGTTCGCCTTTTTAGTGTTAATACCTAATCTGGCTGTACCGGTGTAAATCTTTGCTGATTGTGCAGTTGATAATTTCTTATTGATGGTTGTGTCAACAAATTCTTCTAGTTGAAGTGTGAGAAACTCCCATTCGGATATTTCCTTGATAGATGTAATGCAAGTTTGTGCGTCATCTATGGTTGCTTTTTTCGTGTCGTCTTTTTTGTCACGGAGGAAGAAAAAGTAAACTAATCCTAAAATGACAAGCCCTACCCAAAACCATGGACTCCTAACCATTTCTTCGGTAACATAATTCTTGGAACTTGACCGTCTCCTTGTATTTGTTTTTTTTCGTGTGGATGCCATATTTTTTTTATTCTTCTATAGAAGTTAATAATTTAATGGTTTGCTCAGAATACTTGTTTTTCTCGATTTCATCGGAAAAACGAATGATGATATTCTCGGGAGAAAAGCCTGCTGAGATTAAAATGGGCTGTATGGTGTTGAAGGCACTCGTGCGACTTCTATCTATGATATCACTATGAGCCATACTTGCCAATATGCTTGCTCTTCCTTGTTTGATGAATTCTTCTTTCTCCTCACTGGTGAATTTTGAACGATTCCACGATAGATATTGCTTCTCGTTTTTATAGTCTATTTGGGCAGAGGATAAGACAATTTGTGGATTGGGTAGGGTAATGATTACTTTGCCATCGTTGTCCATGACAATGTTGTCTTTGCTAAACTGAGAGAAATCAATGTATGCTCTAATGGTGGCATCAATTGGGATAACCAACATCCTGTCTCCTGGAATGGGAATGGATATCTTCTCAGAAAAGATTGAACCTTCAATAGCTGTCATGTCTTTGTATGTGAGAATTTTATGTACATTGTATTGTGCCGTATGAAGCTTAGAACAGTTCACTATTGCTGGAATGACTGTTTCTATGCCTTTCTCTTTGTTTTTTGAACAGCTGAAAAGTACCAAACAGAGAATGATGCTAGGTAAAAATAATCCTTTTTTCATTTTATTTCGTGTGAAAATCTGATCCATATCATTTTTTGCCATAAATAATGGCGGCGTTACTTCCTCCAAATCCTGAAATGATTTTCAAAAAACTGTTTCCTTCTCCGTGTTTAAGTTCTGTGTTAACAGTTATTTCTTTTACAACACCTTTGGTGTCATGTCCTAAGGTCGGTAAGATAATACCTTCGTTTAGTGCATGACAGGAGATGATACATTCCAAAACACCAGCGGCACCTAATGTGTGACCTAAAAAGCCTTTCAAACTGTTGGTTGGAATATTTTCCAGTTCACTTCTGCTGATGGCCCATGATTCCATATCGTCATTGTATGGTGTTGCTGTACCATGTGCATTGATGAAAGAAAGTGATTCTTTAAATGCTTGTTTGAATGCGTATGCTGCTGTAATGGCATTGAACAGACCTTCGCCTGTGCGAGATGGTCCAGAAATGTGATTGGCATCGTTGCGGTTGCCTGTTCCTAATATGCAGAGAGCACCCTCGGGAACATTGTCTGATTGTTCAAGAACAATGCTTGCAGCACCTTCTCCAAGATTTAGCCCTTTTCGATTGAGATCGAATGGCTTGCATCGCTCGGTGGAAAGTGCCTTAAATGATTGGAAACCCGATATGACAAATTTGCTTAGTATATCAGCACCTACCACTACCGCATATTTGTAACCTTTTGCCTCCATCATCTCTTTTGCATAAATCTGAGCTACAACACCAGAGGTACATGCATTACTGATGACCATTACGGGATTAGGATTGTTGAAGTATTCACCCAACAGATTGGCAGATGTGCCCATGTTGATGCGATTTTTGTCGAATCCATCGGAATTTTCTAATAAGTGAATGTTCCCTTTCGTCGATGATAAAACGAATAAGACATCTTTGCTGCTTGCGTCAATCTTTGCCGCTTCAATCGCTTTGTATGCTGATAAGATGGCTATCTTTTCAAATCTTGTATAGCGACAAGCCTTTTGAGGAAGTTGAGAAAATTGAGCTTCAATTTCTTCCCAGTTTAATAAAGAACCAAAGAAGGGCTCAGGAAGGTTGAATGCGTGTTGATGTAAAACGGCTTTGGAAATGCCATTCTTCATGTTTTGGTAGTTCTCTTCCGAACTATATCCGAGAGGAGAAATAATGTTGTCGCTGATTTTGTATATCATATCTTAACCTATCTTGTCAGTTAATACTACTCTGATTTCTCCTTCCGCAATCAATTCGGCAGAAGAGGTGATCTTTGCGTTATAGATGGATACTTCTCCATAGTTCTCTTGCTCTATCACATCTGTGATGATGGTTTCTCCTACTTTCGGATAGCGATAAATTTCCATATCTTTTATTTGAGCAACCATACCAATATGAATGTTAGGGTTCTTGCGTATATGTATCTCCACGTAACCAATGTGCGCAGCACATGTTTGCGCGATATTTTCTAAAATACCCGATTCGATAAAACACCCGTTTTGAACCAATACGTTCTCTTCCTTTATGGTTAACTCTCCTTGACATTTTTTCTCATCAACGTCAAGCATCTTTTCAATAAAGACAAATGGATGTTTTTGAGGAAGATAAGATTCTATAGGAAGTAGTTCCATGCTATCAAATTATGCTTTTTTACAAACAACTAAACTATGACCTTGTCCCAAACCATCGTGAATGGCTTCAATCTTTAATCCAGCAGCTTCTATGCAACGGAACATATCATAAGAATAATACATTTTGCTGTTTCCGTTAGCCATAGCTGTGAAATATATACTTGTTTGTGCTAAACAATATGAAGCCGTTTCAAAACGTTGACGATCCCAGAATGTCTCCATTATGTAAAGCTTGGTATTGTTGTCCATACCTTTGCATGCTCTGGTTAAAATACTGATAACCTCTTCTTCACTAAAACAGTCAAGGAACTGACTCATCCACATAATCTCAAAACCTGTTGGAAATGCAACTTTCGGATCTAACAAGTTGACTCCAAGACCATGAATACGCTCTTTGCCTTTCACATCTTTTGTCTTTTCTCGCATCAATTCCAGTTGCTGGGGAAGATCCATAATAGTTACTTCCACATCATTTTTGAAAGTGACACATTCGGTGGCAAAGCGTCCTGTATTTCCTCCTACGTCCAACAATGTTTTCTCACCATTTTTAAAGATGATTTCCATTGCTTGTTGAAAAGAGCAATTGGAATAGTAATGGTCAAAACCGAACCAACTATCTTGTACTTCTGCAGGTAGACTAGAAAGACCTTCATAAATGGTTGGCCAGTTTCCGAACACTTTTAGTCCTGCAGGTTTTCCTTCTTTAATCGCCTCTTCCAAATGGAAAAGACCTAGATAGTTGACATCGTGATTGAAATCTAGATTTACTCTGGCCATCTTATCATTTAACAAAAACCAACCAGCTTTTGAAATGGTGAATTTATCATCGTTCAACAAAACGGTTCCGATTGTTAAAGAAGATTCAAGCAAACATTGCGTCCCATAGTGTGATATATTACAACTCTTTGCGATTTCATCGATGGTTAGCCCTCCTTTGTGGTTGTCAAGCAATTCTAAAATTCCAAATTTTAACATAAGTCTTGACACTTGAAAAACAACTGGTCCAAAGGCAATTTCTTGAGCCAATCGTTGAGCTTTAAGGGCGGATAAACTATCCTTTGAATACATCTCTTTTTGAGGGGATTCTAGTTTCATATTATGTCTGTTTAATTATTGTTTTTATTTATTATCATTCCAATAGGGGAAGAAGTTGAACCATTGAGTGGGGTATTTCATCATCATCCCTTCCATTATTTTTGCGAAATCTTTTGCTATGGCTTCTGCACGTTGTATTGAATTTGGCAATTCTTGATGACTGTCAATTGCACTTTCGTATACAATATATTGATTTCTTTTCCCTTTCATGATGAAAATGGTATAAATGGGTGCTTCTAGTTGAGCCGATAGTCTAAACGGTCCGATCGGTAGTTGCGCAGTGCCATTAAGTAGATTGCATGTCACACTTTTCAAACTTCCGAATATTCTATCGCACGGAATAACTACGACTTCTCCATTGTCTATGGCAGCTTTAATCGTAAATAAGTGAGACATGTCTTCTTTGACGGGAATAAGGTTGATGTCAACTTCCTCGAAAGTTTCATCTCTCTTCTTTTGAAAATCGGCTCTTTCTCCACCAAATATAATGGTGTTTATTTTTTTCTCTCTATGAGGAATGCATAAACCAGATAGTTCAAGATTACCCATGTGAGCGCTAGCTATGATGAATCCTTTCTCATGCTTGATGGCATCCTGAATGCAACTACTGTTCATTTGCAATTGAAACTGATCTTTGTTTCCCGCAAGTAGGGCAAATTTATCTAATACGATTTTCCCAAATATGATGTGATTCAAATAGGTATACCACGCAGATTTCCCGATGGAGAATTGATGCCTGTCATGGAAATAGTGATAGGCAGCATTTCGACCTTTCCTGCCAAAAATAAGATAAAACGGAATGACTAGGTAGAGAACGGGATATAGATAACAAACATCTACATGTTTCAAAAAGTGTAGGAGAAATTGTTGACCGAGTCGACCTCCTCCAGTTTTACCTTCCCATTTTTTCTCGTTCTTTTCCACGTGAAAAATTTTTTCGTGATTAATTAAATGTTATTTCCTTCTTCATCCTCTTCCAACACGTCTTTTATCTCTTTGAAAGCACGTTCCAAATGAGACATTTCTTTCGAAAGGAACGGATAGAAATCATTCCATTGCTCTTTCCTGTGAATGTCTAAACCACCTTGAAATTTATAGATTCTGGAAACCATTGTACCACAAGGCTTTTCATAATTTAGTTCCCAAATGGCGTCTTTGAAATATTGGTCGAAAATGACCCTATATTTTTCGAGAGTGGTCATCTTTTTTAGACGTTTGTCTTCGTTATGATCGTTAAATTCCAAAATTACATATGCACCTTCTCTTGTAGCATCGAATTTTAGTTCTACACCCTTCATTTTCGTATTGTAAAGAATCCACTTCTTTTTTCTATACTTAAATCGAGGAAGGTTTTCGCAAAATGTGTCAAACCCGTTCCAAAAGTCTCGTTTTAGTTGTTTTTCCTCTTCTTTGGTGTACATAATTGTCCATTTTTCGCACAAAGGTAATTATTTTATTCATTAAAAGTGAACTTTTTGTGTTTATAACATAAATTCTTTTACCTTTGTGGCATAAATTTTTAATAAAAGGATGAATAAAATTAGTTATGCATTGGGTCTTTCTATGGCCACTAACCTTAAAGCTTCAGGCTTTGAGAATCTCGATTTAGATCAGTTTATGAAGGGTATGTCTGATACAATTAATCAGAAACCAACAGAAATGACGCTTGATGAAGCAAAAAAAATATTGAGTGATCATTTTGCAAAGATGCAACAAGAAGCTGATGAACATAATAAAAAAGCTGGGGAAGCTTTTTTGAATGAAAACAAGAAAAAAGCAGGTGTGATAACGACTGCCAGCGGATTGCAATATGAAGTTATTACAGAAGGAAAAGGCGTAAAACCTGCAGCAACAGATATGGTTCGTTGCCATTACGAAGGTCGTTTGATTGATGGCACTGTTTTTGATAGTTCTTTTAGAAGAAATCAACCTGCTGATTTCCCTGTTAACCAAGTAATTCCTGGTTGGGTAGAAGCATTGCAATTGATGCCTGTCGGTTCTAAGTGGAGATTATATATTCCTTCTGATCTTGCGTATGGAGAACAAGGTGCAGGTGATGTTATCGGACCTAATATGACATTGATTTTCGATGTCGAATTATTAGAAATTGTTAAGTAACAAAATATATTTCTATATGAAAAAAATAGGATTCTTTTTCTTGGCTGCAGCCCTTTCAATTTCATCGGTTGAGGCTAAATCTAAATCAGCTAGTAAAACTGCGTCATTGGCTACAGCAAATGACTCGGTCAGCTATGCTATTGGTATTGAATTTGCGAAGAGCGTTCATGATAATCTCGCTCATTTGCCAGGTGGTCCTTTTAATGAAGCCCTGTTGCTTGAAGCTTTTTGCAAAAGTTTTAATAACGATACAACATCATTATTACTCAAGGGAGATAAAACGGGTGATATTATTCAAACCTATTTGAAAAACGCTCAAGAGGTTGAGGCTGAAAAGGCAAAAGCTAAAGGTAAATTGTTTTTAGAAGAGAACAAGAAGAATCCTAATGTGAAAGTTACGCCAAGTGGATTACAATATGAGGTGTTGAAAGAGGGTAATGGTATCAAACCAGCTCCAGAAGATAAGGTGAAAGTTAACTATAAGGGAACTTTGGTTGATGGTACTGTTTTCGATAGCTCTAAAGAACCTGTCGCTTTTGAATTGAATAAGGTAATCCCAGGTTGGACAGAAGGTCTTCAACTAATGAAGGTGGGATCTAAATATAAATTTTATATTCCTCAGGAATTGGGTTATGGCGCACGTCCTGCGGGTTCCATCCCTCCATATTCCGTTTTGATTTTTGAAGTTGAATTGTTGGATGTGGCTAAAGCACAGGTACAAGCACCTGCTTCGAATGGCGCTAAATTCCAATTCCCAACTTATCAAAGAATAGAAAAATAGTTATAATTAAATTAAAAATAAAAATGAAAAAATTATTTATCGCAGCTTCTTTTGCTGCTGCTCTAATGTCATCTTGTAGTAATAATGAATGCAAAGATGTAAAATTAACTTCTAATATTGATTCTGTTAGCTATGCAATTGGTATGTCTAATGGAAAAAGTCTTAGCGAATTACCTGGTGATACAATTAATACGAAAGCTTTTAAGGCTGGTTTTGAAGCAGCATTTAAAAAAGATTCTGCTAATTTGCTTTTGACAGATGATCAAATTCGTGAATTGTTGGATAACTACAACAGAGAAATCCAAACATTGATGATGAAGGAGATGGCAGATAAGAATAAAGCATTTGGTGATAGCGTTTTGAATGCTAATAAAGCTAACGAAGGTGTTGTGGAAACTGAAAGTGGATTGCAATATCGTGTAATTACAAAGGGAACAGGAAAAACTCCTACGGCTGAAGATAAAGTAAAGGTGAATTATACAGGTAAATTGCTTGATGGAAGAACTTTTGATTCTTCAATAGGACGTGAACCTGCAGAGTTTAATTTGAATGGCGTTATCAAGGGTTGGACAGAAGTTCTTCAATTGATGCCTGTTGGTTCTAAATACGAAGTTTGGATTCCTTCTGATTTAGCATACGGAGATCAAGGAAACCGTTTTATTGAACCTGGTTCTACTTTGTATTTCGAAATCGAATTGTTAGACATCCTTCCTGCTGACAAATAATTGAAATATAATTTCATATATGAAGGGCACTGAAAAAAGTGCCCTTTTTTATTTATATATCCCAAGATTTATTTTGAAATAGAAAGTGAGAATGACATACACTTGTGGTGATGGGAAATATAGGCTTGTTGATGTCATATTGTAAACTGAAATCCTCAAATTCAATCATTTTGTTTCCGAAAAATAGATTTATTAAAAATATCTATCTATCTTTGTGACAATGTGTAAGTGGGGAATGTGTAGACGTCCCCTTAATTAGAGATTATATGGATAAAATAGATGATTTGGATAGGGATATTCTAATGATAATTACCAAAAATGCCCGTATTCCATTTAAAGATGTGGCATGTGATTGCGGTGTATCAAGAGCAGCTATTCATCAGCGTGTACAACACTTGTTTGATATGGGTGTAATAGTTGGTTCAGGTTATCATGTGAATCCGAAAATATTAGGTTATCAAACGTGTACGTATATAGGTATTAAGTTGGAAAAGGGCTCTATGTATTCTGAAGTGGTTCCAGAATTGGAGAAAATACCAGAAATAGTAGAGTGTCATTTTACCACAGGACCTTATACAATGATGGTGAAGTTATATGCACGTGACAATGAACATCTGATGCAGTTGCTAAATGGTAAAATACAGAGTATCAAGGGAGTATCTGCTACGGAAACCCTTATATGTTTAGAGCAAAGCATCAAACGAGAATTGCCAATATCATTATAATCTAACGAAAGAAAAAGGCAAAACGCTTTGATAGACAAGAAGATTCTTGATAAATTCGGCAAATCGTTTTGTATTGTGAAATATTTGTGCTAATTTTGCGCACAAGATGAAAATCTGTGGAGGGGACTATTTAGTCCCCCTTTTTATTGTCTAAAACGAAGGATATGATTGATCAAACAAAAATAAGAGAGATAGTAGAAGCATATATTCAGGATTCTCCTTATTTCATAGTGGATGTTTCTGTTGATAAAAACAATTCTATTTTGGTGGAAATTGATGCAGATGAAAGTGTTCCTTTAGATTATTGTGTGGAATTGTCTCGTCATATTGAATCCAAGATGAACCGTGATGAAGAGGATTTCGATTTGGAGGTTGGTTCCGCTGGATTGACATCACCATTTAAAGTATTGCGACAATATCAGAAATATGAAGGATCAGAAGTCGAAGTACAGGTAAAAAATGGACCTAAATATGTAGGTGTTTTGATGAATGTGACAGAAGATTCCTTCGGATTAGAAATAACAAAGATGGTAAAAAAAGAGGGTGAGAAGAAGAAAGTTGCAGTGACAGAAACCCTCACATTCCCATATGAACAAATAAAATATACGAAATATTCAATAACTTTTAAATGACATGGCAAAGCAAGAAGCAGTTAGTTTGAGTGACACTTTTGCAGAGTTCAAAGATTTGAAGAACATTGACAGAAGTACGATGGTTAGTGTCCTTGAAGACTCTTTCCGTAGTGTAATATCCAAGATGTTTGGTACAGATGAGAATTATGATGTGATTATCAATCCTGACAAGGGAGATTTCGAAATATATCGTAATCGTAAGGTTGTAAAGGATGATGAATTGGAAGATCCCAATACGGAAATTTCCTTGACAGATGCGCATGCAATGGGAGAGGATTTCTCATTAGGTGAGGACGTGACAGATAAGGTAGATTTTGCTTCTTTTGGTCGTCGTGCCATTTTGAACTTGAGACAAACCTTAGCGTCTAAAATCTTAGATTTGCAAAAAGATACACTATACAATAAATATAAAGAGAAGGTAGGTTCTATTGTGGTAGGTGAGGTATACCAAGTATGGAAGAAAGAAATATTGTTGTTGGATGACGAAGGCAATGAAATGTTACTTCCAAAACAAGAACAAATCCCTTCTGATTTTTATCGTAAAGGAGATACCGTTCGTGCGGTAGTTGCAAAAGTTGACAACAAAAATAATAATCCGAAGATTATATTATCAAGAACATCTCCATTGTTCTTGCAAAGATTGTTTGAATTAGAGGTTCCTGAAATCAATGATGGATTGATTACAATACGTCGTATTGCTCGTATCCCTGGAGAACGTGCAAAGGTGGCTGTTGAATCGTATGACGATCGTATTGATCCAGTAGGTGCATGCGTTGGTATGAAAGGATCTCGTATTCATGGTATCGTTAGAGAGTTGCGTAACGAGAATATTGATGTGATCAATTTTACTAATAATCCTTCATTGCTAATCTCTAGAGCCTTAAGCCCAGCAAGAATCTCTTCTATCCATATTATGGAAGAGCATAAGAGAGCTGAGGTATTCTTAAAACCAGAAGAGGTTTCTTTAGCTATTGGTAAAAATGGTATGAACATTCGTTTGGCTGGTATGTTGACAGAATATCAGATAGAGGTGTTCCGTGATGTTGATGATTCAATTGATACGGAAGATATCTTCTTGAATGAATTCTTGGATGAAATCGAACCTTGGGTAATCGATACATTGAAAGGTATTGGTTGTGATACTGCTAAGCAGGTATTGAGTATTCCTCGTGATGAATTGATTAAACGCACTGATTTGGAAGAGGAGACTATTGACGATGTATTGCGAATTTTGAACGCTGAGTTTGAAGATTCAGATGTTAGATATGATGAGGAGGAATCAGACGATCAGAACGAGCAAGAATAAAATTTAACAACTTAAAAATAATATGTCTATAAGATTAAGTAAAATAGCAAGAGAATTAAACGTCGGTGCTGACACTGTCGTGGATTTTTTGTCGAAAAAAGGACATCAAATTTCCTCGGACAATTTAAATGTTCAGCTTACTGATGAACAAGAACAGTTGTGTTACGAAGGATTAGGCTCTAATAAAAAGATAAAACAAGATTCAGAAAAAGTTACTCAAAAACGTCTTAAAAAAGAGGTGAAGGAGAGTGTAACTATTCCTGGATTTGAAGATAACAAGGAGGTTAAAATACCTGTCCCTGAAGTCCATTCTCCAAAGGTCCTAGGTAAAATCGATTTAAATAATATTTCGGGAAAGAAACAAGAAACGGCTTCTCCTCAAGAAAAGAAAAATGTAAAACCAGTTCAAGAAGAAAGAAATAATAGACCTTCTGCTCCTGTTGAAAAATCTCGTTTCACTCCTTCTGAAAAGAGTGAAATGCAACCAAAGGCTCAACAACAGGAACAAAGACAGATGCCTATTGCCTCTTCTGATGATGATGTTTTCTCGTTGTCAAAACCCGCTAAAACATCTATCAACGTTGTTGGTAAAATCGATTTGGATTCTTTGAATCAACAAACTCGTCCTAAAAAGAAATCAAAGGAAGAGAAGAGAAAGGAACGTGAACAACGTTCGAATAAGGGCTTCTCTAAGACATTTGAAGGACATGGACCACAAAAGATGAATAATGTCTCTTCTGATGGTATGTCTGAAGATTCTAAGAAGGGGAAGAGAAAAAGAATACAAAAGGAAAAAATCGATATCTCCGATTACAAAGATTTTAAAGGTGATGAAGGCAAACCACAACGTGGTAACAACAATAACAACAATGCCGGTAAAGAAAATCACAAGAAAATCAAGAAGAGCTTTGTTAAACCTGAAGTAAGTGAGGAGGATGTTCAAAAACAAATAAAAGAAACTCTTGCTCGACTTACTAGTAAAGGTCAAAAAACAAAGGGTTCTAAGCACCGTCGTGATAAGCGTGAAATGCAGGCTACGAAGATGCATGAACAAGAGGAACAGGAGAAAATGGAACAAAGTAAGTTGAAAATCACTGAATTTGTTACTGTCAGTGAATTGGCTACTATGATGGATGTTCCTGTTACTCAAGTTATCAGTACTTGTATGAATTTTGGTTTGATGGTGTCTATCAACCAACGTTTGGATGCTGAAACTATTAATATCGTTGCTGACGAATTTGGCTTTGAAACAGAATATGTGAGTGCAGAGGTAACTGCTGCTATTCATGAAGAAGAAGATAAGGAGGAGGATTTGGTTACTCGTCCACCTATCGTTACTGTGATGGGTCATGTAGACCATGGTAAAACCTCTTTGTTGGATTACATTCGTCAAACTAACGTAATCGCTGGTGAGGCTGGTGGTATCACTCAACACATTGGTGCATACAATGTAACATTAAGTAGCGGTCAACAGATCACTTTCTTGGATACTCCAGGTCACGAGGCATTTACAGCTATGCGTGCTCGTGGTGCGAAAGTGACAGATATTGCTATTATCATTGTTGCTGCCGATGATGACGTTATGCCTCAAACAATCGAGGCAATCAACCACGCTTCAGTGGCTGGCGTGCCTATTGTGTTCGCTATTAATAAGATTGATAAACCTACTGCAAATCCAGATAAGATCAAGGAGGCTTTGGCTAATATGAATTATTTGGTTGAGGAGTGGGGTGGAAAATATCAATCACAAGATATTGCAGCTAAAAAAGGTATTGGTGTTCCAGAACTGATGGAAAAAGTACTATTGGAGGCTGAATTACTTGACTTGAAAGCAAATCCTAATCGCCGTGCTACAGGTTCTATTATTGAATCACAGTTGGATAAGGGTCGTGGCTATGTGTCAACTATCCTTGTAAGTAATGGAACACTTCACGTGGGTGATGTGGTTGTGGCAGGTACTAACTTCGGTCGTGTTAAGGCTATGTTCAATGAACGTAATCAACGTGTGACAGAGGCTAAACCTTCTGAACCAGTTGTTATCTTAGGATTAAACGGTGCCCCTCAAGCTGGTGATAACTTCAACGTGTTGGAGACAGAACAAGAGGCTCGTGAAATTGCTACGAAACGTGAACAATTACAACGTGAACAAGGTCTACGAACAACTAAGCACTTGACATTGGAGGAAATTGCACGTCGTCGTGCATTGGGTAACTTCCAAGAAATGAATATCATCGTAAAAGCCGATGTGGATGGTTCTGCTGAGGCTTTGAAAGACTCTTTGGAGAAACTATCAACCGAAGAATTTGCTGTTAACGTTATTCATAAGGCTGTAGGTCAAATATCGGAATCTGACGTAATGTTGGCATCTACCGCTGATGCTATTATCGTCGGTTTCCAAGTTCGTCCATCACAAGCTGCTCGTAGGATTGCTGAGAAGGAAGGTGTTGATATTCGCTTGTATTCTATCATTTATGATGCAATCGAACAGATGAAGGATGCTATGGTCGGTATGTTGTCTCCTGAAGTGAAAGAGGAGATTACGGGTACTGCTGAGGTTCAAGAAACCTTCAAGATTAGTAAGGTGGGTACGATTGCTGGTTGTATCGTTCGTGACGGTAAAATCAAGAGAGGCAATAAAGTACGCTTGATTCGTGATGGTATTGTTGTTCATACTGGTGAATTAGCTTCGTTGAAGCGATTCAAGGATGACGTAAAAGAGGTAACCAATGGATATGAGTGCGGTTTGAATATTTCAAACTACAACGACTTGCAAATTGGTGATATCATAGAAAGTTTTGAAGAAGTAGAAGTGAAGCGTTCCTTATAAGGAGCGCTTCCTTTTTTACATAAAATGGAGTGAAATATGATTGCATTGGATATTATATTGTTAGCCATATTGGTATTCGCTATCATTCGTGGATTAATGAAGGGATTCGTGATGGAAATCGCATCATTGGTGGGAATTGTTATAGGTCTCTTTATCGCTCGTAATTTTGGTCAAGATCTTGTTGGATGGCTTGTCTCTGCTACGGGATTACAAGTAGAGATTAACAATATAGTCTCTTTTGTTATTGTCTTCGTCTTGGCAATGATTCTTGTCCGTTTCGCTGCTATCCTGATTGCAAAAATTTTAAAGTTTGCGATGTTGGGTTGGTTGGATAAGTTATTAGGCGGTATTGCTTCTTTGATTAAGTGCTTGCTGGTTATGAGTGTTCTTATTTATTCTTTTGATAAAGTGAATAATTACTTACATATTGTATCTCAAGAGACAATAGCTCAATCAAAGTTATATGAACCAGTTAAATCACTTGCTTATATCGTCTTCCCAAATGAATCGTCAAATGTTGATTTGGATACCAATATGCCTGCAGAGAATTCATAAATCTGTTGCTGCTTGATGAAATATATATTGAAATGTGTCGGTGATTATCGACACATTTTTTTGTTTTTCACCTTCGTGGTTATATGTCTTGAAAAATCTATATATTTGTGTATGGGTGAGTTCTATAAATACACCGTTTAAAACTTAAGTATAAAAAATTAGATTATATGTTCGGAAATCCATTTCTCCAATCTGTTGCAGAGGATATTGTTCGTAAATTCCAAGACGACTTATCTGATTTAATCGTCGTTTTTCCCAATAATCGTGCGCAACTTTTCTTTAACGATTATCTGTTGAATGCCATTTCTGAAAATGGTAAAAAGGATCATCCGATATGGTCTCCTTCTTATACAACTATACAAGCTCTCTTTCAATCTCATTCGTCTTTGCAAATAGCTGATTCTATTAAACTGGTTTGCCTTCTCTATACGATTTATATGGAGATTTTAAATGAACAACCAACAGAACAAGATGATTTTTTACGAGAAGAAACATTAGATTCATTCTATCATTGGGGCGAAATACTTTTGTCTGATTTCGAAGATGTGGATAACAATCTGGTGGATGCTCATATGCTCTTCCAAAATATAAAAGATCGTGTTCCGTATGAAATTGATGATGCTTATTTGACCGAAGAACAGCGTGAAACTTTAAAACGATTTTTTGCTGTTTTCGACGATGGAAACGATACAAAATTAAAAAGAAGGTTTCTCTCTTTGTGGAACCTCTTGGGAGCATTATATGATCGTTTTAAGGCTAAACTTTTGTCTGAAAAGATTGCTTATGAGGGAATGCTTAAGCGTGAAGTAGTCGAATCATTTGATGAAACGGACATTCTTTCTTCTAATAAGACTTATGTCTTTGTTGGATTTAATGTTCTGAATAAATGTGAACAGAAACTTTTTCATAAACTTCATTCTGCACATAAAGCTCTTTTTTATTGGGATTGTGATGATTTCTATATCGGAGGAAAAGATGATGATAGAAGTAAACGCTTTCGTGAAGCCGGACTTTTTATGAGAGAAAATCTTTCCAACTTTCCCAATGAATTATCCACGTTTGATTTGTTAGGTTCTAAAAAACGTAAGATTGAAATCATTGGATCTGCAACGGAGAATGCTCAAGCACGTTATGTCTCCTCTTTTTTGCAACAAAAGAGAAAAGAAAAGGTTCCAGATGAAGATTCTGTTGTGGTTTTGTGCAATGAATCCTTGTTGTTGCCTGTGCTTCATTCAATTCCTGAATTTTCCGATGAAGACGAACTTTTAGTGAATGTTACAATGGGATTGCCAATCGTTCAGACCCCTATTTATGGAATGATGCAACTCTTGCTCGCATTTCAAGAACGATTAGCTTTTTTAAATGTCCATGACAATTTCTCATTGCTTAGTACTACAATCACACCATTGATTCATAATTATTATTTGCGAATGACTTTCCCGTCTTTGGTCGAGTTAAATCATATAATCATTGAGAAAAACTGGCGCTATCTTCGATCCGAAGATTTAAGGTCGAAGGAAGACATAGCTTTCCTTTTTCAAAGATGTGATGATTCTCGTTCTTTGTTGATTTGGCTGTTAGAAATCGTTCGTCGTGTCGCAGTATTATTCCGTGAAGAAGAATCCGATGAGGAAGAAAAAAAACAAGAAAAAACGGATGAAAAGGGTGATTTGTGCAATGATCTTTACAAAGAATCATTGTATCGAATGTATACGATTTTAACGAGACTTTCATCATTGTTGGATGAGGGAGTGCTAAATTTGGAATTTTCCATGATGCTTCAGTTGATTCAGACCATGTTGACATCAACTTCAGTGCCATTTACTGGTAATCAGATTCTGGGTACACAGGTGATGGGATTTTTGGAGACTCGTAACTTGGATTTTTCCAATGTTATTTTATTATCTGCCAATGAAGGCATTTTACCTAAGTCAGGCAAGGAAAATTCTTTCATTCCATATGCACTTCGTAAAGGATACGGAATGACTACTATAGAGCATAAAAATTCGTTATATGCCTATTATTTTTATCGTCTTCTACAACGAGCAGAGAATGTGACATTAATGTATAATAGTTCGGCAGATCATTCCACTAAAGGACAAATGAGTCGTTTCCTTTTGCAATTGATGGTAGAGATGAAGAATAATAAAATTATACGTCATCAAATAGCCTCAGAGGTGCCAAAGAATGAATCATCTTCATTGGTTGTTCCGAAAACTCCAGAAATCATCAAAAAATTGCGCGATAAATATGATAAAAAGGATGGTGGAACTCGTCTTTTTTCTCCATCTTCCTTAAACAATCTGATTGATTGCCCGCTTCGTTTTTATTTCGAAAAAATATTGGATTTAAAACGTCCTGAAGAAATAACAGATGATGTAAAAGCCAATGAGTTTGGGTCCATCTTCCATGCGGCTATGCAGTACTTTTATGAAGATTTGAATACCGAAGTAAAATCGAAACGTAGGATTATTAATTCAACGGATTTCCCTGATTTTATGTTGTCTGATAATGAAGGTAAAGATATTACTAAGACAAAAGAGTATAACGAATTTTACGATAGAATCAAACGTTATGTTAATCGTGCTTTTAGAGATTGTTATTTCTTTGCTCGTGATGAGAAAGAAACTATGCCTGAAATGTCGGGACTTCAGTTGATGAATCGAGATGCGATTATACATCAGATGATAAAAATGCTGACAATAGATGCTCGTTATGCTCCATTTTCCATTATAGGTACTGAACAAGATTGTTCATTCACTTTGCCTGTTACTTTGAATGATTCAACCACCATAGAAATTGGTTTCCATGGTGTAATAGACCGTTTGGATGAGAAAGAAGGCGTGATACGAGTCTTAGACTATAAAACAGGTGGAAAAGCTGAGTCTTTTGCCTCTGCACTTGATTTGTTTGAACCAAAAGAAAAACGATATAACTATGGTTTGCAAGTATTGTTATATTCTCTTTTTTATTCGGAGAATAATGGTTCAGTAAAGGTTAAACCAGCTATCGCGTTCTTAAAAACATGCAGTTGCCCAGAGGACTTAAATGTCTTGATAGGAAAGGATAAGAATAAAAGTGTGTTGGAAAATGCGAATGAATATTTTGCAGAATTGAAAACTGGATTGGAAGAGACCATGAAAAAATTATTCGATCCCGAAGTACCGTTTGAAGGACGCAGAAGTGAAAAAAACTGTGGTTTTTGTGATTTTAAGTCTATTTGTGGTGTGAAAATCAAATAGGACTAAAGATGCTTCTTAATAATGATCCCCAATTAATCAGTGAGAACAAAAAAACGCTGATGAAACCGTTTAGAAACCCTGCAATTATTTGTGCTGGTGTGTGTCGCTTGAGCTGAAGACGTGCGCTTGCCAATACTCCGGCAACTATTAGCGCAAGTATTAGAGTGGTGGATGTGTTGACGTAGGTGGCTATTCCAACAAGAACTATGCCTGCAGAGAGTCCTCCGATTCCTGTCATATGAGCACTTATTTTCCACCATTTGCTAATAATTGCATCAATTAATATGGCTATGGAAGCAGAGATGGAAATATTGATAAAGAAGAGAGGCATGCCAAGGCGAAAGAGCATACAAGAACCTAATAAAAATAAGATGCTCGTTATGATATATGGAATGATTCTGTCTTCTTTTTCTCGCATTTTTGCATCAGAAATGATTTTGGTGATGGCTAAAAGTTGTATAAAGAAAAGTGGTAGAAGTATGGTAAAAAAGATGACAACATAATAACTTAATATAGTAAGTCTTTTGGGATAAAAGGAAAAAATATCCATGTTGAACAATAGTGTTATACCATAGATTGGCATAAAAAGAGGGAAAAAGACAAATGATAAGAATTTGGAAATGCCATCTAAGATCGGATGATTGTTCGTGTCTGAATTTTTTTCCGAGTTTTGGGAAGAACTCATTTCTTGTGTCGTCTCCTCTTTGGTTCCTATTGAATCTGGTGAAATATTTGTGTCCATTTGTTGTATATATCTTTGTTTTAGATTTGAACTACTTATAGTATTTCTTTTCGGAGTCGAGCCACAGGGAATCCTGTTTGTTCGCGGTATTTGGCAACTGTACGACGCGCTATGTTGTATCCTTTGTCTTTTAATAGTTCGGTCAACCGATCGTCTGTAAGAGGATTTGCTTTGTCTTCTCCATTGATTAAGTCTTCAAGAAGGGCTTTGATTTCATTGCTTGAAACCTCTTCTCCATCGCTTGTCTGCATACTTTCAGAAAAGAAATATTTGATAGGAAATACGCCAAATTCTGTTTGAATGTATTTGCTGTTGCTGACGCGGGAGATGGTTGAGACATCGTATCCCGTCATTTCTGCTATATCTTTGAGAATTAAAGGCTTAAGTTTCGTTTCGTCCCCATCAATAAAAAAATCGTGTTGTTTTTCTATGATAGCGTTCAATGTAGTTGTCAGTGTTTCCTGACGTTGTTTGACCGCGTCGATAAACCATTTGGCAGCATCTAATTTTTGTTTTACAAATAGAGCGGCATCTCTTTTTTCGCGGTTTTTTTGTTTGTCGTTACTGTAATCGTCGAGTAATTCGGCAAATTCTCGATTAACGCGGAGAGGTGGAATGTTTTCGTTGTTTAAAATCAGGTTCAATTTTCCATCTTCATTTTCAAGAATAAAGTCGGGTATAAGTTGAACACTATTGGTGACGATTTCGGATTCCCAAGCATTACCTGGTTTGGGATTTAATTTGATGATTTCGTCAATAGCCTCTTTGATTTCTTGTTGAGACAATCCTGTTTTTGTTTCTATTTGCTTATATCTTTTTTGAGAGAAATCTTGAAAATCTTTTTTGAGGAGTGTGATTGCATTTTCTATGGTGGAAGTGGCTTTTTTACGTTCCAGTTGTTTGATGAGACACTCTTGCAGTGTAAAGGCAGCAACACCTGCGGGTTCGAAAGTTTGGACAAGTTCGACTGCTTTTGCCATTGTTTCGTCAGAGACGATTAAACCGGACTGGAAAGAATAGTCATCTACCATAGATTCGACGCCACGACGTAGATAACCATCCTGATCAATATTGCCGATAACATATTCTGCGAGGATTTCTATTTCATGATCCGTGTGACGGAGATGTAGTTGGTCTACCAAAAAATCGTGAAGAGAAGAAGAACTTTCAATTGTAATCTCTTCTCTTTTGTCTTCTCCTCCATTGGATTGATAAAGTTTATAATCGGGAATGTCGTCTTCGTCTCTATAATCATCGAGAGAATAGTCTTCGTTTTCTTCTGTGTTGTAATCTTCTTCTTCTTTTAGTTTTTCCTCTGGTTCGTGAGTCTCTTCTTCTCCTTCTTCTAAAGCAGGATTGGCTTCAATCTCTTGTTTGATCCTTTCCTCCAATTCAAGGTTGGGTATTTCCAACATCTTGATGACTTGGATTTGCATAGGGGAAAGTTTCTGTTGTAATTTCTGTTGTAATTTTTGTTGAAGCATAATATTATAGAGAATCTATAGGAAATCTAGCTGTTTTCGATGAAGGTTATTTTCTAATTTTTTGCGTGGTTTTGAATTCATTCCAAAACTTGTGAATTTTCATCTGGTTGCAGTGCCTATACTGCTTCTTCATTCAAATCGCCAATCTGTCTGATGAAATCTTCAAAATCACCACAAAGCAATTTATAGAAATCTCCTTAATGCAAAGATAGCATATTTACTTTTTTTCGGCAAGTGAAGAACGCTTTTGTTGAATAGATGCGTTAAAAAGATTTAACGAAAGTCTGATATGATAGGTACCAACAAAAAAAAGAGAGTTAAATTTTAACTCTCTTTCTGTGGTGCCACCAGGAATCGAACCGGGGACACAAGGATTTTCAGTCCTTTGCTCTACCATCTG